>CAVBGK010000034.1:0-173674 GCA_963594995.1 Bacteroidaceae bacterium
ACACTGCGGTGGTTTGCCCAGCGGCTGGAGGCGCAAAGCCTCCAAAGAGCGTCTTTCAACTGTTGTCATTGCGTTAGCGTTTGCAAACATAGTAACTTAAATTGTCTATTTTGCGTGCAAAGATAACATTTTTCGTTCAAATATTGAAATATCTCAAAAGAAAGTTGTACTTTTGCATTGAAAATTTGAGAAATTTATAAGTTTATGAAGAAACTTTCTTTTTTATCAGTACTGTTTGCCGTGCTTAACCTCGTCGGTTTCTCGATGGTGGGATGCGTGGGCAACAAACCCTCACGGGGCATAGACTCCGTGGATGTCGATTCGGCTGAGGTCGTGGATACGCAGGCGGTCGATTCCGCAGAAAGGCTGATAGAGGAAACTCCGATGCCCAAGGCGGCCGACGAGTTGTTTGATGACTTCGTGTTCAACTTCGCCGCCAACCGCAAGCTGCAGTTGAGCCGCATCCAGTTCCCGCTTCCCGTCTATCGCAATGACAAGCTCACGAAGACCATCGACAGGCATAAGTGGAAAATGGAGCATTTCTTCATGCGGCAAGACTATTACACGCTCATCTTCGACAACTACAAGCAGATGAACCTGGTCAAGGACACCACCGTGGCGCACGTGGTGGTCGAGAAAGTGTTCTACGACAAGAAGACGGTGCAGCAGTTCCTTTTCGACCGTGTCGATGGCCTGTGGATGATGACTTCCATCAACTACAAGCCCATGTATGCCAACATGAACGCCAGCTTCCTGAAGTTCTACGGCGCGTTCGCCACCGACTCCGCCTTCCAGGCAGAGCACTTGCACAATCCCGTGAAATTCGTGGGCCCTGACCCTGACGACGACTTCAGTACGATGACGGGCGACATCGAGCCTGAGACCTGGCCTGCCTTCGCACCCCAGCTGCCGTCCGGCATGATCTACAACATCATCTATGGGCAGAAGTACAGCGAGAGCAACCAGAAGATATTTGTGATTCGTGGCATTGCCAACGGATTGGAGACGGAGTTGACCTTCCGCCGTGTAGGCGGCAAGTGGTTACTGATGAAACTTAACATGTGATTTCGACATGAAAGACTTGAAGGACTATAGCCTTTTGGCTCATAACACATTTGGCATCGACGCCCGGTGCCGCCGCTTCCTGGAGTATTCCTCCGTGGAGGAGGCTTGCCGGATAGCGGGCATGCTGTCTGCCGACGACCTGCCCTTGCTCATCCTGGGCAGGGGGAGCAACTTGCTTCTCACGGGTGATTATCCTGCCACGGTCATCCATTCGGGCATCAAGGGCATCAAGGTCTTGGAGCAGGAGGGTGCGCCTTCCGATACGGAAGGCATTTACCTGGAGTGTGGCAGCGGTGAAGTCTTCGACGACGTGGTGGCTTATTGCGTGGATCATGGCTACCATGGGGCCGAGAACCTCTCGATTATCCCTGGCGAGGTGGGGGCAAGCGCCGTGCAGAACATCGGTGCGTACGGTGTCGAGGCAAAGGACATTATATATAAGGTGGAAGCCGTGGAGATTGCCACGGGCAAGGTGGTCGTGTTCGACAACGCTGACTGCGGGTACGGCTATCGCCAGAGCAGGTTCAAGCATGAGTGGCGCGACAAGTATCTGGTGACCCACGTCATCTACCGGCTCTCCAGCACCTTTGTGCCCGACCTGGACTATGGCAACATCCGCAGTTCCTTGGAGGCGAAGGGGATAGCCTTTCCTACGCCCGGGCAACTCCGTGCCACCATCATTGAGATTCGCAACGCCAAGTTGCCCGACCCTGAGGTGGAAGGCAATGCGGGCAGCTTCTTCATGAATCCGATTGTCGGGAAGGCCAAGTACGACGAGCTGGCAGCCCTTTACCCCAGCATGCCCCACTATACGGTGGATGCCGCCCATGAGAAGATTCCTGCCGGCTGGATGATCGACCAGTGCGGCTGGAAGGGGAAGAGCCTCGGCAAGGCTGGGGTGCACGGCAAGCAGGCCTTGGTGCTCGTGAACCGAGGTGGTGCCCGGGGGGAAGACATCCTGTGCCTCTGCGAAGCTATCCGGAAGGACGTAGCCGACCGCTTTGGCATCGAGATTCACCCCGAGGTCAACATTAAGTGAAGAGAGAAGAGCGGAGAACGAAGAGCGGAGAATCCATCTGCCGTTCTTCGCAAGCAATGACGATGCAAGTGACTATGCAAAAGATGAAGGTTACTTTATTGGGGACAGGAACATCGAGCGGTGTTCCTGTTTTGGGATGCGACTGTGAGGTATGCCGGAGCACGCATCCCAAGGACAAGCGTTTTCGCTGTGCTGCCATGGTGGAGACGGAATCGACCCGTATCCTGATAGATGCGGGGCCCGACATCCGCATACAGCTGCTGCGTGTTCCTTTTCGCAAGTTGGACGGCGTCCTTCTCACCCACATCCATTACGACCACGTGGGCGGCATAGACGACCTCCGTGGTTTTTGTGTGTATGGCGACATAGACATCTATGCCGATGCCTTGGTGACGGGCATCTTGCCTCATACGATGCCCTATTGTTTCCCCTCCGACCCCAAGCTGCTTTATCCCGGCGCCCCTAAGCTGGCGCTCCACACGATAGAGCCGCACGGGGAGTATAGGATAGGCGACATCTCGTTTGTCCCCATCCGGGTGATGCACGACCAGATGCCCATCCTGGGCTATCGCTTTGGCAAGTTTGCCTACATCACCGACATGAAGTCGATGGGCGAGGAGGAATATCCGTACTTGGAAGGAGTGGAGGTGCTGGTCGTCAACGCCCTGCGGTTCGACCGCCCCCACCATAGCCATCAACTCGTGGAGGATGCCGTCCGCGTGGCCCGCCGCATCGGCGCCAGGGAGACCTATCTCACCCATGTCACTCACCAGATCGGTTTGCACGAAGAAGCCAACAAGCGATTGCCCGTTGGCTTCCAGTTTGCCTATGATGGTCTGGCACTTAGTTTATGATAGTAGCAGGCCTTACAGCATCCCTTTCGAGCTAGGAAGCTCGAAGTGGTGGATGTCGCGTCTCACCGCCATCTTGAGCGACCGCGCCAATGCCTTGAAGATGCCTTCTATCTTGTGGTGCTCGTTCTCGCCCTCCGCCTTCACGTTCAGGTTCATCTTGGCTGCGTCGCTCAGGCTCTTGAAGAAGTGCTTGAACATCTCCGTAGGCATCTCTCCCACCTTCTCGCGGTGGAACTCCGCGTCCCAGATTAGCCAAGGCCGTCCGCCGAAGTCGAGTGCCACCTGGCAGAGGCAGTCGTCCATAGGCAGGCAGTAGCCATAACGCTCGATGCCTCGCTTGTCGCCCAGTGCCGAGAGGAGGCATTCGCCCAGTGCGATGCCCGTGTCCTCGATGGTGTGGTGCTCGTCCACGTAGAGGTCTCCCTTGGTGTGGATGGTGAGGTCCATCATGCCATGCTTGCCGATTTGCTCCAGCATGTGGTCGAAGAAGCCCAGGCCGGTCGAGATGTCGCACTTGCCCGATCCGTCCAGGTTCACCTTGATGTATATGTCTGTCTCCTTGGTGGTGCGCTTCACCTCGGCGATGCGGTCGCCGGCGAAGAGTATCTCCGCTATCTTGTCCCAGTCCATGCCGTCCTTGCCCAGTATCAGACTCTTGCATCCCATGTTCCTGGCCAGCTCTGCGTCGCTCTCGCGGTCGCCGATCACATAGCTGCCGGCAAGGTCGTATGCGGGATTGCCGATGTATTCCGTCAACATGCCCGTGCCGGGCTTGCGCATCGGCGAGTGGTCCTCGGGGAAGTGGCGGTCGATGTGCTGCTTCTCGAAATGAATGCCCTCGCTCTCCAGGGTCTGGATGATGAGGTTGTGTGCAGGCCAGAAGGTGTCCTCGGGGAAGGAGTCGGTGCCGAGGCCGTCCTGGTTGCTCACCATCACGAGCTTGTAGTCGGTGTGCTGGGCGATGAAGGAGAGGTTGCGGAACACGCCCTTGGTGAAGACCAGCTTCTCGAAGCTGTCTATTTGCTCGTCTTGGGGTTCTTGGATCAGCGTGCCGTCGCGGTCGATGAAGAGTACTCTTGTCTGTTTCATTTCTTTCTGTTTTATGTTGACTGTTTTATGTTGACTGTTTATGATTCCTTGGTGGTTTCGCCCGGTATGCCGGCTGGCACCCTTCGCAGCATCTCTGCCTTTTCCTTCTCGTCGCTCTCGATGCTGCCGTAGAGGTAGATGAATGAAATCAGGAGCCAGTTGCAGATGTAGTTGTGGATGAAGAAGACAAGGGTGGAGACGATGATGTAGAGTGGGGCGAAGTATCCGGGCATTCCCGTGGGGTCGCCGTCCAAGGCGCCGACCTGGGAAAATATCTGCGCTCCTGTCATGATGGACATCGGCAAGGAAAGTATGGTGTCGCAAATCATGACGAGGAGACCTCCCAGGAAGCCCATCTTGAAGATGGCTCCGCAATGGCGGCATCCCGTCTTGAGCGATTTCCATATCTTCATCGGCTCTCCTTTTTCCAAAAGCATGTAGCGGGGCACCATGTATGCCAGTGGCAGGAGCAGCAATATGATGAAAAGCATCACCAGGAGGATGGAAAATGATATGCCGAGGCCATGGGCGCTGGAAGGGGATCCGAAAGATATGCCCGATGCTGAGCCTATGGCGATGACGGCGGCGGCGATGACGGTGCCTCCCACTAGCAAGAAGGCGAAAGTGCAGATGCTGGCAAGCGTGTATCGCTTCAGGCAATGGGAGAAGTCCTTGCCGGTAATCCATTTCCAGATGATGGCCCCCACAAAGATGCTTGCCACGGCGATACATACGTACACGATGGTCTGGAGGAGGAACGACAGGACGGGACTGGCCTCGCCCCAGTCGTGCAATGCCTTGTTGGGTGTGCGTACATAAACGAACAGGGCTGTCAGGAAAGCATAAGGCAGCACGGCCACCCATGTATGCTTGATCAAGTCCTTGAGATTGTCTGCTATTAGATTGTAAGCCTCGCTCATGCAAGACGTTACGCTGCGATGCTTAAATAATTCGTGTAACTTCATGCGGTTCTAAACTTTTATAGGGTTGATGTCTTTTGTTCCGTTGCGGATTGCCTTCTGAACTCGGCGCAGGTGATGGCCGTGGCGATGGCTACGTTCAGGCTGTCGGCTGTCGCCCGTCCCTCGGGGAAGTTGGGGATGAGCAGCTTGTGGTTCACTTTCTCCGCCAGGGCGTGCGAGATGCCCTTGCCCTCGTTGCCCATGATGATGATGCCGTGCCCCTCCAACCTTTGTCCGTAGATGTTGTCGCCGTCGAGCATCGTGCCGTATATTGGGGTCTCGGGCGGCAGGGAGGCGATCATGCCCCGCAGGTCGCCGTACTCCACCTTCACCCGGGCGATGCTCCCCATCGTGGCTTGCACCACCTTCGGGTTGTACACGTCGGCGGTGTCTTGGCTGCAGTAGATGTGGGCGATGCCAAACCAGTCGGCGATGCGGATGATGGTGCCCAGGTTGCCCGGGTCTTGCACGCCGTCGAGGGCGAGGCAAAGCTGCGTGGGGTCGATGCCGGAATATCCGTACTCGGCCAGGGATGTCGCTGGGGCGGAGGTGGCTGCCGTCTCGCTCCAAAAGTCTTGCTTGAACACGGCGATTACTTGCTGGGGGTGCTGGAGGAAGCTCACCTTCCTGAGCTCTTCCTCCGTCGCCTCGATGACCTCGGTCGATGCCGCCGGTTGCTTGCCCCGGAGCCATTCGCCGGTGGCGACGATGAGTTCCGCCGGGTGCAGGGCGAGCAAGTCGCCCACCACCTTGTGCCCCTCGGCAACGAACCTGCCCTCCTTGGACCGGTTCTTCTTCAGTTCGAGCGAACGGATGTATTTGATCTTATTCTTGCTTATCATGTCCTAAAGATTGCATGTTTTTGATTTTCCATGTCTGAGTTTTACACGTGCAAAGATACACCAAATCGGGCGAACGACAAAATATTATGCAAATTATTTTGTAATCTCTTGGAATTATGCTACCTTTGCATTCCAAACAAGTTATAAAAGAATTGAGACATTACAAGATTTTCATACTCGGGCTGCCTTGCCTGCTGGGCGCATGCTCGGCAAGCAGGCACGTGCCCGACGGTGACTATGTCCTGGACAAGGTGGAGGTGAGGTCGGACAGGGAGGACTACAACCCGGCCCCGCTCTCGCAGTACGTGCGCCAAAAGGAGAGACCGAAGCTGTTCTCCCTGTTCAAGAATCCGTTTGTCCGCAAGCCCGTCATCTACGACACGCTGCAGGCGCGGCTTTCCTGCCAAGACCTTCTCTTGGCGATGCAGACCCAGGGCTATATGAATGCCGGTGTTACGCTACATACCGATACCCACCGCAAGAAGCTGAGGGCCACCTACATGCTTCATCCCGGGCAGCCTTTCCTGATAGGCTCCGTGAAGTATGAGGTGATGGACGACAGCATCCGGCGGCTGCTCCGCCTCGACTTGCCCGTGAACCAGCGCATCAAGCCGGGCATGCCGTTCTCCGTGGCGACTCTCGACGACGAGCGGAAGCGCATCACTAATATCCTGGCCGACAACGGCTACTACCGTTTCCACAAAGACTTCATCCAGTTTTCCGCCGACACAGTCGCCGGCAGGAAGGACATTGCCCTGACCCTGCAGTTGCTGAAGTACAAGCCAAGCAACAGCTCTCCCGAGTTGCCGCACCCCCGGTATGTGGTCAGGCACGTCAACTATCTCAGCAACGACAGCGACAGCATCCACCTTCGCAGGCAGGTGGTGCTCAATGCCACCGCCATCAGGGAAGGGAAGCCTTACGATGCCTCCGCCCTGCAGCAGACGTACAACAACTTTGCCCGGTTGCAGGCCGTCAAATATACCAACATCCGGTTCGTGGAGTCGCCCGACACGCTTCAGCTCGACTGCGACATCCAGGTGAGCACCAACAAGCCGTCCACCATCTCCTTCCAGCCCGAAGGCACCAATACGGCAGGCGACCTGGGGGCGGCGGCCTCTGTCACCTATACCAACAGAAACTTGTTTAGGGGCAGCGAGCAGTTGAGCGTGGAACTGCGTGGCGCCTATGAGGCGATCACGGGGCTGGAGGGGTACCAGGACCAGAACTATACGGAGTATTCGATAGAGTCGAAGCTCGTGTTCCCCCGCTTCCTGGCCCCTTTCCTTTCCAAGAGCTTCCGCCGCCGCCAGACCGCCAGCTCGGAGTGGTCGGTCAGTTGGGACTTCCAGAACCGTCCGGAGTTCCATCGCCGCGTCTTCTCCTCGGCATGGCGCTACCGCTGGAGCGAGCCTCGCCATCATCTGAGCTATCGCTTCGACTTGCTCGACCTCAACTATGTGTATATGCCGTGGATTTCCGCCACGTTCAAGGAAGACTACCTCGACAATGCGGACAATCGAAACGCCATCTTGCGATACAACTATGAGGACCTCTTCATCATGAAGATGGGCTTCGGCCTCACCTACAACGATGGGGTGGAGGCCATCCGCGCCAATTTCGAGTCGGCAGGCAACTTGCTCAACGGTATGTCCGGGGTGCTCGGGTTCCATTCCAAGGAGGATGGGCAGCACACCTTATTTAATATAGCGTACGCACAGTATGTGAAGTTTGACTTCGACTATACCCACCTCCAGCAGTTCGACAAGCACAGCGCTTTGGCTCTGCACGCGGGCCTCGGCGTGGCCTATCCCTACGGCAATAGCAGGATACTGCCGTTCGAGAAGCGTTATTTCTCGGGCGGGGCCAACTCTGTGCGGGGGTGGAGCGTGAGGGAACTCGGGCCGGGCAAGTTCAAGGGCACGGACGGACGCATTGACTTCATCAACCAGACGGGCGACATCAAGCTCGACCTCAACGCTGAGTACCGCACGTCGCTTTTCTGGAAGTTCCAGGGAGCCGTGTTCGTCGATGCCGGCAACATCTGGACCATCCGCGATTATGCCGAGCAGCCTGGCGGCCAGTTCAAGCTCACTGAGTTCTACAAGCAGATTGCCGTGGCTTACGGCTTGGGCGTGCGCTTGAATTTCGACTACTTCATTCTCCGTTTCGACATGGGCATGAAGGCCGTCAATCCTGCTTACGACACCCGGGAGGAGCATTGGGCGATAGTACACCCCAAGTTCAGCCGTGACTTCGACTTCCACTTTGCGGTGGGGTTGCCGTTCTGACCGTGGGAGCGTGAGGCGCGCTGCCATGGGGGGACGGGCTTATGCGTCGGGCAGCTTCTTCAGCACGACCTTCCACTTCCCCTCGCGCATCGCCATCGGCAGCCTGAAGCATGCCTTCCTTACCAGCCGGGCAGCCTTGCCGATGGAGTCCATTTGGTAGAAGTCGCTCACTTGAAGGTTGACGGTGGCAGACACATTGTCATCGCCGAAGTCGATGTCCTGTATCTCGACGGCGGCATCCTCGGGCTTGTTGCGGAGCAGGTCGATGTCGGCCTGGTGTACGTTGCTCGAGGCATATCTCAGCCAAACCTCCGACTCGGGCGTGCAATACTTGGCGGCCTTCTCGAAGTGCCAGTTGTAATAATAGGTGGCGAAAGAGTCCACGTCCTCCTTCAGTTGGCTCTCGCTTCCTTCGTGGGTCTGGCATCCGCCCAGGCAGAAGAGTCCTGGGCCCAAGGCTGCCAGGAGGAAGCAAAGGATGGCTCCCGATTTTTGGGCAGCCGGGAGGTCTCGGGGCGTAATGGGTGAAAACATATTAATTTCCTTAATTTTTCGACAAAGGTAATAAAATATTTTGTAATATCAACTTATTTTGCTAACTTTGCAACAAAATACAAAATATAATGTTAAGATTTATCTCCTTCGGAAGTGGAAGTAGTGGCAACTGCTACTACCTTTATACTGAGACGGATTCCATATTGATAGATGTAGGAGTAGGACTGAGAAGCTTAAAGAAGTATTTCCATAACTATGGACTGAGGTTCGAGGATATCCATCATGTCCTCGTCACGCATGACCACGCCGACCATGTCAAGTCGGTGGGGAGCCTGAGCAACGACTTTCATCTGCCGGTATATACGACCCATGAGGTCCACTTGGGCATCGGGCGCAACTATTGTGTGCGCAAGAAGATAGATCCCGGCCTGGTGCATGTCATCGAGAAGGGCGTGCCGTTCACCTTGGGCGAGTTTCGGGTGACTCCTTTCGGGGTTCCCCATGACAGCACCGACAACGTGGGCTATCAGGTGGAATACGGCGACGTGTGCTTCTGCCTGATTACCGACGTGGGGCACATCACCGACGAGATGCACGATTTCATCGGCCGCGCCAACTACTTGGTCATCGAGGCGAACCATAGCGTGGAGATGCTCCAGCAGGGCAGCTATCCACAGTATCTGAAGACGCGCATCCTCAGCCCCAACGGCCATCTCAGCAATGATGCGTGCGGGCAGGCGTTGGCAGAATATGCCACCGAGAGGCTCCGCCACGTTTGGCTCTGTCATCTCAGCGAGGAGAACAACCATCCCGAACTGGCGCGCAAGACCATCGAGCAGATACTGCGCAGCTATGGCATCGTGACGGGAAAGGACTTCGACCTTGAGGTCTTGAGGCGCAAGACCCCGAGCGAGATATACCAACTGGAGTAATGCAACAGTTTGCAGCCGCCGTGCCTTCGGGTTCGGCGGTTTTTGTTTTTTTTGTCTTGGAACAAAGAATATCGCTTTTTTCGTTTCGTTTATTTTGTCATCTTACATTTTCTTTGTACCTTTGCCGCCGCAATTGGTACTCTGCCTTGCCGCACCGCCGCAGGTGTGTGTATAGCGTAGGGTTTAAAAGGGAATCGGGTGAGAAGCCCGAGCAGTCCCGCTGCTGTAAACGTCCTGCCTCCACCTTCGCGTGGGGGGCGAGCAAGCCCAGGGGTCACTGACATTTTTTCGGGAAGACCGCTTGCTTGGGTCACACCTTGGCCATGGTGTGGGATACGAATCCCATGCGCCGGCCGGGGTGAAGACGGGGTGTAAGTCAGAAGACCTGCCGTTGCCGTCTGCCCATCGGACGAAGGGAGCGAACGGTCGCTCGGATAACGCGATGGGGAGGTGAGGGCCTCGGGTCCCGTGGGATGGACTCCGAGGGCGAATCATATAAATTACATAGATGAGAAGAATGCTTATAATGTCTGCGATGGGAATTATGAGTAATGGGGTCGTCGCATCCAATGAAATGCCGGACTCTGTTTACCGTATCCATGAGGTCGTGGTCACGTCGCGGTTGATTTCCAGGGAGACCATTCCCTCCCAAACCTTGAACGGTGAGGAACTCAAGAAATTGAATTCCTTGTCGATAGCTGACGCCTTGCGTTATTTCTCGGGCTTGCAACTCAAGGATTATGGTGGGGTGGGTGGCATCAAGACGGTCAATGTCCGCAGCATGGGGACCCATCACCTTGGCATCTTTTATGATGGCATCGAGCTGGGGAATGCGCAGAATGGACAGATAGACTTGGGGCAGTTTTCCCTTGACAATGTAGAGGAGATTTCCCTCTACAACGGGCAGAGAAGCGCCATCTTCCAGCCTGCCAGCGACTTTGGCAATGCAGGCTCGGTCTATATCCGGACGAAGGCACCACATTTCGTGGCCGGCAAGCGCTGCAATTTGGTGTTGAGGGCTAAGTATGGCTCCAGCGACACTTTCCGTTTCTCTTCTCTGTGGGACCGGAAACTCTCTGAGCGCGTAGCCTCTTCGCTGAGCGCAGGCGTGCTGTCGTCGAGCGGACGGTATAAGTTCCGGTACAGGCGTGTGACGGAAGACCATACGGTGGCTTACGACACCACTGCGGTGCGTCACAATGGCGACATCTGGGCAGTCCGTGTGGAGGGCAATGTGAGAGGCGGCATATCCGACGGCTATTGGAATGTGAAGGCATATACCTACCATTCCGGGCGAGGCATCCCGGGGGCGATTGTCAACAATGTATGGCGCAGGGGCGAGCGGCAATGGGACCACAACACCTTCGGGCAGGCGGTTTTCCAAAAGTCGTTTGGCAGTCGCTTTTCCACCAAGGCGTTGGCCAAGTACGCTTTCTATGACACGAGATACGTCAACAATGATGAGACGCAGATTCATGTCGATAATACCTATCGGCAGCAGGAGCTTTACCTCTCGACAGCCAATGTCTATGAGGTCTTGCCCGGGTGGAGCATGTCGTTGAGCTACGATTTCAAGTGGAACAAGTTGAATTCCGACATGGTCAACTTTGCCTTTCCTCATCGTTACTCCAATTTCGTGTCGCTGGCTACCGCGTTGACGTTGGGCCGTTTCCAGGCACAGGCTTCTGTAGTTGCGCAGTTTGTCAAAGACCACGTGAGGTATGGCGCACCATCGAAAGCGAGGCAGACCTTGACCCCGGCCTTCTTCGCCAATGTCTATCCCTTCGGCACAAAGCTGTTGGCGGTGCGGGCTTTTGCCAAGAAGAGTTTCCGTATGCCCACCTTCAACGACCTCTATTATGCCGACATGGGCAATAGCAGGTTGAACCCAGAGTCTGCCATCCAGTACGACATGGGCGTGGTGGTGGCGAAGGAATGGAAGCGGTCGTTGGTTGACCATTTCCGCATACAGGTCTATGGCTACTGCAATGCGGTACACGACAAGATTGTGGCTTACCCCAAGGGGCAGCAGTTCCGTTGGACGATGCTCAATCTTGGCAAGGTACACATCAAGGGAGTTGACGCGCTGGCGGAGCTGGGCGTCATGCCCATGGCGGAGTTGCGGCTGACGGCCCGCTTGCAATATACCTACCAGGACGCCCGTGATGTCACCGACCCTGCCGCTTCATATTACAGGGACCAGATACCTTACATTCCTTGGCATAGCGGGTCTGCCATACTGGGCGTGTCATGGCGGCGGTGGGACTTGGCGTACAGCTTTCTCTATACGGGAGAGCGGTATTCGCAGCAGGAGAACATCCTCTACAACCATCTCCAGCCTTGGTACACGCACGACATGAGCGTGTCGTACCGTGAGGGGAAATGGGCGGCGCGGCTGGATGTCAACAACGTCTTCAGCCAAGACTACGACGTGATATTGAACTATCCCATGCCCAAGCGCAACTATATGCTGACATGGGAATATCATTTTTAACGAAGAACAGATTGAGATTTATGAGACAAGATAGAGTAAGGAGCTGGGCTGCCGGATGCCTCTACGCCGTGTTGGCGGTGTCGGCGCTTTGCGTGCAGTCGTGCCGTGACAGCGACTTGGTGATTCCTTCGCAGGGCGAAGACACGGGCGTGAAAGTGGAGAAAGGCGATGTGATGGGCATGTACCTGCTCAACGAGGGCAACATGGGCAGCAACAAGGCCACACTGGACTACCTCGACCTCTCTGGCGACAATGGCGCCAATATGGTGTATTACCGCAACATCTACTCGGAGCGCAACCCTAATGAAATCAAGGAACTGGGTGATGTGGGAAACGACGCCAAGGTTTACGGCTCCAAGCTATGGATGGTCATCAACTGCTCCAACAAGGTGGAGGTGGCGGATGCCTACAGCTGCAAGAAGGTGGCGAAGATAGACATCCCCAACTGTCGTTACGTGGCTTTCGACGGCGGATATGCCTATGTAAGCGCCTATGTCGCTCCCGTGGCAATCCGGCCGGATGCTGAGGTGGGGGCCGTCTATAAGGTGGATACGCTGACCATGCAGGTGGTCGGCAAGATACCCGTGGGCTATCAGCCCGACGAGTTGGCTGTCCTCAATGGCAAGCTCTATGTCGCCAACAGTGGCGGTTATCGTGTGCCGGACTATGACAGGACGGTGAGTGTCATCGACCTGGAGACTTTCACGGAGGAGCGCAAGATAGATGTGGCCATCAACCTTTGCCGCTGCCGTGCGGATCGGTACGGCCAGCTGTGGGTTTCTTCGCGCGGGGATTACGACCGGGTGCCTTCTCGCCTTTACTGGCTCAGGCAGGACGACTCGGGCGAGATGGAGATCGGGGGAGAAGTGGATGTGCCCATATCCGACATGTGCATCGTGGGCGACTCCCTGTATTATATAGGTGTGCAATGGAGCAATGTCACGCAAAGTAACACGATAGAGTACGGCATCGTCGATGTGCGCCGGCACAAGGTGTTGACCCGGTCGCTGTCTGATGCCCCCGAGTTGCAGGCGATAGAGATGCCGTATGGCATCATCGTCAATCCCAAGGACAAGGACTTCTATCTGATGGACGCCAAGAACTATGTCTCCAGTGGCGAGTTGCTGCACTTCAAGGCCGACGGATCCTTCGACTGGAAGGTTTGGACAGGGGATATCCCCGCCCATGCGGCCTTTGTGTACCGGAAGCCACAGACGCCGTCAGGGCAGAGCAAGCCTGTGGAGGAATACAGCAAGTATATCTTGGCTGTGGACGAATATGTTCCCGCACCGGGACAGTTTGTCAACACCATGCCTAAGTATGAGGATGGAGACGATGCGGCCGCCATGGCCTTGAAATGCACGAACACCATCGCTGGCGACCATGACGGGCTGATAACTCTTGGCGCATACGGTGGCTATGTCACATTCCACTTCGACCACCCTGTGGCAAATGTGGAGGGAGAAAAAGACCTTTACATCAAGGGCAACGCTTTTCTCTCCAATGCTTATCCCGACAAGTTTGGCGGCAGCAGCGAACCGGGCATCGTCATGGTGTCGCAGGATGTGAACGGCAATGGCTTGCCGGATGACGAGTGGTACGAGCTTTCGGGCAGCGCCGACGTGGATAGCGTGGGCAAGGTGGTGTATGGCTATCGGATAACATATACCAGGGATGCCATGCAAGATGTGCCTTGGACGGACAACCAGGGTAAGTCTGGGTGGGTCAGCCGCAACGCTTACCATGGCCAGGAGTATTTCCCGCAGTGGCTTTCCTCCCCTCTTACGTTCGAGGGGACGCTGCTTCCCCGCAATGGCGAGAACCTGGGCACGGACAGCAACCCTTATTGGTTCCTGTACGCCCTGCGCTATGGGTATGTGGACAATGTGGGCAATGGCGATGCCGACGGGTGCAGCTTCGACATCTCTTGGGCGGTAGGCCGGGACCGCAAGCCTGTGCAGCTCGACCATATAGACTTCGTGCGTGTGTATTGCGCCCAGAACCAGGAGTGCGGCTGGTTGGGCGAGACTTCCACCGAGGTAGGCAGGGCGGAAGACCTCCATCTGGCAGCTTCCATCTCGTGGAAGAACGCCCGTATGAAGGCCAAGGCCCACAAGAAACAGAATTAGTGTTTATGATATAAAGTTTTATTTAAAAGTATTCAGTATGAAGAAAACATTTACTCTTCTTATGATGTCCCTGTGGGTGTCGGTCATGGCATTTGCAGACTCAAAATGTACCGTTGACTTTTCTAAGATTCAGCGTTGGGTTGGTTCTGGTGACAACCAGGCGGCTTTGGTCATCCAGTGGAACGATGGAAAGGACGACAACAAGATGCTGGTTTGGGGGTATCGTTGGGCAGAGGGTGAGACGAAGACGGGCGCCGACATGGTTCTCGATATTGCCAAGGCTGACCCTGCGTTCACCACTTATGCCTCGGAAAGCAGCTGGGGCCTTTACATCCAGGGCTTCGGCTATGACCTGAATGGCGATGGCAATATGGCGTTTGATGATGGCGGGGCGGTTGTTTATCCCCGCAATGGCCGGGTTGATGGGGGCTCTCCCCAGGATGCCACGGACCACTGGAAGTCCGGATGGTCGTACGACGGCTATTTCTCTTATTACTTGGCGGGCAAGTCGGGTGCCGACTATCAGTATTCCGGCGTTGGAGCCTCTGGCCGTAAGTTGTCCGATGGTTGCGTTGACCTTTGGTCGTACGGTAATGATCGCATAACCACGACAGAACTTTCTTACCTTCCCAAGACCACATATTGGTCGCAGGGCGCGCTGGTTGTCAATGAGGATTGGTGTAACCACAAGAACTCTGCCGTCACATTCCTGGGAAATGATGGCCAGTGGAACTACAATGCTGTCGGCAACATCGGCTGTACGGCTTGCTATGGCACCTATTATGGCAACAGGCTCTATGTGATAGCCAAGCAGGCCAAGGATCCTGGGGCATCGACCACTGGAGGCCGTATCACCATCTGCGACGCAAATACATTGAAGGTGCTCAAGCAGATAGAGGATATTGACGCCAGTGTCGCCGATTGTGACGGACGTGCGTTTGTAGGCGTAGATGAGCACAAGGGATATGTCAGTACGTCGCAGGGCATCTATGCGATCGACCTCGACGAGATGGAGGTTACGGGCAAGTTGTCTGATGTGCCAAGTGTGGAGTGTGGCAATATGATTCGCCTCAACGAGTATGTTTATGCCGTGGCCTACGGTAAAGGCATTGTGGTCATCGACCCCGAGACCGACCGGGTCGCCTCTACGATAGATGGCAGTTATGGTTCCATCACCCTGTCCAAGGACGGAACTCTCTGGGTAAGCTATGCCGATGGCGGACTAGGCAAGCTCAACCTTGCCGATGGCACAGTAGAGAAAGTGGCGTTGCCGGAAGGCATCGGAAATCCTTCTACCTCTACGCTTGCATGGACTCCTGACGGTCTCTGCGCCAGTGCCCGGAACAATGTCATCTACTGGACAGTCACCAAGAACTGGTCCACCTATCAAGTGGTTAAGTATGACATAGACCAAGACGAGTTCAGCAGTTATATCGACTTGGCATCTGAGAACAAGTGGTCCATCTATGGTTGCAGCTTTCGTATAGATCCCGTGTCGGATGAGGCTTACGTAGGTCTTGCCGTCGGCTACAAGAATAATTACCTGATGAGAAGATATGACTCCGAGGGCAATATAGTGGGTGAGTATCCTATGGAAGACGCAGACAAGAACTATTGGTTCCCCGGCATGTTTGTGTTCCCCGACACCGAAGACCCTGTCGTAGGCAAGGTGGACGCTGTGACGCTGGAGGCAGGCAAGACTGCGACGGTAGATCTGACTAACCTCGCCACTGATGCCGACAACATGGATGCCGCCATCGTGAAGAGCATCTCTGCGAATAGCAAGGAGGATGTTGTTTCTGCCAAGATGAAGGATGGCAACCTGGTAGTCGAGGGCTTGCGGGAAGGTACGAGCAGAATCACCATCAAAGCCAACTCCAACGGTATCGTCGCTACTGCGACAGTTACTGTAACCGTGACTGCATCCACAGGTATAGACAATGCCAAGGATCATGCCGACGCTGTAGAGGTGGCTCGCTTCTCAGTGGATGGCAAGCGCATCTCCGCTCCTCGGAAGGGTGTCAGCATCATCCGTATGAGCGATGGTACGACCCGCAAGGTAGTTGTCAAGTAATGGTATGTGCAAGAAACTGTATTTTTCATTTTTCTTCCTTCTCGCCCTGGCGATGGCTTCATGCCAGGGCGTGGGTGGGAGCGGTGGCGGCGATGAGGGCGACACCCTCTCGCTGAAATACTCCACGCTGCTCACCTTGGTGGACAACGACGGATACACCGAGGCCATCGTGGCCAACCCCTGGAAGGAGGGGGCGGAGCTGCACCGCTACGTGCTCATTCCCAAGGGAAAGGAGGGGGATGCGACAGCACGGATGCTGCGGAAGCGCAGGAGCCAGGGCGGGATGGGGCGCAACGCTGACATCATCCGCACGCCGATAGCGAGCTGCGTGGTCTCCACGGCCCCCCACTGCCAGCTGCTCTACGAGCTGGGATGTCAGGACGCCATCACGGGCGTCTTCGACCTGGACTACATCAACGTGCCCGACATCCAGAGGCGCGCCTCCCATGCCATCGTCGATTGCGGGTCGGCCATGCAGCCCACCGTCGAGCGGGTCATCGCCTTGCGCCCCGAGGCGGTCATCGTCTCTCCCTTCGAGAACAGCGGCGGATATGGCAAGCTGGAAAAGGTCGGCATCCCTCTCATCGAGGCGGCGGACTATATGGAGACCTCGCCGCTTGGGCGCGCCGAGTGGATACGGTTCTATGGGCTGCTCTTTGGGAGTGGAGAGGCAAGAGGCAAGGCCGGAGCCCCCAACAATGACAGGGCCGACTCGCTTTTTGCGGCGATAGAGAAGGAGTACGTCGCCTTGAGGGACAAGGCCGCACGGATGCCCAAGGGCTTGTCGGTGCTCACCGAGCGGAAGACGGGCGGTGTGTGGTATGCGCCCGGGGGGCAGAGCACGATGGGGATGCTCCTGCGAGATGCCCATGCCGGCTACATCTTTGCCGGCGACACCCATAGCGGAAGCCTTGCCCTGAGCCCTGAGCGGATTGTCGCCAGGGGGAGCGAGGTGGAGGTCTGGGCGTTCAAGTATTTCGGCGGCAAGCCGTTGAGCCGTCCCGACCTGCTCCGGGAATATCCCGGCTACAAGTCGCTGCGGGCTTTCGGATCCGGGTGCATCTATGAGTGCGACACCCGGGCCACCCCTTATTTCGAGACCATCGGCTTCCATCCCGAGGTGTTGCTCCGTGAGTTCATCCTCCTCTCTCACCCCGGCGCAGAGGGGCTAGGCCAACTGCGGTTCTACCGCAAGCTGACCATGCCCTGACAATCTTTAGTGTGACAAGAATAAAGGGGTACGCCAATATGCTGGCGTACCCCTTTCGCTTGGTGTGCTTACATGCAGCTGCTCACGCCGATGGCGGTGCCCAGGGCTGTCAGCACGGTAATCAAAAACTGGATGATGTTTTGCCAAAGATTCTTTTTCATGGTAAGAGTCGTTTAAGGGTTTGTGAATATATGTTTTTCTCTCTCTCCTGGGGTTTAGTACTCACCGTCGCCGCCGGATTCCGTCTCGCCGGAGCTGGCGGAGTCTCCCTTGCCGTCCTCGGTGCCCGGGTCGGTCTTGGCATCGTCGGCGCCAGTGTCGGTCTTGCCGTCCTCGCTTCCGGCGTTGTCCTTGTTCCCGTCAGAGTCCTCCACGTTGTCCTTGTCGCCGGCGGTGACGGTCTTCACCACCTTGCCGTCGCGGTCGTAGCAGGTGATGCTCACGGGTGTCTCGGCGAGTTCCTTCTTCAGGTCGGTGCTGGGCGTGAAGACGATGAGGCGGCTGGTGATGAGGGCGGCCTTGACGTTGGCGACGTCATCCACGGCTTTGGAGCGGAGTCCGAAGCGCATCGTCCCGAGTCCCGGGATAGGGATGGAGTGGCCTTCCGTCGCCCATGCCTTCACCACCTCGCCGTATGCGTTGACGGCGGATCGCATGGCGGGCTTGGGCATGCCGCTGTTGAGGGCGGCCTGCTCGATGACCTTTTCCTGTGCGAGCTGGCCGTAGAGTTCCGGCTGCATCACGTAGGCGTAGTGTACTTGCCCCTTCTCGAAGGCGATGTTTCTCTCCATTGCTTTTACTTTGATTCCCATAGCATTAAATGTGTTAAGTTAAACTGATAGCCGGCGGCAGTTTGCCGCGCGGCGTCATCTCGTCTTGTCCACTTGGTACCTTGTGTGTGTTTCTCTGAGTGACGTTGCAAAGGTACTACATTTTGGGTCGAAAAGCAAGGGTTGTCCGGAAGTTTGCTCGAAGTTCTGTATGCCTGTGGGGTATGGAATCATCCATCATGTTCATTTCTTCTCTTCCTTGCCCTCCTGCTCGTCAAGGAAGTCGGCGAGGCTCTTGCGCATGTATCCGCCCCTGTTGCGCAGGGGCTTGCCCTCGCGCTCCATCTTGTCGGCAAACCACGTCTTGCGCCTGAAAAACTCGTCCAGCTCGGGCAGCATCGTGTAGCGGATGCGCTCGCACAGGGCGGTCGCCACGCCCTCGTCGACTCCCCATAACGTCTTGATCACCACCTTCGTGCGGTTCTGGTGCTCGTTGAGGATGCGCAGTTTCTCGCCCTGCGGATGCTCGTCGTCGCGGTGTATGAAGGTGAAGAGCACGCTGTCCGACCAGATGCCCCTGCGGTCCTCGTCGTCGTAAATCGCCCTGTAGCGGAAGTAGATTTCGCAGGTGCCGTTGTCGAACGCTTTCCTCATCTCCTGCTGGGCGGGGCCCAGGAGGTTCTTCCTCACGTAGGCGTAGCTGGGGTAGCTGCCCGTGGAGCTGAACGCCTGGGCGATGAACTCGGGCTTCATCTTCTTGCCGTTGTGGGCGAAGTAGGCGTAGTAGAAGCGGTATGCCTGCCGGGTGGCGAAGCGGCGGAACGAGAAGTAGGTGCGCAGGTTGAGCCGATGGTAGCCCATGGCGATGCTGAGGTAGTAGCGGAGCACGTTGAGCGGTGTGTGCAGGATGACGTACTGCCGCTTGCCCTCTTTCCTGAACGAGACGGTGAAAAGCTGTGGAAACCAGGCGTATTGCATGGCTCCGGAGATGTTGTAGTAGGGGATGCCCACCTTCTTCTGCGACATGTCCTTCAGACTGTGGCGCAGGCGTGAGTAGTGGGTCTTGTTGGGCTCCAGCTTGGCGAGGGGGATGCGGCTGTGGCGCACCTGCTCCGTGGCCTCCGCGCCGCTGAACAGGAGTTGCTTCTCGCGGGTCTGGATGGTGATGGCATCGCTGATGTCGCGCTGGCAGCACATGAAAATACGCATCAGCAGGGTGTTTTCATAGGTCGTGTAGGTGTTTAGGGTAAACGTCTGTACTCCAAACTCTAGGATGTTAGTTGAGTTTTCCATTCTTTAGGTAATTTTCTTTTTGATGTTTTGTTGTTATAATAAAGTGTATAACAGCAGGTTAGGAGGGCGGAAGAAAAACTGGAAATAGACAGGGTTGCTCTCATCCCGAGGACTGGCAACTTTTATGGCTTTCACTAAATCCTACAAACTACTTCTTGCCAGTCCTCTGCCCCTGCTGTCATTCTTTTAGTTTCAAATGAAGCAGACACTATTAGGTCTGGTCAGGATTATAGTTTGTAGGTCTTCAGAGAAAGCCACCTCTCTATGCGAAGACTTTAGTTTTTAAATCCTAAACTTCAGTTCGGTCAATTGCCGGAATTGTCCGGTGGCGAAACGCCTTCATCGACTTTACGACCACAAAAGTATAAAGAATTTTTGGAACTTGCAAGCTTTTTGTCGAAAAAGTGCAAAAAAAACATTCCTTTGGCAGAAAACGAAACAGTCGATCCGTACCCATGATTACCATATTCTTTTTTTTAGTACCCATATATATACATATTATGTGGCGCAGCAGATGCGTATAAGTGGTTGGATGCCAAAGGTATGGCGTATGGAGCCGTGCGAGGAGGGCAACCATGGGGAGCGGCTTGGGCTGACCAAGGAAACGGTTGGGCAACGCCCAGGGCAACCTTGGCGCCCCGGCGGGAGAAAGTGGCAAGTTTCCAAGTTTCCCATAGCGCATAATTATGGGCTAAATGTTAAATCGCTTGGAATCGTGTGGAAAGTTTCGTATCTTTGCATCAGCGTTCGACGGAAGGCGCATGAGTAAAAGATGAGAAGTCTGTTTTTCGTGTTGTTGATACAAGGTGAATAAGTCAATGCTATGGGAACACATGAAATTTGTTGACAACAAGTTTCCCGGATATGGGCAGCAGGGAGTGCCCCCCATACCCCACTTTCATTTTTACCTCGGGATGCGGAATTTTTTCCCTCCCGATGTAGGAATTTTTCCCTCCCGACGCAGTTTTTGATCCCTCGGGACGGGGCCTTGGAGGATTCGGAAATATTTTGACATACGATAAGACAAACATTGTGTAACCGCCCCCCTCGGGGGGCAC
The DNA here is from genome assembly GCA_963594995.1 of Bacteroidaceae bacterium. GTDB lineage: Bacteria > Bacteroidota > Bacteroidia > Bacteroidales > Bacteroidaceae > Prevotella. The sequence continues at coordinate 20,598 of CAVBGK010000034.1, forward strand.
AAACTGAAATCTAATGATGAAAAACGAAGATGAAGTACGCAGAACCATCAACATGATTGTGATGCACTGCAGCGCCACGCGCTGCGACCATGACTATCCCGTGCAGCAGCTCTACCACGACCACGTGGAGGTGAACCACTGGCGCTACATCGGCTACCATTTCTACATCCGCAAGGACGGAAGGGTGGAGCAGACGCGCCCCCTGGCGCGCATCGGTGCCCACGCCAAGGGCTACAACGCCCATAGCATCGGCATCTGCTACGAGGGAGGGCTAAACCCCCAGGGGCAGCCTGCCGATACCCGGACGGAGGCGCAGGTGGCGGCGATGAGGAGGCTGGTGGCGCAGCTGCGGCAGCAGTTCCCCACCATCAGGCAGGTGCTGGGCCACCGCGACCTGCCGGGCGTGCAGAAGTCGTGCCCCTGCTTCGACGCCACCACGCTGATGGACGGAAAGGGGGTGTCGGCATGACGGAAGACAAGGTGCTGGAGATCGTGGTCAAGCGGTTTGCCCGGTTGGGCAAGGCTTTGCACGGTAGATTGTGGATTGCCGGCGAGCACGTGTGCGACACGCTGGAGAACGCTGACCGTTGCCTTCCGCCGGGCGTGTATCGGCTGGTGAGGACGAATGGGGGTGGCAATGGCGGCTGTACGGTGGAGGAGGGCGGGACGCCCTCGGTGGTGCTGGTGGCAGCCAACGGTCCCTTCTGTCTGGGAAAGGGTGAGGTGGCGATAGGGGAGTGCCACTACCTCGGCTTCCTTATCCACTGCCAGGACTGCTACGTGCCGCTCATGGAGCGGGTGAGAAAGGCGGCGAGCCGCCATAAAAAGACCACCGTCGTCATCCTCGGGGATGACGGCGGTGGTCGCTTTTTCCTAAAATCCTATAGCCACACAGGATGACCGTCAGAGTCCCAGGCCCTTGAGAGCCTTGTTGGCTGCGTTGTTGACGGCATCGTTGGCTTTCTGCTTTGCCTTGTTCACCTCGTTGGTAGCCTTGGTCTTGGCAGCCTCCTTGGCGTTGTTTGCAGCCTCCTTGGCGTTGCTCACCTCCGAGTTGACCTTGCTCTCAGCTGCGGCCTTGGCATTGCTCACGGCAGTCTTCGCTGCGTTCTCGGCCGCGCTCTTCACTGCCGCGGGAGCGTTCTGGATGGCCTCGGCGGCCTCTTGGGCTGTGGATACCGCTGTGGCACCCTTGGCGATGGCTGGTGACGCCAGGCTCGAGATGTCGCTGCTGATGGCAGCCTTGGCCTGCTCCACGGTGGCCTCGGCGGAGGTGGGGAGGTTGTTGATGCTCTCTACGAGGCTGGCTACGGTCGTGTTGCCGGATGCCAGCGTCTTGATGGTCTCGGCATGGTCGCTGACGTAGGTCTTGATGGCGGATCCGTATGCCTTGGCCTCGTCCAGCTTGCCCTGTGCCACCAGGTTCTTGTAGATGGTCTGGAGGTTGGCGAGGGCGGAGATGGCTGCCTTGTTGTCCTTGCCCTCCACGGCCTTCTGCAGTTCGGCCGTCAGGTTCTCGACGGTAGTCTTCGACTCCTCTGTGAGGGCGGCTGACTCTGCGCCTTCGGCTGTTGTGTCGGCGGCTTCCACAGCCGTGGAGTCGGTCTCTGTGGCGTTGGTTTGTGCCTTGTTGCCGCAGCTTGCCAGGGTCAGTGCCACGGCCGCTGCAAATAGAAATACTTTCTTCATGATTTTTCTTGTTTTATATCTTAAGTTTGTTCTTTCTCTCGACGGTGGTGTGTCAATCTGCGGCAAAGTTAGCTTTTTCCCCTATATTTTGACCATTTTGTTAAGACTAATTAGGTTAAAAAATATCACTTCATATCCTCATCATGTAAGTATCCGGCCTCCTTGTTGAAGGATATGCACGAGGTCGAAGGAGGCGTCCCAGTCTTTCCACACGGGCTCGCGTCCCAGCTCCTTCAGCCGGGCGTCGATGACCTTGGCGGTGCGCTCGTCGCTCACGGTAAACTGCTCCAGGGCCTGCGGATAGGTGTGGTAGCCGCCGGGGTTCACCTTCGACTCCGCCGACATGGTGGTGACGCCCAGCGTGGCCATGTTGTCGCGGATGTAGGCCGGCTCACGGGTGGAGTAGGAGATATCGACGTCGTGGTCGAAGATGCGCATGGCGAAGGTGGCCTGCGCCAGCTCGCGGTCGGTCATGAAGCAGTTGGGCTGGAAACCTTCGTTTTGGGCAGGGCGCATACGGGGGAAGTTGACGCTGTACTTGGTCTTCCAGTAATGTTTCTGCAGGTAGCGCAGGTGGTATGCCATCATGGTGACGTCGGTGCGCCATTCCTTCTCCAGTCCGATGAGCACGCCCATGCCGATGGAGTGTACGCCGGCCTGCCCCATGCGGTCGAAGCCGTCGCATCGCCACTCGAAGCGGCTCTTCATGCCGCGGGGGTGGTAGAGCTTGTAGTGGTCGCTGTTGTAGGTCTCCTGGAAGCAGATTACGCCGTTCATGCCGTGGCCGGCGAGTGTCTTGTAGTCCTCCGCCGAGAGCGGCATCACCTCGATCTTGACGTTGGAGAAGTATTTCTTGGCGAGGTCGATGGCCGTGGCGAGGTAGGGCACGCCTGCCTTGGCGGGGTGCTCGCCCGTGACGAGGAGGATGTTCTCGAAGGGGGCCAGCTGCTTGATGGCCTTGTACTCGTTCTCGATCTGCTCGGGCGTGAGGATGGTGCGCGCCATCGGGTTTTCGCGGTGGAAGCCGCAATAGACGCACGAGTTGGAGCAGGCGTTGGTGATGTAGAGGGGGATGAACATCGACATGGTCTTGCCGAAGCGTTCCTCGGTGTATTTGCGCGAGAGCCTTGCCATCTGCTCCAGGTAAGGCTCGGCGGCCGGCGAGAGCATCGCCATGAAGTCGTTTACGTCGCAGTGCTCTTTCTGGAGCGCGCGCATCACGTCGTTGGCGGTCATCGAGGCGATGCGCTCGGTGGTCTCCTGCCAACTGATATTCTTGAGTTCGTCTGAAAACATTTTTTTTCGTTGCTTATAAGTTGATTGTGAAACTTTGCATGGTGGCGAGGTCGATGGTCCAGAGCTTGTCGATGAGCGGTTGCCCGAAGCCGGCTATGACCATCAGGGCCTGGGTCGCCTCCACGCTCCCGACGACGGCTGGCGTCGTGCCGACCACCGCCTTGCCGGGGTGGGGCATCCGCAGCGTCGCCTCCTCGTCGGGATAGAGGGTGCGGTAGGTGCACATGCCTTTCCCCGGACGGGTGGAGGGGGAGGGTGGGCAGCAGAGCACGCCCACCTGTCCTTCCAGTCCGCGGATGGATCCATAGACATAGGGCTTGCCCAGGTGCTGGCATGCGTCGCTCACGGTGAAGCGTGTGGCGAAGTTGTCCATGCCGTCGATCACCAGGTCGTAGGCTTGGATGATGGCTTCGGCGTTGGCGGTGGTCAGTCGATCGTGGTAGGCGATGACGTTGACCTCGCTGTTCAGCGATTGCAGCCGCCGCTTGGCGCATTCCACCTTCGGCATTCCCACCTCCTCTTCCGAGTAGATCACCTGGCGGTGGAGGTTGGTGAGGCTCACCACGTCGTCGTCGATGATTCCGAGGGTGCCGATGCCTGCTCCCGCCAGGTAGGTGGCGATGGGCGATCCCAGTCCGCCGACACCCACCAATAACACCTTGGCCTGTCGTATCTTGCGCTGTCCCCGTTCACCGATTTCTTCCAGGAGCGTCTGGCGGTGGTATCGGCCTTCCGGAGCAGGCTTGCCCTTGGGGTATTCTTGCTTTTCCATTTCTTCCGTGCCGACTTTATTTCTTGTATTTTCTCAGGTCGTGGGTCAGCTTGGCCGCGCAGAAGTCGGGTCCGCACATGGTGCAGTACTCGCCGTCGGTGTGGCCGGCCTCCTCGAAGTACTGCAGGGCGAGGTCGGGGTCGAGGGAGAGGTGGAACTGGTCGCGCCAGCGGAAGTCGAAGCGGGCCTTCGAGAGGGCGTTGTCACGGATGGTCGCCCCGGGGTGCCCTTTCGCCAGGTCGGCGGCATGGGCGGCAATCTTGTAGGTCACCACACCCGTGCGCACATCCTGCTTGTTGGGCAGGGCGAGGTGCTCCTTGGGCGTGACATAGCAGAGCATGGCAGTTCCGAGCCAGGCTATCTGTGCGCCTCCGATGGCGGAGGTGATGTGGTCGTAGCCCGGCGCGATGTCGGTGACGAGCGGCCCGAGGGTGTAGAAGGGTGCCTCGTGGCAGTGGTCGAGCTGGCGTTCCATGTTCTCCCGGATTTTCTGCATGGGCACGTGCCCGGGACCCTCGATGAACGCCTGCACGTTCTTGTCCCAGGCGCGGGTGACAAGCTCGCCCATGGTGTCGAGCTCAGCAAACTGTGCCGCATCGTTGGCGTCGGCGATGCAGCCGGGGCGCAGGCCGTCGCCGAGCGAGAGCGCCACGTCGTATTGCGCCACGATGTCGCAGATGTCGTCGAAATGCTCGTAGAGGAAGCTCTCCCGGTCGTGCAGCAGGCACCACTTGCTCATGATGCTGCCGCCGCGGCTCACGATGCCGCAGAGGCGGCTGTCGGCGAGGTGTACGTTGTGGCGGCGGATGCCGGCGTGGATGGTGAAGTAATCCACTCCCTGCTCGCACTGCTCGATGAGCGTGTCCTTGTAGATTTCCCAGCTCAGGTCTTCCACCTTGCCGTTGACCTTCTCCAGCGCCTGGTAGATGGGCACGGTGCCGACGGGCACGGGACAGTTGCGCACAATCCATTCGCGCGTCTCGTGGATGTTGTCGCCGGTGGAGAGGTCCATCAGGGTGTCGCCGCCCCACTTGCACGACCACACCGCCTTGTCCACCTCTTCCTCGATGCTCGAGGTGGTGGCGGAGTTGCCGATGTTGGTGTTGATCTTCACGAGGAAGTTGCGCCCGATGATCATCGGCTCGCTCTCGGGATGGTTGATGTTGGCCGGCAGCACTGCGCGGCCCCGTGCTATCTCCTGGCGCACAAACTCGGGTGTGATGTGCGAAGGGATGCCCAGTTGCTCGCAGTTCATGTTCTCGCGGATGGCCACGTACTCCATCTCGGGTGTGATGACACCTGCCTTGGCGTATGCCATCTGGGTGATGTGGCTGCCTGCCTTGGCGCGGCGCGGTGGCTGGATGTGCTCGAAGCGGAGCGAGTCGAGGCTGTGGTCGGCGAGGCGCATCTTGCCGTACTCGCTGGATACCTCGGCCAGCCGCTCCGTGTCGTTGCGGTCGAGTATCCACTGCTCGCGCATCCGGGGCAGTCCTTTCTTCAGGTCGGCCCGGTAGCCGGGGTCGCTGTAGGGACCGCTGGTGTCGTAGATATATACGGGATCGTTTGGCTCGGTGTGGGGGATGCCCCGATCGTCCTTCACCACGGTGGGGGTGAGGTTGACCTTGGTCATTCCGACCTTGATGCCGGGGTAGATCTTGCCTGCCATGTAGGCTTTCTCGCGCTTGGCGTATGCTTTGTTGTCGTTTGGCATAGTTTTGAAAGGTAAAGGTGATACTTTTTTAGTTCAGGAATGCGGTGAGGGGTGAGCTGGCCTCGGCTGAGTCGCTGATGGCTCCCAGCCCGGCCTCGTAGGCGCGCCGGCCGCAGGCGACGGCTTCCTTGAAAGCCCTCGCCATCTCCACGGGGTCGCCGGCCACGGCCACGGCGGTGTTCACCAGGCAGGCGCTCGCTCCCATCTCCATGGCTTCGGCGGCATGGCTCGGCGCGCCGATGCCGGCATCCACCACCACGGGCACGGTGGCTTGGTCGATGATAATCTGGAGGAAGTCTTTCATGCGCAGTCCCTTGTTGGTGCCGATGGGGGCGGCGAGGGGCATTACGGTGGCGGCGCCCGCCTCTTCGAGGTGCTTGCAGAGCGTGGGGTCGGCCTGGCAGTAGGGCAGTACCACGAAGCCGAGCTTCACCAGCTGCTCCGTGGCCTTCAGGGTCTCGACGGAGTCGGGCAGGAGGTAGCGTGGGTCGGGGTGGATCTCTAGCTTGAGCCAGTTGGTGCCGAAGGCCTCACGGGCCATCTGCGCCGCGAAGACGGCCTCCTCGGCGTTGCGTACGCCGCTCGTGTTGGGGAGCAGCTGGATGCCGGGGGCCTGTAGGATATGGGCGAGGAGGTTGTCCTCCTTGTCTTCCAGCTCGATGCGTTTCATGGCCACCGTCACCATCTCCGTTTCCGATGCGGCGATGGCTTGCGCCATGACTTGGTTGTTGTTGAACTTTCCTGTGCCCAGGAATAGGCGGGAGCCGAACTCCCTGCCTGCGATAGTCAGTTTTTCCATTTGTCGATTGCTATTTTGATTTTCTTCGTTTCTTCGATGGGGTCGGCGGCGTTGAGGATGCTGCCGCTCAGGGCGATTCCCGTCACGCCGGTCTGCATGATGCCGGGTATGTCGCCAGGGGTGATGCCGCCGATGGCCACGACGGGCATCGCGATGCCTTCTTCCTTCATCCTTGACATGATGCGGCGGTAGCCTTCCAGCCCCAGGATGGGGGAGAGCTTCTCCTTGGTGGTGGTGAAGCGGAAGGGACCGCAGCCGATGTAGTCGGCGCCCGACAGGTGGTGTGCCTTGATGTCGTCGAACGTGTTGGCGGTGCCGCCGATGATGAAGCCGTCTCCCAGCACCCGGCGCGCCTGGGCCACGGGCATGTCGTCCTTGCCCAGGTGTACGCCGTCGGCCTCCACCTCTCTTGCGAGATTCACGCGGTCGTCGATGATGAACGTGGCGCCCATGGACTTGCACCATTCCCCGGCCTGCCGCGCGATGGGGCGCACCTCGTCGTCGGTGGCCCCTTTCATGCGGAGCTGGATCCACCGGCACCCACCCGCCAGGGCGGCGCGGATGCCTTCGAGGCAAGACACCTTCTCGGTCTGGTGGGAGATGAACTGCAACCGGCAGGTTTCATGGATGTTTCTTCTCATAAGACGAGTCTCTTTTTCGGTCTGTATATTAAAAATGGTCGATTCTGCATTCTCCCTCTGGTCACCCGCCGCAGAAAGCCTTGATGATGACGATGTCGGCGCCTGCGGCGATGGGTGTGTCTTCCCACTGGTCGCGGGGCACCATCTGGTTGCTGATGGCCACGGCGACCCCGGCGGGGGGAAGCTGCAGTTCCTCTGCCAGTTGCCTTACGTTGAGGGCCTGGGTCTCTTTCTCCTGGTTGTTGATGGTTACTTTCATAGAGCTTTTCCTTTTAAAAGATAAAACAAGCACACGGAAATGCCTCTGAAAGCGAGGACGGATGACAAAGCCCCTAATCCAGGCGTTCGCAGCCATGGAATAGGGGCTTTGTTTTGAAAATATCCTTGGTCGTATCAATTCCCTGCGGCAGCATTGCCTGCGTCAGGTTCGATGGGTATAATCTCAGCCGAGTTTCTCAGCACCCCGTGATAATCGGCTGCAAATGTACGGATAATATCGTTAAGTCGTATCGAAAGCCTTCTTCTTTTATGGAATGTTAACGGTTGGTTGCTGCGCTTGCCTTTTTTCCGCCTAATTTTTGTTTTTTCACTAACTTTCTTGGGCGTTTTCTTTCTTTTTTCTTAATTTTGCATCAGATTTAAAAAAGAGAAAGGTATGAAATACTTGTTATTTTCAGACATACATGGCTGCCTGCCAGCCCTGGAGAAGGCTCTCGACTTCTTCGAGAGGGAAAAGTGCGACATGATGTGCATCATGGGTGACATCATCAACTACGGTCCCCGAAACCGCATCCCGGAGGGCATCGACCCCAAGGGCATCGTGGAGCGACTGAACGCCCTGGCCGACAAGGTTGTCGCCGTGAGAGGCAACTGCGACGCCGAGGTCGATCAGATGTTGCTCCATTTCCCCATCATGGAGGCTTATGCCCTGCTGGTGGATGACGGAAAACGCTATCTCCTGACCCACGGGCATATATATAATAAGGAGAACATGCCCCGGGGGCCATACGATGCCATCATCTACGGGCATTCCCATCTTTGGGAACTGTCGCACGTGGAGGTCCCTGCCGCGCAGGAGGGCCAGCCTGCCGTTGGCAGGGCAGTGGTGAACACGGGCAGCATCACCTTCCCCAAGGGGGGGAATCCGCCAACCATCGCTACCTTGGAGGACGGCGAGGTCATCATGTACCGGCTCGACACGCTCGAGGTGCTGGGAAGCCTGAAGGTTTGATGGGCTGAAAAGTAAAAAGGTAAGAAAGTAAAAAGGTAAGAAGGGGCGGAGGGACGACTTTCGCTTTAATCAAACAAGCAATGATACAAGAATACCAGATAAGGATTCTGCCCGAACAGGCAGCGAGCGAGGAGGGCATCAAGCGTTACCTTTCCAAGGAGAAGGGACTTGATGTCAGGACCTTGAACCAGGTGCGTGTGCTGAAGCGCAGCATAGATGCACGCCAGCGCACCATCTTCGTCAATCTGAAGGTGAGAGCTTACATCAATGAGTTCCCCCAGGATGACCAGTACGTACACACCGAGTACCCGGACGTGAGCGGCAAGCCCCGGGTCATCGTGGTGGGCGAGGGCCCGGGCGGCCTCTTTGCCTCCCTCCGGCTGATAGAGCTGGGCTTGCGCCCCGTCGTCATCGAGAGGGGCAAGGACGTGCGTGAGCGCAAGAAGGACTTGAGCAACATCACCAAGACGCAGAAGGTGGATGGCGAGAGCAACTACTGTTTTGGAGAGGGGGGAGCCGGCGCCTATAGCGACGGCAAGCTCTATACACGGAGCAAGAAGCGGGGCAGCGTGGACAAGATTCTGAACGTGTTCTGCCAGCATGGCGCCAACACGAACATCCTCGCCGACGCCCATCCGCACATAGGGACCGACAAGCTGCCGCGCGTCATCGAGAACATGCGCAACACCATCATCAAGTGTGGGGGAGAAGTCCATTTCCAGACGAAGATGGTGCGCCTGGTCCTGGAGGGAGACGGCAAGGCGACTGCCCCGGATGCCACACGTGCCGACAGGGTGGTGGGGGTCGAGGCCGTCAACCTGGTGACGGGCGCGGAGGAAACGTACCGTGGCCCGGTCATCCTCGCCACGGGGCACAGCGCCAGGGATGTCTATCGGTATCTGGCTTCCGCCCGGATCGACATGGAGGCGAAGGGCATTGCCGTCGGCGTGCGACTGGAGCATCCTTCCGGGCTGATAGACCAGATACAGTACCACAGCAAGAACGGCCGCGGCAAGTATCTCCCCGCCGCAGAGTATAGTTTTGTGACCCAGGTGGAGGGCAGGGGAGTGTATAGCTTCTGCATGTGCCCGGGCGGTTTCGTCATCCCGGCGGCTACAGGGCCGGAGCAGTTGGTGGTCAACGGCATGAGCCCGAGCAACCGAGGCACGGCATGGAGCAACTCGGGAATGGTCGTGGAGACGCATCCCGAGGACGTGGAGGCGTTCGTCGGGGAGCATCGGGCGGTGCTGGAACAGATAGAGACAAGGGGACAGGAGGAGTCTTCGCCCTTCACTCCCCATCCTTCGCTCCAAATGATGTATTTCCAGGAAATACTGGAAAGGCAATGTTGGCAGCAAGGCAACATGAGGCAGACGGCGCCTTCGCAGCGAATGGCCGACTTCGTGAACAACCGCCTGAGCTATGACTTGCCCAGGAGCAGTTATGCGCCGGGCTTGGTCAGCAGTCCGCTCCACTTCTGGATGCCGGGGTTTGTGGGCAAGCGCCTGCAGGAAGGCTTCAAGACCTTCGGCAAGAATGCGCACGGCTTCCTGACCAACGAGGCCATCCTCATCGCCACGGAGACCCGCACCTCCTCGCCGGTCCGCATCGTGCGCGACCGCGATACCTTGCAGCATGTGCGCATCCGGGGGCTCTTCCCCTGTGGAGAGGGTGCTGGATATGCGGGCGGCATCGTCTCGGCAGGTGTTGATGGAGAGCGGTGCGCGGAAATGTGCGCGGAATACCTGCGGCAGTTGTGAAGATGACCGTAGGGATACAACAAAGGCGCATGGGCCGTTTGCCCATGCGCCTTTGTTGGTATGTTGACACCGTGACGAGACGGTAGTGTGCATCAGTAACTTCTTGCGATGATGACGCGGGCAACGGAAGGCTTGCCGCTTACCATGTCCACGCCCAGAGTCTGCTCGTAGGCGAAAGGCACGCAGCGGATGGTGGCCTGTGTCTCCTCCTTGATCTTTGCCTCGGTCTCGGCGGTGCCGTCCCAGTGGCAGAGGAAGAAACCGCCGTCCTTCACGCGCTCCTTGAACTCCTCGTAGTCGTCGCACTCATACACGTGGGCGTCACGATAAGAACGCGCCTTCTCGAAGATGTTCTTCTGGATGTCTTCCAACATATCCTTCACGCGCTCCACGATGCCGTCGAAGCTGACGTTCTCCTTCTCCAAGGTGTCGCGGCGCATGATCTCGATGGTGTTGTTCTCCAGGTCGCGTCCGCCCATGGCGAGGCGCACTGGGACACCCTTCAGCTCATAGTCGGCAAACTTGAAGCCAGGACGCTTGTTGTTGCTGTCGTCGTACTTCACGCTGATGCCCAGCTCGCGCAGCTGGTCGATGACAGGCTGCAACTTGGCCGTGATCTGTGCCAACTGCTCGTCGCCCTTGCTGATAGGGATGATGACCACCTGGATGGGGGCCAGCTTAGGAGGAAGCACGAGTCCGTTGTCGTCGCTGTGGACCATGATGAGCGCACCCATCAGACGGGTAGATACACCCCAGGAGGTAGCCCATACGTACTCAGGCTTGTTCTCCTTGTTCAGATAGGTGACGTCGAAGCTCTTGGCGAAGTTCTGTCCCAAGAAGTGGGAAGTACCGCTCTGGAGAGCCTTGCCGTCCTGCATCATCGCCTCGATGGTATAAGTGTTGAGGGCGCCGGCGAAACGCTCGGTCTCGCTCTTCACGCCCTGCAATACAGGCACGCCCATGTAGTTCTCTGCGAATTCGGCATACACCTTGAGCATCTCCTGTGCCTTGGCCTCGGCCTCTTCCTTGGTGGCGTGGGCGGTGTGCCCTTCCTGCCACAGGAACTCGGAGGTGCGCAGGAACGGACGGGTGCGCATCTCCCAGCGCATCACGTTGCACCACTGGTTGCAGAGGATAGGGAGGTCGCGCCAAGAGTGGATCCAGTTCTTGTAGGTGTTCCAGATGATGGTCTCGGAGGTAGGACGGATAATCAGTTCCTCCTCGAGCTTGGCGTTGGGGTCAACCTCCACTTCCTTGCCGTCTTCCGTGGAGCGGAGGCGGTAGTGGGTGACCACGGCGCACTCCTTGGCGAAACCAGCCACGTGCTCAGCCTCGCGCGAGAAGAAACTCTTCGGGATGAGGAGAGGGAAATATGCGTTTTGAACACCAGTCTGCTTGAACATCTTGTCGAGCTGCTGCTGCATCTTCTCCCAGATGGCATAGCCGTATGGCTTGATGATCATACAACCGCGAACGGGTGAAAGCTCTGCGAGGTCTGCCTTTACGACCAAGTCGTTGTACCATTGGCTATAATTGTCGGCACGCTTGGTCAAATTCTTAAGTTCTTTAGCCATTTCGTTATTCTGTTATATTTTGTTATGGATTCATATATAATTAGGTATATGGCGGTAACCAGCCCATGGTTTGCGGTATGTCGCCGGGAAATGCAGGCCGATAGGGATTTTCCATCCCCAAATAGGCATTTCCCCTTGGTGTTTCCACCAAATACCCTTAATTTTGCGTGCAAAAATACAAAAAAATATTAGAAAAATCTCCATATTGGAGAAAAAAGCGTTATCTTTGCACTTAAATTACAAAATTATAGGAGAATTTGAATATGAAAAAGATGAAATTGACTGCTGCGGCTCTCTCTATGCTGCTCGTTTTCGGAAGTTGTGCTACTAAGACTGGTACGGGCGCTGCCGTAGGCTCTGGCGCCGGTGCTGCCCTGGGCGCCATCGTAGGTGGCTTGTTGAACAATAGCCATCGTGGCACGGGAGCAGCCGTAGGTGCAGCCATCGGCGCTGCCGTGGGTGGCACTGCCGGCACTTTGATCGGCAAGCACATGGACAAGGTGGCTGCCCAGGCCAAGGCCGTGGAGAACGCACAGGTGGAGCAGGTGACCGACGCCAACGGATTGGCCGCCGTGAAGGTGACTTTCGACTCCGGCATCCTCTTCCAGACCAACAAGTACGCCTTGAACTCCAGTGCAAAGACCGACTTGGCCAAGTTTGCCACAGTGCTGAAGAACAACACCGACTGCGAGGTTGCCATCCAGGGTTATACCGACAACACCGGCAACGACGGCATCAACTTGCCCTTGAGCGAGAACCGCGCCAAGTCTGTATATAACTATCTCACATCCTGCGGCGTGAGCGCAAGCCAGGTGAAGTCTGTCGAGGGCTTGGGATCTACCAACCCAGTGGCCGACAACACCACTGCAGCCGGTCGCCAGGCCAACCGCCGTGTGGAGGTATATCTCTATGCCTCACAGGCCATGGTCAACGCTGCTAACAACGGTACATTGAACTAATCGGCAAGATGATTTTTCGGAATATCAGAAATATAGTCAAGTGGGTGGTGGTGCTGTTTTTCAGTACCACCATTCTTGCTGTTGTGGCCTACCGTTTTCTCCCGGTTTATCTCACCCCGTTGATGGTGATACGCTGCTTCCAGCAAGTGGGCGAGGGAGAGAGCATCGTGCTGCATCATCACTGGGTGCCGATGGACAAGATCTCGCCCCACATGCCCGTGGCAGTGATGGCAGGCGAGGACTCACGGTTCTTGAAGCACCATGGCTTCGACTTCGGGGCCATCCAGAATGCGGCGCGCAACAATGCCCGGGGCGGCAAGGTGCATGGCGCCAGCACCATCAGCCAGCAGACGGCCAAGAACGTGTTCCTCTGGCCAGGCCGCTCATGGACCCGCAAGGGCTTTGAGGTGTATTTCACGTTCTTGATAGAGATGATGTGGAGCAAGCAGCGTATCATGGAGGTGTATCTCAACAGCATCGAGATGGGCGACGGCATCTATGGCGTCGATGCGGTGGCGGAGTATCATTTCGACAAGAAGGCCGCCGACCTCTTCCGCAGCGAGTGTGCGCTCATAGCCGCCACACTGCCCAATCCCCGGAAATTCAATTCCCGGTACCCCAGCGCTTACATGAAGAAGCGCCAGCACCAGATAGAGCACGAGATGCGTTTCATCCCGGCCTTCCCCAAGGAAGGAGAGGATGTCGATCCCAAGACTGCCGTGGGGGGATACAAGGGGAAGTAAAGTGAAGAGTGAAGAACGAAGAGTGAAGAATTCTCTTGAATAATGATTGAATGGATTTACTGAAAGACTTGAATGACGCCCAGCGACAGGCTGTGGAATTTGTGGACGGACCGTCGCTCGTGATCGCGGGCGCGGGGTCGGGCAAGACTCGTGTGCTGACTTATAAGATAGCCTACCTCCTGGAAATGGGTGTCAAGCCCTGGAGCATCCTGGCCCTCACATTCACCAACAAGGCGGCCAGGGAGATGAAGGAACGCATCGGCAGGCTGGTGGGCACCGACCTGGCGGCCCATCTCTACATGGGTACTTTCCACAGTATCTTCTCTCGCATCCTGCGTGCCGAGGCCGAGCATATAGGCTTCAACAACAACTTCACCATTTATGACGAGACCGACTCCCGCTCTTTGCTGAAGGCTATCATCAAGGAGCAGGGGCTGGACGAGAAAGTCTATAAGCCAGCCGCCGTACATGCCAAGATTTCGAAGGCGAAGAACAACCTGACGGATGCCCAGTCTTATTGCAATGACCCTCAAATCTACCAGGGAGACCTGCGTGCCCGTATGCAGGGCGTGGGGAAGGTGTATGCGGCCTATGTGCAGCGGTGCAAGCAGGCGAACGCCATGGACTTCGATGACTTGCTGATGCTTACCTACCAGTTGTTTCGCGACCATGAGGACATCCGCCAGAAATACGCCGGCAGGTTCGACTTCATCCTGGTGGACGAGTACCAGGACACCAACCGTGTGCAGATGAACATCGTGATGCAGCTTTGCAAGGAGAAGCAGCGGGTGTGCGCAGTGGGCGATGACTCCCAGAGCATCTATAGCTTCCGTGGCGCCAAGATAGACAACATCCTGCGGTTTCGCAACAACTTTGACGACGCCAAGCTCTTCAAGCTGGAGCAGAATTACCGTAGCACGCAGACTATCGTGAAAGCCGCCAACAGCTTGATCAAGCACAACAAGAACCAGATTCCCAAGGAGGTGTTCAGCGAGAATGCCAAGGGCGAGAAAATACAATACAAGCCCGCCTACAGCGACCGGGAGGAGGCCCTCATCGTGGGCAGCGACATCAAGCGCATCAGGAGGCAGGACGGCTGCGAATACAGCGACTTCGCCATCCTTTACCGTACCAATGCGCAAAGCCGCAGCTTCGAGGAGGAGTTTCGCAAACAGGGCATTCCTTATCGCATCTATGGTGGCCTGAGCTTCTATCAGCGCAAGGAAATCAAGGACGTGATCGCTTATTTCCGGCTGGTGGCGAATCCCGACGACGAGGAGGCCTTCAAGCGCATCATCAACTATCCTACCCGTGGCATCGGCGCTACGACCGTCAACAAGATTATTGCTTGCGCCCATGACAACCAGACGAGTCTGTGGGAGACCATCTGCGCCCCCACTCATTATGGGCTGGCTGTGAACAGTGGTGCGCTGGCTAAGTTGGACAAGTTTCGCCTGATGATCGGCGGCTTCGTCGAGAAGGCTTCCTCCCTCAACATCTATGACCTGGGCGACACCATCATCCGGGAGAGTGGCATCAGTGCGGACATCTTCAACGGCGGCAAGGATGCCGACAATGTCGCCCGGCAGGAGAACCTGGAGGAATTTCTCAGTGGCATGCAGGCTTTCGTGGACGAGAGACTGGAGGAAGGACGGGAGACGGAAGTCTTCTTGACGGATTACCTGCAGGATGTAGCGCTGCTCTCCGACCTGGACAGCAAAGGCGACGATGACTCCCCGCGGGTGTCGCTGATGACGGTTCATGCCGCCAAAGGCCTGGAGTTCCCCACGGTTTTCGTGGTGGGCTTGGAAGAGAACATCTTCCCCAGCCCCATGGCCTCATCTACCATTCACGAGCTGGAGGAGGAACGCCGCTTGCTCTATGTGGCGATTACCCGTGCCGAGAAGCATTGCATACTGACCAACGCCAAGAACCGTTTCCGCTATGGCAAGATGGAGTTTGACAACCCTAGCCGTTTCATCGAAGAGATAGACCCTTCCCTCTTGCAGGAAGGAGAGGAGACCCCCGGGTTCCTGGGAAGCGACAGCCCTGCGAGGAGCGAACGGTCGGGCGGCTATGGCGGTCGCCTTCCGTGGGATGACTGGGAGAAACGTACCCCTGAACGCAACTTCAAGCCTGTGCGGGCAGTGAATGCAGCGCGCAGAATCATGGAGAGGGATGCGCCTGCCTCCTCTTCTGCGGCGGCAACCCAGGGACGTGTTCCGACCGCCTCCAATGGCGGCCTTTGTGAGGGAGCGAAGATCGAGCACCAGCGTTTTGGCATAGGGACCGTGCTGAAGGTAGAAGGGAATGGCGAGAATGCCAAGGCTACCGTGGAGTTTGTCAACTCGGGCAGGAAACAGTTGCTCTTGAAGTTTGCCAAGTTCTCGGTGATAGGATAAAAAATGGAGAGGCATAGCGATGGCTCGGAAGTAGGCAGGTGCGATTTCTTGAGCCGTCACATCAGGTGCGATTCTTGAGCCGTCACATATAAAAATAAAGAAGCGGAAGACAAGAGATGGTTGGTTCTCTTGTCTTCCGCTTCTTGCTTTTGCCCTATAGCGCTTCGTCGTCGGGCTTTTGAGGGACGGCCTTTCCGCCCTTTATCCTGGGGAAGTGCTTCTTCTTGCGAAGCCATGCGGCCTTGCGTGCCTCATATTGTTCTCGATGACGCTCCAGAAAATTATCTTCCATGTCTGTGCGATGCCTTTCCTTGAAAAATGCGCGTATTATTTCTCCTTGAACTTACTGTAGATGACCTTGACCTGTACAGGCCCCGCTGGCACTCGCTTGCCGTCGGCTGACGTCTGGTAGTCGTCGGTGCCCTTGACGAGCTTGGTGGAAGTCAATGCCATGTTGTGGGTCATCTTGCTGATGACGGTAGAGGAATTTTCTGTTACCGTAGAGATGGAAATCGGTACGAGCACAGCCTTGTTCCAGTTCTCGCTCTTGCCCTTGTTCCTGTACATCGCAGTGATCAGGTTGCTGATGTTGCTGAATGTATAGGCGTTCTTGTTGCTACTATTATAAGAGGAGTAGAACGAAGTGCGGTTGTCGGTGATGTCACCGTTCTCAAAGAATGAGTAGAGGCTGTCTTTGGGCAGCATCAAGATGTACTGTGGCGTGTCGAACGTATATTCGTCGTTGCTGACCTCGTTGTTTTGCCTGTAGAATACGACCGACGCCGTGTTAAGGGTATCTTTCTCGTGCCCCTCCAGGATTTCATCTACCGGCAAGGTTACTTCGGTGAATATGCCGGCAGGTGACTTGATGTAGGTGCAAGACTCGTCGGCGACCAACTTCTTGATGGAGTTGGCGTCGTTGGCAATCTTGTTGGTTTGCAAGACCTCCTCCGTGCCCTCGAACCGGTTGTAGCCGTAGCCCACCACCGTACTGTCCGTCACCCCATCGGAAGCCTTCACGACCTTCTTGCGCGTCCAGTAGAACTGCAGCTCCGTGTTCCATATGTTGGCGACATTTCCGATGCCTCCCTCGTGCTTGATGTAGAAGCCGGGGCAAACATTCTTCATGAACTCATAGTTGGACTTGAAGTACTCGGGATGCTCGATGTAGGTCTGCATGACGTAAGTACCATAGTTGTCGTATGTCTTGCCGTTCTTGGTGTATGGCTTGTTGAGGTAAATCTTGAGGTAGCCCGCCGCCTTCGACAAGGTGTAGTTTGCGTTGGAGTGCATATTCTCCGTGCTCACATAGCCAGCTTCCATCGGGTCGAAGTTGGAGTAGTAGTTCCTGTCCTCGGGCATCGCCTTGCTCATCTCGTAGGCGGTCACCTTCATGGGGGCGAGCGTGTCGCCGTAGGTGTTGTCGTAGCTGACGAGGAGGAAGCAGGAGTCGGCTCTCACCACCCCGTCGTTGGCATCCTTGATATATTGCAGGGTGTCGAGGTCGAAGGTGGAAAGGGGAGCGACCTGCGTCATGTAGTCGGCGGTGAGGTATGTGCCTGTCTCCGGGTCTCTCACCTTGCCGATGATGCCTTTGTTGGTCTTGCTTAGCACAGAGTCGGCGGCCATCGAGCGGGTCGTGACGTTGAATGCCGCATCCGTAATGATGAGGTTATCTACATCATTTGTGATCGACGATCCGATGGTGTCGGTCGTGTCATCACAGGCAGCCAGGGAAAGAGCCGCCAGGAAAAATGCTGTCAGTTTGAAAAGTTTCATGTGTGTTGTTTGCTGTTAAGAGACTTCTTATTCTTCGTCGGGACAAACCGTGTTGATGAAATCCTTGTATGCCTCCTTGAAGTCGTCGCCAGGGTAGGCGAGCACGGGCTTCTCTTTCTCGTTGGCGTATGCAATCAGGTTGGCGTTCACGCCGTCTTCTCCTTCTACGACCCCGTCGCTGTAGTCGATGGCCATCTTGCCCAGTTCCTCGAAGTCGAAGTTGGACTTGTAGCAGTCGAGCAGCTCAGCCTTGGCGTCTCGGAAATCGACGCACTGCTTGAAGTTGCTGCCCAGCTCGTTCTTCAGCTCGTCCTTGTAGAGGGAGAGGATGACCTTGGAGTTGGCGAACGAAGGCTCCTCGGCGTAGGCGGTCTTGATGTAGAGTGGCACCACAGCGCTCATCCATCCTTGGCAGACAATGACATCGGGCTGCCAGCGGAGCTTCTTGACGGTCTCCAGCACGCCTCTGGCATAGAATATGGCACGCTCGCCGTTGTCGGTGTATTCCACTCCGTTCTCGTCAACTCCCATCTGCCGGTTGTTGAAGTAATCGTCGTTGTCGATGAAGTAGATTTGCTGACGGGTTGTCGGAATGGAGGCAACCTTGATAATCAGTGGATGGTCCGTGTCGTCGATGATGAGGTTCATGCCCGAGAGTCGGATGACCTCATGCAACTGGCCGCGTCGCTCGTTGATGGTTCCCCATTTTGGCATGAACGTGCGAATCTCAAAACCTGCTTCCTGCATTTTCTGAGGCAGTTCCCTGCCCATGGTGGACATACGGCTCTCAGCTACGTATGGGTTAATCTCCTGATTGATGAATAATACTTTCTTTGCCATAATTTTAAATTTATTCTTCTCGAGTCTTCTCGAATTAGGTGCAAAGATACGAAAAAAAGTTCAGAATGGCGTCCTTTTTTAGAGAAAACAAAGAAAACACGCCTTGAAAAGGCATATTTTTAGGATATTTTTTTGTTATTTCAGAAATTAGTTGTTATTTTGCACTCCGAAACAGATTAAAAAGATGAAAGTATTCAATAAGATTGTTGACCTCCAAAACGAGCTCTTCGAGGTTCGCAAGGAGGGAAAGGAAATCGGCCTTGTGCCAACGATGGGGGCGCTTCACGAGGGGCACGCCTCCCTGGTCAAGCGTAGTGTGAAGGAAAATGATGTCACGGTTGTGTCGGTTTTCTTGAACCCCACACAGTTCAACGACAAGGGTGACCTGGAGCGTTACCCTCGCACACTGGACGCCGACAGCAAGCTCTTGGAGGCTTGTGGCGCAGACTACGTGCTGGCTCCTTCCGTCAAGGAGATGTATCCTACTCCCGACGAGCGTCACTTTGAGTTCCCCCCTGTCTCAACGGTGATGGAGGGCGCCAAGCGTCCGGGCCACTTCAACGGCGTATGCCAGGTGGTAAGCCGCCTTTTCTATATCGTGCGCCCTACCCGCGCTTACTTTGGCGAGAAAGACTGGCAGCAGATAGCCGTGGTCAAGCAACTTGTCAAGTATATCGGCAGTGACGTGGAGATTGTGGAGTGTCCCATCGTACGTGACGGGGACGGACTTGCCAAGAGCAGCCGCAACACCTTGCTTTCCGCCGAGGAGCGCGCCATCGCGCCAAACATCTTCAAGGCACTGGGAGAGAGCGTGGAATACGCCAAGGCACACACGGTAGGGGAGACCCACGACAAGGTGGTGGCCGACATCAATGCCGTGGATGGGCTGGAAGTGGAGTATTTCGAGATTGTGGATGGAGAGAGCCTGCAGGGTGTGAAGGATTGGGATGACAGCGACTATGTGGTAGGCTGCATCACAGTCTATTGCGGCAAGACTCCCATACGTCTGATTGACCATGTACGTTATAAGGGGTAGGTCCCTGGCGTTCAGTTTTCTTAAGGTAAAGAATAGTTATTGTCTGGAATTATGCAGATTGAAGTATTGAAGAGCAAGCTCCATTGCGTGACCGTCACCGAGGCCAACCTTAACTATATGGGCAGTATTACGATAGACGAGGACTTGATGGACGCTGCCGGCTTGATTGCCGGGGAAAAGGTTCAGATTGTGGATAACAACAACGGTGAGCGGCTGGAGACCTATATCATCAAGGGTGAGCGTGGCAGCGGGTGCATTTGCCTGAACGGTGCCGCTGCACGGAAGGTGCAGGTGGGTGACACGGTTATCATCATTGCATACGCCATCATGGACTTTGAGGAGGCCAAGGCTTTCAAGCCGACCGTTGTTTTCCCAAAGGAAGGCAACAAACTGTAAGATATTCGTGGCGAGAGGCGGTTTTCCGCTCCCTCGCATACTAAATGAAAGCCCATGCCGATGGGCACTGAATGCCCCCTTTTCTTGGGGCGTCAGTGCCCAATGGCATGGGCAAAATTTATGTTCCTGTGGCGTGCAAGCCACATTGTCGAAGGGTGTTTTTATTTGATCATATCCACGCTGCGCTTGAGGAAAGCTTCGAGAGCCGCGCCCTTCAGCATACCGTTCTGCAAGAGTGCGAGGTCGATGAGCTGGTGTACGACATTGTTGTCCTTGGCATAGTTTGCCACGATTTCGTCGCGCTTGGCCTTCTCGTCGTTGATGTTCTTCTCTGTGTTGCGGACATCGTCCTTCTCTTCCTGTGTGATTTCCTCGGGCTTCTTCTTGCTCTGCTCCTGGTGGAGCACGGCGAGGCGGGCCTCCTGACCCTTGATTTCCGCAAGGATAGGCTTCAGCGCCTCGGCGGTGTTGGCCTCGGAGTCATCCAAAACCTTCTTGACGAGGGCGTGGTCTGAGTTGAGCACGATGGAGTAGCTGTCAGGCATCTGGCCATAGAAGTTCATGCCCTGCTGGAACTGGCTCATCGCCTTCATGCGGCGCATCCACTCGTTCTGGGTGATCATCACGGGCTTGCCGTTCTCGCCGAGAGACTGTATCTCGACCATGAACTCCACCTTGTCGAGCTTCGGCATCTGCGAGCGGAACACTTGTGACAAATTGTCGGTCTGCTCCTGTGTGAGGTCTGTCTTCTTGGCGTCCTCCTTGACGATGAGACGGTCAACAATGTCGGAATCGACACGTGTGAACCGGCTCTTCTCCAACTTCTGCTCCAGCATGTTGACCATAGGAGTGTCGAGCTGTCCGTCCAGGATCAGCACGGAATAGCCCTTCTCCTTCGCAGCCTCGATGTAGGAATATTGCTCCTCCTTGTTGTTGGCATAGAGGTACACGAGGTTGCCGTCCTTGTCGGTTTGGTTGTCCTTGATGAGGTTCTTGTACTCCTCGTAAGTGAAATGCTTGCCGTCGATGTCCTTGACGAGGGCGAAGTCCTTGGCGCGGTCGTAGAAGTCATCCTGCGAGAGCATTCCGTAGTGGATGAAGAGCTTCAGGTCGTCCCACTTCTCCTCGTATTCCTTGCGGTTCTCCTTGAAGATGGAGGCCAGGCGGTCGGCCACCTTCTTGGTGATGTAGGTGGAGATCTTCTTCACGTTGCTGTCGCTCTGCAGGTAGCTGCGGCTTACGTTCAGCGGGATGTCCGGCGAGTCGATGACGCCATGCAGGAGAGTCAGGAACTCGGGCACGATGCCCTCCACCTGGTCTGTGACGAACACTTGGTTGCAATACAGCTGTATTTTGTTGCGCTGCATGTCGATGTTGTTCTTGATGCGGGGGAAGTAGAGGATACCTGTCAGGTTGAATGGGAAATCGACGTTCAGGTGTATCCAGAACAAAGGCTCGTCCTGCATCGGGTAGAGGGTGCGGTAGAAGCTCTTGTAGTCCTCGTCCTTCAGCGTGCTCGGAGCCTTGGTCCAGAGAGGCTCCACGCTGTTGATGACGTTGTCCTCGTCTGTCTCCACGCTCTTTCCGTCCTTCCATTCGGTTTTCTTGCCGAAAGCCACGGGCACGGCCATAAACTTGCAATACTTGTTCAAGAGTTCCTCGATCTTGCCCTTCTGCAGGAATTCCTTGCAGTCGTCGGCGATATGGAGGATGATGTCGGAACCGCGCTCAGCCTTGTCGGCGTCTTCGATCTCGAAGGCAGGCGAACCGTCGCAGCTCCACTTCACGGCCTTGGAGCCTTCCTTGTAGCTCTTGGTGATGATCTCCACCTTGCCGGCTACCATGAAGGATGAGTAGAAGCCCAGTCCGAAGTGGCCGATGATGGCGTTGGCGTTCTCCTTGTATTTGTCGAGGAAGTCGGTTACGCCGGAGAATGCGATTTGGTTGATGTACTTGTCAATCTCTTCCTCGGTCATGCCGATGCCGTGGTCGCTGATGGTGAGCGTGCCCGCCTGCTCGTCGAGGGACACGCGTACGGTCATGTCGCCCGTCTCGCCCTTGAAGTCGCCTTGTGCGGCGAGAGTCTTCAGCTTTTGCGTGGCATCCACTGCGTTGGAAACCATCTCGCGCAGGAAGATGTCGTGGTCAGAATACAAGAATTTCTTGATGACAGGGAAAATGTTTTCTGTCGTAACTCCAATATTACCTTTTTGTGCCATAATTGTATATGTTTTAATCTTCTTTGGTTTGTCGATGCTCCGCTTGCCCTCGTTGCGTGGGTGCTGGGGGCTGTGGAAAATCGCCCTGGTTTTTGCAAATAGTGTGCCAACCTCGCCGGGGTGTCAGTTGCCGGGACGCCCGTCGTGGCAATTTGTCATGTCTGCGGAACCCGACCGACGTGCGCCAAATGTTTCTTTTGATGTTTCAAATGTTTCATCCGCTCCTTTTCGTGCAAAAATACGAGAGGGAAAGTTGGGGCGGTATATTATTTTTATTACCTTTGCACTTGTACAGGCGAAGAACGTGGCTTGCAGCCAGGCCATGTCTCGCGGAAGTTAACTCTGATAAGAACATGAAAGAAACTAAAGCCGACTTGATAGCTGACTACTACTCTCAGCATTATGACGAGCTCAAGGCGTATGTGGCGTCGCGTTTGCAATGTGCCAAAGATGCCGAGGACATCGTGCAGGATGTTTTCGTGCGCCTTTTGCAGCTGGACAAGATGATAACTCCCGTCACCTTGCCTTGCTTGGTATATACGGTGGCGCGCAATCTGACATTCGACCGTTTGCGCCACTATCAGTGCGTTTGCGACTATGGGCATTACCTCTCCCATGCCGGTCTCTCCCATGCCGTGTATGATGCGGAGTCGGTCTATTCTGCCTGGGAAATCAATGAGGTCTTGGAGCGTGGCATCGCTCGCCTGGGCGAAAAGCAGGGCCAGGTGTATCGCTTGAATTTGTATGACGGTCTGCCGGTAAGCGAGATTGCCGTGCGATTGGACATTAAATATAAGAATGTGGAGAACCGTCTTGGGGTGGCGCGCAAGCAAGTGAGGAGTTATGTGAGGAGAATGTTGGCGTAAGGGGAATCCCAGGGTACATGGTGGCAGCCCGGCCTATATCGCAAAGGAGCGCATCCCTTGGGGGAATGCGCTCCTTTGCGATATAGAGTCATTATGTTGGTCTAGTTGTACCAAATTTCGCCTCCTACGTTGTCGGTGGTCATCACTTCTGTTTCTTGAACGGGAGATGTGATTTCAACATACTCACCATGGTTCTGGGTCATTTCTGTTTTCATGCTACTTTTGCTTTATGGGTTAATAATACTATATATATTTTATATTGCAAATATAGTAAAAATATCAATGCGTGTCAAGAGCAAAGGCCCGACATTTCATGTAATTTAACAGAATGTCGGGCCTTTGTGTATATTATTGCGATAATTATCGGAGATTACTCCTTCTTGGGTACATTCTTCAGGATGTCCTGGAGGTGATCCCAGACCATCTGCACGGTAGGGATGTGAAGGGCCTCCTGTGGGGTATGTACATAGCGGAGGGTGGGGCCGAAGCTTACCATGTCCAGTTCCGGGTATTTCTCGGAGAACAGACCGCACTCCAGGCCGGCGTGGATGCCCTTCACGAGCGGTTTTTTGCCGAAGAGCTTCTCGTAGCTTGACACGGTGAGGTCGGTCAAGGCGCTGTCTGCGCGCATCTTCCACGCCGGGTACTTGTCGCCCACGCGCACCTTGGCTCCTGCCAGCTGGAAGACGGCCTTCACGGTGTTGGTCATGTTGTCGAGGTTGCTCATCACATTGCTGCGCTGGGAGGCGACAATCTCGATGGCATCGTCGGTGGTCGCCACGCTTGCCACGTTGCTGGAGGTCTCGACCATCCAGGCGATGGCTTCGTCCTGGCAGTTGGTCATCGGACCGTTGTCGATGGCTTGCAACGACATGATAAACTTCTCTGCCACAGTCTTTTCTATCACATTGGTTGCATCAGTGCTCTCCATGTTGAAGTGCATCTCTTTCTCAGTGACGTGGAATTCGTCCTCGACCTCGGCGGCGAAGACATTCCAGTCGGCGCGCACTTGTTCCTTGTGGGCGTTCTTGACGGCGAACACCACCTGCCCGTCGCGGGGAATGGCGTTGTGCATCTTGCCACTGTCGAAGCTTGCGATGCGGATGTCGCCATCGAGCTTTTCCATTTCCATGTAGAGGAATCGGGCCAAGATCTTGATGGCATTGGCGCGCTTCTTGTCGATGTCATCGCCCGAGTGGCCGCCGTTCAGCCCCTTCAGCGCAATCTTCAGGAAGAAATATCCGCTGGGAGCCTCCTCGCGTTGGAGGCTGAAGGTGGCATGGGTGGTCTGACCGCCGGCGCAAGACACGAAAATGAGTCCTTCGTCCTCGGAGTCGAGGTTGATGAGCATCTTGCCCGTCATAAAGCCCGCCTTCATGCCGTGCGCTCCTGTCAGGCCTGTCTCCTCGTCACGTGTGAAGACGCACTCGATGGGGCCGTGCTTGAGGTCTTGGCTGTCGAGGATGGCCAGTTCGATGGCGCACCCGATGCCGTCGTCAGCACCGAGGGTGGTGCCCTTGGCCTTCAGCCACTCCCCGTCGATGTATGTCTGGATTGCGTCCTTGTGGAAGTCGAAATCTACATCCACCAACTTGTCGCACACCATGTCCATGTGGCTTTGCAGGATGATGGTCTCGCGGTCTTCGTAACCTGCCGAGGCAGGTTTCCGTATGATTACGTTTCCGGTCTCGTCCACCTGAGTGTCGAGGTGGTGGCTTTTGCCGAACTCTTCCAGGAAGCCTATCATCTTCTCCTCGTGCTTGGAAGGGCGGGGTATTTGATTGATTTTAGCGAACTGCTCGAATACGCAAGCAGGCTTTAACTCGTTTTTCTCCATGCTTTTATGTTATTTTATGATTTAATGTGTACTATTTTCTCTTTTTTCTTTGCGATTTGCCTTAAAAATGTTACCTTTGCAACGAATTGTGCCGCTATGGCACTGCAAAGGTAATAAAAATGATAAAGATAATGCTATTAAGCGTGTTAATAATTGCTATCTGCATGGCATTGTTATCCGTCAAGTTGATTTTCAAGAAGAACGGAAAGTTCTCCTCGCAGCATGTGCACGACAACCCTGGTCTGCGCAAGAAAGGCATTCATTGCGTGATAGACCAAGACCGCGAGGCGCGGCAGGCAGGAAAAGCGTATTGATGGGGTAAATGAGAAATTAGAAATAAAAAATAATAAATAGGTAAAGACAATGAAAAAGAACATTTTGGGTTCTGTGGCTATCGCAGCGGTCGCTGCCTTGTCGCTTGCTTCATGCAACAAGTCGCAGCCACAGGTCGAGGCGAAGTCAGAGAGCAAGGCTCCGGCTGAGTTGAAAATTGCGTATGTTGAGGTTGACTCCATCATGACTCAATATACTTTTGCCAAGGAGTATGCGTCTATCCTCGAGAAGAAGGGGCAGAACATCCAGGCTACGCTTGCTCAGAAGCAGCAGAGCCTGCAGGCTGCGGCCGCCAACTTCCAGCAGAAAATTCAGCAGAACGCCTTGACTCGTGAGCAGGCTGAGGCCATCCAGGCTGGCTTGCAGAAGCAGAGCAACGATGTGCAGGGCTTGCAGCAGAGATTGAGCAATGAGTTCGCGGCAGAGCAAGACAAGTACAACAAGGCTCTCCATGACAGCATCGCCAACTATCTGGCCAAGTACAACAAGGACAAGAAGTATAGCATCATCTTCTCCAAGAGCGGAGACAACTTGCTCTACTGCGACAAGGCCTACGACATCACCAAGGAGGTCATCGCCGGCTTGAACAAGGCTTACAAGGGCGGTCTTCCTGCCGCCAAGGCGACAGAGAAGAAGAAGTAATAGCTGTGCAGGCAAAAAAGAGAGAGGGTGTGCCATCGACTGTTGGCACACCCTCTCTCTTTTTTGCTTGCCTAGAACAAGCCTAGTATTTTGTCTATCAACTTCTCGATGGTCGAGGAGTCTGTGACCTCGTCTATCTTTTGGTTGATTTTGTCCTCTACTTTCTTTCTCACTTTGTCCTTGACCTTGTCAACGGCATCGCTGGTCTTGTCTTCCAACCTTTGTTGTATGCTGCCGTCCGCAGTGTTGATGTCCGGCTGGTCTGCTTCGTCGGAAGAGCTGTTGGCCGATGACTCCTCGATGCGGAGATGGTCTTTCTCCAGTGCCTTCACCATGTCGTCGGCATTCATGGACATCACCTTGCCGAAGACCCCATAGCTTATGGTGTGGCTCTTACCGTCCAGTGTGACCGTGCCTTTCGAGAAGAAGAGGTAGCTGTGGTACTCGAAGATTTGGTCGAGTGCGGAGTCCAGCACAGTCCCTGCCACCATGCGGGCCATCATCTTGAATCCTTGCGAGAAGATGTCGTTGCCGCCTAAGGCGTCAGACTTGTCTATCGCCTTGCCAACCTCTGTGCGGATGGCGTTCTCGTGGTCTTCCTTGGAAGGGTTGGTCAGCGCGAGGACGACCAGGAGGACGATGATGAGACCGCCCGCAATCTTGGGGCCCAGGTGATGGCTGGGGTGCTCCTGTTGCCTTCCTTCTTGTTGCCTTCCTTCCTGTTGCCTTGGCGGAACCGGAGGGACTGCCGCACCTTCCCCTTGCTGGTTGGGGTTGTTTTGCGCGTGCAGCTCGTCCAGGATATATCTGAGTTCCGGCACCTTCCAGGCGGGTTCCCAGTCTGCCATACCCTTGCGCCAGACAAGCGTTTCCGGCGTGATGTGCCTTTCGGCAAGTTGCGCGATGGTCATAGGTCCCGCCTGCTTGCCATTTTCGATCATAAAAAAGTCCATAGTTCTTCTTTTGGTAAAACTTTGTTATTCGTTGTGCGTGGCTTTCCACCAGCCTGTCTTCTCCCTTCCCTTGACGGCGGCGCTGTGGGTGCTCGGGTCGGAGATGGTAAGTCCGGAGAAGGTGTTGACGTCAATGAGCTCGTTGTCGGAGTAGAGGGCAGTCAGCACCTTCGAGGTGGATTGGGATGCCTTCACCGTCAACTTGAGCTGGTTGGTGAACTGTTCCTTCATGTAGCCCGTGGGGACGAGGCTGTCGATGTAGTTGCCCAGGTCGTAGAAGATGGTTGGCTGGAACCCTCCAAGTTTTTGGACACCTGCCAGCTTGTCGCTGTCGATGGTCGGGTATTTTTGGTTGATGTCCTTCATCACTGCAGCCAGCTTTTCCATTTGCCGGCAGTCGATGGCGGCCAAGTTTCCGTAAGGATACTCATAGGAAGAATAGAAGGTGTTGAATCCCGACACGATGCCCGAATAGTTGGGGGCGGCGGAGTTGAGGCTCGTCCAGATGGAGGCGTATGGCATGCCTATCGACATGATTTCGCTGGCTGATGCCACCAGGTAGTTGGTGGCGTTTCTCAACTCGTATGCCGTCTCGACATTGCTCATGTAGCATGCGTCGAGCAGGATGTACTGCATCTTGATGCCGCTTGCCTCGATGCCTTGTGCCAAGGTCGGTACGTCGATGGCGTAATCTCCCTGGCTCACACTGCCCAGGAAACGGGTGGTCGGGTTGGTGTCCCATCCGCCGAATGGGGAGGATGCTGCCGGCGTAATCGACTTGGCAGCCGAGCTTTCCGTCGAGTCGTCTGCCATCATGCCGGCATACTTCTTGGCGTAGTAAGGGTAATCTTTCCAGTCGTCAACGTAGGTCCATCCGCAGCCATGGCTTCCTATGATCATCGCATAGTTGAGGGCCTCGGCTCTCGACTTGACTTCGTTGATCAGGCTGGTGATGCCTTCGGCGGTGGTGTAGCTGTTGCCTTCGTATGTGTTTAGTTCCACCTCGTCAACGGTCTTTTGGTTGGTGTCGTACTTCAGCTCGTAGAGGTAGCTCTTGCCGTAGCCGCCCGTGCTGCTGGGCTTGCTGATGAAGACCAGTACCCGGGTGTTTGTCAATCCCTTTTGGTTGACGATGCCCTGCTTGATGCTGTCAAGGTTGTTGATGAAGTTGTTGTAGAGTCCGCTGCTGCTCGACGATCCTGTCCAGGGCATGAACACGAGAATCGTCTGCTTGTTGACGGTATCGACGTCAACCGCCTCCTCGGAACAACTGCTCATTCCCAAGATGGCCACGAACGCTATGATGATGGATAAAAGTTTCTTCATTTTCAAAAAACAAGTTGCTTGTACGTTATGGTGGTAGCCCAATTGGAAAAGGAGCGTGTCAGTGTCTCTATACCTTATTATAATATAGGGACTACTTCACACGCTCCATTGTGTATAGGCGATATTATTTCTTGCGAAGCTCCTCGATGGTGGCCTTGAGTGCGGCTATCTTCTCTAGGGAGTCGCTTTCCTTCTTGCGCTCCAGGGCGACAACCTTCTCGGGCGCATGGGCCACGAAGTTCTCGTTGCCCAGCTTCTTGCGTACACCTGCCAGGAAGCCCTCGAGGTGCTGGAGCTGGGCCTCAGCCTTCTCGATTTCGGCGGCCACGTCGATGAGGTCGCCCAATGGCACGGCAAACTCGTCGGTGCCCACCATGAAGCTGGACGCGTCCGCGCTCTTCTCGGCGATGACCTCTATCTTGTCGAGGTTCGCCATCTTGAGGGTCACGTCGTCGTATGCCTCGAAGTCGTTCTGGCCTACCACCTGGAGGGTCAGCTGCTCCTTCTGGGCGATGTTCTTCTGGTTGCGCACGGTACGTACGCCGGCGATGATCTGCTTCACGGCCTCGATGTCGGCGGCGAGCTTTGCCTCCTCGGCGGTAGGGGCTGGAATCTCCAGTTTCTCGCGCATGATGCTCTCGCCGTCCTGGCGGTCGTAGATGTGCTGCCACAACTCCTCGGTGATGAACGGCATGAACGGATGCAGCATCTTCAGGAGCGCGTCGAAGAACTTGAGGGTCGCGTCGTAGCTCTTCTGGTCGATGGGCTGGCCGTAGGCGGGCTTCACCATCTCCAGGTACCAGGAGGAGAACTCGTCCCAGAACAGCTTATACACGGTCATCAAAGCCTCGGAGATGCGGTAGTCCTTGAACTGCTTCTCCATCTCGGCGTTTGTTTCCTTCAGCTTGGCGTCAAACCACTTCACGGCTATCTCTGCGCTCTTGGGCTGCTCGATGTCGGCTGTCTCCCAGCCCTTCACGAGGCGGAAGGCATTCCATATCTTGTTGTTGAAGTTACGTCCCTGCTCGCAGAGGCTCTCGTCGAAAAGGATGTCGTTGCCAGCCGGGGCGGAGAGCATCATGCCCATGCGCACGCCGTCGGCGCCAAACTTGTCGATGAGGTCGATGGGGTCAGGCGAGTTGCCGAGGCTCTTGCTCATCTTGCGGCCAAGTTTGTCACGCACGATACCCGTGAAATACACGTGCTTGAAAGGCATCTTGCCACGGTACTCGTAGCCGGCCATGATCATGCGCGCTACCCAGAAGAAGATGATGTCCGGGCCCGTCACGAGGTCGGAGGTAGGGTAGTAGTAGTTGATCTCCTCGTTGTCCGGGTGCTCGATGCCGTCGAAGAGGGAGATAGGCCACAGCCATGAGGAGAACCATGTGTCGAGGCAGTCGCTCTCCTGCTCGAGGTCTTCGGCCTTCACGTCGGCGTTCTTGGCCTGTGCGAGCTTCAGCGCCTCTTCGGCGGTCTCAGCCACCACATAGTCGTTCTTGCCGTTGTTGTCGAAGTAGTAGGCTGGGATGCGGTGACCCCACCAGAGCTGGCGGCTGATGCACCAGTCCTTGATGTTCTCCAGCCAGTGGCGGTAAGTGTTCTTGTATTTCTTGGGGTAGAACTCGATGTCGTCGTCCATGACGGGAGCGAGGGCGATGTCGGCGAAGTGCTGCATCTTGAGGAACCACTGCGTGGAGAGCTTAGGCTCGATGGCGACGTTGGTGCGCTCCGAGAATCCCACCTTATTATTATAGTCTTCCACCTTCTCCATCAAGCCGGCGTTCTGCAGGTCGATGGCTATCTGCTTGCGCACGTCCATGCGGTCCTGGCCCACGTACATGCCGGCAGCCTCGCTGATGGTGCCGTTGTCGTTGAAGATGTCGATGGTCTGCAGGCCATGCTTCAGGCCGAGGGCGTGGTCGTTGATGTCGTGGGCTGGTGTCACCTTCAGGCAGCCGGTACCGAACTCGATGTCCACGTATGTGTCCTCGATGACGGGTATCTCTCGGTTTACCAATGGCACGATTACGTGCTTGCCCTTCAGCCAGGTGTTCTTCTTGTCATCGGGGTTGATGCACATGGCGGAGTCGCCCATGATGGTCTCCGGGCGGGTGGTGGCCACTACGGCGTAGTAGCCCTTGCCGTCCTTGTGCATCACGTTGCCTTCCTCCACCTGCTGGCAGTCGCTCTCCACGACATAATACTTGAGGTAATAGAGCTTGGAGTGCTCGTCCTTGTAGATGACCTCCTCGTCGGAGAGTGCGGTCTGGGCCTTCGGGTCCCAGTTTACCATGCGCACGCCACGGTATATCAATCCCTTGTTGTAGAGGTCGCAGAACACGTGGATGACGGCCTTGGAGCGAGTCTCGTCCATGGTGAACGAGGTGCGGTCCCAGTCGCAGCTGGCACCCAGTCGGCGCAGCTGCTTGAGGATGATGCCGCCGTGCTCATGCGTCCAGTCCCATGCGTGCTTGAGGAACTCGTCGCGTGTGAGGTCGGTCTTCTTGATGCCCTGTTGGGCGAGGCGGTTCACCACCTTTGCCTCGGTGGCGATGCTGGCATGGTCGGTACCCGGCACCCAGCAGGCGTTCTTGCCCTCCATGCGTGCACGGCGCACGAGGATGTCCTGGATGGTGTTGTTGAGCATATGGCCCATGTGGAGCACACCCGTCACGTTAGGTGGGGGGATGACCACTGTGTAAGGTTCGCGACCGTCTGGCTTCGAACTGAAAAGCTTGTTGTCAAGCCAGTACTGATACCATTTACTTTCCACGTCTTGTGGATCGTATTTGCTTGCTAATTCCATTGTTTTGTATGTTTTTTATTTCTTTTCCTTAAAAATCGATGCAAAGATACTACTTTTTGGGCGAAAAACATTATCTTTGCATCAAAATTACGTATTTTTACATAAAAGCGATGGTTAGCCATGCGGTAAAAGAAGTTGGCTGATGTTTGGCGGTGTCGCCGTGGGAGGAAAACTTGTAACATAAAATGAAAATGATGCATACAAAAGAAGAGAAACTGGCGGCGTTCAGCAGGTTGATGGACGTGCAAGACCGCCTTCGCATACTTTGTCCCTGGGACAGGAAGCAAACTTTCGAGAGTCTTCGCCCGAACACCATCGAGGAGACTTTCGAGCTATGTGACGCTCTGATGAAGCGCGACTACAAGGAAATCAAGAAGGAACTGGGCGATGTCCTGGAGCACGTCATGTTCTATTCCATCATCGGCCGTGAGGACGGTGAGTTCGACATCTGCGATGTCTGCAACCAGGAGGCCGACAAGCTGATGTTCCGCCATCCCTTCATCAACTGGCGTGAGGATGGCGACTGGACGGTCTCCAATCCCGACATGTACATCAACGAAGAGGGGCAGGTGTTATATAGGGAAGAAAAGCCTCTTGCCGCCTCGGGTGCGGTGAGGAAGGAAGGCTCTTCCCTCCCGACTTCCGCCTCGGCGGTCGAGAAGACCTGGGAACAGATCAAGCAGCAGGAGAAGGACGGCAACGAGAGGGTGCTCAGTGGGGTGCCCCATTCCCTTCCGTCCCTCATCAAGGCGTACCGCATACAGGACAAGGCGCGCAATGTGGGCTTCGACTGGAAAGAGAAGGAGGACGTGTGGGACAAGGTGCAGGAGGAACTCGAGGAACTGAAGGCGGAACTTGCCAAGGGCGACAAGGAAAACTCTACCAAGGAGCTCGGCGACTTCCTCTTCTCTGTCATCAACGCCGCGCGTCTCTACAAGCTCAACCCCG
This sequence comes from Bacteroidaceae bacterium, assembly GCA_963594995.1. GTDB lineage: Bacteria > Bacteroidota > Bacteroidia > Bacteroidales > Bacteroidaceae > Prevotella. The sequence continues at coordinate 52,156 of CAVBGK010000034.1, forward strand.
ACAATGCCCTGGAACATACGAACCAAAAGTTCATCCGACGCTTCAATTACGTCGAGGACCATTCGCTCAAGCTGGGCAAAGGCTTGAAGGACATGACGTTGGAAGAGATGGATAAACTATGGGATGAAGCGAAGGCGCAGGAGAGACAGTCCGCAAGATAGACAAGAGGAAACCCTTATAACAACTCTATGATATGAAACGATTATTTTACACAACCTTTGTGGCCATGGCGCTGCTCTTTGCCGCCAACGGCTGCAAGGACAAGCAAACCAAGCCTGTCATCTCGGCGGTTGACTCCATGGAGGTGGAGGAAGACATGGTTGACTCCACCATTTACGGCATCTGTGGGGAAGGCACCTCGATGCACAACCTGCAGCTGATTGCCGACGCCGGCGACACGGTACAGGTGTTTATCGACGAGGAGAACCCCGGCATCGTGAAGGGCGGGCTGCTCTCCGGCGACCGCATCGCCCTGGTGGGCATCGAGGAAAAGCCCGGCGAGGTGGTGGCGCAACAGGTCATCAACCTCACATCCTTGCTCGGCAAATGGGTGAGCCTTGACAAGAACTTCGAGCTTCTTGAGGGCGGTGAGGTGAAGAACAACGTGAAGGCTGAGCAGAATCCCTGGACTTCCTGGAAGATTCTCAACGGCAAGCTCCTGCTCAACAAGGACACCTTCCAGATAGACAACCTGGGACCGGACAGCCTCTACCTGGAGAACAACGTAGGCATCTTCACTTTCAAGAGGCAGCTGTAGGGGATGGAATCATTCAAGGTACATATACTGGGGTGCGGCAGTGCTTTGCCCACCCGCAAGCACGGCTCTTCCTCGCAAATCGTCGAATTGCGGGGCAAGTATTTTATAGTCGATTGCGGAGAGGGTACGCAGATGCAATTCCGGCATACCCACATTCATTTCGCCAAGATCAAAGCCATCTTCATCAGTCACCTTCACGGTGACCATTGCTATGGTTTGCTGGGATTGCTTTCTACCTTCGGCATGCTAGGGCGAACGGCTATGTTAAAAGTCTTTGCTCCAAGTGATTACGAATCCTTGTTCAAGCAACAGGCAGACTTCTTCCTGAAGGGGATGGAGTATGAGATTGAGTTTGTGCCGGTCGATACGACCCAGTCCAGGGTGATATATGAAGACAAGTCGTTGACGGTGGAGACTATACCTCTGCAGCATCGCGTGCCCTGCTGTGGCTTCCTTTTCCGCGAGAAACCTACCTTGCCGCATATCCGCCGGGACATGGCCGACTATTATGGGATTCCCACCTGTCAGTTCTACAACATCAAGAAAGGCATGGACTGGGTCTTGGAAGACGGTACCGTCGTGCCAAACGGGCGGCTCGTCGAGCCTCCCGCCCCTACGAGGAGCTACGCCTATTGCAGCGACACACGCTATATGCCGGGGCTTTCTTCCGTGGTGAAGGGTGTCAGCACCTTGTACCATGAGAGCACCTATACCTCCGCCCACGAAGACCGCGCCAAGCTCTATAACCATTCCACGGCACGGCAGGCTGCCCTGGTGGCGAAGGAGGCTGGGGTGGGCAAACTGCTGTTGGGGCATTATAGTGCTCGCTACAACAATGAGCAGCTGTTGCTGAACGAGGCGAAGGAAGTCTTCGAAAACAGTTTCTTGAGCAAGGAGGGGCTGACCTTCTTCGTATAGTGGCCGGGACAGGTGAATTTTGGTGCATCATTTTGCGTTTTTTTTGAAAAAAACTTATTGTTTGGTGCAAGGTTTGCCATGCCTTGCAGTTTATTAAGCAGATGGAAACGGAAAAAGAACTATTGGACAACATCAAGAAAGGCGACCGTCGGGCTCTTCATGACCTGTATAGCCGCTATGTTGGGTATGCCATGGCCGTAGCGGCGAGGTATGTCCCCTCACGTGATGACGCCAATGATGTGGTCCATGACAGCTTTGTGAAGATTCTGTCTTCCATCCAGCGGTTTGATTACCGGGGCGAGGGGTCCGTCAAGGGCTGGATTCTTAGAATCGTGGCCAACGAGGCGGTGTCGTTTGTCAAGCGCAAGGGACGGTTCGTCTTTGTCGAGGAAGTCCCCGACGCGCCTGAGGCAGGTGAACCCGAGGTGGAACGTGTGCCGCCCGACGTGCTCACGCGGATGATTGGCGACTTGCCCGATGGCTATAGGATGGTGCTCAATATGTTCGTCTTCGAACGGAAGAGTCACAAGGAAATTGCCGATGAACTTGGCATCAAGGAGTCAACGTCGGCCTCACAATACCTACGGGCCAAGAAACTCTTGGCCGTTAAAATCAAGGAATATTTAAATGACAAACAATATGAGTAACGATTGGACAGACAAACTCAGAGACCAGTTGGCAGACTACCAAGAGCCTGTCAAGGATGACTTGTGGGCAACCATCGAACAATCGCTTGCTCAGCAAGTCTCCCCGGAAGCGGATTCTATGGGAGGTGAGTCTCCCCGGAAGGATTCGGCGGAAACGCAGAAGTCTGCTCGGCAGGTTATGATGCGCCGTTTCTCCATGGCTGCCGCTATTGCGGCTTTGGCTGTGGGAGGATCTTATGTTTATGTGCAATCCCGGCATGATGGCAATCTGCCAGCGAATGACTTGGCTGTCGTGCAGCCCAAGGCTCACGTGGGCGCCCCCGCTGGTCATGCCTCCTCTCAGGAGGACTTTGGGGTGGGCGTCGCAACGGCTGCGACTTCCGCCGGCGGAAGTCTGGTTGCGTCAGCAAGAGAGGCTGTTGCCGACTTTTTGGAGGCTAAGCCTCAGGGGGAAGCGTTGGCGCTTGCCTCGACGGCGGAAGAGGCTTCTGCGGCCTTGGCTTCCACAGAACCTCTTGAGGCTGGGGGCAAGCAGGAGGAGAAGTCGGAGCCGCGGCAGGAAGCCCGAGGGAAGTCGGAGCCGCGGCAGGAAAGCGGCACCGCCAAGTTGGCGGTATGCGAACCTCTCGAAAGCATCTCTGCCCGAGATGTCGTACTGCATGGAAAATCCAGCCGCAGGTCTGGATGGAGCATGCAGGTGTATGGGGAAAATGGAATCGTCGGCAATAGCGCCGGCAATGGCAGCGGTCCCATGTTGGCAAGCGCCATGCCATCTCCCGAATCCTTTGCGAATGGAGGGAACCAAGAGTTTGCGGATATCTACGACCTAAAGCTGGTCTCAGCTTTCAAGCCCGGTGATTACGCAGAGGAAGTCAAGCATCACCAACCGCTGTCTGTAGGCCTGCAGGTGGGATTCGGGCTGACATCACGTCTCCGTCTGACAACGGGAGTTGTATATACGAAGACCAGTTCCGACTTTGTCAATACGGTGGGCGGTATCGCCAAGCATGTCACTACGCAAGACCTCCATTACGTGGGCATCCCCGTCAATCTCAGTTGCCGGGTGTGGGGAACTCGAAACCTCCATACCTATCTGACCGTGGGTGGCGAAGGAGCAATCAACGTGAAAAACCACACGGAGTCGGACGGGCAGGAGACGAGCAGCCGGCGTGACAGGATGCAATGGTCGGGCAACGTGTCGGCAGGCGCACAGTATGACTTCATTCCGCAGCTGGGCATCTATGTGGAGCCTGGTGTGAAGTTTTACTTCGACAACGGAAGCCAGATAGAGAACGTGTTCAAGGACAAGAAGTGCAACTTCAACTTCCAGTTTGGGTTGCGATGGAACATCGGAAAGGAGTAAGGCGCCAAATCTTCAATTAAAAGGTCAAGCCCCCACGAGCTTCACAGCTTGTGGGGGCTTTATTGGATTTTTATAATGATGTTATCCTTTAGTTCTTAAAGCTATGGATGGGCGCAGGGATGCGGCCCGTGCGGTTCACGAACGCATCACAGCTGAACGCGTTGACAGGCATGATGGGGGCATGGCCCAGCAAGCCACCGAAGTCAACCGTGTCGCCTACCTTCATGCCGATTACGGGAATGACGCGTACGGCGGTGGTCTTCTGGTTGATCATGCCGATGGCGGCCTCGTCGGCGATGACACCCGCAATCGTGGTCGCAGGCGTGTCGCCGGGGATGGCAATCATGTCAAGGCCCACGGAGCAGACGCAAGTCATCGCCTCCAGTTTCTCGATGGTCAGGGCCCCGGCCTCCACGGCATCTATCATGCCCTGGTCTTCGCTGACGGGGATGAAGGCGCCGCTCAATCCTCCTACGTACGAGGAGGCCATGATGCCGCCCTTCTTCACCTGGTCGTTCAGCAGGGCCAAGGCCGCCGTGGTGCCCGGTGCGCCGGGATGCTCCAGGCCGATTTCCTTCAGGATGTCCGCCACACTGTCGCCGATGGCAGGGGTAGGTGCCAGCGACAGGTCGATGATGCCGAAGGGTATGCCCAGTCGGGCAGATGCCTCCTTGGCAACCAACTGTCCTACACGTGTAATCTTGAAGGCAGTGCGCTTGATGGTTTCACAAAGCACCTCGAAGCTCTCGCCGCGCACGCTCTCCAATGCGTATTTCACCACTCCCGGACCGCTGACGCCCACGCTGATGACCGCATCCGCCTCGCTCACGCCGTGGAAGGCACCCGCCATGAACGGGTTGTCGTCAGGCGCATTGCAGAGCACCACCAGCTTGGCGCATCCCAGGGAACCTTGGTCCTTGGTGGCCTCGGCGGTATCTTTTACGATCTGTCCCATCAGGCGCACGGCGTCCATGTTGATGCCCGTCTTGGTGGAACCCACGTTGATGGAGCTGCAGATGAAGTCCGTCTGTGCCAAAGCCTGCGGGATGGAGCGTATCAGCAGCTCGTCGCTCTTGCTCATTCCCTTGCTCACGATGGCGGAATAGCCGCCGAGGAAGTTCACGCCCAGTTCCTTGGCACATTTGTCAAGGGTCTTGGCTACCTTCACGTAGTCGTCGGTAGTCTTGCAGGCGGAACCGCCAACCAGCGAGATAGGCGTGATGGAGATTCGCTTGTTGACGATGGGGATGCCAAACTCCTTGGAGATGTCCTCGCCCGTCTTGACGAGGTTTTTGGCGAGTCGTGTAATCTTGTTGTATATGTTCTGACAGAGCACATCTACATCGTTGGCGGCACAGTCCAGCAGGTTGATGCCCATGGTGATGGTGCGCACATCGAGATTCTCCTGCTCTATCATCTTGTTGGTCTCGATGACCTCAGAAATATTAATCATACCTTATTATATTATAGGACAAATGGATTCTTCGTTCTTCACTCTTCCCTTAGATGCGGTGCATCATGTCGAAGATTTCCTCGCGCTGAGTCTTGATCTGCACGCCCATGCCTTTACCAATCTCGGCCAGTTCGTCGGCTACATTCTCGAAAGACTTCTTCATCTTGCCCATATCGACAATCATCATCATGTTGAAGTAATCCTGCACGATAGTCTGTGAGATGTCAAGAATGTTGATGTCGCTGTCTGCCAAATAGGTACAAACCTTGGCAATAATACCGACGGTATCCTTGCCCACTACTGTAATAATCGTTCTGTTCATGATTCTATTCTTTAAATTGGTAAACGTTTTGGCTGCAAAAGTAACACTTTATAGTCAAACAGCCAAATATTTCTGCAAAAAGTTATCTTTGCGCCGTTATTTTGTTCCGAAATAGAGGAAGAGCATTCCCAGGAGGACAAGCAGCAAATCGACAAACTTCGCCTTGAGGTTCTTCTCGTGGAAGATGGCTGCGCCAAAGAGGAAGCTCACGATGACGCTGCCGCGGCGTATCATGCTCACGATGCTGATCATGGCTCCCGGCAAGCTGAGGGCGTAGAAATACACGAAGTCGGCCGCGCTGAGGAAGATGCTGATGAAGACGATCGACCAGTGCCAGTGGAACGGGGTGGTGTTCTTGTGGGTAGGCCACCATATCATGACCATCATCGCGCCCATGAGGAAGCACTGGTAGATGTTGTACCAGCTCTGCACGATCATCCGGTCAAGCCCCACGCCGCCGTTCTCGGGGGGAGCCATCAGGTATTTGTCGTAGAGGCCGCTCACTGCGCCCAGCACTGCGGCGAGCACGATGAAGTAGATCCACTTGTCGTGCTTGAAGTCGATGCCCTCCTTCTTGCCGCTTCTGCTGAGCATGGCGAAGGAGAGGACGGCGAGTATCACGCCGATCCACTGGTAGAGGTTGAGCACCTCGCCATATACCAGCAGGGCGCCCACGAGGGTCATCACGGGGCGGGTGGCGTTGATGGGGCCCACGATGGTGAGCGGCAGGTGCTTCATGCCGAAATAGCCGAACACCCAGCTGCTCAGTACGATGAAACTCTTGAGCACGATATACTTGTGTACTTCCCATCCGCCCTCGGCCACGTGGAATATCGTGCCGTCAAGCGTGTGCCCCGTATAGCTGACGGCTATGAACGGGAGGAAGATGAGCGAAGAAAACAGCGTGTTCAGAAAGAGCACGGGGATGACTGCGTTACCTGAAAGAGCCTTCTTCTTGAAGGCGTCATAAAACCCCAGCAATGCTGCCGAGAGAAATGCTAATACTAACCACATGATTATATTGATGTAATGATGTTAAGTGTAATTTTTGCCCTTTTACTTTTCCTCAAGCTCCTTCTGTAGGCGGAGTATTTCGTCGCGGTATTGCGCTGCCTGCATGAAGTCGAGGTCCTTGGCCGCCTGTTTCATCAGGGCTGTCAGGTTGTCGATGCTCTTCTGCAGGTTTTCCTTCGGCACGGACTTGAGCACGGGGTCGGCGGCGAAGGCTGCGCCCTCTGGCTCTATATAGACTCTTCGGGCGGTTTCCTTGCCGAGGCTTGCCGCGCCTGTCTCTTCCTTGCCGGATGTCGGGAGGGCGGAGGTGATGGCCTTGACGATTTGGGTCGGGGTGATGCCGTGGTCGGCGTTGTATTGCAGCTGGATGCTGCGTCGGCGTGCCGTCTCGTCTATCGTGCGCTGCATGCTCTCCGTCATGGTGTCGGCGTACATGATGGCCTTTCCGTGTACGTTGCGCGCTGCTCGCCCCACGGTCTGGGTGAGGGAACGGTGGCTGCGCAGGAATCCTTCCTTGTCGGCGTCGAGGATGGCTACCAGCGAGACCTCCGGCAGGTCGAGTCCTTCGCGCAGCAGGTTCACGCCCACGAGCACGTCGTACAGTCCGGCGCGCAGGTCGTTCATGATTCTCACGCGGTCCAGCGTCGCCACGTCCGAATGGATGTAGGCGGCCTTCACGTTGTGGTTGAGCAGAAACTCCGTCAGCTCTTCCGCCATGCGCTTGGTGAGCGTGGTGATCAGCACCCGCTCGTCGCGTTGCGTGCGGGTCAGTATCTCGTCGAGCAGGTCGTCTATCTGGTTCTCGCTCGGGCGCACCTCTATCTCGGGGTCGAGCAAGCCCGTGGGGCGTATCAGCTGCTCCACGACCACTCCTTCCGACTCCCTCAGCTCGTAGTCGGCGGGGGTGGCGCTCACATAGATGGCCTGCGGTATCAGGCTGCGGAACTCTTCGAAGGTGAGGGGGCGGTTGTCGAAGGCTGCCGGCAAGCGGAAGCCGTACTCCACGAGGTTCTTCTTCCTCGCCCGGTCTCCGCCGTACATGGCCCCTATCTGCGGAATGCTGACATGGCTCTCATCGACCACCAGCAGGAAGTCTTTCGGGAAGAAGTCGAGCAGGCAGTAGGGGCGATCGCCCGCGTTGCGGCCGTCGAAATACCGGGAGTAGTTCTCGATGCCGGAGCAGTGCCCCAGCTCCTTGATCATCTCCATGTCGTACTCCACGCGCTCCTTGATGCGCTGTGCCTTGATGCCGTCGCCGATGCCCTTGAAATAGTCCACTTGCGCCACCAGGTCGTCCTGTATCATGCGGATGGCCGACTCGGTCTGCTCCTTGGTGGTGACAAAGAGGTTGGCGGGGTAGATCTCGTAGGCGTCAAACGACTCCAGGCGGTGGCAGGTGAGGGCGTCCACTTCCTCGATGCCGTCTATCTCGTCGTCCCACCATGTCACTCGCAGCACGTTGTCGCTGTAGGCCATGAAGATATCGACCGTCTCGCCCTTCACGCGGAAGTTGCCGCGCTGCAGCTCGATGTCGTTTCTCACGTACAGGGCATCGACCAGTTGCCGCAGGAACTCGTTCCTGTCGGTCACCTTGCCCTTTTGTATCTTGATGATGTTCTGCTGCATGGCGGCGGGCCCTCCCATGCCGTAGATGCACGAGACGGAAGACACCACGATGACGTCCTTCCTGCCAGACAGGAGGGCGGACACCGCGCCCAGCCGCAGCTTGTCTATCTCGTCGTTGATGGCCAGGTCCTTCTCGATGTATGTGTCCGTGGTGGGCAGGTACGCCTCCGGCTGGTAATAGTCGTAGTAGGACACGTAGTATTCCACGGCGTTGTCAGGGAAGAACCCCTTCATCTCCTGGTAGAGTTGGGCGGCCAGCGTCTTGTTGTGGCTCAGGACGAGGGTCGGCTTGCCGGCGTTGGCGATGACGTTGGCTACGGTAAACGTCTTGCCGGAGCCGGTGACACCCAGCAGCACCTGTGCGGGGACGCCCTGCCTGACTCCCTCGGAGAGTTGCTTGATCGCCTGGGGCTGGTCGCCCGTGGGTTGGTATCGGGAAGTTATCTTGAAGTCCATGTCTTGATTTGCTAAAAGAGTCTGCTTGCAGATACCATGTCGCTGGTAATCCTTAACAAACGTAAACTTTGAATTGCAAAATTACAAATTTTTTCGCATTATACGTTATAAAGAATGATAAAATGCGAAAAAATGTATTTTTTTCTTTGTAGATAGGTATTTTATCCTTAACTTTGCAACACAAAACATGACTATAATGAAGAAATCAGCTCTTATGACAACTTGCTTGGCCCTCCTCATGACGAGTTGCGCCAACGAGTTCAACCAGGTTCTCAAGTCGCCGGACAGCAACCTGAAATATGAATATGCCAAGCAGTGCTATGCTTCCGGCAAGTATTCCCGCGCAGCTACCTTGCTCACCGACTTGGTGACCATCAAGAAAGGATCCGCCGATGCCGAGGAGAGCTTGTACATGCTTGCCATGAGCGAGTTCAACATGAAGGATTACGAGACGGCGGCGGAATATTTCCGCAAGTATTACAGCAGTTACCCCAGGGGTGTATATGCTGAGAACGCCAAGTATTTCGTGGGCGAGAGCCTCTACATGAACGCTCCGGAGCCTCGTCTCGACCAGAGCACGACGATCACTGCCATCTCCGCCTTCCAGGAGTATCTCGACCTCTTCCCCGATGCCCACCTGAAGGCACAGGCCACCAACCGCCTGTTCCAGTTGCAGGACCTCTTGGTGGAGAAGGAGTACAAGAACGCCAAGCTCTACTATGACCTGGGCTCCTATTTCGGCAATTGCCTGGGCGAGGGAAACAACTACCAGGCTTGCATCGTCACGGCGCAGAACGCCCTCAAGGACTACCCTTACAGCAACAAGCGCGAGGAGTTCGCCACTCTGATTATGAAGGGCAAGTACGAGCTGGCCAGGATGAGCGTCGAGGAGAAGCAGCTGGAACGCTACCAGGACGCAAAGGAAGAATGCTATGGCTTCATCAATGAGTATCCCGACTCGAAGGAACGCTCCAACGCGGAGAAGATGATTGATAAATGCAAGGAGTTCGAGAAGGCACACCCCGAGAGCGCCCTGGAGAGACTGAGCAACCGGCAAGACTGACCCGGGGGGGTGACGGCAAGGACTGCCGACCCGGGGCACACCTTAATTATATATTAACATATCACGCAAGATCAAGAAACAAATAAAGGATTATTATGGATTACAAGAAGTCAAAAGCACCAACCAACACGGTTACACGTAACATCATGAGCCTTTGCGATGAGACGCAGAACATCTATGAGAGCGTAGCAATCATCGCCAAGCGCGCCAACCAGATCTCACTCGAAATCAAGCAAGACCTGAACAAGAAGCTCCAGGAGTTCGCTTCTTACAACGATTCGCTGGAGGAGGTGTTCGAGAACCGTGAGCAAATCGAAATCTCACGCTATTACGAGAAATTGCCAAAGCCAACCCTTTTGGCTACGGAGGAGTTCATCGAGAACAGCATCTACTGGCGTGACCCATCAAAGGAGCAGGCATGATACAGCGCAAACAAACCCTGTTCCTGCTCTTGGCAGTCGTCGCCTCCGTCTTCTGCCTCTTCCTCCCGATAGCAAGCCTGGAGCCTGTGGGGATGGGAGGCGCCACCTCCATTCATTGCCTGGGGGCTGTGGGCGGAGAGGGCGGATTGCGGGTGGATGCCACCTGCGTGCCGCTGTTCGTGCTCTGCGCGTTGTCGGCAGTCATGTCGTTGGTTACGATTTTCATGTATAAGAACCGTAAGCTGCAGCTGAACTTGTGCGCCATCAACCTGCTCTTTTCCGCACTGTGGTACATCGACTACGCTTTGATGTTCCTGGGCATTGTCGGGCTGGAGAACAACGATGGGAAAGTGCAGGCCAGCTTCGCCGCCTGCCTGCCGTTGGTGTCCATCATCTTGGTGGCATTGGCGCGCAAGGGAGTCAGTGATGACGAGAAATTGGTAAGGGCAGCGGATAGAATACGTTAAAAAATACAGAAAAAACGGCAAAAATTTGTGGAAACCAAATAAAAGTCGTAATTTTGCAGCCGCTGTCACGAGATGGCAGCATAAAATTCAAACCTCATTAAAAAATAAAATTAAAAAATGGCAACAAAAATCAGATTGCAGCGCGGCGGTCGTAAGAGCTACGCTTTCTATCGTATCGTAATCGCTGACGTTAGAGCACCACGTGATGGTAAATTTACTGAGAAGATTGGTACTTTCAACCCTAACACCAATCCAGCTACTGTAGATTTGAATTTCGATCGCGCCCTCTACTGGGTAGAGACAGGTGCACAGCCTACAGACACAGTTCGCAACATCCTCAAGAGCGAGGGCGTTTACTTGATGAAGCACCTCAAGGGTGGCGTTAAGAAGGGCGCATTCGACGAGGCTGAGGCCCAGAAGCGTTTCGACGCTTGGAAGGCTGACAAGGCTGGCAAGGCTGAGTCTGTTCGCGAGGGTGACGCCAAGGCCAAGAAAGAGGCTGCGGCCAAGGAGCTCGAGGCTGAGAAGAAGGTTAACGAGGCTATCGCCAAGAAGGTGGCTGACAAGAAGGCTGCTGAGGCCGCTGCAAAGGCAGAGGCTCAGGCTGAGGAAACTCCTGCTGAGGAGGCTCCTGCTGAGGCTTAATCTTCATTTTAGATTGAAAGGTATAAAGGTCGGATTTCCTGTTTTGGGAGTCCGGCCTTTTTTCATTGTGTCCGCTGCCTCTCTTGATGCTTTTGCCTCCCGTCCTGGTTTGTAAAAATATATGATTTGTCGGCGGAAAATTCCCTGCCGGCAGTTTTTTTCCTGCGTCGGGAGGGAAAAATTTCTACGTCGGGAGGGAAAAAGTTCTGCGTCCCGAGGTAAAAATGAAAGTGGGGTAGGGTTATTTGTCAAGTATGCTCCACCCCAATGCAATATATTGGCGATTTTGTCGTTATATTATCATAAGTAACTTGCTGAGGCGACTCAATCTATTAATGACGGATGGAAAAAATCGAAAAAGACGACAGCTATTCACATATACTCAAATACACCGGAATCTTCGGCGGTGTACAGGGACTCAATATCATGGTTGGAATCATACGGAACAAGTTGGTGGCGATGATTCTCGGCCCGTCGGGCATGGGGTTGATGTCTCTTTTCAGCTCCACCATCAAACTTGTCTCTGACTCCACCAACCTCGGCATCTCCATGAGCGCCGTCAGGGAAATCTCCGAGGCTTACGGACAGGGTGACGACGACAGGGTCAACCATATTGTCAAGCTCGTACGTACTTGGTGCCTGCTTACGGCATTGCTGGGTGTGTTTGTCTGTGTGGCATTCAGTCCGTTGCTCAACAAGTGGACGTTCACATGGGGCGACCATACGCTGCATTTCGTGTTGCTGTCGCCTGTTGTCGCCATGGGTGCCATTGTGGGCGGTGAGTTGGCTATCCTAAAGGCTACCAGGCAGCTGCGCCATCTCGCTGTACTTTCTGTTTATGCTGTCGTTGGTGCCTTGGTGACCTCCGTTCCCTTGTATTATGTCTGGAGGGAGCGGGCGATAGTGCCCTCGCTTGTCATCATTGCGTTGGTACAGCTGGTGTTCACGGTCGCTTACTCCTATAGGCTTTTCCCATTGCGCATCTCCAGGGAAAGGCGTGCCATAGGCGAGGGCATGGGGATGGTGAGGCTGGGCGTCGCATTCGTGTTGGCGGGCATCCTGGGGAGCGGGGCTGAGTTCGCCATACGCTCTTACCTGAACAATGTGGGCGACCTGGAGGCCGTGGGCTTGTACAACGCGGGATATATGATGACCATGACGTATGCCGGCATGGTGTTTCAGGCCATGGAGACGGATTACTTCCCCCGGCTGTCGTCAGTCCGTGGGGTGGGCGAGTCGCTCCACCTGGTTGTCAACCGCCAGGTGGAGGTGTCTCTGCTCTTGGTGTCGCCGCTTCTGGTGTTTTTCATGGTAGGGGCGCCCATCCTCCTGCCGCTTCTCTACAGTGGCAAGTTCCTGCCGATGATGGGAATGATGAAGATAACGGTGCTGGCGATGTATTTCAGGGCCGTTGCCTTGCCTGTCGAGTACATATCCCTGTCGAAGGGTGACAGCAAGTCGTACCTGTTCGTGGAGCTGGTCTATGACGTCCTCATCGTGGTCTTCGTCGTGGTAGGGTACGAAAGGCTCCACTTGCTGGGCACGGGTATCGCCCTGTTGGTTGCCGGTGTGGCCAATCTGCTCTTTGTCTTGGCGTATATGTGGCGCAGGTATCGCTACCATCTGTCCCGGGAAGTGCTCCTGTATGCCGGCATCCAGTTTCCGCTGGGCGTCGTCGCATATCTCTCCACGCTTGCCTTCACGGGCGCATATTACTGGGCGGCAGGCCTGCTGCTTGGTTTCGTGAGCCTTGGCGTCTCCATCCAGGTACTTCGTTCCAAGTCGCATCTGTGGGAGCGCATCATCGTTAAAATCAGAAAGCGTTTGCGCCATGGTTAAAGTTTCAGTTCTTGTGGCAGTGTATAACTCCGAACCTTACCTTCGGCAGTGCTTGGATTCCTTGGTGGGGCAGACCCTTTCGGAAATCCAGGTCCTTTGTGTGGATGATGCCTCGACCGACGGGTCTTGGGAAATCTTGCGGGAATATGCCGGGAAGGACGACCGCGTGGAAATCACGCACCTGGAGGAAAACGGAGGACAGGCGAAGGCCCGCAACATAGCCTTGCGGAGGGCAAAGGGTGCCTATGTCTGTTTCCTGGACAGCGACGACTGGCTTGCCCCGGACTCTCTGGAGGTGATGGCAAAAGCATTTGAGCGCGACGAGGAGACAGACAGTGTCCTGTTCCGTTGCAGGTATTGCGAACCTACCGGCGAGACCCACGACTATGCCATGCCCGACTGGGACACCATGCCGGGCAAGGAGGCCTTTGAGAAAAGCCTGGGGTGGGAGATCCACGGCGTCTATGCCGTGCGTGCGGAGATACACAAGCGTTTCCCGTATGACGACTCGTCGCACGCATACAGCGACGACAACACGACACGCCTGCACTATCTTTTCTCCAGGAAGGTGTCTAACAGCGCAGCCCTTTATTTCTATCGGCAACACGCGGAGTCCGTAACCCACCGGGTTTCCATGCGCCGTTTCGACTACCTGAAGGCCAACCTCAGCATGAAAAGGCAGCTGGTGGCACTCGGTGCCGAAGAAAGCCTCATCGACCGATACGAGAACTGCCGTTGGACGAACCTTGTGGGGCTTTGCCTGTTTGCCCTGCATCATGCGAAACAGCTGGGCGACGCAGACTTGAGGGCGGGCATTCTTCTCATCAAGGAGATTTGGTCAGGCGTGGAGGTAGGTCGGCTCAAAGGAAGAAATCATTACAAACTGGGTTATTATCCTTTCCGTTGGCGCCACCTGCCGGCAGCCATCGGGTGGAAACTCTTTTGGGCACAAGAACACGTCTATTATTGGATTCGCAAAAAACTCAACCGGTTGCCACGGTAAAAGTCCATCCAAGTATCTCAAAATGGCAAAATATGTAACAAAAAACGACAAAATTGTTACTTTTCCGTTAAACGGATATAAAAAATCGTTCACTTTGTCGTTATATAGAGAATAATTGTTACCTTTGCCTTCGGAAATGTAAAAGACAACAGTTATGACACTAGTCATTGTTACCATATTGCTGTTGGGATACCTCCTCATTGCAACGGAGAATATTACCAAGGTGAACCGTGCTGCCGTCGCGATTTTCGCTGGGACGGTGGGATGGGTTCTCTACATCTGCTTTGGTATGGACTTCGTGACTAGCCAGCACGCCTATGAGTTCTCGCACTATCTCCACCCTGACGGCTGGGGGCAGATTCCCGAGAACAGCATGACCGTCAAAGGTTTCATTTCCCATCACATATTCCTTCCATACGTGGGAAGGGCCGCGGAAATCGTATTGTTCCTCCTTGCGACGATGACCATCGTCGAGATTCTCAACAACAATGGCTGCTTTGACTTCATCAGCCAGCTCCTGCGCACCCGCAAGAGCAAGAAGATGATCTGGACGTTGGCAGTCGTGACATTCCTGATTTCCATCAACCTCGACAACTTGACCACCACCGTGATGATGCTCACCATCATGCACGGCATCATACCCAGCCGCCAACAACGTATGTTCTATGGAGGAGCCATCCTCCTGGCGGCCAACTGCGGCGGGGCGTTGACGGTGATAGGCAGCCCGGAGGGCCTGGTGCTGTGGAACAGCGGCGCCGTGACGGCCACCCGATACTCCATGTCGTTGTTGCTGCCTTGCCTGGCGGCATGGATCATACCGACCTACTTGATTTCCAGGAAGCTGCCCGAGCGCGTGGAGACGGAATGGATAGTCATGCCTTACCGCGGGGACGACACACGGCTCAACGTATGGCAGCGCTTGCTGATGCTCTTCGTGGGTATCGGCGGCTTGTGGTTCATCCCTACCTTCCACAACCTCACCAAGCTGAGCCCGTTCCTGGGGGCACTGTGCGTGCTGTCAATCCTGTGGATCGTCAACGAGGTGTTCAACCGCAAGTTGATGAACATGGACGCCATGGTGGGTCGCCGCACCCCCCGGGTCCTGCAATACGGAGTCATACAGATGATACTTTTCGTGATGGGCATCATGCTCGCCATCGGTGTCGTCAAGGAAACCGGGGCTTTCGATATCGTGACAGACTACTTGAATGTCAGCGAGAGCAACCCGTACGTATGGCTGCATGGCATCGCGGCAGGCTTGTTGAGCACCGTGCTCGACAACTTCGCCACCGCGATGAACTTCTTCTCATTGCCCGACATAGCAAGCCCCGACGACATCATGGCAGAGGCCAACGCCGCCTACAGTTGCAACGGCATCTATTGGCAGGTCATCGCCTATTGCGTGATGGCAGGAGGCAATGTGCTCGGAATCGGCACTGTCAGCGGGCTGGCACTGATGAAGATGGAGCACATGAACATGAACTGGTTCTTCCGCAACATCGGCTGGAAGGCCCTTCTAGGCGGTGTCGCCGGGCTCGCCATACTCTGGCTCTCGCACAACCTCGTGTCGGGTGCGACCCACTTGTTGATTTAAAAAACACAAACCAGTTTCGCGTCTCCCCAAAACGAAGATACCATGGGGGAGGCGCAATGACCATAAATATAGACGAATCATATTAAACTTAAATATAACACATTAAAATAAGGTATAGTTATGGCAAAGATTAAGACAATAGGTATTTTGACCTCAGGAGGCGATGCCCCGGGCATGAACGCCGCCATTCGCGCAGTGACGCGTTCCGCCATCTACAATGGCTTCAACGTGAAGGGCATATATCGTGGATACGACGGCTTGATCAATGATGAAATCAAGACCTTTACCACCGAGAACGTGAGTGGTATCATCGGCACGGGCGGTACGATTCTGAAGACCGCACGATCCAAGGAGTTCATGACGGAGGAAGGCCGGCAGAAGGCCTGGGAGACCATCCAGAAGGAGGAAATCGACGCACTGGTCGTCATCGGCGGAAACGGCTCCCTGACAGGTGCCATGAACTTTGCGCGCGAGTTTGACATCTGCTGCATCGGACTTCCCGGCACCATCGACAACGACCTTTACGGAACAGACAACACCATCGGTTACGACACGACGATGAACACCATCGTGGAGTGTGTTGACCGCATCCGTGACACGGCGCAGAGCCACGAGCGAATCTTCTTCATCGAGGTGATGGGGCGCGACGCCGGCTTCCTCGCCCAGAACAGTGCCATAGCCAGCGGAGCGGAGGCAGCCATCATCCCCGAGGACAGCACGGACGTTGACCAGTTGGCGCAGTTCATGGAGCGTGGCATCCGCAAGTCGAAGAAGAGCTGCATCGTCATCGTGTCGGAGAGCCCCAAGTGCGGCGCACTTTACTATGCCGACCGTGTGCGCAAGGAGTTCCCCGAGTTCGATGTGCGCGTGTCCATCCTCGGTCACCTGCAGCGTGGCGGCCGTCCTTCGGCGCGTGACCGCATCCTCGCCAGCCGTACAGGGTGTGGAGCCGTGGAGGCCATCATCCAGGGCCAACGCAACGTGATGATCGGCGTGCGCAACAACGAGGTGGTGTATGTGCCACTTTCAGAGGCCATCCGGTCAGACAAGCCGTTCGACCGCAAGCTCATCAAGGTGCTCGACGAACTGAGCATATAAAATGGCTTAAACGGCACGAAAAATGGTTTAATGCCGAATAAAACTACGATTATTTTTGGAGTTTTCCCAAAAGTTTGTTACTTTTGCAAGCGTCAACGGGTGGAAGCCCGGCTTGCAAAAGCCAAACGCAGGGTTCTACTAGGACAAATGCAACAACAATAACAATAAATTAAAACTTATAGCTTATGTCACAAATTAACGGGCGCATCTCGCAGATAATCGGTCCTGTGATCGATGTCTATTTCGACACCAAGGGCGAGAATCCTGAGAAGGTGCTTCCAAAGATTTACGAAGCTCTGAAGGTGAAACGTCCCGACGGGCGCGACTTGGTCATCGAGGTGCAACAGCACATCGGCGAGGACACAGTACGCTGCGTCGCCATGGACAACACCGATGGCTTGCAGCGTGGGCTGGAGGTTGTCTCTACGGGCAACCCTATCACGATGCCGGCAGGAGAGCAGATCAAGGGCCGTATGATGAACGTCATCGGACAGCCCATTGACGGTATGAAGGAGTTGGACATGCAGGGTGCTTATCCTATCCACCGCGAAGCTCCTAAGTTTGATGAGTTGTCAACCCACAAGGAAATGCTTGCCACCGGCATCAAGGTGATCGACCTGCTCGAGCCTTACATGAAGGGTGGTAAGATTGGTCTGTTCGGTGGCGCCGGCGTAGGCAAGACCGTGCTTATCATGGAGTTGATCAACAACATCGCCAAGGGGCACAACGGTTACTCTGTCTTCGCAGGTGTGGGTGAGCGTACCCGTGAGGGTAACGACTTGATTCGTGATATGCTCGAGTCAGGCGTCATCAAGTATGGCGAGAAGTTCAAGGAAGCCATGGAACAGGGCAAGTGGGACCTCTCGCTGGTGGATCCCGAGGAGCTCGCCAAGAGCCAGGCCACCCTTGTCTATGGCCAGATGAACGAGCCTCCAGGGGCACGTGCTTCTGTCGCCCTCTCCGGCTTGACCGTCGCAGAGGAGTTCCGTGACCACGGAGGCAAGAACGGCGAGGCCGCCGACATCATGTTCTTCATCGACAATATCTTCCGTTTCACCCAGGCCGGTTCAGAGGTGTCAGCCCTTCTGGGACGTATGCCGTCAGCCGTGGGCTACCAGCCGACATTGGCTTCCGAGATGGGTGCCATGCAGGAACGAATCACTTCTACCAAGAACGGTTCCATCACCTCTGTACAGGCTGTTTACGTGCCTGCCGATGACTTGACCGACCCGGCTCCAGCCACCACGTTCACGCACTTGGATGCCACTACCGAGCTTTCCCGTAAGATAGCTTCCCTGGGTATCTATCCTGCCGTTGACCCGCTCGGATCCACCTCTCGTATCCTTGACCCACTGATTGTAGGCAAGGCCCACTACGACTGTGCCCAGCGAGTGAAGCAGCTGCTCCAGCGTTACAACGAGTTGCAGGACATCATCGCCATCCTCGGCATGGACGAGCTTTCAGACGAGGACAAGCTGACGGTGAACCGCGCGCGTCGTGTGCAGCGATTCTTGAGCCAGCCATTCACCGTGGCAGAGCAGTTTACCGGTCTGAAGGGCGTGATGGTTCCTATCGAGGAGACTATCAAGGGCTTCAATGCCATCCTCGACGGCGAGGTCGATGACCTCCCTGAGCAGGCGTTCCTCAACGTAGGTACCATCGAGGATGCCAAGGAGAAGGCCAAGAAGTTGCTCGCGGCGGCACAAGCATAGTCTGTTTAAGTGAAGGGTGAAGGCATTTGACACTTAACACTTAACTTTTAAAGAAAAGGATTATGTTAAAATTAAAGATAGTTTCTCCCGAGAAGGTTGTGTTCCACGGTGAGGTGGAGAGCGTTCTGGTTCCGGGTACCCTCGGCTCGTTCGAGATACTCAAAGACCACGCCCCGATCATCTCCTCGCTCGAAGTGGGCAAGGTGGAGTACACGACCAAGGAAGGCAAGCAGCAGATGGACATCAAGGGCGGATTCGTGGAAGTGAAGAAAAACGAAGTGAGCCTTTGCGTGGAAGTGTAGTTTCTAAAATGAGAAATGAACAATGAGAACTGAACAACTGGAAATGCAACAGACGACGAAGGAGCAAGGACCGCCGGCCTCCAAGCAAGCGGCGCAACCCAAGCAGATAGCCCGCAAGTATCGCCAGGTTTCCCTTTGGCTCACAGCAGGCGTGGCACTCGCCATCCTATTCGGCTGCAGGGTTTCGGCGCAAAGCGACGACATCACGCCAAGGGTTGTCAACCCATTGTGCGTGAGCGCCATATTCTCTCTTGTTTGCAGCATTGCTTACGGAGAGGCATGGCAGTCGGTGGCCAAGTCGTCACCGGCCAACCTCGCCAAGTTCTACTTGGTGGCCTCGGCACTCAAGATGATGGCGGCCGCCCTGGTCTTCCTCGTCTATGTGCTGGTGTGCGACAGGGCGAACATCGTCGGCTTCGCCGCCGTCTTCATGCTTTTCTACGTAGTGACTCTCGTCTTCGACTGCATTTACTTTGCTCGGGTAGAGAAAAAGAGCCGTCTCGCCTAGCGGGATGCCGGCTCTACATAAAAATAACAAAACTTAAGAATAAGAATATGAAACATCTCAAGCAATTCCTCTTGATGGCCATGTTGCTCCTCACCCTGGCACCAGTGCAGGCGTCGGCGAAGGAGAACATAGACGTAAAAGAGATATTGTGGGGTCATATCAAGGATTCTTATGAATGGCATGTCACAACAGTGGGTGACCATCCCGTCGTGATTAATCTGCCAGTCATCGTGAAGACCACCGATGGATGGAAGGTCTTCTCCAGCGGAGAGTTCTCCGAGGAGAGAGACGCCAACGGCGACCGCCCCGGTCCCTACAACCTGGTGATCAAGAACTCTGACGCGCAGAGCAATCCCAACAAGATAGTGGAAAAGGTAGGCGACACGGAGGTACGCCCCCTCGACCTGTCCATCACGAAGACCGTATGCGTGCTCTTCATCGATGCCATCATCTTGCTGGTCTGCATCTTGATACCGGCGCGCTGGTGCAAGAAGCACAAGGTGGACGACCCAGCCCCGAAGGGATTCGTGGGACTGATGCACATGTTCATCATGTCGGTGTATGACGATGTGATCAAGGCTACCCTCGGAAAGGAAGCTCCCAAGTACGCCCCGTGGCTGCTTACCTGCTTCTTCTTCATCTTCGTGGCCAACATCATGGGCATCGTGCCGTTCCCACCGGGAGGAGGAAACCTGACGGGCAACATCGCCTGTACCTGTTTCTTCGGCGTGACGACATTCATCATCACCAATGTGACGGGCACCAAGGAGTACTGGAAGGAAATCTTCTGGCCCGACGTGCCGACATGGCTGAAGGTGCCAGTGCCATTGATGCCATTCATTGAGCTTTTCGGAATCTTCACGAAGCCGTTGGCTCTGATTATCCGACTCTTCGCCAACATGATGGCGGGTCATGCGATCGCCCTGTCTTTCGCGGCCATCATCTTCATCATGTTCCACATCAGCGAGAACATGATAGTCAACTATGTGGCAGGAACGGGTATGACAATCGTAAGCGTTGCGATGAGCGCATTCATGATGCTCCTCGAAGTGTTGGTAAGCTACATTCAGGCGCTGGTGTTCACCATGCTGAGTGCAGTGTTCATCTCTCTGGCCCACGTGCATGAGCACGAGCCAGCCATAGCGGAGTGACCAAGTCGCTAGGCTATACAAAAACATGAAATCATCAACAAGAAAATATTAACAACTTAAATTTTAAGATTATGTTATCACTTTTATTGGCAGCAGAAGTTGCAAAGTTGGGTGCCGCAGTAGGCGCAGGTCTTGCCGCAATTGGCGCAGGTATTGGTATTGGTCGTATCGGTGGTCAGGCTATGGATGCCATGGCTCGCCAGCCTGAGAAGATGGGCGACCTTCGTTCTTCCATGATCATCGCAGCTGCCTTGGTCGAGGGTGTGGCTTTCTTCGCCGTCATCATCGCCATCTTGGCTATCGTCATGTAATTGTGGCGTCCCCATGCCCCTTGTCTTCCTGAAGAAGGCACGGGGGCTTGGAAAAATGAGTTAACAAACAATTTCGTTTAAGTAAAACTTTAACCAGTATAATATGGATTTATTGTTACCGGATTTCGGTTTGCTTTTCTGGATGACGTTTGTCTTCGTCATCGTCTTCATCATCCTCAAGAAGGCCGGTTTCCCGGCAATCGTCAAGATGGTGAACGAACGCAAGGCCTACATCGACGAGAGCTTGCAGAAAGCCCATGAAGCCAACGGGAAGCTAGCCAATATCCAAAAAGAAGGTGAATCCATCCTGCAGCAGGCACGCGAGCAGCAGGCCGCCATCCTCAAGGAGGCCGCCGACACCCGCGACGCCATCGTCGAGAAGGCACAGGACAAGGCTCGCGAGGAAGGCGCACGTCTTCTCTCCGACGCCAAGGCCCAGATCGAGACAGAGAAGCAGAACGCCATTCGTGAGATCCGTACGCAGGTGGCAGAGCTCTCCGTGCAGATAGCCGAGAAGGTGCTCAAGGAAAAGCTCTCCGACGACAAGGCGCAGATGGACATGATAAATCGTCTGCTGGATGGAGTTTCTTCTGACAACAAACAGTAAGGCTTATGGATATAGGTGTAATATCGGTGAGATATGCCCGCGCGCTCATCAAGAGTGCGGTCGGCATGAAGCTCGAAGATCAGGTTTACCAGGAGATGCAGACGCTCTACAAGAGCTACATCGACGTGCCTGAACTGAGATTTACGATAGACAACCCTATGCTTGGCAAGGACAAGAAGAAGGCACTGCTCACCACCGCCCTCGGCGAGAAACCGTCGCAGTTGAGCCAGAAGTTCATTGCGCTTGTCTTGAAGGAGGATAGGGAGAGCACCCTGCAATTCATGGCTGCTTCGTATATCACTCTTTACAGGAAACAGAAGAATATCATCCGTGGCAAACTGATTACCGCCACTGCCGTTGACTCCAAGACGGAGGACAAGATGCGCAAGATGGTGGAGAGCAGAACGCAAGGTACTGTGGAGTTCAAGACGGAGGTGAACCCCGACATCATCGGTGGCTTCATACTCGAATATGATACTTACAGGATGGACGCGAGCGTCAAGACGAAGCTCAACACCATCCTGACACAGCTCAAAAAGTAAAATTTAAAATTAAAGCAACAATGTCAGATAAAATTAAACCAAGTGAAGTGTCTGAGGTACTTCAGCAGCAGCTCCAGGAGGTCAATGGCTCTGAGAAGTTTGACGAGGTAGGTACTGTGCTCACCGTCAGCGACGGCGTGGCGCGCATCTACGGACTTCGCAACGCAGAGGCCAACGAACTTCTTGAGTTTGAGAACGGCACGATGGCGATTGTCATGAACTTGGAGGAAGACAACGTGGGTTGTGTCCTTTTGGGTCCTACGGCTGGCATCAAGGAAGGACAGAGCGTGAAGCGCACACACCGCATCGCCTCCATCCGTGTGAACGACAACTTCTTAGGGCGCGTCGTCAATCCTTTGGGCCAAGCCATCGACGGACTGGGCGACATCGACCTGGCCGACTCTTTCGAGATGCCACTCGACCGCAAGGCTCCCGGCGTAATCTACCGCCAGCCCGTGAAGGAACCTCTCCAGACAGGTTTGAAGGCTGTCGATTCCATGATTCCCATCGGGCGCGGACAGCGTGAGTTGATCATCGGCGACCGCCAGACAGGTAAGACCGCCATCGCCGTCGATACCATCATCAACCAGAAGAGTTTCTATGAGGCAGGCAAGCCGGTATATTGCATCTACGTGGCCATCGGACAGAAGGCTTCCACGGTAGCTGCCCTGGTGCAGAACCTGAAGGAGCATGGCGCCCTCCCTTACACCATCATCGTGAGTGCGACCGCAGCCGACCCGGCTGCCATGCAGTACTATGCACCGTTCGCAGGCGCCGCCATCGGCGAGTATTTCCGCGACCGTGGTTATTCGGCTCTCGTGGTATATGACGACTTGAGCAAGCAGGCCGTGGCTTACCGTGAGGTTTCCTTGATTCTCCGCCGTCCTTCCGGACGCGAGGCTTATCCGGGCGATGTGTTCTATCTGCACTCTCGTCTGTTGGAGCGCGCAGCCCGTATCAACGACCAGCAGGAGGTAGCCGAGCAGATGAACGACCTGCCGGAGTGCATGAAGGGGCACGTGAGAGGCGGCGGGTCGCTCACCGCCCTCCCAATCATCGAGACACAGGCAGGTGACGTCTCCGCCTACATCCCAACCAACGTGATTTCCATCACCGACGGTCAGATCTTCTTGGAGACCGACCTCTTCAACCAAGGTTTCCGTCCGGCCATCAACGTAGGTATCTCCGTATCCCGTGTGGGTGGTTCCGCCCAGATCAAGAGTATGAAGAAGGTGGCCGGTACCTTGAAGATAGACATGGCGCAGTATCGTGAGCTGGAGAGCTTCTCCAAGTTCTCGAGCGACATGGACGCCGTGACAGCCATGACCCTCGACCGTGGCCGCAAGAACGACCAGCTCTTGATTCAGCCGCAGTACCGTCCGATGCCGGTGGGCGAGCAGGTGGCCATCCTCTATTGCGGTGTGCATGGATTGATGCACGACGTGCCAATGGACAAGGTGCGCGAGTGCCAGAACCAGTTCCTCGACGCCATGCGCAGCCAGCACGCCGACGTCATCGAGACATTGGGTAACGGCCAGCTCTCCGACGGTGCCGTCAAGGTGGTGGAGGAGACCATGGCCAATGTAGCAGGACAATATAAAGCGTAATAGCCTATGCCGTCGTTAAAAGAGATAAAGACTCGCATCGCCAGCGTCAACAGCACCCGTAAGATTACGAGTGCCATGAAGATGGTGGCCTCGAGCAAGTTGCATCATGCACAGGTGGCTATCCAGAACATGCTGCCTTACGAGAACATGTTGGAGCACATTCTCAAGAGTTTCTTGGTCAGCACGCCTTCCGTCCAGTGCGATCTGGAGGTGGAGCACAAGGAGACCAAGCGCGTGGCTCTCGTGGTGTACAGCTCCAACAGCTCCCTCTGCGGTGGTTTCAACACCAACGTCGTCAAGATGATGCAGCAAGCGGTGGATGAGTACAAGGCTCAAGGCATTGACGACATCACGGTATATCCCATCGGGCGAAAGGTGGCGGAGAAAGCGCAGAAATTGGGACTGAAGTCGGCCGGCGACTTTACGGGGCTTGCCGAGAAACCCAATTCCGGCGACTGTGCCGACATCGCCCGGGAACTTGCCAAGAAGTATGCGGCCGGTGAGCTCGACCGGGTGGAGATGATCTATCACCACTTCAAGAGCGCAGGATCGCAGATACTCACTCGCAAGACGTTCTTGCCGATAGACCTCTCCACGGAGTCGATCGGCGAGGACAACGACCGCGAGCTGGGCGGCACGGTTGTCACAGCCAAGGCCCAGGAGTACCTTCGCAACAAGCAGGCGTCTGAGGAGCGAAAGGTGGAAGAGGTCAAGCCCCTGAACGATGACTTCATCGTGGAGCCAGACCTGGAGACCATTCTTGGTGTGTTGATACCCAAGCAGTTGCACTTGATGCTTTACGCCGCCCTGTTGGATAGCCAGGCCAGTGAGCATGCTGCCCGGATGGTGGCCATGCAGACTGCCACTGACAATGCCGACGAACTGCTGCGGTCACTCAACCTGCAGTACAACAAGAGTCGTCAACAGGCCATTACGAATGAATTGCTCGACATTGTTGGCGGCAGCGCCAACAACTAATAGTCAGACTGTTCGCCCGTTGGTGAACGATCTGACTGATACAGTCCCTTGCCGGGAAAGCCGCCGAAAAGGCTTCCCGGCAAGGGATTTCTCGTGCCGTCGCAGGCCGCAAGAAAACGTTTACGCTTCTTTTCGCACAAAATCATTCCGAATATTTTGTTGTTTTTAAATAAAATGTTAACTTTGCATTCAAATTGCAGATTGCAAACTCGACTTTGCAAAGCGCAACCTTTAGGGCGTCTGGCAAAGAAGGGTAGGAGCATTATGAATGAAAGCAAATGACTAACAAGATAAAACATCCCGGAATTATAGACTCGATGGAGGGAAATCGTGCCATGGTGCGTATCCTCCAGTCGTCGGCATGCAGCGCATGCAAGGTCGCCGCCCACTGCAATGCCTCGGAGACCAAGGAAAAACTGGTGGAGGTGTGGGTAGCTGACACCCAGTCGTATTCGAAGGGCGACTCCGTGGTGATTGTAGCCGATGCGGCCGTGGGATTGCGCGCAAGCCTATATGGGTATCTTCTGCCATTGGCAGTGATGGTCGCCACCTTGGTGGCCGCCTTGCGGATTACCCATTCGGAGGGAGCCGCCGCCTTGACATCCATCGGTGTGCTCGTACCTTATTATTTATTGCTTTACCTTTTTCGCCATCATCTCAAGAAACGACTCACGTTTGAGATAGAAAGCTAGCGGACAGGCTGGTGCGGACATCCGGGAAAAACAAAACTTCAAAAAATAAATAACTAAAACAAATACAAACAATTATGAATTTCATTTTGATTGCAATCTTAGTACTTGGAGCTATCGCGCTCATCGCGGCGTTGGTGCTCTTTGTCGTATCTAAGAAATTTGCCGTCGAAGAGGACCCCCGACTGGGACAGGTGGGAGAAATCCTGCCTGGCGCCAACTGTGGTGGCTGTGGCTTTGCCGGATGTTCCGGCATGGCTGCCGCACTGGTCAAGGGCGCCGACGCCGGTTCCATCGAAGGACTCATGTGCCCGGTCGGTGGGGCAGGCGTGATGGGCAAGGTTGCTGACCTCCTGGGAATTGCCGTGGCAAACACAGAGCCAAAGGTGGCAGTGGTTCGTTGTAATGGCTCTTGCGAGAATCGCCCTCGCATCGCCGAGTACGATGGTTTGCACACTTGTGCTGCCGTCAACTCCTGCGGAGCGGGTGAGACAGGTTGCGGTTTCGGTTGCCTCGGTTGTGGCGACTGTGTGTCGGCCTGCCAGTTCGGTGCCATTGCCATCAACCCCGACACTGGGCTTCCTGAGGTTGACGAAGAGAAGTGTAGCGGGTGTGGCGCTTGTTCCAAGGCTTGCCCCCGACACATCATCGAACTCCGCAAGAAGGGACCCAAGGGTCGCCGTGTCTATGTGCAGTGCGTCAACAAGGACAAGGGCGCAGTGGCGCGCAAGGCTTGCAGCGCAGCTTGCATCGGTTGCGGCAAGTGCCAGAAAGTGTGCAAGTTCGACGCCATCACCGTGGAGAGCAACGTGGCATACGTTGACTTCGACAAATGCCGCATGTGTACCAAGTGTGTAGATGAATGCCCAACAGGAGCATTGGTCAAAGTAAATTTCCCTGTCAAGAAAGCCAAGCCGGCGGAAACCGCCGCAGCGGAAACAAATGAAACAAAGAAGGAGGAGCAAGCATGAATTTGAGAACATTTAGAATAGGAGGAGTTCATCCAGAAGAGAACAAGATCACTGCCGAGATGGCAACCCGGGCAGCCGCGCTTCCGAAGCAAGCCATCTTCCCCCTTGGACAGCATATCGGCGCCCCCGCCAAGCCTGTGGTCGCCAAGGGCGACAAGGTGAAGGTGGGTACGCTCATCGCAGAGGCCGGCGGTTTCGTGAGCGCTCCCATTTACAGTTCCGTCTCAGGAACCGTCTCCAAGATAGACGCATCCATCGATGCCTCCGGTTATCGCAAGCCCTGTATCATCATCAATGTGGATGGTGACGAGTGGGAGGAGAGCATCGACCGTTCTGACAAGTTGGAAACGGTAGAGGAGCACCCCGAGCTGACGCCGGACGAGATAGTAAGCCGCATCAAGGCGGCCGGCGTGACGGGTATGGGAGGCGCAGGCTTCCCAACCTTCATCAAACTTTGTCCGCCTCCGGGCGCCAAGGCAGAGTGCGTCATCATCAACGGCGTGGAGTGCGAGCCATATATCACCGCCGACTATCGCCTCATGATGGAACACGCAGACGAGATACTGGTGGGCCTGCACCTCTTGATGAAGGCCGCCAAGGTAGAGAAAGGCTACATAGGCATCGAGGACAACAAGCCTGCCGCCATCAAGCTCTTTGAGGAGAAGACCGCCGGCGACTCCCGCATAGAGATAGTGCCGCTCGCCAAGAAATACCCACAGGGTGGCGAGAAACAGTTGGTTGACGCAGTGATTCGCCGCCAAGTGCCCGCGCCTCCCGCCATCCCGGTCAACGTGGGAGCCATCGTGCAGAACGTAGGCACGGCTTTCGCAGTCTATCAGGCAGTGATGAAAAACAAGCCACTCTTCGAGCGATATACCACCGTGACCGGCAAGCAGGTGAAGAACCCGGGCAACTTCCTCGTGCGCATGGGTACGCCCTTCTCACAGCTGATAGAGGCCTGCGGTGGCCTGCCCGAGGGTGACAACAAGGTGTTGTCGGGCGGCCCGATGATGGGCAAGGCAGTGATGAGCCTGGACGTCCCGGTGGTAAAGGGGACCAACTCCATCACCATCCTCACCGCAGCCGACGCACATCGCAAGAAGGCCCAGCCTTGCATCCGTTGCGCCAAGTGCGTGGAGGCATGCCCCATGGGCTTGGAGCCATACCTGCTCGCCACATTAAGCGTGATGAAAGACTACGAACGGCTGGAGGCGGAGGACGTCACCTCGTGCATCTCTTGCGGCTCATGCCAGTTCACCTGTCCTTCGCACCGTCCCATCCTAGACAACATCCTGGCAGGAAAGGGAGCGGTGATGGGAATCATCAAGGCTCGTAACGCAAAGAAATAATCTATAAGAAATCCAACAAAAATGAGTAAATTAATAGTTTCATTATCGCCACACGCCCACGGCAACGAGAGCATCGAGAAGAACATGTATGGAGTGATCATCGCTCTGGCGCCTGCCATTCTCGCCTCCCTGTACTTCTTCGGGTTGGGGTCAGCGGTTGTACTGCTCACCTCTGTGGCAGCCTGCGTTTTCTTCGAGTGGGCCATTACTAAATATCTCCTGAAGGAGGAGACCAGCATCCTCGATGGATCCGCCATCATCACGGGTCTCCTGCTTGGCATGAACTTGCCCAGCAACCTTCCGCTCTGGATCATCATCATCGGCGCCCTCTTCGCCATTGGCGTGGGCAAGATGACTTTCGGCGGATTGGGCAACAATCCTTTCAACCCAGCCCTGGTGGGGCGCTGCTTTCTGCTCGTCAGCTTCCCGGCGCAGATGACATCATGGCCTGTGGCGGGCCAGCTGCTCAACTATACAGACGCAACGACTGCCGCCACACCTTTGGCCATCATGAAGACCGCCATCAAGACTGGTGACAGTGGGGTGCTCCAGCAGCTGCCAGACTCGCTGAGCCTCCTTTTCGGCGCGACAGGCGACGGTTTCGGAGCCGGCACCACAGGTGAGGTTTGCGCCATAGCCCTCTTGCTCGGCCTGGCATACATGCTCTGGAAGAAGGTCATCACCTGGCACATCCCGGTGAGCATCATCGCCACAGTCTTCGTGTTCAGCGGTTTGATGCACTTGGCGAATCCGGTGTATGCCAATCCCTTTGCAGTCATCCTGAGCGGTGGATTGATGCTGGGCGCCATCTTCATGGCGACAGACTACGTGACCTCGCCCATGACCCACAAGGGGCAGCTCATCTATGGCGTTTGCATCGGTCTGCTGACCATCATCATCCGCAACTGGGGCAGCTATCCGGAAGGTATGTCGTTCGCCATTCTCATCATGAATGCGTTCACACCTCTCATTAACACATACGTCAAACCCAAGCGCTTCGGTGAGAAGCCCGCCAAAAAATAAGGAGGAAGAGACATGCAGAAATTAGAATCATCATTGAAGAACATGGTCGTCGTTCTCGTGGGAGTGGCACTGGTCGTAGGTGCTGTGCTTGCCTACGTCAACCACCTTACGGCCGGCCCTATCGCAGAGAAAAAAGAGAAGTCCTTGGCTGCTGGCATCAAGAGCGTGATGGGAACGGAAGACTTGCAAGTGGCTTCCCCGGAAGAGGTCAAGCAGACCATAGATGGCAAGGAGCTGAGTTTCATCATCCATAAGTGCGCTGACAAGGGCGGCAAGCAACTCGGTGCCGCAGTAGAGAGCACTACCGGCGGGTTCGGCGGAGACCTGCAGGTGCTCGTAGGTTTCGACTCCGAGGGAAAGATCCTGGGTTACACCATCCTCCAGGCTTCTGAGACCCCAGGGCTGGGAGCGAAGGCAGCCACATGGTTCCAGAAGGACGGAAAGGGCTGCGTGATAGGCAAGAGCCCCAAGGACGGCGACCTGCACGTGAGCAAGGATGACAAGGACGGAAACTCCGTGGATGCCATCACAGCCAGCACCATTACCAGCCGCGCCTTCCTCAAGGCCATCAACCAGGCATACGGTGCCTACACCAGCAAGGGCACTGACGGCCAGAGCGGTGCGAGCCAAGTGAAAGGTAACGTAAGTGATAACACAAATGAAAAGAAAGGATAAGCCGATATGAGTAAGATGAAAATATTGATGAACGGACTCGTCAAGGAGAACCCAACTTTCGTGTTGCTCCTCGGAATGTGTCCTACCTTGGCTACGACCACCAGCGCCATCAACGGCCTTTCGATGGGTCTGGCCACCATGGCGGTCTTGGTATGTACCAACTTTGTGATTTCCTGCATCAAGAGAATCACTCCCGACATGGTCCGCATTCCTGTGTTCATCGTCGTGATCGCAGCCTTCGTGACCATCCTTCAGATGCTTATGAGCGCATACGCCCCCGACAGCATCAACCAGGCGTTGGGCATCTACATCCCTTTGATCGTGGTGAACTGTATCATCCTTGGCCGCGCAGAGAGTTTTGCCGCCAAGAACACGCCTGTGGCAAGTTTGGTGGATGGAGTAGGGTGTGGACTGGGGTTCACCCTTGCGCTGACCTTGTTGGGCTGTGCCCGGGAGATATTGGGCGCAGGCAGCATCTTCGGCGTGACCTTGTTGCCCGAGACAGCCAACATCCTGGTGTTCATCCTGCCTCCGGGAGCATTCCTCACCCTGGGGTACATCATCGCTATATTTAATAAAGTTAGGGGATAGAAGATAGGATTTTCCTCCTTCTGACTCTCGTTATAATAAGAATGTTATGGAATATTTATTGATATTTATCTCTGCGATATTCGTCAACAACATCGTCTTGTCGCAGTTCCTCGGCATCTGTCCGTTCCTGGGAGTGTCGAAGAAGATTGACACAGCCGTCGGCATGGGTGGGGCGCTCGCCTTCGTCTTGACCTTGGCGACCATCATCACTTGGCTCGTGCAGAAGTTTGTGCTGGATCCATTCGGCTTGCAATACCTCCAGACCTTGGCGTTTATCCTCGTGATTGCAGCGTTGGTGCAGATGGTAGAGATCATGCTGAAGAAAGTTTCGCCAGCCCTCTATCAGGCCTTGGGCATCTTCCTGCCGTTGATCACCACCAACTGCGCCGTGCTGGGTGTCGCCATCTTGGTCATCCAAAAGGACTTCAATCTGCTGCACAGCGTGGTTTACGCCTTTTCCACGGCGCTGGGCTTCGCCCTTGCCCTCATCGTCTTTGCCGGCATTCGCGAGCAACAGGCTTTGGTTCGCATCCCCAAGGGTATGCAGGGCATGGCCATCGTGCTGGTGACGGCATCACTGCTCAGCCTGGCCTTCATGGGCTTCTCGGGCGTGGACGGAGGCTTGAAGGCACTCTTTGGCTTGGAATAAAGCCACATGGAACAACATCCCATCGGGGATGACTCAGATAAAAAGGTGAAGACCCCTCGTATCATGCATACGAAGGTTTTTCACCTTATTTATTATACGCTTGTACAAGGGTGCCGCTTATTCGCATTAAAATATGTTAAGCGCAAAGAAAAGTTTCATCATTTGGGATTATTTTATTACCTTTGCAATCGCAAAAAGAAAAATTGCCATGATGGCTCAGTTGGTAGAGCAACGCATTCGTAATGCGTGGGTCGCGGGTTCGAGTCCCGCTCGTGGCTCTTGTCTTTTTAATTTTTGAGGTATGCGGGATTAGCACATCGGTAGTGCACGGGCTTCCCAAGCCTGGGAGGCGGGTTCGATTCCCGTATCCCGCTCAAGATGGAAAAGCGTTGGAAATCAGTTTTTTATGGTTTTCCGACGCTTTTTTCGTTTATCGGATGGATATGGGTAGCCGCACCATGAGCCGTCATTCCATGCCTCGCATTTTTTTACCTTGTTTACGCAAACCTTTACGCACGTTTTTTCGGTCTTTTTGACATGATGTTTCTGATAATTTTATACCTTTGCATCGAAAAACAAAAAAGGACAAAATATAAACAACAAACAAATCATGAAAGAACTTAAAGCGTTAAACAAGCGTACGGCTCCCAAGAGCGTGGCTCCAGAGAAAATCATTCAGTTTGGTGAAGGTAACTTCCTCCGTGCATTCGTAGATTGGATTGTATGGAACATGAACAAGAAGACAGATTTCAATGGCTCTGTCGTGGTTGTTCAGCCTTTGGCTGGAGGTATGGTTGACTGGTTGAACGGACAGGACTGTCTCTATCATGTAAACCTTCAGGGTAAGGAGAATGGACAGGCAGTCAACACGTTGGAGCGTATCGACGTAATCAGCCGTGCCTTGAATCCATATTCCCAGAACCAGGCTTTCATGGCTTTGGCAGAGCAGCCCGAGATGCGTTTCATCATCTCCAACACAACTGAGGCAGGCATCGCTTTCGATGACAGCTGCAAGTTTACGGATGCCCCTGCCTCCTCTTATCCGGGTAAGTTGGTGCAGTTGCTCTTCCATCGTTACAAGTTCTTCGAGGGCGACCCTAGCAAGGGTATGATCTTGATGCCATGCGAGTTGATCTTCTTGAACGGCCACCACTTGAAGGAGTGCATCTACCAGTACATCGAGCTTTGGAAGGAAGACATGGGTGCTGATTACGAGGGATTCAAGGAGTGGTTCACTAATCATTGCTATGTATGCGCCACATTGGTTGACCGCATCGTTCCGGGATTCCCACGCGACACCATCAAGGAGATTCAAGAGAAGGTTTGCTACAAGGACAACTTGGTGGTGAAAGCCGAGAGTTTCCACCTCTGGGTAATCGAGAAGGCCGAGAATATGACCGTAGAGCAGATGCAGGAAGAGTTCCCTGCTCACAAGGCCGGTCTCCATGTACTCATCACCGACAACGAGAAGCCATACCATGAGCGTAAGGTTACTCTCCTGAATGGTCCTCACACTGTTTTGAGTCCTGTTACCTATTTGAGCGGTGTCAACATCGTGCGCGATGCTTGCGAGCACCCAGTGCTTGGCAAATACATCCACAAGGTACAGTTCGACGAGCTGATGCAGACCCTCAACTTGCCAATGGAAGAGCTGCAGAAGTTTGCTTCCGACGTATTGGAGCGTTTCGAGAACCCATTCGTTGACCATCAGGTAACCAGCATCATGCTCAACTCATTCCCCAAGTATGAGACTCGTGACCTCCCGGGTGTCAAGGTTTACCTGGAGCGCAAGGGTGAGTTGCCACAGGGCTTGGTATTCGGTCTTGCAGCCATCATCACCTATTACAAGGGTGGCAAGCGGGCAGATGGCGCGGAGATCAAGCCACAGGATGACCAGAAGATCATCGACAAGCTGACGGAGCTTTGGGCTACTGGTGATACCCAGAAGGTTGCTGAAGGTGTGCTTGCCTTCGACTACATCTGGCATGAGAACTTGAACGAGACAGTTCCCGGCCTGACAGAGTTGGTAAAGAAAGACCTTGACCTGATTCAGGAGAAGGGTATGCTTGAGGCAGTCAAGACCATTCTGTAAGAGGGTAGTGGAAACTCTGTTTTTCCCTAGAGCTTATATAATCGGAAAACGCCCCTGGAGCAATGAATGTTCCAGGGGCGTTTTGTATCTTTTTACTCACAGGTTTGCTGTTTGAACGTCAGTTCTTCCTTGTTGGGGTTCTTGCTTATGCAGATGGTGTCGCCACGGTGAAGCTTTCCTTCCAAGAGCAACTCGCACACGCCATCTTCTATGTATGTCTGGATGGCTCGTTTCAGTGGCCGGGCGCCAAATTGCACATCGTATCCCTTAGTTGCCACAAAGCCTTTTGCCTTGTCTGTAATCTGCACTTGATAGCCCATGTCATTGATGCGCTTGAAAAGTCCCTTCAGTTCGATGTCGATGATGCGCTTGATGGCATCAAGGTCGAGCTGGTCGAAGGTGATGATCTCGTCGAGTCTGTTCAGGAACTCAGGAGAGAACTGCTTGCTCAAACTCTTTTGGATAATGTTGCGTGCATATTCCTTGTCCTTTTCGTTCGTCGAGAGACCGCTGAAGCCACCAGCGTTGAAGCCGATGCCGTGGCCGAACTCCTTCAGTTGTCGCGTCCCGGCGTTGGAAGTCATGATGATGATGGTGTTTCTGAAGTCTATCAGTCGTCCGTTTCCGTCGGTAAGCCTTCCTTCGTCCAGTACTTGAAGCAGCATATTGTATATTTTGTCGTGGGCTTTCTCAATCTCGTCGAGCAGCACGATGGAGTATGGCTTGCGGCGAACCTTCTCGGTCAGCTGGCCGCCTTCCTCATACCCTACGTATCCCGGAGGTGCACCAAGGAGGCGGGATGTGTTAAAGCTCTCGGAGTATTCGCTCATGTCGATACGGATGAGGGCATCGGAAGACCCAAACATCTCTTCCGCCAGTTTCTTGGCAAGGTATGTCTTGCCCACTCCCGTCGGACCGAGGAACATGAATGCCCCTATAGGATGGTTGGGGTCTTTCAGTCCCATGCGGTTTCGCCGTATGGCCTTCACCATCTTCTCGATAGCATCATCTTGCGCGATGATCTCGCTCTTCAGCTTATGGGTCATATTCTTGAGCCGCGAGCTTTCGCTCTCTGCCATCTTCTGTACGGGAACACCCGTGATGTTGCTCACCACGTCGGCGATGTTGGCTTCGGTTACAGGTATGCGCTCTGCATTCTCCTCCTTTTGCCAGTTGGCTCTCATCATGTCAAGTTTCTTCTCCAGCATCAAGCCTTTGTCGCGGAAGCTTGCCGCCAATTCAAAGTTCTGGTTCCTTACAGCTTCCTGCTTCTTGGCGGCAATCTGCTCTATCTCGTCCTGCAAGTCGAGGATGCTGTCGGGCACCTTGATGTCGGTAAGGCGCAGGCGAGAACCTACTTCGTCGATTACGTCGATTGCCTTGTCTGGGAAGAAACGGTCTGTGACATATCTTTCTGTCAATTTGACGCAAGTTTCCAATGCCTCGTTGCTATATGTCACTCCGTGGTGCTCCTCATACCTGCCTTTGATGTTTCTAAGAATCTGGAGCGTCTGGTCGGGAGTAGTAGGCTCCACGATGACCTTTTGGAAGCGTCGTTCCAAAGCCCCGTCTTTCTCAATGCTGTTGCGGTATTCCTTGAGCGTTGTCGCTCCGATGCACTGTACGGTGCCTCGCGCAAGAGCTGGCTTCAGAATGTTGGCGGCGTCCATTGTGCCCGATGCACTTCCAGCCCCGATGATGGTGTGTATCTCGTCTATGAAGATGATGATGTCAGGGTTGTTCTCCAATTCCTTGATGAGTCCCTTGATGCGCTCCTCGAACTGTCCGCGGTACTTGGTGCCGGCGACGATGGAGGTCATGTCGAGGCTCAAGACGCGTTTGTTGAAGAGGGCAGGGGAGGTCTGCTGGCGTGTAATCAACTGTGCGAGACCTTCTACGATGGCACTTTTGCCTACGCCAGGCTCGCCAATCAGGATGGGATTGTTTTTCTTGCGGCGGCCGATGATTTCCAGCACGCGCTGTATCTCCTTGTCCCTGCCCACGACGGGGTCCAGCTTGCCTTCTTTGGCAGCCAGTGTGAGGTCTGTGCTGAAATGGTCGAGGATAGGAGTCTTGTTGGGCGACTTGCCGCTGGCTGTCTCGCTCTTTTGTCTGGAAGAACCGTTGTCCCCCATTTCCTTTTCGTTCATGTAGAAGTCATCCTCGTCATCCTCGTCCGAGAGAGAAAGTCCGTCTATGAGTACCCTTTGTCTCTCGAAAGTCCCAGATGGCTTGCCGTCGAACTCGTTTTCCTTCCGTGCGTGGGAATGAGTATTTTGAACTGTCATTTTCTATACCTTAAATTATAGTTATACATACTTAATTTCTGAGCAACCACTTTTTGCTTGTGAAGCCTCGCAAAAAATCGTTTGCAAAAATACTTATTTTCCGTTTCTTTACAAAACCCGTGCCAACTTTTTATGTTTATTTTCATGTTGCGGGATGGCGCAAAATGCAAAAAACTCTAAAAAAGGCGTGTTTTTGCGCTTTAAGGCGTATTCTTCGGAAAAATGTTCGTATCTTTGTCGTGGATTTGAAAAGGGGCAAAGACGCTTAAAACGCAAACAAATGCCCTTAAACGTGATTTCTCTAAAAATCGCATCCGTTGAGGCCAAGGTTCGCAAGAAGCCAGCCAAGAAGAAACAACTAATCATTTAAAAATAATAAATGGACGAGAATCAGACTCTAGATCATGACAGAATCATGAAGATCAACATCGAGGAGGAGATGAAGTCATCCTATATCGACTATTCCATGTCGGTAATCGTGGCTCGTGCGCTCCCTGATGTGCGCGATGGTTTCAAGCCTGTGCACCGCCGTATCCTCTACGGTATGCTCGGCATTGGAAACACCAGTGACAAACCTTATAAGAAATGTGCCCGCGTGGTAGGAGAGGTGCTCGGTAAGTACCATCCCCACGGCGACTCTTCCGTATATGGTGCTCTCGTGCGTATGGGACAGGAGTGGAACATGCGCTACACATTGATTGACGGACAGGGTAACTTCGGCTCCGTGGACGGCGACTCCCCGGCCGCCATGCGTTACACGGAGTGCCGGCTCTCCAAGATGGGTGAGCATATCATGGACGACCTCGACAAGGATACCGTCGATATGATGAACAACTTCGATGACACCCTCCAGGAGCCTTCCGTCATGCCGACCAAGATTCCGAATCTCCTCGTGAACGGTGGCAACGGTATCGCCGTAGGTATGGCAACGAACATGCCGACCCACAACTTGCGTGAGGTCATAGACGGCTGCTGCGCTTACATTGACAACCCGGACATCGACACTGACGGCTTGATGAAATACATTCCTGCCCCTGACTTCCCTACAGGTGCCACCATCTATGGCATCCAGGGCGTCAAGGACGCATACGAGACGGGGCGCGGGCGCATCGTGGTGCGCGCGACTGCAGAAATCGAGAGCGGTGATGCCCACGACAAGATCGTGGTCACTGAGATTCCTTACGGAGTGAACAAGGAACAGCTCGTCATGAACATTGCCGAGCTGGCCAAGGAAGGCAAGATTGACGGCATTGCGAATGTAAATGATGAGTCCGGCCGACAGGGTATGCGCATCGTCGTGGATGCGAAGCGCGATGCAAACGCCAACGTGCTCCTCAACAAGCTTTTCAAGATGACAGCACTCCAGAGCTCGTTCTCTGTCAATTGCATCGCCTTGGTAAACGGGCGCCCCCGTCTGCTCTCCTTGAAGGAGTGTGTGAAGTATTTCGTGGAGCATCGCCATGACGTAACCATCCGCCGCACGCAGTTCGACCTGAAGAAGGCGCAGGAACGTGCGCATATTCTTGAAGGATTGATTATCGCTTGCGACAACATCGATGAAGTAGTCCACATTATCCGCCAGAGCAAGACTCCGTCTGACGCCCAGCGCAACTTGGAGAAACGCTTTGAGCTCGACGAACTGCAGAGCAAGGCTATCGTTGACATGCGTCTGTCTCAGTTGACAGGCTTGCGCTTGGAACAGTTGCACAATGAGTTCAATGAGCTGATGAAACTTATCGACTATTTGAACCAGATCTTGAACGACCCGGAGCTTTGCAAGAAAGTGATGAAGGACGAGTTGAACGAGGTGAAGGAAAAGTATGGCGATGACCGACGCACGATGATCAAGCCTGACGACCATGAGTTCAACCCGGAGGACTTCTATCCAAACGACCCCGTGGTCATCACTGTGAGCCATTTGGGTTACATCAAGCGCACTCCATTGTCAGAGTTCCGCGAGCAAGCTCGTGGTGGCGTAGGCGCCAAGGGAGCACGTACGCGCGACAAGGACTTCACGGAGTTCATCTATCCTGCTACCATGCACCAGACGATGCTGTTCTTCACCAAGAAGGGACGTTGCTACTGGCTCAAGTGTTACGAGATACCGGAGGGCGACCGTAACTCAAAGGGACGTGCCATCCAGAACCTTCTCAACATTGAGAGCGATGACCAGGTGAATGCATTCCTCCGCTTGAAGGGCTTGAATGACGCAGAGTTCGTCAATAGCCACTATGTCGTTTTCGCCACCAAGAGTGGTGTCGTGAAGAAGACTTGTCTGGAAGCTTACTCGCGTCCTCGTGCCAATGGTGTCAACGCCATTAGCATCTTGGAAGGTGACGAGGTCGTAGATGTTCGTTTGACCAATGGCCACAACGAGTTGATAATTGCCAACCGCAACGGACGTGCCGTTCGTTTCAATGAGACGGAGGTCCGTACCGTAGGCAGAAATTCCATCGGAGTACGTGGTATGCACCTTGATGAAGGTGACGATGCTGTGGTAGGTATGATTGTAGTCAACGACCCTGAGCACGAGAATGTGATGGTGGTCAGCGAGCAGGGCTACGGAAAGCGTTCGGAGGTATTGGATTACCGTATCACGAAGCGTGGAGCCAAGGGTGTGAAGACCCTCAACATTACAGATAAGACTGGTCGCTTGGTGGCCATTAAGAATGTCACCGATGACAACGACTTGATGATTATCAACCAAAGCGGAATCGTGATTCGCCTAGCGGTGGCTGACTGCCGTGTCATGGGACGTGCCACCCAGGGAGTCCGTCTCATCAACCTGACCAAGAAGAACGATGTGATTGCTAGCGTTTGCAAGGTTATGAGTTCGGAGATCGAAGCATCCGTGGAGGAAGAAAGCCGGGCTGCATGGGCCAAGAAGAGCGAGGAAATAGAAGAAGACAACAAGCCTGTCAATTCTGCGGGAAATGCTGACAACGGCGTAGAGGAAGCACAGCCTCAGGACCTTGGTGGCACGGAAGATGCGGTGGAAGGCGACCCAGGCGTTGACTTCGAATAAAAAACTAGGAAATACTATAAACTGACAAAACAATTGCAATATGAAAAAGTTAATGATTGCAGCGATGCTGGTACTAGGTGCCACATCCGCTTTCGCTGGAGACAGCGATGCACTGAAGGCCGTGCTTAAGGCTAAGTCTTTTGCAGAGGCTAAGGGTTTGGTAGATCAAAGTCTTGGTTCTATGGCGAACGACGCTGAGAAGGCAAAGGCTTATAACTACTTGGTAGATTTGGCCATGAAGCAGTTCAACGACCAACAGTCTATCCAGCAGATGAACCAAATCGCCAAGAAGAACGACCCAGTGGATATCGCTGCCATGAACGAGGGCGCATACAACGCTCTTGTCGCTGCGCAGGAATGCTACAAGTACGACCAACTTCCTAACGCCAAGGGCAAGGTGGCCCCTAAGTACACTTCCAACAAGGACCGTGTGTGGTCAGCTCGTATCCAGTTGGTCAACGCTGGCCAGGAAGCTGCCCAGAACAACCAGCCAGAAAACGTACTGAAGTATTGGGGTACTTTCCTTGACACAGAGGACACACCGCTTTTCGCCGACAAGGTAAAGGAGAAGGAAACCGAGAAGGAGTATCTAGGCCAGGTGGCTCTCTTCGCAGCTCGTTACGCATACCAGGCCAAGGACATGGCTCGTTGCGAGAAGTATTGCGACATCGCCATGAAGGACGAGACTCAGAAGAAGGACGCTCTCAACTTGAAGCTTTACACCATGAAGGAAGGCTTGAAGAGCCATGAGGATTCTCTGGCATATACCAACAAGTTGAAGGAACTCTACGCCCAGGACAAGAACAACGACGTGATTCTCGACAACCTCAACAGCATGTACTCTTCCATGCGAATGACCAATGAACAGCTGGCTTTGCTCGACGATGCTCTTGCCGCTAACCCAAAGAACTTCGTAGCTCTTGCAGACAAGGGTATGTATTATATTGGTCAGAACGACGCTGACAATGCCATCAAGTGCTTGCGGGGCGCATTGGAAGTACGTCCAGAGAATGTCGGCGTGATGACATACCTTGGTGCATGCTTGAACGTAAAGGCTTCCAACTTGCAAGACCCTAATGGTCGCAAGGTTGTTTACCAGGAGGCTATGAAGCACCTCGACAAGGCAAAGGAGCTCGACCCAGAGAAGGCACAGGCCAACTGGGGTTACAACCGTTACCAGGCTTACTATGGCTATTATGGTCCTAACGCTCCTGAAACAAAACAAGCCGAGGAGGAGAGCAAGTAATTTGCTCTTCCTTCCATTAATCATAAAAGAGCTGGCATCCGTTCCAATGTGGATGGCCAGCTCTTTTGGTATCACGCCTCTCTATTTATCATAATGGGAAGGCCCGTATTTTGCGTTTTCTACATCATCCATTCACGACGTTGACAGGTTTCCCATCGATAAAAGCCTTTACGTTGGCAGCCACCTGTTTGTTCAGACGAGTGCGGGCTTCTAGGGTAGCCCATGCGATGTGTGGGGTGATGTAGGCGTTTGGCTCTTGAAAAAGCGGATTCTCTTTCGATGGAGGTTCTTGTTCCATCACGTCTGCGCAATATGCACCGATGACCCCGTCGTGCAAAGCCTTGGCGACAGCTTCTTCATCTACCAATGCTCCGCGGCCTGTATTGACAAGAATTGCGTTCGGTTTCATCTTGGCAAGGTTTTCACCGTTGATGAAATGGTAAGTGTCTTCGGCCAAGGGACAATGCAAAGAAAGGATGTCTGATACAGCCAGCAAGCCGTCCTTGTTAACCTTTGTTATCCAATCAGGCAGGTCGCTGGAGTTTTTGCTTGTATAAGCGTACACGTCCATACCGAAGTCACGGGCTATCGTAGCCACCTTCATGCCAATGTTTCCCAGTCCCATGATGCCGAATTTCTTTCCTGCCAATTCTATGAGCGGTGTGTCCCAGTAGCAGAAATCCTTGTTGTATGCCCAGCGTTCGTTTTTGGTTTCCTGGGTGTAATGCTCGACACGGTTGGTTACGGCGAGTATGAGCGAAAAGGTCATTTGGGCGACGCTGTCTGTGCTGTAGGCAGGAATGTTGGTCACTACGATGCCTTGTTTTTTCGCCGCCTGTATGTCAACCACGTTGAAGCCGGTGGCTTGCACGCCGATATATTTCAGCTTGGGCAACTGCGCCAAGGTCTCGGCGTCCATCTGTACTTTGTTGATTAATATGATGTCGGCATCTTTGGCACGCTCGATCTTTTCTTCATCCGTTGTTCTGGGATAAACTGTCAGGTTTCCCAGCTGCTTCAGCAAGTCCCAGTTCAAGTCGCCAGGATTCGAAGCATATCCGTCTAAAACTACAATGTTCATCATTTGATTATAACTGTTTGTTAATACACTTTGTTAAAACAATTGCAAAATTACTCAATTTCTTTGAGACTACAAAGCGTTTGGTCATTAAAATCACGTGAATTCTGCCATCTGGCGGCAAGCTCGCCATTGCTCCATTCTCACGTTGTAATGGACATTATGATAACAAATTTTAATTTACTTTAACCTTTGTTTCACATGAAACAATATATTATAAGGGGGGTCGTTTCCGCACGATTACGGCTTTTGCCCCGTGTGTCAGTTTTCGTATATAAGACGAGAGGGGGGTGTTATGGTCGGAAGCCATAACCGCAAAGCGGAAAACTGTTAAATGAAAGAGTGCATCCCCCTGGAGCGACGCCCCCAACTTGGGGGCTGCTCTTGCCTAACGGAATAAGCACTAATTATCGCACTTTCTAGAAAGTGCCAAAGTCGTTCCGTCCACGGCACGGAACCGAGCCGAGTTTTCGCATATATGGAAGCGCACAAAGGTGCGCAAAGGCAATTCGCCTACGGCTCAAAGCCAGCTACGTGCGTACCGCACTAGCAATGCCAAAGGCGCATCACTAGAGAAAGTTGTATAAATATTGAAGATTTTTACAAATGAAACATTTTTGCTATTAAATGAAACATTTTTGGTATTGTATGAAACAAAAAGAAATGAGACAAATAGAAATGAGACAAATAGAAATGAGACAAATAAAAACAAGCGCGCACACGATAACCGCGCGCGCACTCGTAATTAAGAATTAAAAGCATAAAAGGCTGAACTAATCAAACCTAAAACAACAAAAAGGCAAAAAAGCAACACTAAAAAAGCAATGCAACCTAAAATAATACGTTTAAATATATTCTCCATATACTATAAACGCATAAATAAGAAGATTATTTCACAAAACCACCAATAGGGGACATATGTTGGATGAAATTACCAGAATGCCACATAAAATTATTGAAATGTGAAGCATGATAATAATCATATTGCTCACGCTTATTCCGAGAATCAACGCCTAACATATCAACACCTAACTTAATTTGTTTTACCAAATCATTTTTCGTGCGATTAAAAATGTAGTTCTCACGGTACGTACTCTGGTTCTTGTTCCATGCATCATTATAAGTACCGTACTCATTGGTAGCTGCATTCTTCCATGAAGATTTAGCGGACAACATACTTGCATTAGCTTGCATCCATTGAATAGCAAGAGTTTCAGCATAGGAGTTAACTTGCTTCTCTGTTAAACGTTCTTGTTGTTTAGTTAAAGCTATTTGTGCAATCATTTGATTTAACGACATCTTAGCAATATTAGCTTGTGCAGGAAGAATATTGTCATTCGTGAACTTCTTGGCGGCAATATCATAAGACGTACCAACAGCATTTAATCTTTGCAAATACTCATTGGTATAACTCATGCGTTCCTGGTTCTTGGTAATATTAATAAGAGACTGCATATTTGAGTTATAAACGTAATTAGACATACGTTTTGCTTCAGAATCATAATGGATACTATTTATTTTATCCTGCATAGCTTTCAAATCGTATGTGTTCTGAATCTGCAATGCTTTTACTTGCTCCTGCTGAATCTGATTATTATAATACATATTAGCAATGCTTGCACCTGCATTTGCAATACCGTTGCCGAGTGCTTGACCACTGGCAGCCATATTCGCAAACGCAGAATCGGACGGGGCTTGCTGATTAGCCAAATCGGCAGACATCAAGGAATCAGCATTACCACTTTGAATATTACCGAGAGCGAAATAGGGGTTAATACCTGCCTCCTCATATCTAGCACGTTGAGCTGCAGGCGTGTTATACTCGTTTTCTCTATTCCATTGCTCAACGTTCCACTCGTTTTGTTTCTGTGCAAGTCTGTAGTTAGCTTCATTGGTTTCTCGAGCGGCTTGTAGCTGAGCCTTAGCGGCAGCTTTAGACGATGAAGAACCGAACAAACCACCAAGAAGACTACTAGTACCCATAATGGCAGCAGCACCTACAAGAGGAGCGATATTCTTATTATGATGTTGCAAAAATTCAGTATTACCAACATCACGATTAACAATATAACTAGGTATCATAATGAAAAATTTAAGTTAAGGCGGCATAGGCAAAGAAAACCTACACCGCCAAATATATACATGTAAAACTAACTAGCCGTTGGAGTTGGCTCGGGTTGTGGCTCGGGTTGTGGCTCGTGTTGTGGCTCGGGTTGTGGCTCATGGGGAGCGTTCAACTGAGCAACAGCACGTGAAACGACATCACGGAAAGCGGCAACCTCATCCAAAGACTGGAGGGAACGAGGTTTCAACAACTCTAATTTTAATGAGTCATCGACATTCGCAAACTGAGAACTAGACGAGTTGTTCTCCAACATCTGCAAAATGTTATTGCGTTCAAGCTGATTTTCTGTTCTCATCAAACGAGTAAGCAAATCAACTATGTTACCAGTTTCCTCATTGATAGGGAACATCACGGAAGCAGCGTCGGAATCCAAAGGAGACATACGACTTTCGTCTGGATAAGTAGAATCGTCGACAATATTGGAACGACCTACAAAACGGGTTTTAAAATACACATTAACATCCATAATACTATAACATTGGTTCACCAGTAACCGACATCGGTCGAATAGCATGGCAAACGGTTGAACAATCAACTATAAATTGGTCGGTAGAGTCCTCACCGTTATACTCAATAGAAACTATCGGGTTAAAGATACGAGGGTCAACCTTTAATGAAGTCGAGGTAAAACGGTAATATTGGTCAACCTGAATAGCAGGGTTATTACGAGGAGCAGCCCAAGCAGAAAGCGAACCACCTTGAACAAATTGTCCGTGGACTTTGTCTATAGCGGTTTTATATTCCATATACCGAGGAACAAAGCCAAGTACATTATCAGATGCAAGAGCAGAACCACTAGAAGAACTAGGACCGAAATTCAACTCATGATAAGAAATAACTTGTTTACCTAAATCCGCAAACTCAGGTTGAAAATAATCCTCACGAGACGACTTCATATTAAAACGGTCAAGGCAAGAAGCTTGGTAATCCGCTTCGGGAACAATTGACATAATACCAATAATAATGCCATGTTCCTTTGTATCAAAGGTAAACTTTCCATTATTGAAAGATGCACCTTTACCGTATATGTCACCCGTGGGGGCTTGCTCCGTGGTAGCGGTAGTAAGAACCTCACTAATATTAACAGGTGCAGAAGTACCACCAATAAAGACGGATTTCCAATCATCATGCACAGCGTTAAAGCCGTAATGCGCACGAATCTGAGAACCGTAATCACCATCACCGGCAGCAATAGAAAGACGTAGCATCTTGTCATAAGCATAAGCGGCACGCAAATTAGCCAACTGCAAAGTAACAGCATCACTCTTACCAACTTCTTTCTGAATGAGTTGTGCACCAACTTGAGTCTGTAACTCTTGTAAAGTATTAGGGTCGTTA
Organism: Bacteroidaceae bacterium; assembly: GCA_963594995.1. Taxonomy (GTDB): domain Bacteria; phylum Bacteroidota; class Bacteroidia; order Bacteroidales; family Bacteroidaceae; genus Prevotella. The sequence goes on from CAVBGK010000034.1 coordinate 95,700, forward strand.
TAGAAAGCATCTGAACTATCAGAAACACGCAAACCGCTATTATTTTGGTAATCGTATGAATCAAGATAAAGGGGTACGTTTGTAGCTTGTGTAAGATAGTCAGCACCTAACCACTGAGGAGACGCACACGTAAAATAATCCTTTGACCAATTACGGTAACGAAGAGTAATAAACTTTTTGAAAGTCAAAACATCATCCTCATCGGAAGCATTACGCATAAACACCTTATTAGTGCCGAAATAAGAATCAACATTATAAGCTGAAGGGTCGTTAACCTCATAAAGGGGGTTACGATAATGGTCGTAGTAAACTTTTTGATAAGCAAGCAAACGGAAAAGATTACACTGCTTTGTTTTTGTAATGGTCATAAAATCTCTAAAGTTAGAGGAGTTAATACCATAACCTAACATATCTAACAAACGAACAGAATCCCAACCAAATGGCAAACCAAATATATTCTTGTAATAATCCACTTCATAATCGGAATTATTAGAATGAAGATTACAAAAATTTGCAGCATGAACAAGATTAAAAGACACACCCAAAGTTTTATAACTATTAAGTGAATCGATAGACGAAATCTTATAATCCGTACCAACAATGAACTGAGACCACTGACGGCAAAGAGTACGCATAGGAACAAAAAAGAACTCCACATGTTGCTTGGCACGAACGAAGGCAGCCGTATTAAGCGGCATGGTACGTACATACACATTAGGGTTAAACTCAAAATGCTCATTTGGGTTAACCTCTTGCACATGGATAGGCAAAAGCATACCAGGCGCAATACTGAAAACGTCACTATGGCTCAAATCGAACGCATTGCGTTGCAAATGAGGTTGAGGACGTTTGTTTGAAAAAACACTTCTCATATTAATACTATATTAATTAATACTATGGCTGGTTAAAGCCGTTATATATCTCATTAAACTTCTTCTTACGGTCATTTTCGTATATCTTACGCATCATTGCAGAACGATAACGTTTATCCAACACATTATTGTTCATTTTCTCTATGAAGTCAGACCGTAGATAATTATTTTTATCGTAAATGTCAGAATAAGACAAGCCAAATTTCTCGAATACATCTCCTAGAGGTTCATTTCCTTTAAACTTCTTCCAAGTAAAATCCCAAAAATCACAAATTAACGGCAGTTCTCTAAAAACATACGGATAAAATTGTAATTGGTGCAACTTGGAGTTATCACGAGAGGTAGAAAGCACTTCCATATCACGGTACATACGGTTCATATTGTATAGAGACAAAGCAGAATACAGAAGCGTATAAAGGTGAATCACTTCACGAGGAGACAAGGAAAGAGTCTGCAAACCTATTATGTTACCATATTTATCACGTTTATAAGTTGTTATTGGACGAGAGGATATTTCACGGACACGCTTAAAAAAGCGGTAATCCTGATACTTGAATGATAGAGGTACATTCAAATAATCATAACCTCGTAATTGACATTCCTTATATCTTTTCATATCATGGTCATACTCTTTGAGGTAGTTACCCTTTGCATACTTATCATATAAAATGTATTTATATTCATCATCCGATAGACCAAAGCCTTGAGGGGTAGGGAAGTATCTAGATAGATACGAGACGGAAACAACATCATAGGAAGCGGTTTCGACTTTTCCATCTTGAAAACGAACTCGTTCCAAAGTTCTGTTAACGAGTATGTCGAATACTTCTTTTGCATCACTTTTGAAAGAGCCGATAATTGGGTTTTTAGAAGCCAAATGGAACGGCTTGGTAAATTTAGTTCGTAGAACTTCATCAAGACTAGCAAAGCCATTAAGATACTTGGCAACGTATTGCGGGGCTGAACCATTGACGAGTTGCGCATCAATTCGGGAAGAATCACACATCTGCCAAGTCTCACGTATAAGCCGGAGGATTTCTCCAAGTAACTTACTGGAGTCAAACCATAAAATTCCGTGATAATGTGGACGCTTAGTTTTTGGTCCATACTCGGAACAAATAAAGTAACGGATTTTCTTTTCATCACTAGTTAAGTTTTTAAATGTATAATCAATACGGCGGCGAAGCCGTTTAAGCCATAATTGTATATCTTCCTTACAGACAACCGCAAAACATTCCGTGGACATCTTTTGGGGATAATGGTAATCGATAGGTTTACCGAAATAATACAATCCTTTAATATCTCTAGAATAATCACGGTTTAATTTCCAAACGTTAGGACAAACTTTGTAAAAAACTGGCAAATGCTCATTATCATAAGTAAGGGTGAAAAACAAACTATACAAATGCTGCTTACATTCCTCAGCTACACGTGTAGTCAATTCAACAGAATACTTATGAAGACAAGCAGGACACTGACGGCAATCAGTATAGAGAACATCACCAATATAAGGGTTATAAATCCTTTGTGGCTTGTAACAACGGGTCGATGGCTGATAATCCGAAATATCCTTAATGCCATATTTATCATGTACTTTAATCATAACAGAAGAAACCAAGTACGGTCCAATGGTTGCGAAAAACGTTCAAGTATAGTACATTCACAAGAATCCTCATACGTATCTTTAATAGAATCAAGGAACGCAAACAAAGAATCCTTAGAAACCGCATAACACTGAACACGAGAATGCCCATAAACAGGGTTATTATAGGTAACACGAACTTTGTAATAATCCATACTACTTTGAATAATTTATAAAATCCTTAGAACGAATATAACCACCATGATTAACAAAAGTGGTATCCGTGACAACAATGGTAGTACGTCCGGTACTTTGCACGGAATGTGAAGCCGAGCAAGAAGTAAGAACAGATACACCGAAATACGCTGCAAACAAACCAACAGCATACAAGATGATTTTTACAATGATAACTAGAATTTCCTTATTCATAACTATAACGTGCAACAAGTTCAACAAAATGATTAGTTGGAGACTCATTCAGAAAAAACGCATCCGTTTGCGCTTTAGCCAAGTCAACGTAAGAACGAGAGTGGAATCTCATATCCTCATCATACCAAGAAAGAATTATTTCTACTTTCATAATCAATTAATTTTACATGTTAGAAACGGCTATTTTCGGCAATAGCTTGATTTCGAGGGCAAAGATAATACAAATATTTATATAATGGACATTATGATAAATAGTGCCTGAAAGGCGGATTATAATGTCTCCCCCTCTTGCCTTTTGAGAAGAAAAACCGGCTCATCTTGCAATCGGACGCAAGATGAGCCGGTAAGACTAAAATATTTCGTCAACACATGAGATGTCGGCGGAAATTACCAAATGTGCGCACGCTTCTTCTTGGGGACAAAAAGTTTGTCGCCTTTCTTCACGCCGAACGCCTTGTACCATTCGTCAACCATTGGCAATGCGCCATTGACACGTGCCTCGTTTGGTGAGTGTGGATCCACGGTGACTATGTACTGGATGAACTCAGGACGTGCATTGCATGCCCAGACGCGTGCCCAGGCCAAGAAGAAACGCTGCTCTGGTGTGAAACCATCCTTGATTCCGAGTTTCTCGTCCTTCATCACGTTCTGCATCGCACGGTAAGCTATGTTCAGGCCGCCGTTGTCACCGATGTTCTCGCCAAGAGTCAACTTTCCGTTGATCTTCTTGCCTGGCACAGCCTCTATGCCGCTGAAGTGCTGCTCCAGGATCTTGGTGCGTGCCTCGAAGTTCTTCTTGTCTGCCGGTGTCCACCAGTCGTTCTGGTTGCCGTTTTTGTCGAACTGGCTTCCCTGGTCATCAAAGCCGTGGCTCATTTCGTGCCCGATGACGCCACCGATGGCTCCGTAGTTCATCGCATCGTCGGCATTCGGGTCGAAGAACGGTGGTTGAAGGATGGCTGCCGGGAAGCATATTTCGTTCGTCGTAGGATTGTAATATGCATTGATGGTCTGTGGAGTCATGCCCCATTCCGTCTTGTCCACCGGCTTGTTGACCTTGCGCTGCAACTCGTCCACGGTCACAAACTTGGTGATGTTTGCCAAGTTCTCGTAAAGCGACAGGGAGTCATTCACTTCCAGTCCGCTATAGTCTTTCCATTTGTCAGGATAGCCTATCTTGATGATGAAGTTTTCCAGCTTGTCCTTTGCCTGTGCCTTGGTCTGTGCGCTCATCCATGTCGATTCGTCGATGCGCTGTGCGAGGGCTTTCTGTAGGTTGTGTACCAGCTCTAGCATACGTTTCTTGCTGCTTTCAGGGAAGTATTTCTCGACATACATCTTGCCGATGGCCTCGCCGAGCACGCCGCTGACCAGGCTTACGCCGCGCTTCCAGCGAGGACGGTCTTGCTGCACGCCGCTCAATACGCTGCCAAACTTAAAGGCTGTAGAACGGAACTCGTCGCTCAACTGGCTGCTGGCGCCGGAGATGACCTTGAGCTCGGCATAGCTCTTCAAGTCGTCAAGGGATTCCTCCGCCAATATTTTCTCGACCTCGTGGATTGGTTCGGGCTGCCCTACATCCACATAGTCGAAGGCTGGGAAACCTTGCTGGAGGAAAGCGTTGCCCCAGTCGATTCCGGGGAAGTCGGAACACAGTTGAGCGTATGTCATCTTGTGGTAGTTCTTGTCGATGTCACGCAGTTCCACACGGCTGTAGCTAGCCTTGGCGATGCGAGTTTCGATGGCCATGACTGCTTGCATCTTCTTCTCCGCCGTAGCCTCGTCGTAACCTACCAGTTGGAAGAGCTGCTTCATGTATGCCTTATATGCCTCGCGCACCTTTTTGGTCTGGTCGTCGTCGTTGAGGTAGTAGTCGCGTGAGCCTAGGCCGATGCCGCCTTGGCTGACACCTACCAGGTTGTTGGCGGCATCCTTCTGGTCTGCCCCCACCCCTACTCCAAACATCTGCGTGCCTGCGCCCAAGAGGTCGAGCTGGGCAGTGACAACCTGGTACTCGGCACGACTCTTGATGGCGTTGATGCGGTCGAGTGCAGGCTTGATCGGAGCGTATCCTTCCTTGTTGAGGCGAACGCTGTCCATCATCAGGTTGTAGAGTGAACCTATCTTCTGGCCGAGGGACCCCTTGGCTTGCGATGAGTTGGCATACTCCAGAATCAGACTTTGGATGCGCTTTTGAGTTTCTTCGCTTAGGTCGGTAAACGCGCCGTTCTCGGTGTGTTCCGCGTCCAGGGGATGCGTTTTCATCCAGTTGCCCGCCGCATAGCGGAAGAAATCGTTACCTGGCTTAACCGACAAGTCCATATTGTTCTTGTCGATGCCGGAGCTCAGGTTTTGCTGAGCGAACGCAGTCGTTGAGCTAAGCAACAAGGCTGCAAATAAAACTTTTACTTTCATTTGTTTTGTATCATGTTAAAAAACTGACTTATTCTTTCTCTTGCACTTGTGATTGCATATCCCTGTGGCAGGATAGCAGGTATAGCCCCGAGAATGTCAACCCGCCATTGATCATCAGAAGCTCGTAGCCGAACTGGTAGCCCAGGCACCTTGTGGCAAACTCATTGAGCGCAAGGCAGACCAGGGGGCTGGCAATGGCTATGTATGGAGTGTAACGGTCACAAACCGGCCGCTTGGTGAGCAGGCTATATGCAAAAAGTCCCAGCAGCGGACCGTATGTGTATGAGCACAGGATATAGATGGCATCTATCACGCTCGTGGAGTTGACGGCTCTGAAGGCAATGATGAAAAGCATGAAGACCAAGGCAACGCCCAGATGTACCCATTTGCGGAGCCGCTCGTTGTCGGGCTTGCCGAAGATATCCACGCAGAGGCTCGTGGTGATGGCCGTAAGCGCAGAGTCTGCGCTCGAAAAGCTTGCAGCCACGATGCCTATCGTAAACAAGACGACGACGGTGGTGCCCAATGCCCCTGAGGCGGCAAACATCGGCAGCAATTCGTCGGGTGCCGAAGGCAATGCCACTCCTTGCTTTTGCGCCAGCATCATCAGCAAGACTCCCAGCACGAGGAACAGGGCGTTGGCGGGTACGAAGGCAAAACCGTATGTGCACATGTCTTTCTGTGCCTCCCGCAGTGTCTTGCACGTCAAGTTCTTCTGCATCATGTCCTGGTCAAGACCCGTCATCACGATGACCACAAAGATGCCGCTGAGGAATTGTTTCCAAAAGTTTTGCCGTGAGACCCAGTCGTCGAAGACGAAGATGCGCGAGTGGGAGTCGTGGGCTACAGTTTGGATGGTCTCGCCAAGCGGCATTCCCAGGTGTCCCGTCACGTGATATATGATGAGGAGCAAGGCGACTAACATACAGGCGGTCTGGAAGGTGTCTGTCCACACGAGGGTCTTGATGCCGCCCTTTCTCGTATAGAGCCAGATGAGGCATACCATGGTGGGGACTGTCAGCCAAAAGGGGACTCCCACCCCATCCAGCACAAACCTCTGCAAGATGATGCAGACCACGAAAAACCTGACGGCTGCGCCCGTCATCTTGGACAAGAGGAAGAACGAGGCGCCGGTCTTGTACGAGCGTATTCCCAGGCGGTGCTTCAGATACGTGTAGATGGTGGTGAGATTATACCTATAATAGACAGGCAGCAGGAAAAAGGACACCACGAAGTATCCCACGATGAAGCCAAGGCACATCTGGAGGTAAGTCATGTCTGACCGCATCACCATGCCGGGTACGCTGACAAACGTGACCCCGCTGATGGAGGCCCCCACCATGCCGAATGCCACCATGTACCACGGCGACTTTCGCCCCGCGCGGTAGAAGGTGTCGTTGTCTGACTTCCTGGCAGTCATTCTGCTCACCAAGAGCAGGATGCAGAAGTATCCCAATATGGTTGCTAGTATGATCATCTCTCTTAACCGGTCTTTTTTAAATCTTGTATTTGTTCTTGTGCTTGGCCTTCATGGGTACGCCATGGAAGCCTTCTCCCAGGGACGGGGAGTAAATGCGCCCCCCGGAGGCCACGCCACAGTACTCGCCCCATCTGTTTCGGATGCGATCGACATAGTCTGCCGTCTCAGACCCTCGCATATAGCCGTTCTTCACGACGGGGTCATGATAGAAGGCGGGATTGCTCAGGCGGAGCACATACTCCCTCACATCCCCCCAGTCATGGGGATTGCCGCCATGCTTGCGTACCAAGGCCATGGCATCGCGGATATGGTTGAAGCCTCCGTTGTAGGCGGCGAGGGCGAACAGGATGCGCTGCCCTGGGTCGCCCACGTCGGAGAAATGCCCCTGGAGCTCTGCCATGTATCTGGCGGCTGCCGCGATGTTCGCCTCTGGCTGGTGGATGGATTCCATCGGCAGGCCGAGGTGGGCGGCCGTGGATGGCATGATCTGCATCAGCCCGCAGGCACCTGCCCACGACTTGGCGTTCGGGTCGAAGCAACTCTCCTGATAGCATTGCGCGGCCATCAGCCGCCAGTCCATGCGCGCCTGGGAAGCGTAACGCTGGAAATAGCCGTCATACTTGGAGATGACTCCCTTGCTCCGGTTCAGGAACGGCGAATACACATGGCGTTGGATGCTCCGGGCCGAGAGCAGGTAAGACTCTTCCTGTTTCGCCTGCGCTATCATCTGTGGGGAGAACCATCTGTTGAGGGAGTCCGCCAGGCTCGTGTTTCCCCCCAGGACCGCCCACTGTGTCTTGGCACTGTCGGGGGTGGCCCCGCAGAACAACAAGTCGCCCTTGGTCGTTTTCCGGGAGAGGGGAACCGCGATGATGTCACCCTCCCCTTTCTCCAGTTTGCCTACCATCTCGGCAGTGTCCTTGCATTCCTCCACGCGGAGGGAGACGCCGATTTTCTGGGCGAACTTCTCGCAGAGCAGATAGTAAAGCCCCATGCCGTGGTTGTGATAATTATAATAGGTGGTGGGACCGTTGACGGTGAGCATGATGATCTCGCCATTGGCAACGATGTCATCATACGAAAATCCTTTGCCGGGTGCGGTCGCGTGTTCCGTGGAATCCAGATTTTCACCGACGGGAGTACCCCATGGTGTAACTTCTGGCTGGTTTTTCTTCGGTGAGCACCCAACCAACAGGAATAGTGCAAATATTGTCGATAAATATACTTTATTCATTTTTCTGGGCTACAAAATTACATATTTTTTTGGATATTCAAGCAAAAAGATGTACTTTTGCAATGTTTTTTAAACAAAAAGAAGAAATATGTTACGTATAGCAGTACAATCAAAGGGTCGTCTCTTCGACGACACCATGAATTTACTTTCGGAAGCAGACATCAAGGTGAGCGCCTCGAAGCGCACGCTTTTGGTGCAATCTTCCAATTTCCCATTGGAGGTTCTTTATCTCCGTGATGACGATATTCCGCAGAGCGTGGCAAGCGGCGTAGCCGATATTGGCATCGTCGGCGAGAACGAGTTTGTGGAGCGCGGTGAGAATGCCCAGATCATCGACCGCCTCGGCTTCAGCAAGTGCCGCCTGAGCCTTGCCATCCCCAAGGAGATCAACTATACAGGCTTGCAGTGGTTCAACGGCAAGAAAATCGCCACCTCTTATCCCAACATCCTGCGCCAGTTTATGACGAAGAATGGCATTGACGCCGACATTCATGTCATCACCGGGTCCGTGGAGATTAGCCCGGGCATCGGCTTGGCCGACGGCATCTTCGACATCGTAAGCTCCGGCTCTACCCTGGTGAGCAACAACCTGGCGGAGGTGGAGGTCGTGATGAAGAGCGAGGCCCTGCTCATCGGCAACTGGAATATGGACGAGCACAAGCATCAGATACTCAACGAGATGCTGTTCCGCTTCGAGGCGGTCCGCTCCGCCCAGGACAAGAAGTATGTGATGATGAATGCGCCCAAGGACAAGGTGGAGGCCATCACCGAGGTGCTGCCAGGCATCAAGAGCCCTACCGTCATCCCATTGGCAGACAATGAATGGTGCTCCATCCACACCGTGCTCGACGAGAAGCGGTTCTGGGAAATCATAGGCAAGCTGAAGGAACTGGGTGCCCAGGGCATCCTGGTGACTCCGATAGAGAAGATGATACTGTAACGGCCAATAGCTGTGGCTTCTCTACTTCTGACAACGGTTAAAATTTAAAATCAAATATTTAGGAATGAAGGTAATAAAGTATCCTGCAAAGGAAGAATGGGGCGAGATCGTGGAACGCCCACACCTGGATGTATCGCAGCTCAACGCTACGGTAGAAGGTGTTCTCAATGATGTGAAGAACCACGGCGACGAGGCCGTGAAGCGTTACGAGGAGAAGTTCGACCATGCCCACTTGGAGTCCTTGGCTGTCACCGCGGCCGAGATGGAAGAGGCCGAGGGCTTGGTGTCTCCGGAACTGAAGCACGCATTGGAGCTTGCCCATCACAACATTGCCACATTCCATCAAAGCCAGAGGTTTGAGGGCACACGGGTGCAGACTGCCCCTGGTGTCACTTGCTGGCAGAAGAGCGTTGCCATCCAGAAGGTCGGCCTCTATATTCCCGGGGGCACCGCTCCCCTATTCTCCACCGTGCTGATGCTTGCCACTCCCGCCAAGATAGCCGGATGCGGGGAAATCGTGCTCTGCACCCCTCCCGGCCGTGACGGCAAGGTGAACCCTGCCATCCTGGTGGCCGCCAAGATAGCCGGTGTCGGCAAGATTTTCAAGGCTGGCGGCGTACAGGCGATAGGGGCGATGGCATACGGCACGGAGAGTGTGCCCAAGGTGTATAAGATATTCGGCCCGGGCAATCAATATGTGATGGCTGCTAAGCAACATGTTTCTTTACACGATGTCGCCATCGACATGCCTGCCGGACCGTCGGAGGTTTGTGTCATTGCCGACGAGACAAGCAACCCTGTCTTTGTGGCTGCCGACTTGCTGTCGCAGGCCGAGCACGGTCTCGACTCACAGGTGTTCCTGGTCAGCACCTCGGAGGAGATGATCGGCAAGGTGCAGGCCGAGGTGCAGGCGCAGTTGGCGAAACTGCCCCGCCTGGAGATGGCCTCCACTTCCCTGGACAACTCCAAGTTTGTGCTCGTCAACGACTATGACGAGGCGATGGACCTCAGCAACACCTATGCCCCCGAGCACTTGATTATCGCCACCAAAAATTACGACGAGCTGGCGGAAAAGGTGGTGAACGCGGGAAGTGTGTTCCTCGGCAGCTATGCCTGCGAGAGTGCTGGCGACTATGCCAGCGGCACCAACCACACCCTGCCTACCCATGGCTATGCCTTGGCGTACAACGGTGTCAACCTGGACAGCTACAATCGCAAGATTACCTTCCAGCATCTCACCGAGGAGGGCATCCGCAGCATAGGCGACGCTGTGGTGACCATGGCGGAAAACGAGCAGCTGGAAGCCCATGCCAACGCCATGCGACTGAGAGTGAAAGAAGTGAAGTAGGGCCTTCCTGTGCCCATGGGCACAGGATAGGCATCAATTAAAATCAAGTCATCTTTATGAAAGAACTCAAAGAGTTGTGCCGCGCCAACATCTGGAACCTGGCCCCATACAGTTGCGCGCGCACAGAGTTTAGCGGAAAGAAAGCAAGCGTCTTTCTCGACGCAAACGAGAATCCATATAACGAGCCTTACAACCGCTACCCCGACCCATTCCAGATGGATGTCAAGAAGCAGTTGGCGAAGGTGAAGGGTGTGCCGGTGGAGAATATCTTCCTGGGCAACGGAAGTGACGAGGCCATCGACCTGGTATATCGTGTGTTCTGCACACCGGGCAGAGACAACGTGGTTGCGATAGCTCCTACATACGGAATGTATGAGGTTTGCGCGGATGTCAATGACGTGGAATACCGCAGTGTGCTGCTCGACGAACAATATCAGATTACCGCCGACAAACTGTTGGCGGCTTGCGACGACCGCACCAAGGTCATCTGGATATGCACCCCCAACAATCCTACGGGCAATCTGATCAGCCCGGAGGCAATCGTAGGCGTGCTCCAGCGCTTCGAGGGCATCGTGGTTGTCGATGAGGCATATAGCGACTTTGCCAACGTGCAACCCTTCAGGGCTTATCTCGACAAGTTCCCCAACATGATTGTGCTCAACACGATGAGCAAGGCGTGGGGGTGCGCGGCCTTGCGGCTGGGCATGGCCTTTGCCGGCAAGGAGATCATCGACATCTTCAACAAGGTGAAGTACCCTTACAATGTCAACCTGCTGACCCAGGAGCATGCCCTGGAGATTCTCAAGGACCCTTACCAGACCGATGAGTGGGTCAAGGTCATCCTGCAGGAGCGCGGCAAGGTCATCGCTGCCTTCCTCGACCTTCCCATCTGCGAGAAGGTATATCCTACGGAGGCCAACTTCTTCCTGGCGAGGATGACGGATGCACAAGCCATCTACGACTACTTGGTTGGCAAGGGCATCATCGTGCGCAACCGCAACAAGGTGCAGCTGTGTGGCAACTGCCTGCGCATCACCGTCGGAAAGAAGAGCGAGAACATAGAATTGCTCGCCGCACTTCGCCAATACCAGCAGTAGGCATTCTATAAAAAACGGACTGGAATGTAAAAAAAAATGCCTTTTGCCACCAGCCGCCCTCAAGTGCCGGTGACAAAAGGCTTACCCCACTTTCATTTTTACCTCGGGATGCAGGAATTTTTCCCTCCCGATGTAGAAATTTTTCCCTCCCGATGTAATTTTTCCTGCGTCGGGAGGGAATTTTCTTTCATTTTTGTTTGTAAATATTTTTGACCGACGGGCGCCGATCTTTTGTCCCTATAGCTTGACATTCTTTTTCTTGCCCTTGCTTTCGTTGCCCACTCTGTCGAGTGCCGTCACAACGAACGTTGCCTTGCCATCCTTCACGTATGGTATCTTGACCGCACGGTCGTAGGTCACTTGCAGTATCTTGGAGGCATTGCCCAGGTCGATGTCTTCGCCTTCGTTGAAACGATACACCACAAACCGATTGGCGACATCATGCCACTTCTTGCCCTTGGGGGCTTTCCAGGAGAGGACTGGGCCGTCTTCAGTCCACTTGAACTTGACTTTTCTCACGTCCTTGGGCGCCTTGTTGTCCATGAAAGTCATCAAAGGTGGAAGGGCCGGGTATTTCCAATAGTTGTCGCGAAGCGTATGGCCGATGTTGCCCACGTTGTCGGCGGCAGTCTTTGCGTACCAAAGCACCGTGCCCTTCACGTTGGGCATCTGTTGGTGCAACTTGTGCTTGGCGGGCAATTGGTGGCTGCTGGGATTCTGCGGGTCAGGAAACTTGGCCGTTCTCTCGATGTCTTCTCCGATGAACAGAGGACGGTTGCCGGCATGCTTGTTCCACCAGGTGATGAGCGTCTTGTAGTCGGCGGCGCGATTGCCGATTTCCCAGTACAGCTGTGGCACGCAATAGTCTATCCAGCCATTGTTGACCCAAAGCAGGACGTCGGCATACAGGTCATCGAAGTTTTGCAGGCCGTTGGTGTCAGACCCGTTGGCGTCGCTTCGCTTGTTGCGGTAGATGCCAAATGGCGACACACCGAATTTCACCCAAGGCTTGGCGCGGTGAATGGTCTCTCCGAGCTGCTTGATGAAGTGGTTGACGTTGTCGCGTCTCCAGTCGCCGATGCTCCAGAAGCCACGTGTGTTCTTCTGGAACGTGGCTTCGTCCGGAATCTGCTTGCCCGCCACGGGGTATGGGTAGAAATAGTCGTCGATGTGGAAACCGTCGATGTCATAACGCTTCACGATGTCCTCGGCCACCTTGCAAGTGTAGTCGGCAGACTCTTGCAGCCCCGGGTTCAGGAGCACGAGGTTGTCGTAGGAGAAACACAGCCTGGGTTGCTTGATGACCACGCTGCCCTTGGCTAGTTGCGACATGGAGGTAGAACCATGCTTGGCACGGAAGGGATTGATCCAGGCGTGAATCTCCATGCCTCGCCTGTGGCACTGCTCCACCATCCATGCCAAAGGGTCCCAATAAGGGGAGGGAGCCTTGCCCTGCACGCCGGTCAGAAACTTGCTCCAGGGCTCCAGATCGCTCTCATAGAGAGCGTCGCACTCGGCGCGCACTTGGAAGATGATGGCATTGACACCATCTTTTTGCAACTCGTCGAGCTGGCTGCTGAGCATGGACTGAATCTGCTGAGTGCTCTTGCCCATGAACTGGCCGTTCACGCATTGAATCCATGCACCACGGAACTCTCGCTTGTTTTGTGCCCCGATGTTCATCGCCATCAGCAGCACGATAGCTAATGTTAGTAGTTTTTTAATCATGTTGTATATATGTTTTGTTTATTTTGCTTACTCCTCGTCCCGCAGCTTGGGCAGTGAGATGTGGTATCTCACCGCCAGGAAACGGATGGCGCACACCACGGCGAACGCGGCCACGACCGTGATGTAGAGGCTTACGCCCAGCCAGCTCAGCGACCAGTAGGTCAAGCCGCCGAGCACACAGGCCATCGCGTAGATCTCCTTGCGGAAGATGACTGGCTCCTCATTGAGCAGCACATCGCGGATGACACCGCCGGCCGCTCCCGTGATGCAACCCATGATGATGGCCACCCAGAAGGGGAAGCCGCAGTCGAGGGTCTTTTGGATTCCGGCGATATTGAAGAGCGCCAGCCCGAGGGTGTCGAAGAGAAACCAAGTGTTGTCAAGCCGCTTCAGGTAATTGTGGCAGACGATGACCACCACCTGTGCGAACAGCGTACATATCATGTAGATGGGGCTGAGCATCCAGAAAGGACGCACTCCCAGCATCACGTCACGTATCGTTCCGCCGCCAATGGCTACGGCGATACCACAAACAAATCCTCCCAGCCAATCATAGTGCTTGCTGGCAGCAAGCCGTATGCCTGAGAGCGCAAAGGCGAATGTACCGATGAACTCGATGAATCGCTGCAGCGTCATCACAAATTCAGGGTCTTGATTTAGCATCATATCTTTATGTCTTTTTTTATATGGTTATCTTTTTTACTCCTTAAACCGTTCTCCCCAGCATGTCACCATCCAGTTGTAGAGCCTCTCCTCCGACGGAGAGTGCTGCGCGTGCCAGAAGCGCGCTTCCCTGAGGTCGTCGGGGAGGTATTGCTGCTCCGTGAAATGCCCGGGGTAGTCATGCGGGTACTTATAGCCGTCGTGATACCCCAGGTCTGCCATCAGCTTGGTAGGCGCATTGCGGATATGCAGGGGCACGGGGAGGTTGCCGGTCTGCTTGACGGCCGACAAGGCTGCGTCTATGCCCAGGTATGCGCTGTTGCTCTTCGGGCTAGTGGCGAGATAGACCACCGCTTCTGCCAGGGCGATGCGGGCCTCGGGCCAGCCGATTTTCATCACGGTGTCGAAGGCGGCGTTGGCGAGCAACAGGGCGTTCGGGTTGGCGAGTCCCACGTCCTCGCTGGCACTGATCACGATGCGCCGGGCGATGAACTGAGGGTCTTCGCCCCCTTCTATCATCCTCGCCATCCAGTAGAGGGCGGCGTCGGGGTCGCTTCCGCGGATGCTCTTGATGAAGGCGGATATGATGTCGTAGTGCATGTCGCCCTGCTTGTCGTATGCCAGCGGATTCTGCTGCAACTGCTCCTCCACCATCTTGTCGGTGACAGTCACCTTGTCCGCTCCGGCCGACTCGACCACAAGCTCGAGGATGTTGAGCAGCTTGCGTGCGTCACCTCCGCTGTATCTCATCATCGCCCCGGTTTCCTCCAGTGTGATGTCTTTCCGCTTCAGCTCCTGGTCCTCGTGGATGGCGCGGTCCAGCAACCCTTGCAGGTCGTCCTTGCCAAGTGGCTTGAGCACGTAGAGCTGGCAACGCGAGAGCAACGGGCGGATGACCTCGAAGGATGGATTCTCGGTCGTTGCGCCGATGAGGGTCACGATGCCCTTCTCCACTGCCCCGAGCAGGGAGTCCTGCTGGCTCTTGGAGAACCGGTGGATTTCGTCAATGAACAAGATGGGGGATGCCGAGTCGAAGAACCGTCCGTTCTTGGCACGTTCGATGACCTCTCTTACATCTTTCACTCCGCTCGTCACCGCGCTCAGGGTGTAGAAAGGCACCTTGAGGGTCTGTGCCACGATTTGCGCCAAGGTGGTCTTGCCCACGCCCGGGGGGCCCCATAGGATAAAGGAGGAGATGCGCCCGGCATCTATCATCTTGCGGAGGACGGCTCCCTCTCCCACCAAGTGTTTCTGCCCCACGTAGTCGGTGAGGGAGCGGGGTCTCATTCGTTCTGCTAAAGGTTCACTCATACTTATTTTGTCTGTTTATTTCTCGCGATATGAAACGTTGCCCATCAGCTTCTCCAGCGCTATCACGCTCTGGTTGTAGTCATTGATGGCGGCGGCCTTCTTCATGTGGAAGTCGATGCAGTCTTCGAGAGCGTCGATGTACTCGACATAAGAGATTTCTCCGTTCTCGTACTCCATGTGGCTCAGGTGCTCGAGCAGCCTGTCTTTTTCTGCGCCCTCCTCTTGGTAGTAAGCTACCCTCGCGAAGGTTGAGTTGCACTTGCCCAAGGTGGCGAGATATTCCCTTCGCAGGACTTGCTGCTCCTGTTTCATTTCCAGCTCTGCTATCTCCCGGTCTTTCTTGGCCGCCTTCACCTTGGCTTTCGTCGCCCCATAGAAGAGCGGGATGCCCACGCCCACCTCGAAGCCCAGGAAGTTGCCGCCTTCGAAGCGGCTTCTATCTACTTTGTACGGATTCCATGACGAGATGACCAACTGGTTGTGCAAGGTGAGGCTCAGCGACGGGGCATACTCGTTCTTGGCCACTTTCACGGCCTTGTCGGCAACGGTCAGCTTATCTTGTGCCACTTGGCCTTCGGCGGTCTGGCCATAGTTGAACCCACTCTGCACAAAGTCGAGCGGCTGCAATGCTTGTTCGGCAGGTGTGACGGGCGTGTCGGTGTTGAGCAAGGAGGCCAACAGCAGTTGGGCGCTCTCGACCTCACTCAGCGTCGATGCCATTTCCAGTTTGTTCTCACGGTGCATCCGTTCTGCCGCCAAGGTTTCCAACTGCCTGGTCTCGCCGGCCTTGTACCTGGCCTCGGCCACGGTCTTGTATCTTGTCAGGATGCTGTCCTGCTTCTGCAGCACGTGGAGGCGTTCCATCTCAAAAACCAGTTGGTAATAGGCGCTTTTCACCTCGCTTGCCAAGGAAGCCTTGACCAACGCCGCCTTGCTCCTTTCCATTCGGGCCTCGGCCTTCAGCTGGTTGCGCCGGGCGACATATAAGGTAGGAAACTCCATGCTTTGGGCGATGGAGATGGCGTTGTCGGTGCTTCCGCCCGAAGAGGGGTCCTGCGAGAGGGATAGCTCCGTCTTGTTCAGGTCCCATGCCGTGCCTTGGAGAGCCTTGGCTCGCTCTATCGACTTTTGGGCAGCCTGTACCTGGTAGCTCTGGCCCAGCGCCATGTCCAGGCATTGCCGCAGGTCGAGGACCTTGGTCTGCGCCCGGCAACCAAGGGCCAGGCACACCAAAACCATGCTTGTCAATATCTTTTTCATCTGTCTTTTCTAACTCTTTGTAAATGTTTTGTATATCGCGGGCAGCACCAGCAAGGTGAGCAGCGTGGAGGTAATCAAGCCCCCAATCACCACCGTTGCAAGAGGCCGCTGTACCTCCGCCCCGTCACCATGCGACAAGGCCATGGGCAAGAAGCCCATCGATGCCACCAAAGCTGTCATCAATACCGGGCGGAGACGAATCATGCAGCTGCCTACAATGCGCTCATGCACAGGCTTGTGCTGCATCTGGTTCATCTGTCCGATGAGTACGATGCCATTGAGCACCGCCACACCGAAGAGGGCTATGAATCCCACTCCGGCGGAAATGGAGAATGGCATGCCTCGCAGCCACAACGCCCAGATGCCGCCGATGGCCGCCAAAGGGATGGCAGAGAACACGAAGAGCGACTCGCGTATGTTCTTGACCGTGGCATAGAGCAGGAGCAATATCACCGCGAGGGCGACGGGCACCACTATCGTCAGGCGGGTGGTGGCACTCTGCAAGTTCTGGAACTCGCCTCCGTATGTGTAATAATAACCTTCCGGCAGCCTCAGCTTGGCGTCGAGCATGCCTTGTATCTCATCCACCGTGCTTTGTATGTCGCGCCCCTTCACGTTGAATCCTACGTATATGCGCCGTGCCCCGTCCTCATGGGAAATCTGGGCCGGGGCAGGCTCGTGGATGATGTCGGCAAGTTGGCCAAGGGGCACTGTCCTTACCTCTCCGCCAGTGTCATCGTCGGTGGCTGAAGATGCCTTGGCAGGTATGGCGAGAGTCTCTAGCGACTCTTCGTTGCGCAACTCATGGTCGAGTCGGAGCACGAGGTCGAACTTCTTTTCCCCCTCGAAGACAGCCCCCGCGATTCCTCCGGCGTATGTGGTTTCCAGCACACGGTTGATGTCATCCACGCTGACCCCATGTTCTGCCATCCGCTCGTGGTCGTATCTCACTTGGATTTGCGGCAGCCCGGACACTTGCTCCACCTGGATGCCGCTCACACCCCTCACACCGCTGATGAGCCGGGCTACTTTCCCGGCTTGCTCCGTCAAGGTGGGGAGGTCGTCGCCGAAAATCTTGATGGCGACATCCTGCTTGATGCCCGTCAGCAACTCGTTGTTGCGCATCTGGATGGGTTGCGAGATTTCCGCTTCCAGCCCCGGTATGGTGTGCAGCGTCTCCTCCATCTTCTCCATCAGGTCGCCGGTCGATTCCGCGGAGGTCCATTCGGCCTTCGGCTTCAGGGAAATCATGATGTCGGCGCGTTCCACAGGCATCGGGTCGGTCGGAATCTCTGCGCTGCCGATGCGGCTCACCACCTGCTTGACCTCGGGGTATTCCGCCTTGAGCAGTTTCTCCGCCTTGGTGCAACTCTCCACCATCTGCGGGAGCGACGTGCCTTGCGCCATGCTCATCTCCACGGCAAAGTCGCCTTCCTCCAAGCTGGGGATGAACTCCCCTCCCAGGAACTTGAAGGCTATGGCACTCATGCAGAACAAGCCCACGGCCGCCGTAATCACGTTCTTGTCATGCGCCAGCACCCAGTCGAGGACAGGGCGGTACCAACCTTGCAGTTTCCGTATCATCCGGTCGGAGAACGTCTCCTTCGTATGCACCCTCTTGCTCAAGAAAAGGCTGCTCGCCATGGGCACGTAAGTAAGCGACAGGATGAATGCTCCCAAGATGGCGAAGAACACCGTCATGGCCATCGGGCGGAACATCTTCCCTTCGATGCCGACCAGCGTCATCAGCGGCACGTACACTATCATAATCATGATTTCGCCAAAGGCTGCGCTCTGGCGGATGCGTGACGCCGAGAAGTGTACCTCTTCGTCCATCTCCTTCTGGTTCAGGCGGAAAGGAACCGCATGCCCTTCCTGCTGGTATGCCAGGTAGGAGGCCCTGGCGGCAGGTTGCGAGAAGTTGCCCTGGTTGATATGCGTCACCACGGCCTCGACGATGATGACCGCCGAATCGACAATCATGCCGAAGTCTATCGCCCCCAGGCTCATCAAGTTGCCGTCAATGCCAAAGGCTTTCATCATGCCGAAGGCAAAGAGCATGCTGAGGGGTATGACGCTTGCCACGACAAGGCCTGCGCGCCAGTTGCCCAGGAAGACGACCAGCACGAAGATGACGATGAGGCCGCCTTCTATCAGGTTGCGGGCGATGGTGCCCTCTACCCTGTCCACCAGGTTGGTGCGGTCTATGAACGGCTCGATGACCACACCCTCGGGCAGAGACTTCTGTATCTGTGCGATGCGGTCCTTCACGTTCTTGCTCACTTCCTGGAAGTTCTCTCCCTTGAGCATGATGGCGATGCCTGCCACCACCTCTCCCTCGCCGTTGCGTGTCACCGCACCGAATCGGGTGGCGTGCCCCTCCTGTACCTTGGCGATGTCGCCCACCTTGACCGGTGTCCCGCCGACGGTCTTCACCGCTATGTTGGCGATGTCCTCGATGGTCTTCGCCACACCTATGCCGCGGATATAGTACTGGTTGGAGTTTTGCTCGATATAGCTGCCGCCCGTGTTGGCGTTGTTCTGCTGCAGGGCGTCGAACACTTCAGCCACCGTCAGGTTGTTGGCGTTGAGCCGGTCGGTGTTGACGGCGACCTCGTATTGTTTCACGAATCCGCCCCATCCGCTTACCTCAGCCACACCGGGCGTTCCTGAGAGCTGCTTGCGCACGATCCAGTCTTGGATGGTGCGGAGTTGGGTGAGCGAATATTTTTTCTCGTAGCCTTTCTTGGCACGGACGGTATAGTGGTAGATCTCGCCCAGCGCAGTGGCGATGGGCCCCATCTCGGTATCCGTGTTCTTGGGCAGCTCCTTGACGGCCTCTTCCAGCATCTGGCTTACCTGTGAGCGTGCCCAATAGATGTCAGCCCCATCGTCGAAGACGAGCGTGATGACCGAGAGGCCGCTACGCGAGATGCTGCGCCTCTCCTCGGTGCGAGGTATGTTGGCGAGAGCCATCTCCAGGGGTGTCGTGACATATTGCTCCACCTCTTGCGCCCCAAGCGACGGTGCCTGTGTTATCACCTGCACCTGGTTGTCGGTGATGTCGGGGGTGGAGTCGAAGGGCAGGCGTGCCAGGGACCATCCTCCCCAAACCACGAGGGCAAGGGTGAGGGCTCCGACCATCAGCTTGTGATGGATGGAGTATGTGATAAGTTTCTGAAACATAATCTCTTTTCTTTCGTTCGATAATCAAATGCTTCTTGATATGTGCTTTCTTGTCGGAGATTAGTCTTCCTCGCCGTGGTCGCCCGTGAGCGAAGCCAGGTAGAAGGCGTTATCAGTCACTATCTTTTGTCCTTTCTGTATATGCTTGCAGAGCGACACCTCCGTGTAGCCGTCGTGGGTCACGCCCGTCGTCACCTCATGCCGGGAGAAGCTATAGTCGCCTCCCCTCGGCTTGCCGTTGAGGGCGAAGATGTACTGCTTGCCATCCGCGCTGACGATGGCCTTGCTGGGCAATGTGGCGCAAAGTTGCCTTCCTGTGGCTATCTGCCCAGACACGTACATGCCGTCGAAGAGTCTGGCGTTGCGCGTGGCGTCGAGCCTCACGTGCACGGCGACGCTCTTGGTGCCCTTGTTGAAGTGCTCGTTCAGGCCCGAGACATGCCCCGACACCTTGACTCCGGGCTGGTTGGTCACAGACAGGAGCACCCTGTCTCCCACGTTGACCTTGTTGATGTCCTTCTCAAACACGTTGAGGTCGCATTCCACATCCCTGTTGTTGCGTATCTTCATCAGTGGGGTCTGCATGTCTGCGTAGCTGCCCAGCGATGCAGACAAGTCACCCACTGTACCGGCGATGGGTGCGTGAAGCGGAAAGACGGTCGTGAACTTGCCTTTGGCGACGTCTGCGGTCGATATGCCCAGTTGCTGTAGCTGCTTGCCAGCCCCTACCAGGTTGGCTTGCGCCACCCGGTATTCTTTCTCGGCTTGCTGCAAAGTCTTCTTGACGCCTGCGCCTGCTTGCTGCAGGGATTTCTGGCGTTCCATCTCCAGGTGGGCAATCTCGCTTTCCCTGTAAGCGGCGTAGTACTCTCGTTGCCAGGTCACGACCTCGGTGTTCTCGATGGTGGCGACCAGCTGCCCCTTCCTCACCGTCTGTCCTTCCTTCACGAGTATGCTCTTCACGACACCGCCCATCAGCGACGCCACGTCTCCCTGGCTCTGGGCGCGCAGCACGAGCGCGCCATTGGCTTGTATGGTGGCGTCGAGTTCTTTGTTTTCCACCATGCCCATCTTCAAATCCACAGCCTTGACTTGTTTCTCACTCAGAGGAATGTTCTGGTAGTCCACGTCTTCCTCATGTTCCTCCTCTCCGGCGTTCTCCGCCCTGCTCTGCGACAGGAAAGAGAAGCCGGCGAATGTGGCTGCGGTCAATGCAGCCACCAAGATGATTCTTTTAACCATATACTTCTGAATACCTTTGATAGTTTTGAATTTCGAGCGCAAAGTCTCCGACCGCATGAAATGCCGTCGGAAAAAACCATGTCAGGATATAGAAGGTGGACCTCGTCTTTTGTCCGGCGCATGCTCTCCTTTATACAATGGAGGGCACGCATGGTGTTGCCATCTGCTGATGACGAGTTGTGATGGTGGTATATATGAATAGGTGGACGGCAGTATGGCAGCCCAGGCAAGGCTGCCGCCCAAGATGAGCTGGTGGATGGACTTGGCTATCTTGGCGTTGACCAAGAAATGGCGCATCTGATGGACGGCGCATCCCTCTTGCTCGTTCTCGTGATGCCCCGTGTGCTCGTCATTGACGTTGCCGTCTTCCTGGCAGCGTTCCTCCACGAAACAGATGCGGTTCAAGTGGTGATGGTGAAACACAATAGTAGATAGCAACAAAGAACATGTCGCCATCCAAAGGGAAAATAGATATAGTCTGCGTTTCTTCATCGTTTGCAAAGATACGCCTTTTCTTTGTCACAGCCAAATTCCAGACCTCTTTTTTTGACATTTTTGGATGAAATCTTCATCTTTTGTCGAAATATGTATGGTTAAAGGATGCGGTCGCAGTGCTTTCCATACGAAAAGCAAGCGATTTATCCAAAAGTTTTATGTTAAACTATGTTATAAGAAATGACGACTTTGCAATATTTTTACTATATTTGCGTCATATTGTGTAGATTGTGGAATAATTTATAGGGAGAATAAACATTAGGATGAGACAGCTAAAAATACAGAAGAGCATCACCAATCGTAACAGCGAGGCACTCGACAAGTACTTGGTTGAGATTGGCAGAGCGCCCATGGTGTCTATTGACGAGGAGATTGAGTTGGCGCAAATCATCAAGAAAGGCGGAAGAGCCGCGGAGCGAGCCAAGAACAAGTTGGTGGAGGCCAACTTGCGGTTTGTCGTGTCTG
Organism: Bacteroidaceae bacterium; assembly: GCA_963594995.1. Lineage (GTDB taxonomy): Bacteria > Bacteroidota > Bacteroidia > Bacteroidales > Bacteroidaceae > Prevotella. Next base: position 117,447 of record CAVBGK010000034.1, read on the forward strand.
TGGCCAAGCAATATCAGCATCAAGGGCTGACGCTTACTGATCTCATCGACGAAGGTAATATCGGCTTGATCAAGGCGGCTGAGCGTTTTGACGAGACCCGAGGGTTTAAGTTCATCTCGTATGCGGTATGGTGGATCAGGCAGAGCATTCTGCAGGCGATAGCCGAGCAAAGCCGCATCGTGAGGCTGCCTCTCAACCAAGTGGGCTCCCTCAACAAGGTCAACCACGAAATCAACAAGTTTGAGCAGGAGAACCAGCGTCGCCCCAGCGTGGAGGAGCTGGCCCAGCGCACGGGAGTCGATGAGGAGAAAATTTCGCAAAGCATGGCTGCCAGCAGCCATCATGTGAGCATCGACGCGCCATTTGGCGAGGACGATGACAATTCCATGGTGGATGTTATGGCAAGTGGCGATGACAGCCGCACCGACAAGCATGTGGACCATGAGAGCATGGCCATGGAGCTACGGCAGGTCTTGGAAAAGGTGCTGAAAGACCGGGAGAAGCAGATAGTCTGTGCATGCTACGGCATCGGAGAGCCGGAGAAAGGGCTTGAGGAGATAGGCGACAAGATGGGGCTGACCCGCGAAAGGGTGCGGCAAATCCGTGAGAAGAGCATCAACAAGCTGAGAGAGTCGGGCAATGTGAAAATCCTGATGAAATACTTGGGATAAAATTTTGCCAGGTCGCTAAAATCTCTTACCTTTGCAATCGGGCGCAAAAAAAGTCGCCCGACTGTATGATTGAATGAAGCGATGCCTACATCTGATAGTATGCCTGTGCTTGCTGTGCCCGCAGATGGGGGCTGCAAGGAAGTCGTCGGCGAAGGACGGTTTACGTGACTCGCTGATGTCTCGCATATTCACGTACACGTCCCGGTTCGACACCGTCGCCGTGCCAGGCAAAAGCTCCTACGCATATACCAAGTTCCAGATGCGTACCAATCACCGCAACTTCACCCTGGCGATGGTGCCGACCATGTACGCCGTCGCCAAAGGGGCTGGACGCCAGTTCATGGGCGAGTATTACAGCAAGGTCTCTTTCGACAAGCATAACCGTCTCCAGACGCAGCGGCTGCTCGATGTCAGCACCATCCCCCATCGCCGCAACACCATGCCGTCTGTATTGAAATACCTGACCCCGAACGTTTATGGGGAAACCTTGTTCCAGGAGAACATCCTCTCTCCCTATCACCGCTCCAACAGGAAACTTTACTATTATCGGGTCACCCTCCTTCCCTTTGGCAAGGTGCAGGTGTATGCCTATCCGCGACTGAAGAACACGCAGCTCGTGCGTAGCATGGCGATAGTGGACGGCGGGACGGGCAAGATAAACCTGGTCGATTTTGAGGGTGAGTACGACATGACCCGATTTTTCATCACCATCCAGATGAGCCCGGGCGATGGGCGGCAGACCCTCTACCCTAGGAAATGTGACTTGAGGGCCAACTTCCGCTTCCTTGGCAACCAGATTACAGCCATATACACCTCCCTTTACAACTTGCCCAAGATGCTCCCCGACACGCTGCTCAACGTGGAGGACTCGGCGCTGATGAACAGGGTGCGCCCGATAGAGCTCAATAAGGAGGAGCAAGCGGTGATCGACCAATATTTCCGTCAAAAGCACATACGCGACTCCATCGACAAGGTCGCGCTTCATAAAAGTTCATTCGTGAAAGATGTCTTGTGGGATGCCATTGGCGACAACGTGCTCAATCGGTTCAAGCAGAGCTTCGGGAAGTCCAACCAGGGATTCCTCCGCATTAACCCGATTCTCAACCCCCTCTACATGGGCTACTCCCACCGGAAGGGCTTTGTGTATAAGTTTGATATGCGGGGCAGCTATGCGTTCAGCGACGATGTGCAGCTGGCGCTCCGCTTTAGGGCAGGCTACCAGTTCAAGAGGCGGCAGTTCTACTTCAACATCCCGGCTACGCTCAATTTCAACAAGAAACACGATGGCTACACACAGATAGAGTTTGGAAACGGCAACCGCATCAACTCAAATGTAGTGGCGCGCCGTATCCTTGACATCAGCAAGGACAGGGATAGCCTCATCAACTTTCCGCATGGTGACTACACCGACTTCAAGGACAACTATCTTCGCATCATCAATCATTGGATGATAACGCCGCGCTTTGGATTTGAGGTGGGGCTGGTGTCCCACCATCGTACTGCGGTCTATCCGAGTTTCTACCAGGCCACGGGTTTCCCCACGTCTTATACGTCGGTGGCGCCTGCGGTGGCTTTGGAGTGGCATCCGATAGGCAGCAGGGGCCCCATAGCCAAGTTGGACTACGAGCGGAGCTACAAAGGATTGATGGGGTCCAACATCAGTTATGAGCGCATGGAGTTTGATGTCCAGGGTATCATCAATGCCACCCGGCGGCGTTCCTTCTCCTTGCGGGGCGGCGCCGGCTTCTACACCCAGAAGGGAGACCATTGGTATTTCGTCGATTACACAAATTTCCGCGACAGCAATATTCCCGGTGGTTGGAACGACAACTGGAGCGGCGAGTTTGAGATGCTGAGCTCGAGCTGGTACAACGCTTCGGATTTCTATGTGCGAACCAACGCCACCTACGAGGCTCCGGCCATGGTGGCGGCGTGGTTGCCCCTGGCAGGGCGGTTCATCGAGAAAGAGAGAATCTATGTCAACGCCCTCCTGGTGCGCCAGCTCTCCCCCTATACGGAGTGGGGATATGGCTTCTCCACCCGTCTGATGTCGCTCGGCCTCTTTGCTTCATTCCAAAACTCCAGGTTCAATGGCATCGGATGCCGCTGGGAGCTGGAATTGTTCAGAAATTGGTAACACCCCCTCCCTTAAACTTGTTTAGAAAATACAAAACCGAAAATATGGAACAACTTACTGTCTATAAGGCGAGTGCAGGTTCTGGAAAGACCTTTACCCTGGCGCGGGAATACATGACCCTCGTCATCCAAGACCCGAACGCATATCGCACCATCCTGGCTGTGACGTTCACCAACAAGGCAACCGAGGAGATGAAGGCCCGCATCTTGGGCAAGTTGTATGGCATCGCCCATCGGCTGAAAGATGCCGACGACTACCTGAGGCAAATCGAGAAGGCGTTGCCCGACTACTCGGAGCAACAGATCGTGACCAATGCCGGCATCGCCCTGAGCAATCTCATCCACAACTACAACTATTTCCGGGTGGAGACCATCGACACCTTCTTCCAGAGCGTGCTTCGCAACTTGGCGCGGGAACTAGACCTGACAGCCAACCTGCGGGTATGGCTCAACGACGATCAAGTGGAGCAAATGGCCGTCGATGAACTGATAGAGCAGCTGACCCACACCGACCAACTGCTCCTGTGGATCATGGGCTACATCAAGGAGAATATCGCAGACGACAAAAGCTGGAATGTCATTGGGCAAATCAAGAACTTCGGGCGCAACATCTTCAAGGACTATTACAAGGACAACGCCGACCGCCTGAACGAATGCCTCGACAAGAAAGACTTCTTTGAGTCGTTTACTTCCAGGCTCCGAAAAGAGCAAGCCAGGGCAAAGGACAACATGGCGCAGGTTGCCGCCACGTTCTTCGACCTATTGGACGAGAACGGACTGTCCGCCGACGACTTCAAGAATAAGACCAAGGGCATCTGGAGCTACTTCAACAAGCTGAGAAATGGCAAGTATGATGACGACGATGTAAGGAACAAGACGGTGGAGAAATGCCAGGTTGATCCCGATGCATGGGTGAACGCGGCCGCCGTGAAGAACGAATCGTGTGCATACCAGCTGGTGAAATCAACACTCTTGCAACTACTTGATGATACCGAGAAAAAATGGCGCCCGCAGTGTGTCCGCGTCATCAAGAGCACCGAGCTGACCCTCCGCCATCTCAACCAGTTGCGCTTGCTCGGCAGCATCGACAAGAAGGTGAAGGAGATGAACAAGGACTCCAACCGATTCCTCTTGAGCGATACCCAGACCCTGCTGCACTCCCTTATCCAGGACGATGACTCGCCATTTATATTCGAGAAGATAGGAACCCAGCTCGACCACGTGATGATAGACGAGTTCCAAGATACCAGCACGGTGCAATGGAAAAACTTCAAGGTGCTCCTGCAGGAGACCATGAGCCGTGAGCACGCCGGGAACCTCATCGTAGGCGACGTCAAGCAGAGCATTTACCGTTGGCGATCGGGAGACTGGAGACTGCTCAACAACATCGAGCGCGAGTTCCCCTTGCTGGGCGAAATCAAACCCAAGTCGCTGGACACCAACTACCGTTCTGACCGCAATGTCATCGACTTCAACAATGCCTTCTTCACCTCAGTGGCCAAGAAGGAGTATCAAGCTCTGGTCGCCAACAAGGACGGGGGTAAGGAGGAGACAGACGGACAACGGGAAGAGGCAAGGCAGCTTGACAAAGCCTACTCCGACGTGGAGCAGAAGGTACCCGAGGGCAAGCCAGACAAGGGCTACGTGCGAGTGCAGTTGGTAGCTTCCGGCAAGAGCAGCTCGGAAGAAGACGAGACCTACCAGGACAAGATGATGCGCATGACACTCGAAACCATCGACGAGTTGACAGCTAAAGGCGTCGCCCCGAAGGACATCGCCATCCTTGTGCGCAGCAACAAAATCATCCAGAGCATCGCAGACTATCTGATGAACCACAGCGAATATCCGCTTGTCTCGGACGAGGCCTTTCGGCTGGACGCTTCGCAGGCGGTCAATCTGGTCATAGCCGCTCTTAGGCATCTTGCCCACCCGGACGACATGATTACGAGGGAGACCGTCAAGGTGTTCTGTGTGAAATACAAATTGGGAGAAGAGGTGGCGCAACATTTCTTCGACCAGCGCCAGACATTGCTGCAGGAACCACTTTATGACCTCGTGGAGCGACTTTGCTGTATGTTCCAGCTGCATACTTGCGAGGAAATGAAGGAACAGAGCGCGTACATTTGCGCTTTCTTCGACCAGTTGAGCAACTTCCTGGGCGACAACGGGAGCGACATCGACAGTTTCTTGCAGGAATGGGAAACAACCCTTCGCTCCAAGAGCATTCATAGCGACAAGACGGACGGCATACAGCTCATCTCCATCCACAAAAGTAAGGGACTGGAGTTTGACAACGTCATCATGCCGTTCTGCGACTGGAAGATGGAGCTGGGCAGCATCATCTGGTGCTCCCCCACCGTAGAGCCATACAATGAGTTGCCGCTCGTGCCCATCGACTTCAACGCCAAGAAGATGGTAGGCAGTATCTATGAGCCGGACTACCAGCACGAGCATCTGCAGAACATGGTGGATAACCTCAACCTGCTGTATGTTGCTTTCACCCGGGCAGGGCGCAACCTGTTCGTTTATGGCAAGCGTGGCGATGTCGGCTTGCGAAGCTATATGATAGAGGAATGTCTGCCTTCCGTGTGCAAGAGGCTCAAGGACAATGGCATTGGGATGACGATGACTCCCGCCGACCTGCGCGAGCAGACGGCAGACAATGACAAGAAGACCGAAAAGAAAGAAGAGGACATCTTTTTTGAGTATGGGACGATAGATACGGGGGCGAAGATGGAAAAGGCCTCGCCTGTAGTCCCCACCGAAAATGCGGAACAGCAGAAACGTGGCAATGTCTTCGACACCAAGCCCAGGATGCTCCCCGTTCACATCGAGACCTTGCCAGACTTGCAGCGGTTCGTGCCGAGCCAGAAGAGCATCGACTTCATCAACGGAGAAGACGAAACGGATGAGCAGCAGCAGTTCTACATCAAGCTAGGTACTGTGCTGCACGCTCTCTTCTCGACCATTCGCACGCAAGACGACATCGAAAAGTCGCTCACTCAGTTGGTACTTGATGGTGTGCTCTATGATGAGAACGTGAGCAAGGAACGGATAGAGAATATGTTGCGCAAACGCTTGAACAGTCCGATGGTAAGCGATTGGTTCACAGATAAATGGCAGTTTATGAACGAGTGCAGCCTTCTTTACTGCGACAAGGAAGGGAAGGTTGCCAAGGAACGACCGGACCGTGTGCTGATAGGAAAGGACGAGATAGTTGTCATCGACTTCAAGTTTGGCAAGCCCAAGACCGAGCATCATGACCAGGTAAGGAGATACATGGACGCATTTGTGAAGATGGGGCATCGACACGTAAAAGGTTTCCTCTGGTATGTCTATCCCAACAGAGTGGAAGAAGTTCTCTTGTCGTAAGAGAAGAATTGATATAACAAAAAAACGAGACAATATGGAATCATTCTTAAAATATGTCGCCCAAGATATTGTAAACGATTACATCAAGGACGGCAATGGCGACCTGAGCCAGGTGGCGGTTGTCTTCCCGAACAAGCGTGCCAGCCTCTTTCTCAACGAAGAGCTGATGGCTATTATCGACCGCCCTTTTTGGTGTCCTACTTACATTACGATCAGTGATTTGTTCCGCCGGCACTCCAAGTTGCAGGTGGCAGACCCCATCAAGTTGATCTGCGACTTGTATAAAACGTTCGTGGAATGTACGGGGGTGAACGAGACACTTGACCACTTTTACGGTTGGGGGCAACTGCTTTTGGCTGATTTCGACGACATCGACAAGAACATGGCTGATGCCCGCCAGATATTCACCAACTTGGAGAACCTGCATGAGCTGGACGACGACAGTTATCTGACCGAAGAGCAGCGCAAGATACTCAACAAGTTCTTCGCCAACTTCAAGGATGCACCCCAGACAGAGCTCAAGGAACGCTTCAAGAAGCTCTGGAATCATCTGGCGGAAATATATGCCAAGTTCAACGAGCGCCTGGCCAGCCATGGACTTGCCTACGAAGGTGCGCTCTATCGCCAAGTGGCAGAAAACAAGGACATCCAATTCGACCATACCACTTATCTCTTCGTCGGTTTCAACATGATGCAGAGGGTGGAACTCCAACTCTACGACCAGCTAAGAACCAAGGCCGAGTGTCATTTCTATTGGGATTACGACAGCTACTATGTCGATGACAAGAAAAGCAAGAAACCACTGGACAGGACGGAATGGATTCTCAAAAACGAAGCGGGGCATTACGTCAGCCTCTATTTGGCGGACTACGGCAACAAGCTCGCCAATCGCACAGACCACGAGCAGATATACGACAACATGAGCCGGCATAAGGACTTGACCTATATCTCCGCCCCCACGGAAAACATACAGGCACGCTATGTGAGGGATTGGCTGTTGGAGGGCAGACGCTATGAGGCAGGCAGCAAGACCGCCATCGTGCTGGCAGACGAAAGCCTGTTGCAGACCGTGATTCATTCCCTGCCAGAAGAGGTGAAAGACCATGTCAACATCACCATCGGCTATCCCCTCCAGCAGACACCGTTCTTCAGTTTGGTGCAACACCTGATGCGCCTTCAGACCATCGGACACAACAAAAACAACGACACTTATCGACTCTCGTGCATCAACAAGGTGCTCAAGCATCCTTATGCCAAGTTCATTTCCGCTAGCTATGATGTGCTGAGAGAAGACTTGGAGAGCAAGAAGTTTTTCCACCCGACCCGCGAGAGACTCAGCAGGGATGAAGACGAGGGACTCCGACTGTTGTTCAGCAACCTGGATGCCGCAGACAACTTCAACCTGGCCTTGGCGGACTACCTGGTAAAACTATTGAAGCTGATAGGGACGAATGCCCGGGACCATCGAGACCCACTGTTCCAGGAATCACTTTACAGGAGCTATACCTTGGTCAACCGACTGCGGGGATTGGTGGAGGCCGGTGACCTTGTTGTCGATACCATCACGTTCGAGCGACTGGTACAGCAGCTCTTCCAGGCCACAAGCATTCCCTTCCACGGAGAACCAGCCATCGGAGTGCAGATCATGGGCGTGCTCGAGACCCGAAACCTCGATTTCGAGCATATCCTAGTATTGTCGTGCAACGAAGGAAACTTGCCCAAGGGGGTCAACGACTCCTCGTTCATCCCCTACTCCATCCGCAAGGCATACGGCCTGACCACCATAGACAACAAGGTGGCCATCTTCGCCTATTATTTCTTGCGTATGATACAGCGTGCCAAGGATGTTACGCTTACTTACAACAATGCGACCGAGGACGGGCACAGCGGCGAGATGAGCCGGTTTATGTTGCAGTTGATGGTGGAAAGTCCACACCACATCGAGCATTGTTCCTTGACGGCTGGTCAGAATCCCCAGCATCCATCCTATGTGCCGACTCCCAAGGACGAGAAGGCCATGGGCATACTCAACGGGATGAAGTTTGTCACCCCAACCTTCCTCAGCACTTATCTCAGATGCCCCAAGCGTTTCTGCTATAAGTATATCCAGCGACTGGAAGAGCCGGAAGAGCTGGAGGAGGAAATCGACAACCGCATATTCGGCAACATCTTCCACCGCGCCGCCCAACTCTTCTACCTCAAGATGGCACGGCCCGGAGAACTTGCGGCCGATGAAAAGACAGGCGAGCCTTATCTTACGAAGGAACTGTGCGTGATGAAGGGGGACATCGAGCGGTATGCCAAGGACGAGAAGTATATCACAGGCATCGTTGATGAGGCTTTCAGGGAAGAACTGTTCAAGGTCGATGGCAAAAGCTATCATCCTGACTACAATGGCTTGCAGCTGATCAACCGCGAGGTTATCGTGAGCTATCTCAGACAACTTTTGAAGATAGACCAGGAGCTGGCCCCCTTCTACATCAAGGGTTTGGAAATCAAGGTGTCCCGCGAGTTCGCTTTTGACACACCCGATGGAAAGAAAACGCTGCTCTTGGGCGGTTTCATCGACCGCCTGGACTCCGTTTCTTCCAATGGAGGTGCAGATTTGTCGAATATGGCCGAGCGTATCAGAGTGATAGACTATAAGACAGGAAGGACACCCACGAGCCTGCCGCGGGAAGTATCTGTGATATTCGATCCGGCAGAGCTTGGCAAACATACGGATTACTATTTGCAAGCCATGCTCTATTCAATCATCGTGAAGCATGACCAAGAACGTCTGAACCCAGGCAACGACCCCGTCAGCCCTGCCTTGCTCTTTATCCAGCAGTCGGGAGCCAAGGGCTATGACCCGACCCTGAAGTTTGGCAAGGACGTGATATACGATGCGGCGGCATACGAGGAAGAATTTATGGAAGGGCTTCGAGGGCTGATCGCCGAAATCTTTGACCCAGCCACTGCGTTCTGCCCAACGGAAGATAGGCAACGATGCACCACTTGTCCGTATGCGGAACTGTGCAAGTACAGTCTCTAACGGTTACGGTGCCTCATGTACCAGGGATGTACACAGAAATTGTAAAAGGCAAGGCAGGCTGCCAGTATGGCGATGCACACGGCCAAGATATACTCATGATCGACATGAATCTGTGGCAGGTAGCCTTGCAGGGATTCCACGGAATGATTTCCCAACAAGCCGATGCCGGCGAATACGCCCAGGCTGATGCCAAGCTCCCATGCCAGGAAGAACGAGCTTTGGCTCGTTCCCCGTTGGCAATGCTTGGCCAACTTGATGTAGAACAACAGAAAGCGACTGCCAAGGATGCCAATGCCAAAACCAATCATGGCTGGGCTGACATACAGAATCGCCGGCTCATGATGCGTGAAGAGTATCAGCACCGCGGCTGTCATCATGACGATTCCTGACACCACCTCGCTCTTCAGGTCGGCATTGGGAAAGGCATATCTCTCGGCAAGCAAGGCAAGCGCAAACCCAACCGTCAGCATACAGTAGAATGTCTCAGACTGTTGTATGGAGAACAGCATGCCGACGACCGTCGTCACCATGGCAAGATTGACGAACAACAATATGCCTTGCGGCAGGAAAAACCTGTCCAGGCTATAGACCGGCATATCGTCGGAAGGGGCCTTGAAGGGAAACTTCACCAAAGTGATGAGCAGGGCTGAAAACAAGGCCGCAACGCCAGCCCCCACTAAGACCATCCCGTAGTTGAACCACTTGAATGCCAGCAAAGACAAGGCAGGGCCGAAAGACAAGGCGAAACGTGAAAACCAGGCAGCCATATAATTGGCCTCCGTGCGCTGGAACGACTCGCAGGTGTCAATGATCAGCGTACTTGCCAAGGTCATCTGTGCCAGCCCAAGAAACGCACCTTGTATCAGCCTGACCGCTACCAGCATCCAAAACTCCACCTTGGCATGAAGCACAAACTCCAGGTAATACAACAAACCTACGCTCAGCGCTACCGCCAGCATGGAGATTTGGCATACGTGGTTTCTGCGATACCGCTGCACCAGGTAGGAGCAGAATCCTCCTAGCAGGAAAATTCCTACTCCGTATGCACCCATGACCTCCCCTACTTGAAGGCTGGAAAAACCCTGTAGAAGAAGATAGGGAGGCAGTGCCGGCAGCAACATATAGGCACTCGTCATCAAGAAAAGATTGGCAAGGGCCATCATCCAAAACTCCCGGTGCCACAACTTGATGTGGACTGGCGTATTCTGTGTATCCATACATTGACAAATAAGTACCAACTACTTAGTAACTCTCCTCTACACTAGGATAGTTGCCCGTCTTGACGGCATCGACGTATGCCTGGACACCCTGAGCCATTTCAGTGCCCACTTGAGCGAAATGGCGCAGAAACTTAGGCTTGAAGCCTTGTGTCATGCCCAGTGCGTCTGCATAGACCAGCACTTGGCCGTCGCAGCCGTTTCCTGCACCAATACCGATGGTTACGGCGTTTACTTGACGTGTAACTTCAGCAGCCAGCTTGGCGGGAACTTTCTCCAGTACGATGGCAAAGCAGCCAGCTTGGTCCAAGGCGATGGCGTCGCGAATAAGTTTCTCCGCCTCCGCCTCTTCCTTGGCGCGGATGCCGTATCCTCCAAATTTGTTTACGCTCTGGGGGGTCAACCCAAGATGCCCATGCACAGGGATGCCTGCGTCGATCAAGGCCTTGACGGTGTCGATGATTTCGATGCCACCTTCCAGTTTCAGCGCATCGACGCCCGTTTCCTTCATCATGCGGCAAGCGTTGCGCAGAGCCTCTTCACGTGAGATTTGGTAACTGCCAAAAGGCATGTCGCAGATTACCATGGCGTGGTTGACTGCACGGGCCACACTGCGGGCATGGTAAATCATCTGCTCGACAGTGATAGGCAAGGTATCGGCGTTGCCAGCCATGACATTGGAGGCAGAATCCCCAATCAGGATGCTGTCTATCCCCGCAGCGTCGATGATGCCTGCGGTGGTGTAGTCGTATGCGGTGAGCATTGTCACCTTTTCGCCGGCCTTTTTCATCTCGGCAAAGGTCTTGGCTGTAATCTTCTTTTTATCTGTTGATAAATATCCCATGATTTGTTGTTTTTATAACTGTGCATGTCCATCGCCTTGGCGATGCGCACTGACGATTTCTTCTAAATCTTTAAAAGTGAAGCCTCTGTAGTCAGCAATCACGTAGTCGGAAAAAGGTGCGATGGCCTCTTGGGGGTTGGTGGTCGCCAATCCAAGCGTGAAGGCCCCCGATGCCCTGACCGCCTTGAGTCCGTTGAAGCTATCCTCCAGCCCCACGCACTCCTCGGGTTGCGCGCCAAAGCAAGCAGCTCCTCTCAGATAACAGTCGGGATGAGGCTTGCTCTCAGCGAAGTCCTCGCTCGTGAGAACTCTGTCAAAATAAGCCTTGAATTCAGGATGGCGGTCATATACATTGAGCATCTTCTGTACGTTGCTGCTTGTCACTACGGCGCACCTCACGCCATTTCGTCTCAAGTCGTTCATGAATTCCTCGAAGCCTGCGATATACTCATACTCCATGTGTTGCTCGAAGTAGTCCAGGCGGGCAGTAATCTTGGCTTGCTCACTCTTGCAATCCTCGAAGCCTTCGATATGCGCGAAGTCCTTGGCGTCGGAAAAATGCTTGTCGTAAATCTGGACAAGGGTCTGTCCCTTGATTAGGTTGGCGAAATCAGGAATCTCAGGATGATACTCCTTGCCTATCATTCCCCAAAATATCGAATATTGCGACTCAGTGTCGAAGACGACACCGTCCAAGTCGAATAAAGCTGCTTTTATCATGATTTGCTATATTTTTATCATGTTGAATTGAATTTCGGGTGCAAAGGTACATATTTTTCTTGGAATTTCGATAAAGAAAGTAAATAATCATGATAATATAAGGCTTTCTCGCTTTTTTTTTATATTTTTGCACCCAATAAAAATCCTTTTATATAATGAAGATTATAGAGAAATACTTTCCAAGTCTCACGACCAGACAGAAGGCACAGATAGCACAGCTTGATGCGCTCTATCGTGACTGGAACGCCAAGATCAACGTGATAAGCCGCAAGGACATTGACAATCTTTATGAGCATCATGTGCTTCACTCCATGGCCATAGCCAAGGCCATCTCGTTCAGGCCAGGTACGGAAATCCTGGATTTCGGATGCGGAGGTGGTTTCCCCGGCATACCGCTTGCGATTCTCTTCCCTGAGTGTCGCTTTAAGCTAATCGACGGAACAGGCAAGAAAATCAAGGTGTGCAATGAGGTGGCCTCCGCCATCGGGTTGGAAAATCTGAGGGCTGAGCATCTGCGGGGCGAGGAGGAGAAAGGTAAGTACGACTTCGTTGTCAGCCGTGCCGTCATGCAGCTGCCCGACTTGATGAAGATTATCAAGAAGAACTTCAAGAAGTCTCAGCAGAATGCGCTGCCCAACGGATTGCTCTGCCTCAAGGGAGGCAACCTGGACGAGGAACTGAAGGCGTACAGGCAGGTGGCCGACATTACGCCTCTGAGCGACTTCTTCGAGGAGGAGTGGTTCAAGCAAGACAAGCAGCTCGTGTATGTGCCTTGCTGACAGGTTCCTTTCACGGTAAGCAAATACGAAACATTATACATAAAACATTACAGCGATGTTACATATCGAAAGATTCCAAGTCAATATGCTCCGGGAGAACTGCTACGTTGTCAGCGATGAAACCAAGGAATGCGTCATCATAGATTGCGGCGCCTTCTACCCGGAGGAGCGTACGGCGATCGTCAATTACATCAGGGACAAGGAGCTCAAGCCGGTTCACTTGCTTGTCACCCATGGACATCTCGACCATAACTTTGGCAACGACACCATCCACGAGGCCTTCGGACTGAAGCCCGAGGTATCTGCGTCGGACGAAAGCCTGATGCTGCATCTCAAGGAGCAGGCACAGGCTTTCTACCAAATGCCGCTTGACTACGACTTCCCGGCAATAGGCCATTTTTTCGAGGAAGACGAAATCGTCAAGTTCGGCAGCCACGAGTTTGAGATCATCCTGACCCCGGGCCATTCACGCGGGTCTGTGACCTTCTACTGCAAGGAAGAGAAGGTGGCGTTCACGGGCGACACCCTTTTCCAAGGCTCCATCGGGCGAACCGACTTCAAGGGTGGGTCGATGTTCCAAATCATCAACAGCCTGAGGTTCCTGGCCCAGTTGCCAGATGACGTCAAGGTGCTGCCTGGTCACGGCAATGCCACGACCATCGGCGAGGAACTTGCCCACAACCCTTACATGGACAGATAATCTGCCGGGAATCAATTATGCGTAAGCAAAATCATACGGAGAAGATTATCCTGGGCATAGACCCCGGCACCAACGTGATGGGATATGGGGTTATCAGGGTGGTAGGCAACAAGGCGCAACTGGTCGTGATGGGCGTCATCGACATGCGCAAGGAGAGCGACCCTTACCTTCGGCTCGGCAAAATCTTTGATCGGGTAACGGGCATCATCGACGAGTACTTGCCCGACGAAATGGCCATCGAGGCCCCTTTCTTTGGCAAGAACGTACAGTCGATGCTCAAGCTGGGGCGGGCGCAAGGAGTCGCCATTGCCGCTGCCATCCATCATGACGTGCCCATCCATGAGTACGCCCCCTTGAAAATCAAGATGGCCATCACGGGACAAGGACAAGCCTCCAAGGAGCAAGTGGCTGGTATGTTGCAGCGGATGCTCCACATCAGTGAGGAAGATATGCCGAAGTTCATGGACGCCACTGATGCCTTGGGCGCGGCATATTGCCACTTCTTGCAGATGGGAAGGCCCGAGACGGACACCAAGCGTTACAGCAGCTGGAAGGATTTCGCCGCCAAGAACCAGGCTCGCGTCGGTGGCGACACCGCTCCCACGGGCCCACGGGCGCAGTTGCTGGCCGCTCTCCACGGGAATCCCCACAGATAGGCACAACACCCCTTATATATTTCAAAGGTATAGAATGAAGGATTTAACGAGGACAAAATCATGCAAACGATTATCAAGATAGAAAACGGAGTGACGCGTATGCCGGAATGGCGTATGGCGGAGCCTGTGAACTTCGAGGCCTGCGATGGGGAGCACATTGCCATCGTAGGCCCCAACGGAGGCGGGAAGTCTATGTTTGTTGACATGATAGTAGGGCGCCATCCCTTGGTGATGAGCGACCCATGCTACGATTTCTCGCCAAGCACCAAGACCTTGGTGAGCGACAACATCAAGTATATCACGTTCAGGGACACCTACGGCGGCGACAACGACCGCACCTATTTCCTGCAACAGCGCTGGAACCAACTGGAGATAGACGAATCGACACCGATCGTAAGAGACAAGTTGGAGGAGGCATATCAGTTGGCTGGCGAGGACACCCCGGAGCGGCGTTCACTGCAAAAGCACATCTATGAACTCTTCCATATCGAGCACTTGCTCGACAAGTATGTCATCCTGCTCTCAAGTGGCGAACTGCGCAAATTCAAGCTGGCCTCTACCCTATTCGCAGAACCGAGGGTGCTCATCATGGACAATCCATTCATCGGGCTGGATGCCGGCACAAGAGACCAGCTCAAGGACTTGCTGAAGACCTTGTCTTCCGAGCGGGCACTCCAGATCATCCTGGTCTTGAGCAAGAGCGATGACATACCCGACTTTATCACCCACGTCGTCGAGGTGAAAGACATGAAGGTGATGCCGAAAGTCACGAAAGGGGACTATCTTGCGGCGCGCCCCGAATTGCCGGGCAGGGTGCTGAGCCAAGAGCTCGAGCAGGCCATTGCCGAACTGCCGTACAGCGACCGGGAATACCACAACGAGGAAGTAGTCAAGATGAACAAAGTCTGCATCCGGTATGGGGAACGAACCATACTCAAGGACTTGGACTGGACAGTGAAGAACGGCGAGCGATGGGCGCTCAGCGGACAAAACGGTGCCGGAAAGTCGACGTTGCTGAGCCTTGTCTGTGCCGACAACCCCCAAAGTTATGCCTGCGACATAGCCCTCTTTGGCAATCCACGGGGAAGCGGCGAGAGCATCTGGGACATCAAGAAGCACATCGGCTATGTGTCGCCAGAGCTGCACCGTTCTTACCAGCGCGACCTTCCAGCCATCAGGATTGTCGCCAGCGGCTTGATGGATTCGGTGGGACTTTATGTCAAGCCAAAGGACGAAGACATGAGCAAGTGCCGTTTCTGGATGAAAGTCTTTGGCCTGGAAGGTCTGGAAGACCGGGGGTTCCTCAAGCTCTCGAGCGGCGAGCAGCGGTTGGTGTTGCTGGCACGTGCCTTCGTGAAGGACCCGGAGCTGCTCATCCTCGACGAACCGCTCCATGGCCTTGACAATATCAACCGCCGGCTGGTGAAAGATGTCATGGAGGCGTTTTGCAAGCGCAACAACAAGACCATGATCATGGTGACCCATTATCAGGAGGAGTTGCCCGGCTGCATCGACCACAGCATCTTCTTGGTGCGGCATGCCTAGCTGAGCCTCCCCGCCCCCCCAATCATAAAAACAACAATCCAAACATAGAGAAAGGAAAAGAACATGAAAAAGATATGGATGATTTCGGCGTTCCTGGGCATGGCTTGCATGCCAGTCGCCGCACAAGACGTGCTCAACGAGATAGTCAAGACCTCGTCGGCCATCGTGAACGACACCACCAAGAGCATGGACGAGCGCAAGGTGGCGGTCTTCAAGTATGACGCAATGACCTATCTCCGCTCCAAGATGCTGCAGCCGGCACAGGTGCTGAACAACAAGAACAACTATGATGCCATCAACAAGACCATACGCGCGCTCAACGAGCAGGCGCTGGCGATGAATGAGTATGTGTCGCTCTACATCAAGCGTCTCTGCGAGGCGAAGAAGAAAAACAAGGATATTGTGACCAACCTCTTCAAGCAGGCCACGCGCGACCATAAGATGTTCGAAGACACCGACACAGAGGTGACGCTGGCCTACTATGACCGCACCGACTACCCTGTCCAGTTCTGCCTCGACTGCGACTGGGTGAAGACGCTGGCCTTCATTCGCACCATCGACTGGACGGACATTTAAGCCCGCCGGGAGAAACTAGAAGAATGGCAAAAGAGATTTATTTAGAAAAAAACATACTGAAAATTTGCATATTAGAAATTAAGTATTTACTTTTGCAGACGAAAAAGTAAGATTTAGATGAAAAAAGAAAAAACATTAAGCCTCAAAACTTTGACCAAGTCAAACGTTTGGGAGATACAGGAGAACGATGTCTTCCGTCTTTGGGAGGCGGCTGAAAAAGACGCAGACTTGAAGGACAACCAGCGCCGTTATGTAGATATTATCCGCAGTGCCTTCGAGATAGAGGAAGTCAAGGTTGACAAGCCTGTTGTCATCGACAAGCTCATCGCGCGTGGGTACAAGATAGGCAATTTCCGCATCGACGACGCCAACGTGAAGTATGCCATCAAGAAGCGCCCCATCCTCCGTGTCACCGACTTGACCTACGAGAACATCCGCCACATCAGCGCCACCAAGCTGATAGAGGTGCTGGAGCGCAACTTCGGCGGTGGCTGGGAGTCCTTGCCCCAGAGCATCCAGGACATCATCCAGAGTGGTTTCGACATCAGCACCACGACCTTGCCTAAAGACCGCCTGCACAAGCAAGGGGGGCTTTATGAGAAGAAGGTGGATGACGGCTTCGAGGTGCTGGAGATACCCAAGGGCACCTGGACGGAGGCCATCTTTGCCAAGGAGAAGCCACAGGTGGAGAAGGTGCGCATGAGGTTTGCCGATGAAGACGAGCTTGACCGTGAGGATGAACTCCTGGACCGTGAGGAAGAAGGGGATGACGATGAGGACGCACCCGAAATAGAGGACCATTACAATGACCCGGATGAGGATGACGATGCCTTCGACGATGACAAGTTGACCGAGGAGAGCTATCGCACCACCTTCGAGGACCCCGAGAATCTCGGGCTTGACGACGCTACGGACGTAGCTGATGACGATGAATATTAAAATACAAAAATAAAATGAACGCATTATTTGGTTTTATAGCTTTGATTGTCGTAGCCGTCATTGGTTGGGCAATCGCAGAGTTTAAGTATAAGGCTTTCACTTTCACACGTTCCGAGAAAGACGTGGAAGAGGAAGAGGAGTTGGAGGAGATACATCGTGCAGAGGGTTTCAAGGAGATGAACATCCGTGACATCATGCGCAAGAACTCCACCAACGGTTACAATGCTGTGGGGTAATCATTGTACTTATAATATAATAAGGTATATGATTTTTCAGAACATCATCATAGCAATCATATTGGTGGCATGCCTTGGGTATGCCACCTTTTGTTTGGTAAAAGCATGGGAGTCTGCACGGAAATGCCATGACTATAAGTGTGCTGGATGTCCTTTTTATGAGAAATGTGAGAAAAACAAGAAAAAAGTTGGGGAAAAATTTGGTGGAACCAAATAAAAGCAGTACCTTTGCAACCGCAAATGAGAAATGCAAGTTTCTTGATTGCAAATGAATGGTGTCTTAACCGAGCGGTTAGGTAACGGTCTGCAAAACCGTGTAGAGCGGTTCGACTCCGCTAGACACCTCTAAAAAGGAAGTTCTTCTGAACTTCCTTTTTTTGTTCCCCAAGTACATATATACATGGCGAACCGCTTGTCATCCCTATGCACACTAGGGGCGGCGAATCGTCGGACTTCTGGATTAAAAATGTCGGAAGTGTAAAATAAATGTACCGACAGGCCTCATGCTGGCCCGAGACTAGTGAACAAAGGCACTACCCCACTTTCATTTTTACCTCGCCATGCAGGAATTTTTCCCTCCCGATGCAGAAATTTTTCCCTCCCGATGTAATTTCTCTTGGGTCGGGAGGGGGAATATGGTACAATCGCAAATGTCAAAAAAAATCATGCCTTATCTTTTCAGGGCAATGTTGTAATTGTAATAACTGGTGTTGCCCGTGATGTCTTCCACCACTTGGATGAATGGAGGAAACTTCACGCTTTCCTGCTTGGCCACGCCTTTCGTCTCCAAAATCATCAGTCCGCTGATGGGGCTTTCGAAAGCGTCCAGCTCGAAATATTGTCCTTTCCAGATGAAACTCTTGCGATGCTTGCGTATGGTCATGCGGTAAGGGTCTGCCTGCTGGAGAAGCGACTCGTACAGGTTTTGGTTGATTTGTCGCTCTGTCTCAATCTGCTCTGTGCTGGAAATGCGTTTCTTGGTCGTATGCACGTACACGTCCTTTTCCTCAAAGCGGCGCTTGCGCAGGCGAATCTCGCAGTTGGGCTCGCCTGTCAGGTAGGTTTGCACGATGTCGCTGTCTATGCTGTTGGGTGCCTCGCCCAGCAACTTGACGATATACTTGCGCTCCTCCTCGATGGGCTGCGGTATGCCCAGCACGTTGGAGATTTCCTTGAGCACGCGGTTCAGCTTGTTGTCAAAGTCCTCATGGTTGTTGATGACCCTGAGGTGGGGATGCCCCGTCCAAGCCTCGATGACCTTCTTGTCCAGCTCGCGTGCTATCTGCAAGCCTTTCTCGTCGGCTTGCTCCAGCCTTTGCGCATTGTTGCTCGTGGTGTAGAACTGCTCTGCGCCGTCGGCTGCGGAGACCAGATGCAGGATGGCGTCATACCTGTCGTCACGCAGTTGCTGTTGTGAGTATCCCACCATGCTTGTGATTTGCTGCCACTGTTCGGGGGAAAGATAAGCGGAAATGTCCATCACGCCGCGGTCGCAAACGATGAGGACGGGCTGGTCAAGAGTCTTGGCCATTTCGTAGAAGCAGTCTTCCAGATGGAGCTGCGTCTGCAAGGTAGCCTTCTCCCCCTCGAAGAAAAAGTTCTTGTTGGGAGTGAGGTAATTCATGCCAGCCTGGGTGAACATGGTAGGCACCTCGGGTATCGTGAATACCTTGTAGCCAAGACTGGAGAAATGCTCTATCACCTTGACCAGGGCGGTGGTTTTTCCGGCGCAAGGGCCACCGGTGAGTACGATCTTCTTGATATTGTTCATCTATATTCTTTTTTTTTATTCTGCTACTTTTTAGGCTGCAAAGTTAGCAAAAATATCTAAGAAAAATGGAAAAAGCTAACAAATATTGCCGATTTCAACAAAAAGAGGTTGAAATATTTTGTCATTTTGGTGATAAAACGTACCTTTGCAACCATCAACATTTAAAGACCGATGGAAAAAGTAAAGACTTTGATTATAGGCAGTGGCCCCGCAGGTTACACTGCCGCCATTTACGCTGGAAGAGCAGACTTGAAGCCTGTTCTCTACGCAGGTATGCAAATGGGTGGGCAACTCACCACGACCACCGTCGTGGAGAACTTCCCTGGCTATCCCAATGGTGTGGATGGCAACCAGATGATGATGGACTTGCGTGAGCAGGCGGCCCGTTTTGGCGCCGACCTTCGTGACGGAAGCATCACCAAGGTGGATTTCAGCATTCGCCCATTCTTGGTTACAGACGAAGACGGGAACGAGATAGAGGCAGACACCGTAATCATAGCCACAGGGGCCTCTGCCAAGTACCTGGGCCTCGCCGACGAGGAGAAATATCGCGGGCAAGGTGTCTCTGCGTGCGCTACCTGCGACGGTTTCTTCTATCGCAAGCGTACCGTGGCTGTCGTTGGCGGCGGTGACACGGCGTGTGAGGAGGCGATGTATCTGGCTGGGTTGGCCAAGAAAGTGTATATGATAGTAAGAAAGCCTTATCTGCGTGCGGCGGAAATCATGCAGCAGCGTGTGAAGGAGAAGGAGAACATTGAGATTCTGTTCGAGACCAACACGCTCGGCCTCTTTGGCGAGAACGGCGTGGAGGGCGCTCATCTCGTCAGGCGCAAGGGCGAGGCGGACGAGGAAGAGTTCGACATAGCCATCGACGGTTTCTTCCTGGCCATCGGGCATAAGCCTAACACGGACCTCTTCAAGGAATACATCGACTTGGATGAGCAAGGCTTCATCAAAGTGGTGCCTGGCACTGCCAGCACCAATGTTCCCGGTGTGTTTGCCGCCGGCGATGTCGCCGACCCGGTTTATCGCCAGGGCATCGTTGCGGCAGGCTCAGGGGCCAAGGCTGCCATCGAGGCCGACCGATACCTCCAGAAGTTATAACAAAAATCTGAGGTGTCAAACCATACGGCAAATGCCAGTTTGTGTCATGGAATGGTCTCCATCTGCACAAACTGGCATTTGTCTTTCCTGGCCGGCATGTTTTCAATATTCGTTGCCTTCGCCCTTGGTGACGCTGGGTCCGTCTATCAACTCTGGGGAAGATGCATTGCGATTGACGCCATCGTAGGCGTTCCGCAAGTCCCCCATGCCGATGTCGATAGTGCGGTTCGTGGGGCGGTCGGGGTCTGCCAAGCTATGGGAGAACAGCCACTCGTATGTTTTCTTCAGATAAAACACGCGCGCCGGAGTGCCATGGTTGGCACCTTGCCACCAGTCATAGATCAAGCGGGTGTCGTTTCCGCCTTGCTGCAGTCTTTCGACGACCGCCTTCGACTGTTTGATGGGCACAGCCCGGTCTGCCGTGCCATGGATAATCCAGAAAGGCAGCTTCCCCAATCCACTGACATCCTTCAGGGAACAACCGCCACACAGTGCCATGCCTGCAGCGATGCGGTCGGGATAGGTGCCGCACACGTCCATAGTGCCATAGCCCCCCAGGCTCATTCCGAGCACATAGACACGGGTCGTGTCACAGGCGTAATGCTCCTTGACCCAGTCCAGCACATCCATGATTTTCCTGGGGCTCCATGCGCCACCGGGGTTCTGCGGCACGACAGTCAAGGCATCGATGTCGCGCCCTTTCACGATGGCGTCCAGCGGGCCGTATCGCCTCACCCTATCCAAGTTGCGCCCGCATAGGCTCGCCCCATGCAGGAAGATGATGACGGGCGTTTGCTCTTGGGAATAATAATAATCCACGGGGGTATATACCCAGAAGTTATATCCTCCGGGTATCTCGTCCTTGACTGCCCGCAGAAAATCATAAGCGGAAACCTGCAAGGAAGCCAGGAGAGACAATGCAAAAAACAGAATTTTCTTCATACTTATTCATATAGCTTTCTGCAAAAGTACAAAGAAAAGGTCAAACTGCCAAAAACCAGCAACTCTGCCGGGTTATATTTCAAATACTTTGCACATAGTTAATAGCCTTTCACATTCTGCTTACAAAAGGAAAGTTGCCAAAAACAACGGGACAAAGCATTAAATACTCTTAAATTGCTAAGAGAAAAGTACCCTAAAAGTGCTCCATAAACGTAAATATAAAATAAAAAGAAGGTCGTAAACAGCATGAAATCTTGAAAAAGCGAAAGATTATGCGCTTTTCTTAGTATTTTGTCGTATCTTTGCAAGTAAAAACAAATATAATAACAAATAAAATGAAAAGAACATTAGTAATTTTGCAGTTGCTCTTGGCAGTACTGTTTGCCCAGGCTCAGATGATGAACCCAGTGAAGTTCACCAGCTCGCTGAAGACAAACGGAACTGCCGAGGCTGAAATCGTCTTCTCGGGCAAGATTCAGCCCGGATGGCACGTTTACTCTACAGGTTTAGGGGGAGATGGCCCGATCTCAGCGTCTTTCAACGTCAACAAGATGGAAGGTGCGGAAGCGGTTGGCGCCTTGCAGCCTCGCGGACATGAGATTTCCAAGTTCGACAATCTCTTTGGCATGAAACTTCGCTACTTCGAGGGAAGTGTCACCTTCGTGCAGAAAATCAAGTTTACCAAGCCCGACTACAACATAGACGTGTATGTGGAGTATGGCGCCTGCAACGACCAGAACTGCATGCCGCCTAGCGAAGCTACATTCAAGGGCAGTGGAAAGTCGCCGGCGGTGGATTCCAAGACCGTGAAGGAGGAGACAGCCAAGGAGGGCAACAAGCAAGATGCGGCAGCCTTGGCCAAGGCGAAGGCAGACTCGCTGGCCAAGCTGGCAGCTCTCGGCCAGGAGGTGGATACGACCCAGGCGGTGGATTCCGCTGCGCTGGCCGCTGCGAAAGCATCCCTTGACGAGCCGTCTCTTTGGAAACCCGTGGTGAAAGAGTTGCAGGCGTTCGGTGGCGCAAGCGACATTGCCAACCACTCTGTTTTCTATATATTTATCATGGGACTCATCGGCGGTCTTCTCGCCCTTGTGATGCCTTGCATCTGGCCCATCATCCCGATGACCGTCAGCTTTTTCCTGAAGCGTGCCAAGGATGACAAGAAAAAGGGTATTCGTGATGCCATCACCTATGGCTTGTCCATCGTTGTCATCTACCTTGCCCTGGGCTTGATTATCACTGCCATCTTCGGTCCAAGCAAGTTGAACGAACTTTCCACGAGCGCCGTGTTCAACATCATCCTCTTCCTGCTGTTGGCAGTCTTTGCGTTCTCCTTCTTCGGATGGTTCGAGATTAAGTTGCCGGACCGCTGGGGAAATGCCGTTGACAACAAGGCTTCCAGCACCACGGGCTTGATTTCCATCTTCCTGATGGCATTCACCCTTGTCTTGGTATCTTTCTCCTGCACCGCACCCATCATCGGGCTCTTGCTGGTGCAGACCGTGACCTCTGGCGACTGGTTGGCGCCTACGGTCGGCATGTTTGGCTTTGCGCTAGCCCTGGCCTTGCCGTTCACCCTCTTCGCCTTGTTCCCATCATGGCTGAAGTCTGCCCCTAAGTCGGGCTCTTGGATGGAGACCATCAAGATTGTGCTCGGTTTCGTCGAGTTGGCATTCTCGTTGAAGTTCCTTTCCGTCGCCGACTTGGCCTACGGTTGGCATATCATGGACCGCGAGGTCTTCCTTTCCCTCTGGATAGTCATCTTTGCGGCCCTGGGTCTCTACCTCATCGGCAAGTTGAAGTTCCAGGTGGATGCCATCGGCGGCGACATCAACAAGCCCATGCCCGTGCCTTGCATCATGCTCGGCCTTTGCTCGCTGGCGTTTGCTATCTATATGATTCCGGGTCTTTGGGGAGCACCCTGCAAGGCAGTCAGCGCCTTCGCCCCTCCGGTGAACACCCAGGATTTCAACCTCAACACCAAGACCGTAGAGCCAGCCTACAAAGACTATGAGCTGGGCATGGCTGCCGCCAAAGCTGCCGGCAAGCCCGTGCTGATCGACTTTACCGGCTTCGGCTGTGTCAACTGCCGCAAGATGGAGGCATCCGTGTGGACAGACCCGTCGGTGGCCGACAAGTTGACCAAGGACTATGTATTGATCTCGCTCTACGTGGACGACAAGACTCCACTTCCTGAGCCAATGGAAGTAACCTTCAATGGCGAGAAGCGCACCTTGCGTACCGTGGGCGACAAGTGGAGCTACCTGCAGGCCAGCAAGTTCGGTGCCAATGCACAACCTTTCTATGTGGCAGTGGACAACGAGGGCAACCCTCTTACGGCATCGTTCAGCTTCAAGGAGGATGTGTCTGCCTATCTCGACTTTTTGAACAAGGGTCTTGATGGTTACAGGAAGTAATCGTTATGGCGCATGGAGAAAAGTAACACGTTAAAGAAAACAAATAATAAATATGAATACAAAAGAAGTTCCTGTACTTTTGCTGACAGGTTACCTGGGCAGTGGAAAGACCACCCTGCTCAACAAGATTTTGGCCAACCAAAAAGGCATCAAGTTCGCTGTCATCGTCAATGACATCGGCGAAGTCAACATAGATGCCGCCCTGATAGAGAAAGGTGGTGTCGTAGGCAAGAAGGACGACTCA
Organism: Bacteroidaceae bacterium; assembly: GCA_963594995.1. GTDB lineage: Bacteria > Bacteroidota > Bacteroidia > Bacteroidales > Bacteroidaceae > Prevotella. The sequence goes on from CAVBGK010000034.1 coordinate 141,350, forward strand.
CTCGTAGCCTTGCAGAACGGCTGTATATGCTGCACCCTGAAGATGGACCTCGTGGAGCAACTGAAGGAAATAGTCGATATGAAGAAGTTCGACTATATCGTCATCGAGGCAAGCGGCATTTGCGAGCCCGCCCCTATCGCGCAGACCATCTGCTCCATCCCCTCGCTAGGGCCGGAATACATCAAGAACGGTGTCCTGCGCCTCGACAGCGTCGTGACGGTAGTCGATGCCCTCCGCATGAAAGACGAGTTCGCCAACGGAGACGACCTGCTGAAGGACGACATCGACGAAGAAGACTTGGCTTCGCTGGTCATCCAGCAAATCGAGTTCTGTAATGTCATCCTGCTCAACAAGGTGGCCGAGGTGGAGCCCAAGGAACTTGACAAGTTGAAGCATATCATCCGTGCCATCCAGCCAAAGGCGGAAATCTTCGAGTGCAACTATGGTGACGTGGAGCTTGACAAGATTGTGGGTACCCACAAGTTTGACTGGAATACCGTTGCCACCTCGGCCGGTTGGATTCAGGAAATTGAAGCCGAGCGCAACGGCAAGCACGAAGAAGATGAGGAAGAACACGAGCACCACCATCATCATGACGAAGAGGACGATGATGATGACGAACATGAGCACGACCACCACCATGGGCATGAGCACCATCACCATCATCACCACCACGACCATGACCACGAGGAAGGAGAGGCCGAGGAATACGGAATCGGAACATTCGTATATTACAGCCGCAAGCCATTCGACCTCGCACTCTTTGACGAGTTTGTGGCAAGGAAATGGCCGCGTGACGTAGTTCGCGCCAAGGGCATCTGCTATTTTGCCGACGAGCGCGACATGTGCTATGTCTTTGAGCAGGCAGGCAAGCAGAAGACAGTGAAGCAAGCCGGACAATGGCTGGCGACCATGCCCAAGGACCAGCTTGACGAACTTCTCGCCCGTGAGGACCAGCTCCGCAAGGAGTGGGACCCCGAGGTGGGCGACCGCATGGTCAAGATAGTCTTCATCGGCCAGCACCTCCAGAAGGAAGCCATCTGTGCCGAATTGGACAAGTGCCTTTGGCCCTGAACCACATGGCCCGGCTTGCTGGCCATGAGACGAGAGAACATTTGCAAATAGGGGGTGTTTTTGCTGTCAGAGAGTGCAAAAAGCCCTAAAAAAGAACAAAGACGGAGAAAAGGTAACATATTTTTGCTATTTTTTCTCCGTTTCCTATATACTTTCGTTTTTTTTTGTTAATTTTGCACACAAATTAGAAAGAAGAAGCCATAATATATAATAAGGTAGATGGATACAACATATTTAAATTTCAGAAGTGCAACCTTACGCGATTATAGCGATTGTGTAGATATTATCAACAAGGCTCGCCAGCAGATGGTTGACTCCGGGCTACACCAATGGTCTGACGGATATCCCTCGGAGGATGATGTCCTCGACGACATCAACAATGGCGTGGCACGCGTGATTACCATCGAAGGGAAGGCTGTCGTATATGGTGCCGTCATCCTGAACGGCGAACCCCAATATGAGGATTTGCAAGGGAAATGGCAGACCAATGGGAATTATTATGTCATCCATCGTTTTGCCACATTGCCGGAGTACCAAAGAGAAGGCCTGGCCCAAGCGTTCATCAGGAAGGTGAAAAGCTTGTGCGAGGTAGAGCGAGTGCCTAGCATCAAGCTTGACACGCATGCCAAGAATTTCAAGATGGTACACTTGCTGGCATCCATGGGCTTCTGCTATTGCGGAGTCGTAGATTATGGCAGTCACGGAAAACGTGTCGCTTTCGAGTATGTCACTCTTAGCTTAGAAGAAAACAACCACTAGGAATGACTTTTTAATTGCTTTCTTCCATTTTGTCGGGTACAGATTTGGTGGTGTCGATTATTTGCCGTATCTTTGCATAGTATAAAACAAACCCTTATGGAAGAAAAGATTTCCCAGATGAAACAATGGGTTGATAAGCTCAACCTAGCTTCAGAAGCATATTACAATGGCAAGGGCGAGCTGATGACCGACTACGAGTGGGACACGATGTTCGACCAACTGAAAAAGATGGAGGACGAGACAGGTGTCATCCTGACGGATTCTCCTACCCACAAGGTCTCGGAAGACACCATCGCCGGCCAGAAGGAAGCCCATGAGTTTGCAGCCCTTTCCCTCGCAAAGACCAAGCAGGTGAGCGAACTGGAGAAATGGGCCGGGGGCAAGCCCGTCTGGATGTCGTGGAAACTCGACGGATTGACCTTGGTCGTCACTTACGACCGGGGAAAGCTTGCCAAAATAGTGACGCGTGGCAATGGGCACATCGGAACCAATGTCACGCATCTGGCTCCCGCCATCAGCGGAGTGCCCCTGCAGATAGCAGACCAGGGGCACCTCGTGGTCCGGGGCGAAGCCGTCATCTCGTACGAGGATTTCAACCGGTTTTTGATAGAGACAGAAGGAGACTACGCCAATCCGCGCAACCTGGCCTCCGGCTCATTCACCCTGAAGGACGTAGATGAAGTGAAGCAACGCCACATCCAGTGGATTCCCTTTACCCTGGTATATGCAGAGAGGGAAATCCCATCGTGGGGCGAGCGCATGGACTATCTGGACGAAATGGGATTCCGTACGGTGGAAAGACAATGTATCCCCCACCCTGCTTCCGACACGCTCCAACAGGGCATTGATGCCTTTACCAAGAAGGTGATAGACAAGACAAACCCATATCCCGTGGATGGTCTTGTCATCACGTATGACGACACGGCATTTGCATCTACGGGGTCAGTTACCGGACACCATGCCACCAGGGCAGGCTATGCCTTCAAGTGGCAAGACGAACATGCCGACACGGTGCTAGACCATATCGAGTGGTCGTGTGCGGCAAACACCATCTCGCCAGTGGCTGTTTTCCAACCCGTCGAGCTGGAGGGGACGACCGTGCGCCGCGCATCCCTCTGCAACATCAGTGAATGTGAGAGACTGGGCATCGGAGAGAAGGGTACGAAAATACAAGTGATCAAGGCCAACAAGATTATTCCCAAGATAATCAAGGTCACGGAGAAAATCGGAGTGCTGGCCGTTCCCGGATCGTGCCCGGTCTGCCAAGCTCCCGCAGAAGTGTCGGTAAGCGAAAGCGGCACCAAGACATTGCATTGCACCAACCCCGGCTGTACAGCCAAGCAACTGAAAAAGTTCACTCGCTTTGTGAGCAAGGAGGGACTCAATATCGACGGCATATCAGAACAGACCGTCTCCACGTTTATCAACGAGGGATGGATTAAGGATTATGCGGATTTCTACCATCTCAAAGAGCACGCCTACCAAATAACGGGCATCGAGGGGTTTGGCAAGAAGTCTGTCGCCAACATGTTGGAAAGCATCGAGAACAGCCGTCGCACAGACGGAAGGCATCTCCTTTACGCCCTCAACATTCCGCTTTGCGGTGGAGACGTGGCGAAACGGTTGCTCGGCAAATACCAGGTGAAGGAGCTGATAGAGGTGGCACGCACTTCCCTCTTCGACGACGAGTTCGCCAGCATCGCCGGCATCGGGCCGGAGAAGAGCGCCAAGTTCGTCGCATGGTTTCGCGACGACGCAAACTACCACCGGGTGACGCAGTTGCTTTCCGAACTGGATGTGAGCGAAGAGGAACAGGCCGAGACCGGCACGAAATGCCAGGGGCAGACCTTCGTAATCACGGGCGACTTACATCATTACAAAAACAGAAGTGAACTGAAGGCATACATCGAGAGCCAGGGTGGCAAGGTGACAGGCAGCGTAAGCAAGAGCACGACCTATCTCATCAACAATGACGCCGAGTCGCAGAGTACCAAGAACAAGAAAGCTCACCAACTGGGAATCGCCATCATCACGGAAGACCAGTTTGTAGAACAATTCACATAAACATAAATAATGTATATAGCAATAGCAGGCAACATAGGCAGCGGCAAGACCACGCTCACCAATATGCTATCCAAGCATTACGGGTGGAAGAAGAACCTGGAGCCGGTGGGGCAAAACCCCTATCTCGAAGATTACTACAAGGACATCCCCCGATGGGTGCTCAACATGGAGGTGTACTACCTGAAGCAACGGTTCAGAAATCTCCTGGACATCCTCAAGAGTGACGAAACCATCATACAAGACCGCAGCATCTTCGAAGGCGTATATGTCTTCGTGGCGAACAACCGCCGGATGGGCTATATGGACGAGCGAGACTTCGACACATACATGGGTCTGTTCGACTCCATGATGTCAGTAGTCAGCCAGCCGGAACTGATGATATACCTACGGTCTTCGGTGCCCCACCTCGTCAAGAACATACAGAAGCGGGGCAGAGACTACGAGCAGCAGATGCCCCTCGACTATCTGCAAGGAATCAACACGCTCTACGAAGAATTCATCACCGAGAAATACAAGGGGAAGATACTCGTGGTAGATGTGGATGACATCGACTTCGAGCACAATCCCAAGGAGTTTGGCGAGATAATCGACAAGATAGACGCACAGCTCTTCGGGCTTTTCTCAAAGGAAGGATAAAAAACACATTCAACTTCAACCCTCAACATTACAAAGAAACATGCATATAGCAATCGCAGGCAACATAGGCAGTGGCAAGACCACGCTTACCAAATTACTGAGCAAGAGATATGGCTGGAAGCCCAACTTCGAGCCGGTAGATAACAACCCGTATCTCGCCGACTACTACAAGGACATGGAGAGATGGTCGTTCAACCTCCAGATATACTTCCTCAACAAGCGGTTCCACGACGTAGTGGAAATCTCCAAGAGCCAAGAGACCATCATACAAGACCGAACCATCTTCGAGGACGCCAAAATCTTCGCACCCAACCTGCACGACATCGGCATGATGAGCGACAGAGACTTCGACAACTATACCGACCTCTTCGACCTCATGATTAGTCTGGTGAAGCTCCCCGACCTCATGATCTACATCCGTAGCAGCATACCGACGCTCGTCAGCCATATCGAACGCCGGGGACGCAACTTCGAGAAGAGCATCCGCATCGACTACCTGCAAGGACTCAACAACCGGTACGAGGAGTGGATCAACAACTACCAAGGCAAGCTCATCATCATCGACGGCGACCACCTCAACTTCGAGGAAAGCCCCGAGGACTTCAGGAAGATCACCGACCAGATCGATGCAGAGCTGTTTGGCTTCTTCCCCATGGAATGAGCTCCCGCAAAAGAACAAAAATCAACAACATAACCATCAACGCATGAAACATTACGAGATAGATAAGGACATGAGATACCTGCAGCTTCTCTCGCAGTCGTTCCCGACAGTGGCGGAAGCGAGCACGGAAATCATCAACTTGCAGGCTATCCTCAACTTGCCCAAGGGAACCGAGCACTTCCTCGCCGACATACACGGTGAGTATGAAGCGTTCTTGCACGTGCTCAAGAATGCCTCGGGAAACATCAAGCGCAAGGTCAACGAACTGTTCGGCAACACGCTCCGTGAGTCGGAGAAGCGCGAACTTTGTTCGCTGATCTACTACCCAGCCCAGAAGCTGGAGCTGGTCAAGCAAAACGAGGCCGACATAGACGACTGGTATCATATCACCCTGCACCAGCTGGTGGCAGTGTGCCGAGACGTATCCAGCAAATATACACGTTCCAAGGTTCGCAAGTCTTTGCCTTGCGACTTCTCCTACATCATCCAGGAACTGCTGCATGAGCATACCGAGGACCATGACAAGACCGCTTACGTCAACGTCATTGTCGATACCATCATCTCCACCGGGAGAGCCGATGACTTCATCATAGCCATAGCCAATGTGATACAGCGCCTGGCGATAGACTCTCTCCATATCCTGGGAGACATCTATGACCGGGGGCCGGGGGCACACATCATCATGGACACAATGCGGCGATACCACAGCTGGGACATGCAATGGGGCAACCACGACATCCTCTGGATGGGGGCGGCGGCAGGAAACGACGCCTGTCTCTGCAACGTAATCCGCCTCAGCTTGAGATATGCCAACCTGGCCACCTTGGAAGACGGGTATGGCATCAACCTCGTGCCTCTGGCCACGTTCGCCATGGAAGCCTACAAGGATGACCCCTGCCAGGAGTTCTTCCCCAAGCTAAGTGGAGGTGCGGTAGCCATGGACGAAAAGTCGCAGAGACTTACCGCACAGATGCACAAGGCCATCGCCGTGATACAGTTCAAGATAGAAAGCCAGATTATCGCCACGCACCCGGAATGGAAAATGGATGGCAGGCGGCTCTTTGAGCACATCGACTATGACGAGGGAACCATCGCCCTGGAAGGGAAAAGGTACAAGATGACTTCCTGCCATTTCCCCACCATTGACCCCAAGAACCCTTCTGCCCTCTCGGACGAAGAAGTCGAGCTGGTCAAGAAGCTGCATCACTCCTTCGCCGTTTGCGAGAAGTTGCACAAGCACATCAAGGTGATGCTCCAACATGGCTGCATGTACGGCATCTACAACAACAACCTACTCTTCCACGCCTCTTGCCCGCTGAACGAAGATGGCACGTTGCGCGAGGTAGAAATCTTCTCAGGCAAGAAGTACAGTGGAAGAGAGCTGATGCACCATATGGGCATGCAGATACGAACGGCGTTCCAGTCGGACTCAGACCCGGAGGAAAAAGAGTACGCCATCGACTACTTCCTCTACCTCTGGTGCGGTCCCGACAGCCCTCTCTTTGACAAGAGCAAGATGGCTACCTTCGAGCGTTACTTCATCAGCGACAAGGAGACCCACAAGGAAGAAAAAGGCTATTACTTCAAGTTGAGGGACAACGAAGAAGTGATAGACCACATACTCGATGCCTTCGGCGTGACAGGCCCCAACCGCCATATCATCAACGGGCACGTTCCCGTACGCACCACCAAGGGTGAAAACCCAATCAAGGCAAACGGCAAACTGATGGTGATAGACGGCGGCTTCTCAAAGGCATACCACAACGAGACGGGCATCGCAGGCTATACCTTGGTATATCACTCACGTGGATTCCAACTCGTGCAGCATGAGCCATTCACAAGTGCCGCCGACGCCATCCTGCGTGGCACTGACATCAAGAGCACAACCCAAATCGTGGAGATGTCAAACCGCCGAATGCTCGTGGCCGATACCGACATAGGCGTGGAGCTGCGCAAGCAAATCGCCGACTTGGGAGAGCTTCTCTTTGCCTACCGGCACGGCTTCATCAAGGAGAAGGAAAAAAACAAAGGGTAAGACATGAAGCAGCAGCCTGAATCACAGAGGCGTTGTCAATTGGAAAGTCAATTGGCAACGCCTCTGTGGCAATACATACAATATGTTTCTTTTCCTAAACGATTGTTAAATGAAGAATGGGGAAATAAACTTTTTTTCAACAAATTGCGTCTAAAAGTCATACAAAATGGAACATCGCACATCTGTTAAGGGATGACTGGCACCAATAATTAGATAATAACAATAACATCATACAAAATGAATATGGATTTAAGCAAGGTATTAGTCAGTATGCTTATTGCAAGTATGCCTTTTGGAGTACAGGCGAAGCAATGGACACTGAATGATTGTATCAATTACGCATTGGAAAACAACATCACTCTTCAGAAGACACTGCTCAAGAAAGCCAGTGCCAGCGAAGATTACCTGCAGTCGAAAGCAGCCTTGTTGCCTTCTCTTTCCGCCAACACCAACCAAAACGTGAGCTATACACCTTGGGTGGCAAGCGGTATCAGTAGCGAAGGTTACACCAAGTCTTCCATCGACAAGGTGTATTACAATGGGTCTTACTCAGTCATGGGCAATTACACCATCTGGAACGGAAACAAGAACCACAACCAAGTGAAGCTCAACAAGCTGGTGACAGAGGCGGCGGCCCTCGACTCCGCCACGCAAGCCCAGGCGCTTCAAGAGCAAATAGCCACGCTGTACATTCAGATTTGCTACTCCACGGAGGCCATCAACGTCAACAAGGAGAGCTATAAGTCAAGCCTGGAAAACGAAGAGCGTGGCAAGGAGATGGTCAAGATAGGAAAAATGAGCCAGGCTGACCTCGCCCAGCTCACCGCCCAAAGAGCGCAAGATGAGTACAACATCGTATCGGCAGAAAGCAATGTCAAGAATTACAAGCGCCAGCTGAAGGAGTTGCTGCAAATCACGACAGACGACACATTCGACGTTGCCATCCCTTCTGCCACAGACAGTCAGGCCTTGGCGGAAATCCCCGCGCTCAATGGTGTATATGCCGCAGCCCTTGACAACCGTCCGGAAATCAAGAGCTACCAAAACATGATAGACCAAAGCGACCTCAACATCGCCATAGCCAAGGCTGGAAAGCTGCCAACCATCAGTGCCAACGCTGGTGTATCGACAAGCACTACCTCCATGAACAAAACGGCTTGGGGAAGCCAGTTAAAGCAAAACTTCAGTTTGGGCGGCGGCATCGGTGTCAGCATTCCTATAACCGACAATCGAGCCACCAAGACAGCCATCAATAAGGCAAACATCCAGAAACAAAGCAGCATGTTGGACCTCAAGGACCAACAGACCAAGCTCTACTCCACCATCGAGAACTATTGGTTGCAAGCCAACACGAACCAGAGCCAGTTCAAAGCCGCCAAGGTGTCAACAGAAAGCGCACAGACTTCCTACAACCTGCTGAGCGAGCAATTCAAGCTCGGACTGAAGAATATCGTGGAATTGCGTACGGGTAAGGACAATCTGCTCAAGGCCCAACAGAACGAACTTCAGGCAAAGTACCTTACTATCCTGAACATCAATATGCTAAACTTCTACAAGAATGGAAGGGTAGAATGACAATGAATCATAATAAAGAAAATAATATAAAGGAAATATGAGAAAGAAAGTTTTCAGTAAAGTATGGATTGCCATGTTAGTCGTGGTAATCATCGCCATAGCAGCATGGGCGCTCTCTGGTGGAAAAGAGAAAGAACAAATCGACTTCAAGCAGGAGAAAGTGGCAACCCACACGTTGCAAAACAGCATCACCGCTACGGGTACCATCGAGGCCGTGTCCAGCGTCACGGTAGGTACACAGGTCAGCGGTATCGTCAACAAGCTCTATGTCGATTACAACTCAGTGGTCAAGAAAGGCCAGGTCATAGCCGAATTGGACAAGACCAACTTGATTAGCGAGTTGAACACAGCCAAGGCCAATCTTGCCAGTGCACAGAGCAACCTCGACTACCAGAACGCCAACTTGAGTCGTTACCAGACCCTCTACAAGAAGGGACTTGTCAGCGCAGACGATTATGAGAACGCCCTTCTCGCCTACCGCCAGGCAAAAGAGCAAGTGGCATCATCCAAGGAGAACGTGCAGAAGGCACAGACCAACCTGGGTTACGCTACCATTACCTCCCCTATCGACGGTACGGTAATCTCAAAAAGCGTGGAGGAAGGCCAGACCGTCGCAGCAAGCTTCAATACCCCAGAGCTTTTCACCATTGCCAAGGATTTGAAAAACATGCAAGTTGTCGCTGATGTGGATGAGGCTGACATAGGCGGGGTTGTAGAGGGCAACCGTGTCACCTTTACCGTTGACGCTTATCCAGATGACACTTTCGAGGGCGTGGTAACACAAGTTCGTTTGGAAGCCACCACTACCAATAATGTCGTAACTTACGAGGTTGTCATCAGCGCACAGAACGCAGACCTCAAGTTGAAGCCAGGCCTGACCGCCAATGTCACAATCTTCACCAAGGAGCAGGCAGGCGTGTTGAGCGTACCTAACAAGGCCCTTCGCTTTACCCCAACCAAGGAAACTGTTGGCAAAGACATGAAGATCATCGATTGCAAGGGCAAGAACAAGGTTTGGACACTCGAAGGCAAGAACCTTACCGCACACTCAGTCAACATTGGCCAGAGCGATGCGACGCATACACAGATCGTCAGCGGCATCAAGCAAGGGCAAAGCATCATAACGGAGATAGTGGTCAACACCCCTGAAGACGAAGAAGGCGAGCAAGAGCAAAGCCAAGGTTTGATAAGCGGACCTGGGCCCAAAAGCAAGAAGAAATAATAAAGGAGCACAACATGACAGAAATCAAGAATAATCCCAAGTCCCAAGATGCCAAGGCAACCAAGGACAAGAAGGTGGTTATCGAGCTCGACAATGTAAAGCGAAACTTCCTTGTGGGCGACGAAGTCGTTCACGCCCTCAAGGGAGTGAACTTCAAGATTTACGAAGGAGAGTTCGTCACCATCATGGGTAAGTCTGGATCAGGTAAATCGACCCTTCTCAATCAGTTGGGTTGCCTGGACACCCCATCAAGCGGAGAATATTATCTGGATGGGGTAAGCGTGCGCACCATGTCACGCAACGACCGTGCGGTCCTGCGCAATCGCAAGATAGGCTTCATCTTCCAGAACTACAACCTCCTGCCCAAGACCACAAGCGTGGAGAATGTCGAACTGCCGCTGATGTACAATTCGGCCGTGAGCCCGGAAGAGCGGAAGCAGCGCGCCATTGAGGCATTGAAAGCAGTGGGACTAGGCGAACGCCTTTATCATAAGAGCAACCAGATGTCTGGAGGTCAGATGCAGCGTGTTGCCATCGCGCGAGCCTTGGTCAACGACCCCGCGGTCATCTTGGCAGACGAGGCGACGGGTAACCTCGATACTCGCACGAGTTTTGAAATCTTGGTTCTCTTCCAAAAGTTGCATGCCGAGGGAAGAACCATCATCTTTGTGACCCACAACCCGGACATCGCCAACTACTCCAGCCGTAACATCGAACTGCGTGACGGTCACATCATCAGTGACTCCTATAACGAGCACATACTTTCAGCGGCAGAAGGTTTGGCGGCATTGCCCAAGAACACGGACGAGTAGAATCGAAGTGAAGAAAGAAGAGTGAGGAATTCGACAGCTCGCTACTTCTAATTCAAGTAATAAAATCCAAACGAAATGAATTATCAGAATCTTTTCAAAATAGCCATTCGCGCGATAGCCGCCAACAAGATGCGCTCCTTCCTCACGGCACTCGGTATCATCATCGGTATCGCAGCAGTCATCACGATGCTTGCCATCGGACAGGGAAGCAAGGCGAGCATCAAGGCGAACATCGCAGAGATGGGCTCCAACATGATCATGATTCACCCTGGAGCGGATATGCGGGGAGGTGTGCGACAAGATGCCTCCTCGATGGAGACGCTCAAGCAGACCGACTACCAGACCATCAAGGATGAATGCAACTATATCGCAGCCATATCGCCCATGGTGAGCAGTAGCGGACAGTGGATTAATGGAAACAACAATACGCAGAGTAGCATATACGGTGTAAACCAAGACTACCTGACCATTCGTCAGCTCAAGATAGCTGATGGCGAGATGTTCACGGATACAGACATCAAGGCAGCGGCAAAGGTATGTATCTTGGGCCAGACGGTGGTCGATTACCTCTTCCCCGACGGCAGTGACCCAATCGGCAGGGTGGTTCGCTTCAACAGCATACCGTTCCGCGTCATCGGAGTGCTGAAGAAAAAAGGTTACAACAGCATGGGTATGGACCAGGATGACTTGGTGCTGGCTCCATACACGACGGTGATGAAGCGTATCTTGGCGCAGACGTATCTGAGTGAGATAGTCTGCTCCGCCATCACGGAAGACGCTTCGCAGCCAGCGCAAGACCAAATCACGCAGATTCTGCGTAGAACCCACAAGCTGAAAGATGCGACTGATACCCAAGATGCTGACGAGGACGATTTCAGCATCCGTTCCCAGGAAGAAATCTCAAGCATGATGAACTCAACCATGTCCACCATCACCATTCTGCTGGGTAGTGTCGCCGGCATTTCCCTGATTGTCGGTGGTATCGGAATCATGAACATCATGTACGTGAGCGTGACGGAGCGTACCAGGGAAATCGGACTTCGCATGAGTGTTGGCGCCAGGGGCATAGACATCCTCAACCAGTTTTTGATCGAAGCCATCTTGCTGAGTGTCACGGGCGGTATCATTGGCGTGATACTTGGTGTGAGCATATCGGTGTCGCTACAGCAATTCCTCCATGTGGCCACCCAGGTGGAGCCTTGGAGCATCATCATGAGCTTCGCCGTATGTACTTTTACTGGTGTGTTCTTCGGATGGTATCCTGCCAAAAAAGCCGCACGTCTCGACCCTATCGAGGCCATCAGATATGAGTAAGCGCTAAAAAATGGGCCGCCTCACATACGAAGGAGCCCAAACTTGTAGCCTTTCGGGCAATATTGTTACCTTTGCTGCGTTAGTATGATGTGGCAAAGGTAATTTGTTTTGCTGAGAGCCACCAATACCATTAAAACTTTTAAAGAAAAATCATTATGATGATAATCAATTGTGCCATCGTCGATGATGACATCGAGGCAGTAGAAGCGCTAAAGAAACACGTGCTCCAAATACCATACCTCCAACTTGTCGGAGGCTTTACCAGTGCAGTGGATGCGATGAAAGCTGTGAGGACTAACACTATCGACTTGCTGTTCTTAGGTATCCGTATGCAACAGTTAAGTGGCTTGGAGCTTGCCAAGATCTTGCCTAAGAAGACAAGAATCGTTTTTGTCACTGCCTTCAGTGAATACGCCATTGATGGCTATAAATCGGGGGGCTTCGACTATCTTTTGAAACCAGTCAGTTTCCAAAACTTTGAGGCATGCGTCGAGAGAGTCAAGAACTATATGCGCGATGTTGACGAGGCAGACCCAATCCGCCGAGACGGTTATATGTTTGTGAAGAGTGAATACAAAGTCGTCCGCATCAACTTCGACGACATTCTATTCGTAGAAGGTGTGAAGGACTATGTCAAGTTCCACTTGGTCAGCAAGCACAATATCATCACACTGATGAGCATGAAGGAACTTGAGGACCATCTGCCCAAGAGAAAGTTCAAGCGAATCCACCGCTCGTTCATCGCCAACTTCGACTTGTTCGACTACACGGACAGAGCAAAGCTGTACTATGGCGAGATCGGCATTCCTATTTCTGAGTCATACAAGAACGTTGTCCTCGACTTCATCAACCGGCATACGTTGTGTTAGGTATGTAAGCGTCATTTCAAATCGAGGGGCGAGGATACAAAGATGGTGGCTCCATGCTCCACCAAAAAGTCGTGGCCACGAAATCCCCAAAGCACACTGATGCAAGGCATTGCACTATTTTTGGCAGTGTCAACATCCACATCGCTGTCTCCGATATAGACCGCCCCTTCCCTTCCGGCATTCAGCTGGCGAAGCGCCTCGTTCACGGTGTCTGGAGCAGGTTTCTTTCGAATGTCCTCGCGCTCTCCTATCGCTACATCCACCAAGTCGCCAAAGAAATGGCGGCAAAGCTCCTGGGTAGCGGCATAAAACTTATTGCTCACTACCGCAATCTTTTTTCCTCTGGAGCGCAGGCTTCCCAACATCTCCATGACCCCAGGGTAAGGTTGGGTCGTATCGAGATTGTGCTGCATATAGTGCTGGCGAAAATCTTGGTAAGTCTTGTCAAACAATGGATGTGACATACCTCCGGGAATAGCGCGCTCCATTAATTTCTTGACACCGTTTCCTACAAACATTCTTACTTCCTCGATGGATCGCTCAGGCATACCATTGGAGCGCAAGGCATGGTTGCAGCTGGCGGCCAAGTCGCCGAGAGTAGATAACAAGGTGCCGTCCAAGTCGAATATATAAGTGTCAAAATCAAATTGTACCATAATCATGTTTGCATTAATCAAGTTGCAAAGGTAATCAAAAAAGCAGACACGGTGATGCTTTAGCGAGAGAATTAACCTATTTTTAATGCTGAGATTTGGCGGTTTGGCATATTTGCAGTACTTTTGCACCGACCAAAACTGTTTACAATGAAAAAGATTACGTCCAAGCTTTACGTTTATGGCGCAGGAGCGTGTCTGCTGGTGGTAGCGGGCATTGCTTACATGTATGGCTTTTCATCATTCTCGAAAAGCGACAATACCCAGTATGTCTATATTGACGAGGATGACAACATAGACTCAGTATATAATAAGGTGAAGCCGGTAGCCAATCCGATTCCCTACCAAGCTTTCCATACGCTGACCCGTCACTCCAACTATGCGGGGAATATCCGGACGGGCAGATATGCCATCCATCCAGGAGAAGGTGCGGTCAAAATTTGGAGACATTTCAGGAATGGCTTGCAATCCCCCGTCAATCTCACTGTCCCATCCGTCAGAACGATGGACAAACTTGCCGGCGAACTGGGCAAACGGCTGATGCTGGACAGCGCCACCATCAGCAAAGCCCTATGCGATGAAGCTACCTGCGAGAAGTATGGCTATGACACCGCTACCATCGCCTGTATGTTCATCCCGAACACCTATGACATCTATTGGAACGTGTCCTTGGAGAAACTTTTCGAGAGGATGAAGAAAGAAAGCGGACGTTTTTGGAATTTTGAGCGCACGGAGAAAGCGAAGAATATGGGGCTGACACCCAACCAAGTCATCACGCTGGCAAGCATCGTGGACGAAGAGACTGCCAACGACGGGGAAAAGCCTATGGTGGCAGGTATGTACTACAATCGGTTGACTTTCCGTGATGCCGAGTACCCCAATGGAATGCCTTTGCAGGCTGACCCTACCATCAAGTTTGCCTGGAAGAAGTTCGAACTGAAAAGAATCTACAACAATCTTCTCCACATCGACAGCCCTTACAACACTTACAAGAACACGGGGCTTCCTCCTGGGCCTATCCGCATTCCTTCGGTAGCGGGTATTGACGCCGTGCTTAACCATGTGCACCACAATTACCTCTATATGTGCGCCAAGGAAGACTTCAGCGGCACCCACAACTTTGCACAAACCTATCAGGAGCACTTGCAGAATGCTGCAAGGTACAGCAAGGCATTGAATGAGAGAGGCATAAAATGACGCTGATGCTATATCTCACAAGAAACGGAAAAAACAGAAAGAAGGGAAAACCGGAACGCCCCCCACTTCGCAGTGGAGGGCGTTCAATTCGATAGGTATTAGTTTTCTTTTAAGGTAAAAAGATTGTATTCAGGATAACAGTTGCAAAGGTAGTCCTTTTTTGCGCAATCTGCAAATTTATTTTAATGTTTAAAAACATATTTCGCTAAAAAATGTCGGCTATACGCAAAAAACTTTGTATCTTTGCACCATCAATAACAAATAACACATAAAGAAATATGGCAGTTAATGAAGGAAACATGGACGAAGAGAAGAAAAGCCTCTCTTTCGTTGAACAATTGGTGGAAGAAGACCTCAAGGAGGGAAGGAATGGTGGTCGTGTCCAGACCCGTTTCCCGCCGGAGCCCAACGGCTATCTTCACATCGGTCATGCCAAGGCCATCGCTCTCGATTTCGGCATTGCCAAGAAATATGGTGGTGTCTGCAACTTGCGCATGGATGACACCAATCCTCAGAAGGAAGATACTGAATACGTAGAAGCTATCAAGCGCGACATAGAATGGCTCGGTTTCAAGTGGGGCAACATCTACTATGCATCCGATTATTTCCAGAAGCTGTGGGACTTGGCTGTTGCGCTCATCAAGGAAGGAAAAGCCTATGTCGATGAGCAGTCTGCCGAACAAATAGCCGCCCAGAAGGGTACGCCAACAACTCCCGGAACAGAGTCTCCTTTCCGCAACCGCCCCGCAGAAGAGAGTCTTCGCCTCTTCGAGGAGATGAACTCCGGCAACATGGAGCCCGGCAAGATGGTATTGCGCGCCAAGATAGACATGGCAAGTGACAATATGCACTTCCGTGACCCTATCATCTATCGTGTGCTCAACATTCCGCATTGGCGCACGGGCAACAAATGGAACGCATACCCAATGTATGACTTTACCCACGGACAATGTGACTATTGGGAGGGCGTAACCCACTCACTCTGCACGCTGGAGTTTGAGAGCCACCGCCCGCTCTATGACCTCTTCGTGGATTGGACAAAGCAAGTGGAGGGCAATGACAAGCCTTTGGATGACAACCGCCCCAGACAGACGGAGTTCAACAAGCTCAACCTCACTCACATCCTCTTGTCCAAGCGCAACCTTCTCATTCTCGTGAAGGAAGGGATAGTGAATGGATGGGACGACCCCCGTATGCCGACTATCAGTGCGTTCCGTCGCCGTGGTTACAGTCCGGAAGGTATCCTGGCGTTTATCGACAAGATTGGTTATACCAAGTTTGACGCTCTCAACCAGATGTCACTCTTTGAGAGCGCCGTTCGCGATGACCTCAATAAACGCGCCAAGCGTGTGAGCGCCGTTCTCGACCCTATCAAGTTGGTGTTGACCAATATCCCGGAGGATGCAGTTGAAACATACACGATTCAAAACAATCCGGAGAACGAGGCTGACGGCACTCACGAGATTGAGTTCAGTCGCGAATTGTGGATAGAGCGCGATGACTTCATGGAGGATGCTCCTAAAAAGTTCTTCCGCCTCGGTCCCGGCAAGGAGGTTCGTCTCAAGAGCTCCTACATCATCCGTTGCCCCGAGGAAAACTATTGCAAGAAGGATGCTGAAGGCAACGTCATTGAGGTTTATGCTGAGGTGATACCAGAAACCAAGACTGGTGAGGCTAACTCCAACATGAAGATTAAGGGCAAGACCATCCACTGGGTGAGCTGCAAGCACTGCTTGGAGGCTGAGATAAGAAACTACGACCGCCTGTGGCTCGTGGAGAATCCACGCGATGAAGTTTCTGCGTACTCCAAGTCCCAGGGCAAAGACCGCATAGACGCACAGGACATGCTCAAGTTTATCAACCCAGACAGCCTACAGGTGAAGAAGGCGTATGTGGAGAAATACCTTGCGTCTGCCAAGCCGCTCGACTATCTGCAGTTCCAGCGTATCGGTTATTACACACCCGACTACGATTCGACGCCCGACCACCTTATTTTCAACAAGACGGTCGGCTTGAAAGATACATGGGCCAAGATTAATAAATAACTCTACACATTGAAGGAAATATGAATTCTGCAGATTTATTTCTTTGGGTTCTTGACAATCTCAACTATTGGGTCGTAACTTTGTTCATGGCCATCGAAAGTTCCTTTATCCCATTCCCGTCAGAGGTCGTCGTACCTCCGGCGGCATGGAAGGCGATGGACCCGGCGAGCGGCTTGAGCTTCATCTTGGTCATCGTGTTTGCCACAATCGGTGCAGACTTGGGCGCACTTGTCAACTATTATCTTGCAAAATGGCTTGGGCGTCCTATCATCTATCGTTTTGCAGACAGCCGTATCGGCCATATGTGCTTGATAGACCGCGCGGCAGTGGAAAAAGCAGAGAATTTCTTCCGTGACCATGGGGCTGCTTCTACTTTCTTCGGCCGATTGGTGCCTGCCGTACGCCAGCTCATCAGCATTCCTGCTGGCTTGGCAGGGATGAAAGTCAGCAAGTTTCTGCTCTTCACTACTCTTGGAGCAGGTGTTTGGAATACAATCTTGGCATTCATAGGTTGGGGTATCTATACTTATACCGACTACAAGACTACCGGCGACGTGTATCAGCAAGCATTAAAATACAGCCATGAGCTTGGCTATGTAATCCTTGGCTTGGCAGTCATTGCCGTGGCATTTCTTGCCTACAAGGGATTGAAGAAGAGCAAATAAACAAACTCTCAGTTACGGTCGTACGTGCCATCAATAGCGTGTGGCCATAACGAAAAAACAGACGTACATCCAAGTCTATTGGACGTACGTCTGTTTTTGTATAGGTATGTATTTCTGCTGAAATCTGGCAGAAACAGAAGTGGTCTAGTTCAAGCCCGAGAATTGCTTGATGCGCTGTTCTTCCGACATCTTGCAAATCAGAAGCGTACCATCTTCCTCTGCTACGATATAGCCATCCAGGCCTTGCACGACAACTCTCTTCTCGCTTAGGGCGTGAACTATCGTGTTCTTGGATTCAATCATCTGAATGTCCCTGCCTATGGAAGCGTTGCCATACACGTCCTTGCGAGACTGTGCCAAAAGACTGCCCCATGTACCCAAGTCACTCCAGCCAAAGTCAGCGGGGAAAACAAATATCTCCTCAGCCTTCTCCATGATGGCATAGTCGATGGATATGCTCTCACATTCTGGATATCGTGCGTCTATCATCTCCTGCTCTTTCTCCGTACCGTAGATGTTGCGCATACCCTCGAAAATCTTGGCGATGCCTGGCTGATACACCCGGAAGGCATTGACTATCGTGGCTGCGCTCATGATGAAGATACCGGCGTTCCACAAGAAATTCTTGTCTTGGACATATTTTTGTGCTGTCTCCAATCCTGGTTTCTCATGAAATTGGTCAACACGATAAATCTCTCGGTTGCGAGCCGATGGAGTCCTCAAGTCTCCTTGTATATACCCATAGCCTGTCTCTGGGCGAGTGGGTTTCATTCCCAAGGTGACAATGCTGTCAGTTTCGCCTGTAAACTTCAAGGCAGAAACGATGACACGCCTAAACTCATTGGCGTTGGTAACGATATGGTCGGATGGAGAGACCACGATGTTGGCGTGAGGGTCTTTCTCCTTGATGCGCCAACTGATATAGGCTATGCATGGGGCCGTGTTGCGTCGGCAAGGCTCCTGAAGAATGTTTCCTTCCGGTATCTCTGGTAATTGTTCGTGTACTAGATTGGCATATTTCTTATTGGTGACAACCCAAACATTCTCTGGGTCACATACTCCCTCGAAACGGTCGAAAGTGAGTTGGAGCAATGAGCGACCTGTGCCTAATACATCTATAAACTGCTTAGGCTTGTCCTCTGTGCTCATAGGCCAAAAGCGACTGCCTACACCGCCAGCCATAATGACCAAATGGTTATTCCTATTTGCCATAACATTCAATTTTTCGTGTTAATGCTTGCAAAGTTAATCAAAATGTTTTGAACAAACAAATTTAGGGCAAGGATTTTTCCTTGCCCTGTCATTTTTTACTTGTAAATGTGTGATTTGCTTTCAGTTCACTTGTTTATGGGGATTCTCCCTTGCCCCCGGAGGCTCAAGTCAACTTGCAGAGTTCCTGCTTCCATTCTGCGTATGCGTCTAGGTAAGCAGGGCGATCAGCTTCGTTTGGCTCGATGACAGCCAACTTCTTCAAGGTGGCAAATGCCTCGTCATGATCTTTGTAAATGCCAGCCCCGATACCGGCGCCCTTGGCCGCCCCTGCACTTCCGTCAGTCTCGTAGAGTTCGATGGTTGCGCCACTCACGCCTGCCAAAGTGTCACGGAAGAGGGGACTCAAGAACATATTGGCCTTGCCGGCGTGGATTTTCTTGATGTCCATGCCCATCTGCTGCATGATTTCCATGCCGTAGCAGAAACTGAACACAATACCCTCTTGGGCGGCACGCACGATATGGGCGCGGTTGTGCTTGTTGAAGTTGATGCCCTTGATGGAGCAACCTACCTCCTTGTTCTGTAACACGCGTTCTGCGCCATTGCCGAATGGAATGATCTTCACGCCCTCACTGCCGATGGCCACACTCGCAGCCAAGTCGTTCATCTCTGCATAGCTTACGTCTGGTGTCACGTTGCGGTGTACCCATGCGTTCAGGATGCCCGTCCCATTGATGCAAAGCAACACGCCCAATCTGTCAAGCTCCGTCGTGTAGTTGGCGTGGGCGAAAGTGTTGACGCGGCTTTTAGGGTCGTAGTTGACATCGCCTAGCACTCCATATACGACACCTGAGGTTCCTGCGGTACTGGCTATTTCGCCAGGGTTGAATACATTCAGGCTCACTGCGTTGTTGGGTTGGTCACCTGCTCTATATGAAATAGGTGTACCTTCCTTCAGTCCCAATTCGTCGGCAGCCGCCTTGCTGACAACGCTCTGTACCGAGAAGGTTGGAACGATGTCGGCAATCATGCTCTCGTCGAAGCCAAAGTAGTCGAGCAGGAACTTGGC
This sequence comes from Bacteroidaceae bacterium, assembly GCA_963594995.1. GTDB lineage: Bacteria > Bacteroidota > Bacteroidia > Bacteroidales > Bacteroidaceae > Prevotella. The sequence goes on from CAVBGK010000034.1 coordinate 161,212, forward strand.
GGGTTTCTTGGCAGCGAAATCCCACATCATCCCTTCCGACAGTCCGCTGATGGTCGTTTTCACTTCGCCCGAAAGTTTCATCGCCAAATAGTCGCCGGGCAACATGATCTTGTATATCCTATCGAAAATCTCTGGTTCGTTCTCCTTGACCCATGCCAGCTTAGATACAGTGAAGTTGCCGGGGGAGTTCAGCAAGTTGCGCAAGCAGAGGTCCTCACCCAGGTCGCGGAATGCCTTCTCGCCGTATGACACGGCACGGGAGTCGCACCAGATGATGCTTGGGCGAAGTACTTGCTGGTTCTTGTCTATACAAACCAAGCCGTGCATCTGATAAGAAATACCGATGGCAAGGATGTCCTCGCCTTTGGCACCTGTCTCGGCCATAATCTTTTTGAGCGACAATTTTGCGTTCTCCCACCACATCTGTGGGTCTTGCTCTGCCCATCCGGCCTTTACTGCCATGATGGGGGCCTCATGGTCTGGATAGAAAGCAGATGCTGCGATTTCACCACTGTCAACGTCTGTAAGGGATGCCTTTACAGAACTAGAACCTACATCAAAACCTAATAAATATCTTCTAGCCATAGTTATTCGTTTATAGATTGTTATTACAAAATTCTTTTTATATTACGGACAAGGTAACAAAATCCCCCAAAAAACTTTCTCCATTCCGCAAAAAAAAACAGAGGGAGTCCGACTTGGGGACAATCATCCGAAAAGCGGCAAGGAAAGATCTTCGGTCTGCTCTTTGTCACTTGTGGTTTCTTGCTCGTTGGTGTCATCATCATGAACGGTAAACTTCAATACCAGCTGCTGAGCCAATTTTGCTTGGAAGTTCAGCCGGTAAATACCATGTCCCCTCCCCTTTTCTATGATGGAAAGCGAGTCTTTGGCATTCTTGATGAGATACTGCGTGACGTAGCTATGCACATCCTTGTAATCCAATGGGTTAAACATGGAGTTACAGGCATTGAACACATGACGTGCTATTTTTTCAGTCTTCAGCCCGCAATCGCCTGCCAAGGTCAAAACTTTCAGGATTTCATCGTCAAAATTCATGTCGAGAGAATTAGCTGTGTGCGAATTTTAATAGGCGGCACATTTGGATGCAACAATCGTAGAGCACAACAAAAAGAGCCGCGGCATCCTTATCGAGAAGAGTGTCGCGGCCCTTGGAATTATGGTCTCATTTAAGCAAGGGCAATCTTGTTGTCCTCATCCTTAATCTTACCTTCTTTGAGAAGCCAACCGATGCCAAGAATCGCATCCTCTGTTGAAATCTCAGCTGCCTTAGCTACTTCTGCCAGGGAAAGAGCGTGGTCTGCTGCTGCCAAAGCCTGATATACGTCACCAGCTCTGAAACCAGCGTTCTCTGCATTCAGGAATATGGTTTCTTCCTTCTTTGCTACTGTTGTCTTCTTTGCCGCAGTAGCCTTTGCTGCTGGAGCCTTCTTTGTAGCAGTCTTCTTGGCTGCTGTTTTTGTTGTTGCTTTCTTTTCTACCATGTTAAAAGTATATAGTTAAATATGTTAGGAGTTTCTCATGCCATGATTCTAAACTTTTCGCTTAAAAAGACAGGTTGAGAGCACGCCCTTGGATGAACTCCCTATTTATTTGAGGCAAAAATACGAATTAAATTTGATTTTTTAGCGTTTTTTTGAAGAAAACTATCAATCTATTACGAACAGTGCCGCATTTCTTGATTTATATCAAGGAATGCGGCACTTAAATTATTATTTCTTAGACATTTATGCTTTCAAGTCCAATTTGATTTCCAATTCATCCAATTGCTTGGGGTCTAGCTCTGATGGAGCGTCGAGCATGACGTCGCGTCCGGAGTTGTTCTTCGGGAAGGCGATGCAGTCACGGATGCTGTCCAGACCTGCCATGATGCTGACGAAGCGGTCGAGGCCGAAGGCAAGACCTGCGTGGGGAGGTGCGCCATACTTGAAGGCGTTCATCAAGAATCCAAACTGGGCCTCTGCGCGCTCTGGCGTGAAACCAAGCACTTCAAACATCTTCTCCTGCAACTGTGTATCGTGGATACGCAACGATCCACCACCGACTTCGATACCATTGCATACGAAGTCGTATGCCTTGGCTCTCACTTGCTCTGGATGTTTGTCGAGCAGTGGGATGTCATCGGGGTTAGGCATGGTGAACGGATGGTGGGTTGCCATCAAGCGCTGTTCCTCGTCGCTCCACTCGAACAATGGGAAGTCAACAATCCAGAGGCACTTGAACACGTTTTTGTCGCGCAATCCCAGGCGGTCTCCCATTTCCAGGCGAAGTGTACAGAGCTGGACGCGCGTCTTGTTGACGTTGTCTCCACTCAAGATAAGTACAAGGTCTCCATCCTTGGCACCCATCACTTCCTTGATTTCTGCCAAGACCTCTGGTGTATAGAACTTGTCTATGCTACTCTTTATAGTTCCATCTGCGTTATACTTGATGAATACCAATCCCTTGGCTCCCACCTGTGGGCGTTTCACAAAATCAGTCAGCTCATTGAGCTGCTTGCGGCTATAGTCCGCACATCCCGGCACGCAGATGCCGCCGATATACTTGGCCTCGTCGAACACAGTGAACTCTCCCTTGCCCGTAAAAGCCTCTTTCAGCTCCACGAACTCCATGCCGAAACGCAAGTCAGGCTTGTCGCTACCGAAACGACGCATGGCCTCGTGCCATGTCATTTGTTCCAGCTTTGGCAACTCCACGCCCCGGATTTCCTTGAACAGATGTCGCGCCATCTCCTCAAAGAGGTTGATGACATCGTCTTGGTCCACAAAGCTCATCTCGCAGTCGATCTGGGTGAACTCGGGTTGGCGGTCTGCACGAAGGTCTTCGTCGCGGAAACACTTTGCAATCTGGAAGTATCGGTCAAAACCCGCCACCATCAAGAGTTGCTTCAGGGTCTGTGGACTCTGTGGGAGAGCATAGAACTGCCCCGGGTTCATGCGGGAAGGCACCACGAAGTCGCGCGCGCCCTCCGGTGTGCTGCCGATGAGGATTGGAGTCTCTACCTCCATGAAGTTATAGTTGTCGAGGAAGTTGCGAATCAAAATGGTCATGCGGTGGCGCAACTCCAAGTTCTTGCGCACGGCGGGACGACGCAAGTCGAGGTAACGGTATTTCATACGGATATCATCGCCGCCGTCCGTGTTGTCCTCGATGGTAAAGGGAGGAGTCTGGCTTACGGAGAGCACGTTGAGCTCCTTGGCGAGTATCTCGATGTCACCCGTGTCCATCTTAGGGTTCTTGCTTTGTCTCTCGCTCACGACACCCTTGACTTGGATGCAGTATTCACGTCCCAACTTGTTGGCAGCGTCGCACAAGTCCTTGTTGTCAGCCTCATTGAAGACTATCTGTGTGATACCATAGCGGTCGCGTACATCCACGAAGGTCATGCCGCCCATCTTGCGAGTGCGCTGTACCCATCCGGCAAGTGTCACTTCCTTGCCTGCATCAGAGAGACGAAGCTCTCCACAACTATTCGTTCTATACATTACTTAATTTTATATGAATTGTTTCTGACGTGCAAAATTACAACAAATCGGGCAAAGAACAAAAAAAAATCGCAAAAATATTTCATAATAATACCTTTGCGATTGTTTTTATAGGTTCAGACCGTCACGGTCTTTGCTTACTATGGTGGGAAGTGAGGCTATTTCATCCGCTTGAACATCTGGCGATGGAATTTTTCCTCTGCTTTGATGACGCCCATCACCTTGCAGGCAGGGATGACCAGCATGAACCGGGCATGATATTCCTGTTGCAGTTGCTTGATTTGGATGTCCATTTCGTCTTGCTTGCGGATGGCATCGGCACATGCCTCGTTGTCTTTGGGGTTGATGTGGCGAAAACGGCGCATTTCGTCGAAAATGGCACGCTGCTTCTTCATCATCTGGCGATAAACCGGGAAGAACTTCGCAGCCTCAGTGGGTGTCAGGCAGGCTTCGGTCGTGATGAACTGCTCCAAGTCTGCCTCGAACTTGGCAGGATTGAAAGGCGGTCTCTTCTTCGACTGGGCGCAAACCGGCATCACGATGACAAGCGCCAGCGATACCAGCATGCATTTCAGCCATCTATTATAACTATTCAATCTTTTCATTGCGTAAGTTTGGTTTCTTGGAAAGCTTATTTAATTTTCTGCCACGAGCGAGGCGTAGAAGTCTTGGTTGTCCATCATCGTATAATCCGCCATCTGGTCGAAGGTGCCATACTCATAGCCTGTTCCGCCTGTCTGCTCCATCTGTGTGCTTGCAATCGACACATTGTGCTGGGGACGATGGTTGACATATAGCAAGCTTCCCGCTCCCAATATCGCAGCCACGCTTGCCGCAGCCGCAATCTTGCGCACTGGCAAACGGTTCCACAGCGACTGGGCGTGCATGTCGAACATACGGGCCTCAGACTCTGGCAACATCCCCGTCAAGTTTTCGGCGAAGGAGTCGAAATACCCCTCTGGCACGGTAAAATGGTTCTCCCTGCCAAACATATCTTTCAATATCTTTTCTTCCTTCATCATGATTTTTGCTTTTTATTATATACAAGACGTTAATTCTTGGCAATGGTTTAATCTTTATTCTGAAAATATTCAGTTATTTTTTTGACAGCCAGATGATAAGATGCCTTCAGCGCCCCCTCGGAGGTATGGAGTATCTTGCTCATTTCCGAGTATTTCATCTCGTCGTAGTATTTCATTGTGAACACGGTGCGCTGCACTTCCGGCAGGTTTGACACAGCCTCCTGCAATTGTGCCTGCGTCTCGTCGCCATCGAAATAGCCGTCGGCCATCAGTCGGTTGGCTACGCCAGGGTCTTCGTCGGCGCTGATGCTCTCCGCCGACTTCTGCTTTCTCACGAAGTCGAGGGCCTCGTTGATGGCGATGCGGAAGAGCCACGTGCTCACCGAAGACTTGCCCTGGAATGTGTCCATGCTCTTCCACGCCTTGATAAATGAATTTTGGAGCACATCGTTGGCATCCTCGTGGTTTAAGACGATGTGACGAACCTTCCAGTATAGCTGTTCGCTATACTGGCGCACCATTGCCGAGAAGCCCTCCCTCCTGGTCACGGGGTCGTTCAGCAGGCAGACGAGATCTTTGTCACTTATCATACGCTTTATACATTTTTTATATTATAGTAGCTGTGCCATATGCTTTCCAGCGGTTCCCTCGCTAGCGGTAGTTCTTCACGAGATATTCGTATATCACCTTGTCATAGCCATACACGTCGGGGTATTCCGTCCACCCCTTCTTGTCCTTTCCCGCCATGGGATAAATGGTGTAGTATGTCAGGTAAACCGGCATCTGCGGCTCTACCTTGATCGACCCTATGATTCGGCTCTTGTCGTCAAGGGAGTCGGCGGTCATGTTATAGTAGAGGTCGTCTATGAGTTTCTCTTCCTTGTCCTTGAGAATGAACTTGGCCAGTTCGAAGGGCTTCTCCACCCTCACACAGCCATGCGACACGCCTCGGTCTTGCCAGTTGAACACCTCTGGGCTTGATGTGTCGTGCAGATAGACGGCAAAGTTGTTGTCGAACCGGAAGATGAGCCTGCCTAGGCTGTTGCCCTTCCCGCCTCGCTGCACAACGGCATATCTCGGGTCGCGCAGCAAGCCGCCATGAACCATGTTCATCGGGATTTCCTTGCCGGTGCGCCTGTCCATCACGAAGAAACCGCGCCTCTCGCAATACGACCTGCTGAAATAACGTGCCATATCCCCTTCTGTGATGCTCCTGGGCACTACCCAACGGGGATTTACGTCCATTCGCTTGATGACACTGGTGAGCAACGGAGTCTTCGTCTCGAAACTTCCACATCCGATGCGCATGGTCAGCGTGTCTTTGTCATCGACGGCCATCAGGTGAAACGAAGGAATGTTCACGAATACATATCTCCTATGCTGCTGGGGATAGTCGCCCAGGCGCCATCTGCTCCGTTCCATGTTGCAGAACACCTTCACTCGCCATTCCTTGCTCCCCCTGCCTGAGGCGTACTCTTCCTCCAAGGCATGGTAAAAGTCGCTTGGGGGCTGGATTTCGCGCAGGAAAGCCGGCACCGAGTCCCTGGCTATCTTTCCCAAGGCCATCTGGTAGAACGCATTCCCCCCGTGGTCCATCTGGATGTCGAAAAGCCCGCGGTAATTGACGGCACGTTGGAGGGTGTCGGGTTGGGTGGGCTTCAATGTGTCAATCCTGTTAAAGATGTAGGTGGGGTTCATGTAGCCGAAGCGTTGCCCTGTGACATATCTTAGGTAAGCCTTCGTCAACTGATATTCCAGCCTGCCCAGCAATTTGTTGATGGGATGAGCGTTGTCGAAACCTAGGCTGCGCACATGGTCGATGTCGCTTTCTATCTGTGGCACGCAAAATCGCCGCGCCGAGAATCCCATGCGCTCTATGGCCCTCAGGTATTCCAGCAGCGTGTCAGCCTGCCAAGAGAGCCCATGTCGGTCTATCCACAAAAAGTCGCCTTCCTGCAGGTAATAATTTCGCGTTCGGAAATCTGCTGTAAGCTCATCCTTGTCATTGCGCGCCATGCTGTCTATCACTGCACGTATGCGATGCGAGTCGATTGCCATGTCTGCGTTGCCAAAGGCACGGTATTCGTCCAGGGACACATAACGTGTGGTGCTGACCACTTTTTCCTGGCATGAGGAGAGAATACCTGTCGTCAAGGTCAGAGCGATGATTAGAATCAGTTCTTTCACTTTCGGTGGGGTCCGGCCTAGTTGGGATTATCGTTTGATGCTGATTTTACGGGCTGTCGTCCCTACCTTTACGATATAGCAATTGGAAGGCAAAGATAGTTCGATTCGCTTGTCATTGCTGTCTATTTTTCCTTCATACACTTTTTGTCCCACGATGTTATACAGGGCCACCGTCAGTCCCGCGGCACCCGTGATGTGGAGTGTGCCGTTGCTGTAGTTGATGACCACTTGGTTGAAATCGATGTTGTTGACCTCAACGATAGGGTCGGCTTTTATAGATGTTTGCATGCCCATGAGCATGATGCCTGCCAGAAGTATAGAGTATAGTTGTTTTGTCATATAGTCTTTGCGTTATGTGTCCAAAATATGATGTTTTCAATGCAAAAATAATAAAAAAAAGTGGAACTTCGCCACAACGAGGTTCCACTTTTAAGTTTATTTAAGCAATCGTTACATGATGCCGTCGGCGCGCAACTTCTCTTGCCACTTCCAGGCGGAGGCCAGCACGTCCTCCAGCTTAGCTTCGGCCTTCCAGCCGAGTACCTCGTTGGCCTTTGTGCAGTCGCCCCAGATTTTCTCGATGTCACCCTCGCGGCGAGGACCGTATTTCCAGTTCAGCTTCACGCCCGTTGCCTTCTCGAAGGTCTCCACGATTTCGAGCGTGGAGTTGCCGTTGCCTGTACCTATGTTGAAGTATTCGATAGACTCTGTGTCCTTGTCGAGCACGCGTGCCATGGCTGCGACGTGGGCCTTGGCAAGGTCCACCACGTAGATGTAGTCGCGGATGCAAGTGCCGTCGGGAGTGTCGTAGTCGTTGCCGAAGATGGTCAATTCCTTGCGGATGCCCATGGCGGTCTGTGTCACGTATGGAATCAGGTTGTTGGGCACGCCGTTAGGCAACTCGCCAATTTCTGCAGATGGGTGTGCGCCGATTGGATTGAAGTAGCGGAGCACGATGCTCTTGATGCTGGCGCCGCTGTGGATATAGTCGGCGATGATTTGCTCGTTGATTTCCTTGGTGTTTCCGTATGGTGAGGTCGCCTTCTGGTGGGGTGCCTCCTCTGTCACGGGAAGGTTCTCTGGCTTGGGCTGGCCATATACGGTGCAGCTGGAAGAGAAGATGATGCCCTTGACGTTGTATTTTGGCATCAACTCCAAAAGGTTGATGAGTGACACGATGTTGTTGCGGTAGTAGAGCAGTGGCTTCTGGACGCTCTCGCCCACTGCCTTGCTGGCTGCGAAATGGATGATTCCCTCGATGGCAGGGTACTTTTGGAACACAGCCTCGGCTGCATCCTTGTCGCGCAAATCGACCTGCTCGAAAGCTGGGCGGATGCCTGTGATTTTCTCTATGCCGTCCAATACCTCTACCTTTGAGTTGGAGAGGTCATCGACGATGACAACATTGTAGCCTGCCTGCTGCAACTCTACTGTAGTATGGCTTCCGATGAAACCCGTACCACCTGTTACCAAAATTGTCTGTTTCATGACTAATTTGCTTTTTTTGTTGAATAATTGATATTTCTGCCGACAAAAGTAGTGTTTTTTTTTGTAACGGCAAAATTTTAGGATACTTTTTTGTGCCATGTGCTTATTTTTGCGCTGGTGCCCAAGGCGTAGGCAGACCATGCTGCAAGGCCGCAGCTTGACCATGTAAAAAATATTCGCTATGTGCCTGGCTTTGTCCGTGACCTTCCCCTGGCTACGTCGCCTTCCAGGAATCGCTGCGTCACGAGGGAAAAATTTCTGCATCGGGAGGGAAAAATTTCTACCTCCCGAGGTAAAAATGAAAGTGGGGTATGGGGGTGTTTTCGTCCCTGGGTCGAATGGGCTTGCCGTTGCGCGTCCTGTTGTCAAGTTTTTTTGTGTTTTTGAATTTATTCATTAATAAACCTTAACAAGAATAACAGCTTCCAATTATTTTTCTTACCTTTGTAAATTCAATCATTTAAAACCTGAAAATATATGAGTAAGTATTTCGCAGAATCAGAATTGATTATAAACGAAGACGGGAGTTGTTTCCACCTTCACCTCAAGCCAGAGCAGTTGGCAGACAAGGTCATCCTCGTAGGTGACCCAGGACGTGTTTCACTTGTCGCTTCTCATTTCGACGAGAAGGAATGCGAGGTTTCGAGCCGTGAGTTCCATACCATCACCGGAACCTACCAAGGCAAGCGCATCACTGTGCAAAGCACGGGAATTGGCTGCGACAACATCGACATCGTGGTCAATGAGCTGGATGCGCTCAAGAACATCGATTTCAATTCTCGCACGGAAAAGCCAGCGCACACAACCCTCACCCTCGTGCGCATCGGAACCTGCGGAGGCCTGCAACTCAACACTCCGGCAGGAACATTTGTCGCTTCAGAGAAGAGTATCGGCTTCGATGGCCTGCTCAACTTCTATGCTCGCCGCAACGAGGTGTGCGACTTGGAGTTCGAGCAGGAGTTCAAGCGTCAGGTAAAGTGGGTTGACCAAGTCGGGAATCCTTATTGCGTCAACAACGACAGAGAATTGCTCGACCGCATTGCGGGGGACGACATGGTTCGCGGTGTAACCATCGCTTGTGGCGGTTTCTACGGTCCGCAAGGTCGTGAACTGCGTATTCCACTTGCAGACCCGGAGCTTAATCAAAAGATTGAGGATTTTGAGTATAAGGGCTTGCGTGTCAACAATTTCGAGATGGAAAGCTCGGCTTTGGCCGGCTTGTCGTTGTTGCTTGGCCACAAGGCGATGACTTGCTGCATGGTGATAGCCAACCGACGTGCCAAGAGTGCCAACACGGGCTACAAGAGCACCATAGACTCTCTCATCCAGCTGGTACTCGACCGCATCTGAAAGGCAGCCAAATTTTAATCACAAAATATAAATGTACACATTTGTCGTTAGCATGATATGTCTCGTGTTGGGATATGTCGTTTATGGAAAATTTGTAGAGCGCATCATGCAGCCTGATGCCAAGCGCCCTACCCCCTGTTACTCCATGCAGGACGGTGTCGATTACACGCCCATGCCCACATGGAAAGTGTTCCTCATTCAGTTTCTTAACATAGCGGGAACCGGCCCCATCTTTGGTACCATCCAAGGCATCCTCTTCGGTCCGTCCGCCTACTTCTGGATAGTCCTGGGCTGCATCTTCGGTGGAGCGACGCATGACTATATGGCAGCCATGATTTCGCTGAAGCGTGGCGGGGCCTCGTTGCCCGAGATTGTGGGCGACGAGATGGGTATCGTGGCACGCAATGCCCAGCGCTACCTGGCGCTGCTCCTGATGATTCTCGTAGTGGCGGTATTTGTCAAGACCCCGGCCGGCCTGTTGGCCAACATGACCGACGGCCTGCTTGCAGACAACAGTTACTTGTTCTGGGTAGTAGTCATCTTCCTCTATTATCTTATGGCAGCCATACTGCCCATCAACAAGATAATCGGCAAGATATATCCCGTGTTTGGTTTGATACTCATCTTCATGGCAGTATGTATCTTCATCGGGGTGTTTACCCATAGTGGCACGCCAATCCCTGAGATTACCGATGCCTTCGAGAACCACTACCCCGGAGGCTCCCTGCCCATCTTCCCCTGCCTGTGCATCACCATAGCCTGTGGTGCGGTAAGTGGCTTCCATGCCACCCAAAGTCCGCTCATGGCCCGTTGCATCAAGAACGAGCGATACGGCAGACGTGTGTTCTACGGGGCCATGATTACCGAGGGCTTCATCGCCCTCATCTGGGCAGCCGCAACTTTGCAGTTCGCCAACGAGCTTGACGTGGCGGGCAGCACCCCCTACGAGAAAATCTACAATGCCATGCTTGACGCCAACGGGTCTGTGAACCCAGCCGTCTTCGTGAACCACATCTGCAACAGTTGGCTCGGCAGGATGGGGGCCATCCTTGCCATCCTCGGTGTAGTCATCGCCCCCATCACAACAGGCGACACGGCATTGCGCTGCGCCCGTCTCATCCTCGCCGACATGCTCAAATTCAAGCAAGACAAGGTGGTGAAACGCCTCGTGCTCTGCCTGCCGGTGTTCGCCATCAGCATTGTTTTGCTATTTGTGAAGTTTGACGTGCTGTGGAGATATTTCGCTTGGTTCAACCAGACGTTCTCCATCTTCACATTCTTCACCATCGCCATCTACCTCGCCAAGCAAAAGAAACCGTACTGCATTGCGCTCTTGCCAGGCATGTTCATGGTGGCAGTATGCGTCAGCTACCTTGCCGTAGATGAATACTGTGGCAATTTCAGCCGCGAAACCTCCTGCCTCATTGGCGCAGCCTTCGCCTTGGCAAGCTGCCTGTGGTTCATGGTATGGAAACATAAACGTTTACCCGTAAATCCCAAGTTATAAATGGAACAAAGTATCTGCGCCCTCGCCACTCCGGCGGGAGGGGCCATTGGAATCATCCGCTTGAGCGGAATCCACGCTATTGAAATCACCGACAAGGTATTCGTCTCCGCCAGCGGCAAACCTTTGGCGGCAGCCAAGCCCTACACCGTACATTACGGAGAAATCAGGGACAAGGCCGGCAAGACCATCGACGACGTACTGGTGAGCGTGTTCCGTGCTCCCCACAGTTACACGGGCGAGGACTCCACTGAGATTTCCTGCCACGGCAGCCGATACATCCTGACTCAGATTTTGCAACGGCTCACGGAAGTGGGGTGCCGCCAGGCCGAGCCGGGCGAATACACGCGCCGTGCCTATATGAACGGCAAGATGGACCTCTCACAGGCAGAGGCGGTGGCAGACCTCATCGCCTCCACCAACAAGGCGACCCACGACATGGCGATGAGCCAGCTGAAGGGTCACTTCAGCAGCGAACTCTCCCTCTTGAGAGAGAAACTCCTGAAGATGACCTCCCTCCTGGAGCTGGAGCTGGACTTCAGCGACCATGAGGAACTGGAGTTTGCCGACCGTTCCGAGCTTCAGTCCCTCGCCCAGGAGATAGAGCGTAAAATCACCGCCCTCGCCCACTCCTTCGAGACCGGCAATGCCCTGAAGCAAGGCATCCCCGTGGCCATCGTGGGCAAGACCAATGTGGGCAAGAGCACCCTTCTCAACCGTCTGCTGCACGAGGAGAAAGCCATCGTGAGCGACATCCACGGCACCACGCGCGACGTCATCGAAGACACCACCGCGATAGACGGCATCACCTTCCGCTTCATCGATACCGCCGGCATCCGCCAGACCGACGATGTGGTGGAGAGCATCGGCATCGAGCGCACCTTCCAGAAGTTGGACGAGGCGAAGATCGTCATCTGGCTGCTCGACACCCCACCCTCGCCCGAAGAGGCTGCAGAGATGCAGCAGAAGGTGCAGGGCAAGAAGCTGCTCCGGGTGTTCAACAAGATGGATGCCATCGCCTACCGTGAAGGCACACTTTCGGGAGTAGAGCACCCTGCCCTCTTTATCAGTGCCCGTACGGGCGAGAACATCCCCCAGCTGGAGCACGCCCTCGTGCAGGCTGCCGACATCCCCGAGATAACGGAGAACGATGTGATCGTAACCTCCGCCCGCCACTACGATGCACTGCTTCGCGCCCACTCGTCCTTAGACCGGGTATTGGAGTCGATGGACATGGGCATGAGCGGCGACCTCATCGCCGAAGACCTCAAGATCGTGCTCGAGGAACTGGGCGAAATCACCGGCGGCCAAATCAGCAGCCAGGAGACGCTCAATAATATCTTCAAGCACTTCTGCATCGGAAAGTAGCTATCGCCAAACAAAGCACTACTATCTGCAAACAGAAC
>CAVBGK010000035.1:0-38670 GCA_963594995.1 Bacteroidaceae bacterium
ATATTGGCTTCCTAAAAATGTTAACCGAATTAACAATCTTATGCAATGTACGGTACACTATAGGATTAGGGCAGCTGAATAGTTACAAAAGCAAGCATAACTCACTACTTCATAAGCACTTAAATGTTTTGGAAAACTATTTTAGGCAAAAGTTTTCCAAAACATTTTTTATTTATCTGATTTTCAACGACTTGACTTTTTTTAACTAGAAAAAAGTTTTCCAAAACAACAAACTTTCAAATTACTTTTGTACCTTTGCAATATCAAAAACAGGGTTGCAAAAAGCTCCTCCAGACGTAAAATGTTAATATTAAGCTAATTAAATATCAATCTTAAAAGTAAAGCTAGAAATGATACAAACTGTAGTTAAGCGTGACGGACGCATCGTTGGTTTCAACGAACAAAAAATCATGGCAGCTATACGCAAAGCCATGCTACACACAGACAAGGGAGAGGACTCTTCTCTGATAGAACAAATCACCGACCACATCTCCTTCCGTGGCAAGAGCCAGATGAGCGTGGAAGCCATCCAAGATGCCATCGAACTGGAGCTGATGAAGAGTGCCCGCAAGGATGTTGCCCAAAAATACATCGCATACCGCAATCAGCGCAACATCGCCCGCAAGGCAAAGACACGTGACGTGTTCATGAGCATCGTCAATGCCAAGAACAACGACATCACCCGCGAGAACGCCAACATGAATGCCGACACTCCCGCCGGCATGATGATGAAATTTGCTTCCGAAACCACAAAACCTTTCGTTGACGACTACCTCTTGAGCGAGGAAGTACGTGACTCCGTCCTACATAACTACATCCACATACACGACAAAGATTACTATCCCACCAAGAGCCTCACCTGCGTGCAGCACCCCCTTGACATCATCCTCAAGCACGGCTTCACCGCTGGACACGGTTCAAGTCGCCCCGCCAAGCGCATAGAGACCGCCGCCGTACTGGCCTGCATCTCCTTGGAGACTTGCCAGAACGAGATGCACGGTGGCCAGGCAATCCCTGCCTTCGACTTCTACCTCGCCCCATACGTGAGAATGTCATACCAGGAAGAGGTGAAAAACCTCGAGAAGCTGACCGGCGAAGACCTGAAGAACCTCTACGACGCTCCTATCGAAGACTACATCGAGAAGTCTCTCGAAGGCCTTGACGGAAAGGCACGCCTTGAGCAGCACGCCATCAACAAGACCGTAAACCGCGTACATCAGGCCATGGAGGCTTTCATTCACAACATGAACACTATCCACTCCCGTGGCGGCAACCAGGTGGTATTCTCTTCCATCAACTATGGTACAGACACAAGCGCGGAGGGTCGCTGCATCATGCGCGAGATTCTCCTCAGCACCTACGAAGGCGTGGGCAATGGCGAGACTGCCATCTTCCCTATCCAGATATGGAAAAAGAAACGTGGCGTCAACTACCTGCCAGAAGACCGCAACTACGACCTCTACCAGTTGGCCTGCAAGGTGACGGCACGCCGTTTCTTCCCCAACTTCCTCAACCTCGACGCCACATTCAACCAGAACGAGAATTGGCGCGCCGACGACCCTGAGCGTTACAAATGGGAAATCGCCACGATGGGATGCCGCACTCGTGTGTTTGAAGACCGTTGGGGCGAGAAGACCAGCGTGGCACGCGGCAACCTGAGTTTCTCCACCATCAACATCGTCAAGCTTGCCATCGAGTGCATGGGCATCGAGAACAAGCAGCAGCGCATCGATATGTTCTTTGCCAAGCTCGACAACATCCTCGACATCACCGCCAAACAGCTCGACGAGCGATTCCAGTTCCAGAAGAGTGCGATGGCCAAGCAGTTCCCACTCTTGATGAAGTACCTCTGGGTAGGCGCAGACAAGTTGAAACCCGAGGAGAGCATCGAGAGCGTCATCAACCACGGCACCCTCGGCATCGGCTTCATCGGACTGGCAGAGTGCCTGAAGGCCCTCATCGGTAAACACCACGGAGAGAGCGAGGAGGCTCAGGAGCTTGGGTTGAAGATTGTCACCTACATGCGTGACCGCGCCGGAAAATACAGCGAGACCTACCACCACAACTATTCCATCCTCGCCACACCAGCCGAGGGCTTGAGCGGCAAGTTCACCAAGAAAGACCGCAAGGAATTCGGCGTCATCCCAGGAGTAACCGACCGTGATTATTACACAAACTCCAACCACGTGCCAGTATATTACAAGTGTAATGCCATGAAAAAGGCACAGATAGAGGCTCCTTACCACGACTTGACGCGTGGTGGCCATATCTTCTATGTAGAGATAGACGGTGACGCGACCCACAACCCATCCGTCATCGCCAGCGTAGTAGATATGATGGACAAGTACAACATGGGCTATGGTTCCGTGAACCACAACCGCAACCGTTGCCTGGACTGTGGTTACGAGAATGCGGATGCCGACTTGGAGGTTTGCCCTAAGTGCGGAGGTCTTCACATCGACAAGTTGCAGCGTATCACAGGTTATCTGGTAGGCACCACCGACCGTTGGAACAGCGGGAAGCTCGCCGAGCTTCACGACCGAGTGACACATATCGACACGCCGAAGAAGTAAGCGAAGAGAAAGCAACGAACAGTGAAGAATCCAATAACAGAAAGATGATAAGCGTTTTGAGCGTTGTACACGACACGATGGTGGATGGACCGGGATTCCGGACTTCCATCTATTGTGCCGGTTGTCCCAACCATTGCCCTGAGTGCCACAACCCGCAGTCCTGGGACATCAACCATGGCACGATGACATCTACGGAAGACTTGATGAAAGAAATCATGAGCGACCCCTTCGCCAACGTCACGTTCTCCGGCGGAGACCCGATGTTCCAGGCTGAGGGATTCGCTGAGCTGGCGCAAGCCATCCGTGACCAAAGCGACAAAACGATATGGTGCTTTACGGGATATAAGTACGAGCATCTATTGGGAAACCCTGCACAAAGGAAATTGCTCGAACTGATAGACGTATTGGTAGATGGACCATTTGTCAAGACACTTGCCGACCCCGACCTTTTCTTCCGGGGCAGCAGCAACCAACGCATCATCCATGTAAAAAAATCTCTTACTACAGGCGAAGTGGTGGAGTTGCATCTTTCGCAAGACAACCCCACCCCTATTTTATGACCCCCCATACCCCACTTTCATTTTTACATCGGGAGGTAGAAATTTTTCCCTCCCGATGCAGTTTTTTTTCCCTCCCGATGGAAATACTCTTCCCTCGGCATATATTCCATAAGCCAACCTTTCCCTTACTCGAAAAATGCACCAAAGTCTTTCAATAATGTAAGAATATATTCCCTACTCCAATCCTCAGGATGCAACTTTTCCGTTCCATACAAGATAAGGTCTAAGTCTATCCTGACAATACCCAGATCTTTTTCCTCCCGGCACCTGCCACTTTCCTTCTCCAAACGTTTGAGTTGCCGCTCGATTTCTTCCTTCGGAGAAGAAGAACGAGCTGCTGCTAGTGCATTGACGAAACGAGGCGACTCGATGCCTATAGGGTCTGTCCACAAGCTACGGGAAAACTGGATGCCAGAGAACAGCGATTCCAGCCTCCTTTTCGCATTCTCCACATTCCGCAGTTGGTCAAAATTGGAGCCCAAGGCTATGATGATGTTATTTTCCATTTTCGAAGATGTCATTTTTATCATAAAACGTGAAAATTAATAAATAATTACACCAAATGAAAGGTAAACAAACTTTTTTTATTATTTTTGCAGTATGAATCAATTAAGAACTTACATCATGGGGGTTGCAATCCTACTCTGTGCGCTGCCTATATCTGCGCAGATGAAATGGAACCAGACCTACCAGACATATATCAACCAGTATAAGGATCTTGCCATCGAGCAGATGCTTCGATACCGCATACCCGCCAGCATCACCTTGGCGCAAGGTCTCTTTGAGAGTGCGGCTGGAAGGAGCGACCTCGTCAGGCAAGGCAACAATCACTTCGGCATCAAATGCCACTCGGCATGGACGGGACCGACCCAATATCACGACGACGATGCACGGGGAGAATGTTTCCGCGTATATAGCGATGCCAAGGAAAGTTATGAAGACCATAGCCGGTTCCTGTCACGACAGTCTCGCTACGCTGCGCTCTTCCAACTCAACCAGACCGACTACAAGGGATGGGCACGAGGACTGAAACAATGCGGCTACGCCACCAACCCTCAGTACGCCAACAAGCTGATACAGATCATCGAACTATATAAGTTGTACGAATACGACAAGGCGAAGAAGTTCGACAAGTTCATGGCAGAGCATAATGGCACCGACCAGCCCGTAAACGCCGAGGGCTTGCTGCACCCTATCCACTTGTTCAATGACAACTACTATCTCTATGCCCGAGAAGGCGACACCTTCAAGGCCATTGGCAAAGAGATAGGCATCAGTTGGAAAAAGATAGCCAAGTACAACGAGCGTAACAAGGACGATATACTACGCCAAGGAGAAATCGTGTATCTGAAGAAGAAACGCAAGAAGGCTCCGAAGCAATACAAGAAACGCCCTCATACCGTACTTCCTGGAGAGAGCATGTACTCCGTGGCACAAAAGTATGGCATACAGCTCAAGAGTCTCTACAAGATGAACCACTTGACCCCAGACTTCAAGATATACCCTGGAGCAAGACTGAGAGTGAGATAAGACGAAAGGTAAAAGGGAAAAAAGTAAAAATAAAATAAAGAGAAAATGAGAATGAAGAAAGAGAAGATATTGGCATTCGCCGCCTTTGCCATGCTATCGATGCCAGGCAAGATGACGGCACAGAACTTCGATGATTATTTCATCGACAAGACCTTGCGTGTGGATTACATATTCGCCGGCAACGCCCAGCAACAGATGATTGCCGTGGACGAACTTAACATGATGCCTCGCTGGTATGGCAAGCGGCAGCGACTCAGTGAGGTTCCAGTGGAAGGCAACGGTCAAATCACTGTGAAAGACCATCATTCGGGGAAGGTCATCTACCGAAACTCCTTCTCTACCCTCTTCCAAGAATGGCTAAGCTACCCCGAGGCAGAAAAGAACACACAGAGTTTCGAGAACGTGTTTCTCGTCCCGATGCCCAAGGATACAATAGATATAACCCTCTCGCTGTTTAACAACCGAAGGGAAGTGACCACCTCGCTCACCCACCAAGTTGCACCCAAGGACATCCTGATCCATCACAAGGGAGAACGCCCCACCCCATACGAGACTATTCAACAGGCAGCCGACACCAGCCGCAGCATCCACATCGCATACGTGGCAGAAGGCTATACGGAGGCAGAGATGGGGACTTTCCTCAAAGACGTGAACGAGGCGAACGAGGCATTGTTTGCCCACGAGCCTTTCAAGACCCTCAGAGACCGGTTTAATGTCATCGCAGTGAAATCACCCTCCGAGGAGAGCGGCACCAGCGAGCCTTCCAAGGGCATCTGGAAGAAGACAGCCCTCCACTCCCACTTCGACACATTCTATAGCGATCGGTATCTCACCACACTGAATCTCAAGGATCTACATGACTGGCTAGCCGGCACGCCATACGAACATATCATCGTACTGGTGAACACGGAGAAATATGGTGGCGGCGGCATCCTCAACTCCTATAACCTCTCGATGACCCACAACAAATGGTTCAAGCCCGTGGTGGTGCATGAGTTCGGTCATTCCTTCGCTGGACTTGCGGACGAGTACGCCTATGAACAGGAGCAAATCCCAATGTACCCACATGACGTGGAGCCATGGGAGCAAAACATCACCACGCTCGTCAACTTCTCCAGCAAATGGGAGAACATGATGAAGAAAGGCACTCCAATTCCTACCCCACTCAGCAAGAAACCAGAAGAAGCCAAGACCAAGGTAGGCGTGTTCGAGGGTGCAGGCTACAGCACCAAGGGCGTATATCGGGGCGTGCAGGATTGCCGTATGCGCATCAACGAAACCCCAGAGTTCTGCCCTGTCTGCAAGAGGGCCATCATCAACTTGGTGGATTTCTACACCAAATAAGGAACCAAGACAACTCACATATTCAATGAAACGCCCCTTTACTGCCATACAGAAAAGGGAGCGAAATACCCCCTAGAACGATGAAAGAAAGAACTATCACTATCGAATACCAGTTTGCCCAACTCTCAGAGCTGAGCAAAGAAGAGGAGACACTCGTGAAAAAGGCCATTATGGCAACTAAGAACTCCTACGCCAACTACAGCCATTTCAATGTCGGAGCTGCCTGCCTGTTGGCTGATGGCCATATCGTCATCGGCGCCAACCAGGAGAACGCGGCCTTTCCTTCAGGACTTTGCGCAGAGCGTACAGCCGTGTTTGCCGCCCAGGCCAACCACCCCGACCAACCCATCAAGGCGATAGCCATCGCTGCCAAGAACAAACATGGATTTCTGAAAGACCCGATTTCACCTTGTGGTGCTTGCCGCCAAGTGATACTGGAGATAGAAGACCGATACAAGCAACCAGTCCGCATTCTGCTCTACGGCACGGATGGCATCTACTGCTTCAAGAGCATCAAGGACTTGCTTCCATTCTCTTTCGTCGATGCGAACATGAGATAAGGCTATAGGTTGGAATACCATGAACGCTGACAAGGGAAACCTGTCTGCGTTCAATGGTTCTTCATCATTTTCTCAATGACACATCCCACAACTTTCGGCTTCAAGCCTTCGAGCATATGGGTGATTTGGACGATTCGAGCCTGCATCTCGGACGTATTACGCAACAGGAGGTAGCCTTCCTGTGCCTTTTGCAGGTTGTTCCAAGCCCCTACCCAATCCTCTTGGAAAAGACAGCAGAAGCCCAAGCGATAATAAACATCGGGTTTCTCATTGGGATAGCAAAGACGAAGTTGTACCTCATAAAGGGGGATGGCCGCAGCATACTTTTGGCGTTGGAAATAACTCTCCGCATCCGCCCAATAATAGAAAGAACGCTCATGCGGCGAGAAGTTTTGCAATTGTGGCAATGCCTCGTCGAGATATTTGCAAGCATTCTCATAATCCCACTCGTAATAATAGCACACGCCAAGGTAAGCTTTATAACGAGGGTTCAGCCGGTAATGCTGGTCTAGGTATTGCATGAGCAGCAGACACTCGTGATACTTCTGGGACGTGAAGTACTCCAACGCCTTGCCAAGCACCTCCACATCTTGCCTTTTCTGCTGAGCCTGGAGGAAAACGCACAGGAAAAGGCCAAGACATGTCACCCAAAACCTAGTCCTCATTTTTTTCTTCCTTATATAAGTAACATCCAGCATCGGCCTTGTCCTCGTCGCGCCTCATTCCATTCCGGTCGTATGGCAAACAAGTCTTTGGGTCTGCCACGCCAATGGCCGCAGACTTAGCTGAAAGGCGGAAATCATAGACGAAGTTATCTGTATCCATGTTGGCAAAATGCTTCTCGCCATACATGGTGGTGTCCTTCACATCCTCATAGATGACATTCGTGAATTTCAAGCTATCCTCGGAATCCATCTTCGCTGTACGCAACACGCTGTGGTCAAAAGAGAAATTGAGCGGTTGGTCTTCCACTGGAGTCCATAGCACTTCGTCATCGGCATACCCCGTAACCAAAGAGTTCTTGACAGAAAAATTAGCGATTGGAGCCATGAAGCCTATGGCTGAGCCACGACGGGAATCGAACGGGTAGAACTGGGCTATGGTACAATTGTTGACATCGACATCTCCCCCCATAACATAGAGACAATGATTGAGCGTATTGGATATCTGAGTATTATAGATTTGCACCTTAGCAAAATCCACTCTGACGCCATACCCCTGGCAGTTGTGAACAGTAGAGTTCTGAACAAGCAACTTCTGCGAGGTCACATCACTGGAGTCAACCATAACTGCATCGTATGCACTATGGACATCGGCAAACGAAATCTCACTCTCACGAGAGCAACCTGCCAAACGGATACCTTGCCACTGCCCTGCCGTACGGTCGTACGGAAGATAGTCAAACAAATGGTCGATACGGTCACCGCGCATGGTTATGGGCTTGTCGGCTGTACCTATCGCCTTGAGAGTGCCATACACCTTTACACCTGCATCCTCATGGAAATACAAAACAGTTCCTTCCTTGACCGTCAACGTGGCCATACTATCTACAGTAATGCCACCATACACCACTATTGGCTTCTGATAGCCACTGGCAGAGGATTCACCCAAGACAAGGCTCTCACCGCGCCTCACCACCACATCACGCATCAACTCAGCGTCCCACGACATGGCACGCAAGTTAAGTTTCTGTTGCACACCGCTCTCCAAGGTAAACACGAGGTTGTCCTCAACCAACTGAGGCTCGTCCTCTTGTTGCTGTGTAGAGGTCAATTCCACGAAAACACGGATACTGTCACCCTTTCTGATTTCGACATCTTGAGTTTGATAACCTGTCACGGAACTGAGATAGGTTCCATCCACATTGACACGGAATCCCTCCTGATTACCTCCTTCCAGTCGGACACTGCTGCATCTAATGCCTTTGTCTGTGTGATTATACACCCACATCGACTTGGTGGGCGTAGGAACATTGGAGAATGTGGTATCAAGGCTCACTGTATCTGTAGAAAATGTAAGCACATCACCCTTAGACGCAGAGAAATCCTCATCATCCATACAGGAAGCGACACTCAGGAGCGTCACTACACCTATTACATATAGTATGAAAGACTTTTTGTTCATTGGTTCATTATTCTTCATTTATCGACATACAAAAGTTGCCTTTTATAACATAAGAACGAAAACGAGCCTAGTTTATTGCCTAAAACTATTCAAGTGGCCGACAACTTGCGCAGCCTCCTCCAAAGTCAAGACAGGACTCATCGGCAAGCTCAGTTCCAGACGATGAATCTGCTCCGTGACAGGCAAGCTCAGATGGTTACATTCCCGACAACACTCCTGTTTATGGGGAGGTATCGGATAATGAATCAAAGTTTGGACACCATGACCAGCAAGCCATTGCTGCAAGGCATCACGCTGCGAACAAAGGACAGGGAAAATGTGATAAACATTATTGGAATCCGGCAAACGGCAAGGCAACATAAACCTATTGCCATCAATGTTTCGATAATAGAAATCAGCTATCTTCTGACGATGGGCATTATCTTCGTCCAAATGCCTTAGCTTGACAGAGAGCACTGCCGCCTGAATTTCATCCATACGACTGTTGCGTCCCTTGTAAAGAAACACATATTTCTTTTGGGAACCATAATTCGCCAAGGCTCTGACCGTAGCAGCCAGTTTTTCATCATCGGTGGTCACAGCACCTGCATCCCCCAAAGCACCGATGTTCTTCCCTGGATAGAAACTATGCCCAGCCGCATCCCCCAGACTTCCGGTACGCTTGTCCCCAAAACGGCATCCGTGAGCCTGCGCATTGTCCTCCACCAGCTTGAGGTCATATTTCTTGCACAATTGACCTATGCGGCCAGTAAAAGCGCATCTTCCATAAAGATGAACAAGCATCACCGACTTCGTTCGCTCGGTGATGGCAGACTCTATCTGCGCATCGTCCATCTCCAACGTACCAAGACGAGGCTCCACCAAAACAGGTTTCAACCCATTCTCCGTAATAGCCAATATAGAAGCTATATAGGTATTGGCAGGCACGATGACCTCATCCCCCTCCTGCATGACACCCATCTCCATATAGGCACGGTAAATAAGGGTGAGTGCGTCGAGACCGTTCCCCACCCCCACACAATGACCTGTACCAATGTATTCGGCAAACATTTTTTCAAAATGCTTCACCTCGGTTCCTTGCAGATACCAGCCCGAATCAACAACCCTGTTGACGGCCTCATGTATCTCATCTGCATATAGAGCAGTCATCTTCTGCAAATCTAAAAACTTGATCATATCGAAAAAAATCAATCCGACTGCAAAGATACAACTTTTCAGAGAAGTGGGCAAGAAAAAAGCACAGACTTTCAACACGAACCTTCAGCGAAAGCACATGGATTACATAATCATCGCAAACAAAGAGGCGCCTATCACAGTCATCACACCGCAAACCACGATGGAAAGACTGCTCATCGCACCCTCTACCGTACCCATCTCCATGGCACGTGCCGTACCCAACGCATGAGCAGAGCATCCGATGGCTATACCTTTGGCTATCGGTTCCTTGATGCGAAGGAGAGCAAGGAATTTCTCAGCGAAAATATTTCCCAACACTCCCGTGACGATAATCACGACAACCGAAACTGACACATGGCCGCCCAACTCCTCAGACACACCAATACCGATGGCGGTAGTAATCGACTTAGGAAGGAAAGTAACATACGTCGCATGGTCAAAATGGAAAAGCAACGCCAAGAGCAAGACAGAACACAAGCTAGCCAACACCCCAGAGACAATCCCCAGCATCACGGCACGATAGTTTTTCTTCAAAAGTTCCACCTGCTGATACAGAGGCACAGCCAAGCAAATGGTAGCTGGTGTCAAAAGATAGCTAATGCAATTGGCACCATCACTATATGAAGTATAGCTTACACCGGTAAGCAACAACACACAGATAACCAACACGATAGAAATCAACAACGGATTTGCAAACGCCCAACCAGTCTTGAGTTTCAACGCCATGCCTATACTATAGGAAGCCAAACTTACGAGCACTCCGAAAAAAACAGAATCTTGAAATATTTCCATTTATTTTTTCAATTTATCCCTTTACTTCTTCACCTTTTTACCCTTACCACGACGTATCACCTTTTGCGTAACCAGACCAGACACCCCCATGACGACGAAGGTACTCAACACGGTGACAACAATATACGCAAACCAAGAATTACCGATAGACTTATAAGAATCGACAAGACCGACTGCCGCCGGGATGAACATCACAGGCATGACCGCTATCAAAAAGCCACTCGTCTCACGAATGTCCTTTACCTTCACCCATTTCATCTCCAAGGCCACAAAGAGCAAGACTATGCCATAAATGCTTGCCGGAATAGGCAGAGGCAAACAAAAATGCAGCAACTCTCCCATAAAAGAGAAAGCGATGATAATCAAAAACTGAATAAGATATTTCATGATGAACTATAATCCTATTTGATTTACATATTCCTCGATGATACCCACGGTTCTCTCTGCCCCCAATCTACCACAATCCAAGCAGATGTCATAATCGTCGGCATTGCCCCAGGTCAAGCCCGTATAGTATTTGTGATAAGCCACACGGCAATCATCAGTCTGTTCCACAAAATCTTTGGCATCCTGGTAAGAGAGCCGATGCTCGTCCTGGATATCCGCAACGCGAGATGTCAAGGAAGCCTTCAAGAACACAGACACAAGATCCTTGCGCTCACGGAAAATATAATTGCCACATCGTCCTATAATGACACAATTCTCGTCACCAATCATATCGGCCAGAACACGAAGCGGCTTGTCGGTCAAGTCACGACGGCTCTCACCAAAGGAGGACATGGCAAACAACAATTCATCAACTGGGCGTTCGTCAAAGAATGCCTCCATTTCATCGAGTATCCCTTTTTCACATGCCATATCCAGCAAGTTCTTCCTGGTATAAAAAGGAATACCATAATGTTCTGCCAGCAGCCTGCCCACATGAACAGCACCACAGCCACATTGGCGTGCAATTGTTACAATCATGAGTTTATACTTATTTTTATGTTATCCAAAACATTCAATCCAGCATATAAACAAAAAAGCTAAGAAGTCGAAAACCTCTTAGCTTCTTG
The DNA here is from genome assembly GCA_963594995.1 of Bacteroidaceae bacterium. Lineage (GTDB taxonomy): Bacteria > Bacteroidota > Bacteroidia > Bacteroidales > Bacteroidaceae > Prevotella. Next base: position 11,715 of record CAVBGK010000035.1, read on the forward strand.
TCGGGGCGACAGGATTCGAACCTGCGACCACCTGTTCCCAAAACAGGAGCGCTACCGGGCTGCGCTACACCCCGCTTGCACATAAAAACTTATCATGAAACATTGAGGAAAAAGTCGGGGCGACAGGATTCGAACCTGCGACCACCTGTTCCCAAAACAGGAGCGCTACCGGGCTGCGCTACACCCCGCTTATTGAACTCTACGATTCATTCTAAGCCTCATTTCTGAATTGCGAGTGCAAAGGTACTACAAATATTTTGTTCCACCAAATTTTTCTGTCTTTTTTTTCCCCAACCTTGCATTTTTGTTGGTTTCACGATTTCTTCAACAGTTTTTTCCCAACCTTAAAACGGTCAAACCCCAATCCATACACACCAATGACGGCACTTTGACTGACGAAAGCCGTCGGGTCGACTTCGTCTATCAAGCGGAAAATCTTCTGCGACTCCCTTTGCCGGGCCAAGACAAAAAGCATGTGTACATCCTTTCCGCTATAACAGCCATGACCATCCATCACCGTGCATCCGCGGTCGGCAGCCGTGTTGATGGCAGCACTCAACTCCAAATACTTGTCGGAAATGATGAAGAACTGTACCGAACGACGCAAGGTATTGATGACATGATCGACACAAAGAGACGACACAAAGAGACACACATATCCATAGATGACCATCTCCCAACTCTTCAAGACCACATAACTGCTGGTAATGATGCAAAGGTCACATATCAAGATGGCATGCCCTAAAGAGATATTGTGATATTTGTTGATCATGGCTGCCACGGTATCTGACCCACCTGTGCTACCATTGCACGACAAACCGAGTCCAGCACTGCCTCCCATAAAGAAAGCCCCCACAACCGTCGCCATAAACGGTTGGTCGTGGAGCAACGTGATATGTCCACCGCCATAATATTCGATGATGCGAGTGTAAATGGCAAAGAGGGAAATGGCATACAGCGTCTTCACACAAAACTGCCATCCAAGAATCCGGAAAGCTATCAACAGCAAGAAGACATTGAGCCCGAAATAAGACACGGACACCGGGATGCCCAATCCCCAATAAAGAATGGAGGCGATACCTCCTATACCACCCATGGTAATATGGTTTGGCAAGAGGAATACATTCAAGCCAATACTACCTATCAGCATCGCAAAGGCTATGATGACATAGTCTCTGATCTCATGAATTTTACTTTTTCTCGTCATAAAATGATGTTTATTTTTAAATTTGCTGCAAAATTACAAAGTTTTTCGGAAAATTAAGACTAAAAAGCTAGTTATTCAAAAAAATATACCTACTTTTGCATTGCTATAGGAACATTTACTACTCTATAGTATTCAAGACACTCTATCGTTACACTAATCAACATGAAAGTCATGGAAGAATACACCAAGATTATCGCAAATTGGAAGCATTTTGACAATGGGCTTCCCTACAAGTGGGTAGTCGACTACGCCTCGTACAACACTTATGGCAATTTCGAGTTGTCTGCCGAGGATTGGGAGAAGAGAGATTACATCGTCAACTTCAAAGGAAACTCAGAGCTGACGACGGAGACAGACCACCAGCAAGCTCTCGCCAAAGCCGTTTCCGACATCACCACCCTCGTCACCGACACTTTCGGAAAAGCGGCCTGCGAATTGACCCTTGTGTGTATTCCCGCCTCTTCACAAGCCAACACGAAACGACGCTTTGAGGAATTCAGCCAAAAGGTTTGCGAGAATACAGGCATGAGCAACGCATACACCATTTTCTCCTGGAAAACAGACACATCTTCCGGAGATGGAGAGAAGAACGAAGAATATACCATTGACGCAAATGCCCTCGAAGGCAAGGACATCCTACTATTCGATGACATCATCGCTTCAGGTGGTTCCGTTTGCCGATTTGCGGAAAAGATGAAGACCATGGGAGCAAAAGTCATTGCAGCCATCGCCTTGGGCAAAAAAATGTAATGGAAACAGAATGTACGTACGCCAACAATGATGGACGTACGTACGCTAAAATTTCTGGAACTGTCCTACATGACTCACAAACGAGAAAAGCCCTTGGCAAGACCACCTTCAGAAGTTTCTTTGTAAAGCGAAGGTAGGTCATGACCCGTTTGGCGCATCACCTCAACTACCCTATCAAACGAAACACGATGATGCCCATCTGAAAACGACGCATACAGGTCTGCATCCAAGGCACGAGCTGCCGCAAAGGCATTTCGCTCTATACATGGTATCTGTACTAGTCCGCAAACGGGGTCACATGTCATACCCAAGTGGTGTTCCAGCCCCATCTCGGCTGCATACTCTATCTGCGAAGGACTTCCGCCGAACAGTTGGCAAGCCGCAGCCGAAGCCATGGCGCAAGCCACGCCGACCTCTCCCTGACAGCCCACGTCCGCGCCACTAATTGAAGCATTCTGTTTGACAACATTCCCGACCAAGCCAGCCGTCGCCAAAGCACGAAGTATGCGCTGTTCACTCATGTTATGAGAAGTGTACATATGATAGAGCACAGCAGGCAAAACACCACAAGCGCCACAAGTAGGAGCTGTAACAATGATACCTCCCGAAGCATTTTCCTCGCTGACAGCCAAGGCGTAAGCATAGACCAATCCTCGGCTTTGAAGGGAAGCACGATATCCTTTCGCCTTGATATAATAAGTTGCAGCCTTGCGTGAAAGCTTGAGAGGCCCTGGCAGAACTCCCTCATGGTCAAGACCATTAGAAACAGACTGTTTCATCGTCTCCCATACAGACTGAAGGTACTCCCATATCTCATTCCCCTCACATTTCTCGACATACTCCCAGAAAGAGCGACCATTATCATAGCACCACTGCTGTATGTCGGCCAATTTGCCGAGGTCATACACATCCTTGGCACCCAATTCACCCTGGTCATCATTCCCCTCAGAGAGCGCACCGCCACCAACACTATACACCGTCCACTCATCGATGACATCCCCATTGACATCCTTCCCCATGAACTTCATCCCATTGGGATGGAAAGGCAAGAAGGTCTGAGGTTCCCAATTAATCTTAACAGAATGATGAGGCTGGATTACTTCCTCTATAGCGACATCAGTCATGTGTCCCTTCCCCGTGGCAGCCAAACTGCCATAGAGCGTCACCTCGTAACAGGCCGCATTACCACATCGCTGCAAGAACATTTTTGCTGCTCGCTGGGGTCCCATCGTATGACTGCTGGACGGCCCCTTTCCGACTCTATATAATTCCCGTAATGATTTCACCGTACTTTCCTAATGTTGAATGTGAGTGTAGAACATCGAGTCTGACCCATGGTGCATACAACTTCAAAACCATAAAGGTCAAGTTAAACAGAAACACTGCCCAACTTGACCTTCATATTGTTCATACCTTATATAAAATAGACGAAGCTGTCATACAAGACAAGTCATCATACATAAAAATAATTATCTCGATTTTTAATGAGCAAGGAATTATTTGATAATACCTTCCTCTACGAAAATTTTCTTCAAGATTACAACCGCTTTCTCCACCTGTTCCTTGGTATGCGTCGCCATCAGGGCAAAACGCACCAACGTGTCTTGAGGAGCACAAGCTGGAGGAATAACAGGATTGATAAACACACCTGCATCATAAGCAGCCTTCGTGACAACGAAGGTCTTTTCCACGTCACGAACGTAAAGAGGAATAATAGGACTCTCGGTCTCACCGATTTCAAAACCTTCCTCGCGGAAACGCTTCAGAGCATAATTGGTTACATCCCAAAGGTTCTCGAAACGCTCAGGCTCATTCTGAATGATATGAAGTGCCTCAAGCGCAGCCGCAGTAGCCGCCGGAGTATTGGAAGCACTGAAAATATAGGTGCGGCAAGAGTGACGCAAGTAGTTGATGGTATCCTTGTCGGATGCAATGAAACCACCAATGGATGCCAAACTCTTTGAGAAGGTACCCATAATGAGATCCACCTCGTCCGTCAGCCCAAAATGGTCGCAGACGCCACGTCCCTGCTTACCAAACACACCAAGTCCATGAGCCTCATCTACCATGATAGAGCAGTTGTACTTGTGCTTCAGCTCTACGATGGCCGGCAAATTGGCCAAATCACCCTCCATAGAGAAGACTCCGTCCACAACAATCAACTTGACTGCCTCATGAGGAAGATTCTTGAGAACACGCTCCAAATCCTCCATATCATTGTGCTTATAGTGCAACTGTGTAGCAAAAGAGAGGCGACGACCGTCAACGATTGAGGCATGATCACGGTCATCACAGATGATATAGTCGTTACGGCCTACCACGCATGCCAAGACACCTTGATTTACAGAGAAACCCGTAGAGAAACACAGAGTCTCATCCTTACCCATAAACTCAGCCAGCTCCTTTTCGAGTTGCACATGCAAATCTAAAGTTCCGTTTAGGAAGCGGCTTCCTGCACAACCAGAACCATACTTGTCGAGTGCCGTCTTAGCAGCGTCAATGACGCGCTGGTCATTGGTCAAACCTTGGTAAGCATTAGAGCCAAACATCAAAATCTTATGTCCATCGATGTCAGTAACCTCTGTCATCTGCTTACTTGTGATCTCACGGAAATATGGATACACACCGGCAGCCATATACTTCTGAGGTTCACGATAATTTTTGTATCTTTCTTGTAATTGTCCCATTATTAATAGGTATAATTTTATTCTATGTTTCAGTTTCAGGCTGCAAAGATACAAAAAAAGAGTTACAATTCCTATTTTTTTCTAAGAAAGTTATATTTTAGCGTTTTTTTAAGTGACAAAAAGCGATATTTTAGGTATTTTTGTTACTTTTGCAGTGCTTTTATACAAATTTACAATATTTGAATGAAGAAAAAGATAGTATTCGTCATGAACCCCATCTCAGGCACCAACAGCAAGTCTGCCATTCCAAGCCTGATAGATGCCACATTGGACAAAGAGCTTTTTGAGTATGAAATCAGAATGACTGAGAGAGCAGGTCATGCTTCGGAGATTGCCAATGAAGCCAAGGACAACCACGCCGACATCATCGTGGCCGTGGGAGGCGATGGTACTGTCAACGAGGTTGCACGTTCTATCGTGCATTCCGATACGGCTCTTGCCATTCTGCCTTGCGGCTCCGGCAATGGTTTGGCCCGCCACCTACTCCTTCCGATGAACCTCAAGAAAAGCATCGAGATTATCAACCAATGTGAAATCCATGACCTCGACTATGGTGTCATCAATGACCATCCGTTCTTCTGCACCTGCGGAATGGGATTCGATGCCTTCGTCAGCATGAAATTTGCCGAAAGCGGGAAGCGCGGACCAATCACCTATGCAGAAAACATCCTGCGAGAAGGTTTGAAATACAAACCAGAGACCTACACGCTGGAAGACGAAACTGGCACCAAGCAATACAAGGCTTTCTTGATATCATGCGCCAACGCCTCACAATATGGCAACAACGCCTATATTGCACCACAAGCCTCCATGAGCGACGGACTCATGGATGTCATTATCATGGAGCCATTCGACGTACTGGAAGCTCCCCAGGTGAGCTTTGACATGTTCAACAAAACCTTGGACAAGAATTCCAAGATAAAAACATTCCGCTGCAAGAGACTCCACATCACACGCAGCCAACCTGGTGTCATCCACTATGACGGAGACCCGGTGATGACTGGAGCAGACATAGACATACACCTAGAAGAGAAAGGCATCAAGGTGGTAGTCAACCCTTTTGCAGACAAGAACGCCCGCAAGCCAAACGCCATCCAATCGGCATTTGCGGAATTCTTCAACGACCTGAACTCCGTACGCGATGATATTACAAGGCAAAGCAAGAAAGTAGAAGCGTTAAGCAAATTGGTACAACGAAAACTGAACCTTTAAGGAAACCTCGCTTACAAGAAAAAGAAATCCAAGAAGAACTATGCAAAAATAACGGACGATTCTAAAGATAAAATTCGTCCGTTATTTTTGCATACCATTCACTCCGTTTTCCATCCTTGCCAACCATTACTTCCACTACATCTTCCAACCCAGAGGGATGGTACTTCGAGAAAGTCAAAAGATACCGCTTAGGAGGCTTTCTTTCTACCGTTTTCACCGCACACCTCCGCTTCAGATAAAACCCTAAAACATAGCCCTCTGACACGAATTGTTCGACAACTTCGACAGGTAATATTACCGAGAACGTTCCATCTGCCGACAGCAATCGCTTTACGCCTTGCCACAGATTACGAAAAGGCAGAGAATCAGAGTGCCTGGCCATCGCACGCTTCGTGTCAGGATTTTTCATGCTATCCACAAAGAAGGGGGGATTACTCACCACCGCATCAAAGCACCCTTCTTCCACCCCTCCAAAAAGATTAACTACTGCGAGGAAGTTGCGTACATTCGGCACGAAATCCTGCAAACGAGAGTGCACTATCTGCACTCTCCCCTTAAAAGGGCTCCTATCGGCATTCTCCTGCGCTTGCAAGCAGGCCTGCTCATCCATATCAATCCCAACGACTTGCGCTCCTGGGAAACGCTGCGCCATCATGAGAGAAATCAAGCCCGTACCAGAGCCTATGTCCAAGATGCGTGAACCTCCACTGGCCCAAGCACCCAAAAGCACACCATCCGTACCCACCTTCATGGCACACCTGTCTTGCGAGATTTCAAACTGTTTGAATCGGAACTCACTCATGTCATTCTATTGATTAGTAATTGTTTCTTACTTTTGTCCTTAGATGCCAATTTTGTATCTGATGTCATCTTCTTAGAAACGAGAAAACAGGCAATATATTCTACTTCCACCAGAAAAAAGCAGCAGAGACAAAAAAAAATACACCTTATTATATTAAAAATTGTATCTTTAGCATCATAAATTCAACAAAAAGAGCTAACTTTGCAAGTCAAAACGGATTTACAAACGATTATGAACAGCAATAGAGATACTCAAGTACATATGATTGCCGACTATGAAGGCGATGTAAGAAAATTAATTACCGACAAAGAACCGGGCACATACCCTATCATGTGCACCCGAGACTTGGTACTTTTCCCTACCGTCCTCACGCCTATTGTACTAGGGCGAAGCCAAAGCATAGCAGTATTGGAGCACCTGACCCAACAGAAAAATGACATATTCTGCACTTTCTGCCAAAAAGATGTTACCGTGGAAGACCCCAATCAAGAAGACTTGTATGACACGGGGGTATTCTGCCGACTCATCAAGATCATCAACCTTCCAGGACAAGAAGGGCAAACTACCATCATTGCCCAAGGCCTGGGCAGATGCAAGCTGAACCATATCACCCAAAAGAGTCCTTTCTATGAGGGAGAAGTGGAGAGCGTCTCCGAAGGTTGGCCTCAAAAGAACGACCCAGAGTTCTCCGTTTTATCACAAACGTTGCATACCCTCACCATCAACCTTATCCATGCCTGCGACGAACTGCCAAACGAGGCTGAATACGCACTCAACAATATCACCAATCCTCTGGTACGCCCCAACTTTATCTTCTCGTCTATGCCATTCAGCATCGAAGAAAAAGTGAGATTGCTAAAAATGGACCGCCTTAACGACCGAATGACGGAGGCCATCAAGATGGGCAACAAATTGATGCAAATGCTCACCCTCCAATCCGACATACGCAGAAAGACCAAGAACGATCTCGACGAGCAGCAGCGCGAGTACTTCCTACAGCAACAGCTCAAGAACATCAAGGAAGAACTGGGCACCAATGACATGAGTCCGGAAAAGAAAGAATTGCTGGACAAGGCGAAGGGCAAGAATTGGGACGAGAACATCGAGAAAACATTCCGCAAGGAATACAAAAAGCTCGACACACTACACCCCCAAAGCCCAGACTACTCTACCCAAGTGAACTACCTGCAGACATTGGTGGATTTGCCGTGGAACGACTGCACCAAAGACAACCTGAGCCTCAAGCATGCCAAGAAAGTGCTCGACAGAGACCACTACGGAATGGAGAATGTGAAGGAACGCATTTTGGAATACCTAGCTGTAAGAGCACTGCGCAACGACTTGAAAAGTCCGATTCTCTGCCTATACGGGCCTCCCGGAGTAGGCAAGACAAGCCTGGGAAAAAGCATCGCCACAGCCATGGGCAGGAAATATGTGAGAGTTTCTCTCGGAGGTTTGCATGACGAAGCAGAGATTCGTGGGCACCGCCGCACTTACATTGGTGCCATGCCTGGGCGCATTATCAAGAACATCCAAAAGGCAGGCAGTGCCAACCCTGTCTTCATTCTCGACGAGATAGACAAGATTGCACAGGCCAACTTCAACGGCGACCCTTCGTCCGCCTTACTGGAAGTACTAGACCCCGAGCAGAACAAAGCGTTCCACGACAATTACCTTGACGTGGATTACGACTTGTCGAAGGTTTTGTTCATTGCAACTGCCAACGACTTAGGTTCTATCCCCCGCCCATTGCTCGACCGCATGGAATTGATAGAGGTGGGAGGTTATACCACGGAAGAGAAAATTGAGATTGCCAAGCGACACCTGGTTCCAAGAGAACTGGAAAACACGGGTCTCAACAAATACACCCCTAAAATCAAGTTCACCAAAACGGCACTGGAGAAAGTCATAGAGCAATACACCCGGGAGAGCGGTGTCAGACTACTGGAGAAGCAAGTCAACAAGGCTCTCAGGAAGATGGCTTACAAACTGGCATACGAAGACGAGTTGGATACTACTACCATCACTCCAACAGAGATAAAAGAGTTGTTAGGCAACCCACCATTCAACCGTGACATCTACCAAGGAAACGATTATGCGGGAGTCGTGACAGGACTTGCCTGGACTTCGGTAGGAGGCGAGATACTTTTCATAGAGACATCACTGAGCAAGGGCAAAGCCGGCAAGTTGACCCTGACAGGAAATCTCGGAGATGTCATGAAAGAGTCGGCTGTCATCGCCCTGGAATACGTCAAGGCCCATATAGACCTGTTGGGAGTTGACTATCGCATCTTCAGCAACTGGAACATCCACATTCATGTTCCAGAGGGAGCCACACCAAAAGACGGTCCGTCTGCCGGCATCACCATCGCTACCAGCATCGCCTCAGCTCTGACCCAGCGTAAAGTGAGAAAGAACACTGCAATGACAGGCGAGATTACGCTGCGAGGCAAAGTGCTCCCCGTGGGAGGCATCAAAGAGAAGATTCTTGCCGCCAAGAGAGCCGGCATCACAGACATCGTGATGTGCCAAGCCAACCAAAAAGACATCGACGATATCCCCGAGCAATACCGCAAGGGGGTTAAGTTTCATTATGTCGAGAATGTGGCAGATGTTTGGAAAATTGCCCTTACCGACGAGATGGTAGCCAACCCAATAGACTTCACCATCGAAGAAGAAGAAAAAAACAAAAAAGAAGAAAAATGAAATTTGAACTACAAATAACAGACAAAGCCAGTGATGCACGCACAGGTGTCATCACTACCGACCATGGGCAAATCAAGACCCCTATCTTCATGCCCGTAGGAACGGTCGGGTCCGTGAAGGGTGTACACTTCGAAGAGTTGCGCAACCAAGTCAAGGCGCAGATTATCCTTGGCAACACCTACCACCTCTACTTGCGGCCAGGGCTGGAAGTGATGAAAGCAGCAGGAGGCCTACATGGTTTCAATGGTTGGGAACGTCCCATACTCACTGACAGCGGTGGTTTCCAGGTATTCTCGCTCACAGGCATCCGCAAACTGAGAGAGGAAGGGTGTGAGTTCCGTTCCCACATAGATGGCAGCAAGCACATCTTCACACCGGAAAATGTGATGGACACCGAACGTATCATTGGAGCTGACATCATGATGGCACTTGACGAATGCCCCCCGGGACAAAGTGACTTCCAGTACGCCAAGAAAAGTTTGGAGATGACGCAGCGATGGCTCGACCGCTGCTTCAAGCGTTTCAACGAGACAGAACCGCTCTATGGCTACAACCAGAGCCTTTTCCCTATTGTACAAGGGTGTACCTTTCCAGAGCTAAGAAGAGAGGCCGCCAAATATGTGGCAGACAAGGGAGCAGACGGCAATGCCATCGGTGGTCTTGCCGTAGGTGAGCCTACCGGGGTAATGTACGAGATGATAGAGGTGGTCAACGAAATCCTGCCAAAGGACAAGCCACGCTACCTCATGGGCGTAGGAACCCCCCAGAACATCTTGGAGGCCATCGAGCGCGGCGTCGATATGTTTGACTGCGTCATGCCAACCCGCAATGGACGCAACGCCATGCTCTTCACCTACAACGGAACGATGAACATGCGTAACAAGAAATGGGAAATGGACTTCAGCCCCGTTGACCCTGACGGTTGCGACATCGACCGCACCACGACCAAGGCTTACCTGCACCATCTCTTCAAGGCACAAGAACTCCTTGCCATGCAGATAGCCAGCATCCATAACCTAGCCTTCTACCTCCGGCTCGTAACAGATGCCCGGCAGCATATTGAGCAAGGCAACTTCGTGTCATGGAAGCAATCCGTCATCGACCAACTCGGGCGTAGAATCTAAATTCTTCCTCCAGTGTACATAGGACATAATCTCCCTTCCGCAAAAAGGGAGATTGAAAATGAAACAAAACAATGAAAACATTTCGTCAGATAAGGAAACATCGCAGAAAATACAAATTTGAGCGATGGTTTGGGAAACATTTCAGCTGGCTTGTCAAAGCTGCGAAATGGACAGCCCACAAGTTGAGATTCCTAAGAATACTGAAATATCTCAACCCTTTCAGGTACATCAAGAAGCTGGATTGGTATATCATCAAGAAGTTTGTAGGATACTATTTCTTCAGCATCGCCTTGATTATCTCCATCGCCATCGTCTTCGATGTCAATGACAATTTGGCAAAATTCACAGAGAACCACGCCCCTTTGCGCGCCATAGTCTTAGACTACTACGCTAACTTTGTGCCATATTTTGCAAACTTGTTCAGTGCCTTATTTGTGTTCATTGCCGTCATCCTATTCACGACCAAGATGGCGGGCAACTCTGAGATCATTGCAATTCTCGCATCCGGCACCTCGTTCAAACGGCTCATGCGTCCCTATATGCTGACTTGCATCATGTTGTCGTTGCTCTCCTACTCCCTGTCAGCATACGTGATTCCACATGGAACCGTAATTCGGCAGAATTTTGAAAACCTCTACAAGAAGAAAGCCAAGAACACATCAGCCGACAATGTGCAACTACAGGTAGATAGAGGGGTCATCGCCTACATACAGCATTATGACAACAACCAAAAGCGAGGCTATGGATTCTGCCTAGACAAATTTCAGGACAAGAAGTTGGTCAGCCACTTGACGGCTATGGAGGTACAATACGACACCATATCAGACTCCAAGTACCACTGGAAAATCAGAAACTGGAAAATACGCAAGCTGCAAGGAATGAGAGAACATATCACGAGCGGATCGGAAAAAGACACGCTGATAACCATGGAGCCAACCGACCTGGTATATTCCAAAGGCCAACAGGAAACTTTCACGAGTCCTGAGCTAAAAGAATACATCAGCAAGCAAATAGACAGAGGATCGGGAAATGTGGTGCAATATCAAGTAGAATACCACAAGCGCATTGCCGCCTCATTTGCCTCCTTCATCCTGACCATCATCGGCCTGTCACTGTCCGCCAAGAAGCGAAAGGGCGGAATGGGCTTGGCTCTCGGCATCGGCTTGGCACTAAGCTTTGGTTACATCATGCTGCAAACCGTATCTGCCACATTTGCCATACAAGCGAACTTTCCACCCATGCTAGCAGCTTGGATGCCCAACTTCATCTTCGCCGTGGTGGCATACTTCTGTTATCGCAAGGCTCCAAGATAAAACGACAAAGAATCATTAACAAAGAATTATGTTTAATGACTACAACTAGGATTTCAAGCCAAGACAGGTCATTACACATTATATTAATAAATGGAAATTATATGTATTTTGACGAATTAGATTTAAACGACAATGTGCTCGATGCACTCTATGACATGCACTTCGACTCATGTACCCCTGTACAAGAAAAATGTATTCCTGAGATATTAAAAGGAAATGACGTGCTAGGAGTAGCACAGACGGGAACCGGCAAGACTGCCGCCTATCTTCTGCCAATCCTCAGCAAACTGGATGACGGCAACTATCCCGAGGACGCCATCAACTGCGTCATCATGTCACCTACACGCGAGTTAGCACAACAGATAGACCAAGCTATGCAAGGTTTCAGCTACTACTTGCAGGGCGTAAGCAGCGTAGCTGTATATGGCGGCAATGACGGTGGAAGATATGACCAAGAGCTGAAAAGCCTCCGCATGGGAGCAGACGTGGTCATCGCCACGCCTGGCCGTCTCATCACCCACATAAGCCTTGGCAATGTGGACTTGAGCAAAGTCAGTTTCTTCATTCTCGACGAGGCTGACCGTATGCTCGACATGGGTTTCTCGGAAGATATCATGACCATCGCCAAGAAACTCCCCAAGACCTGCCAGACCATTATGTTCTCTGCCACGATGCCTACCAAAATAGAGGAACTTGCCAAGACTTTGCTCAAAAACCCGGTAGAAATCAAGTTGGCTGTCAGCAAGCCTGCCGAAAAAATCAAGCAAGAGGCATACGTTTGCTACGAAGCCCAGAAGATGAGCATCATCAAGGATATCTTCAAGGCTGGAGACTTGAAACGCGTCATCATCTTCTGCGGAAGCAAGACTAAGGTGAAACAACTCTCCGCATCTCTCAAGCAACAAAAGATCAATTGCGGAGAGATGCACTCAGACCTAGCCCAACAAGAACGTGACGACATCATGTTCAAGTTTAAGAGTGGTCAGATAGACGTACTCGTTGCCACAGACATCGTTGCTCGCGGAATTGACATCGACGACATTACACTTGTCATCAACTTTGACGTGCCGCATGACACAGAAGACTATGTACACCGCATCGGCCGTACAGCCCGCGCTGACCGTGACGGCCGAGCCATCACTCTCATCAACGAGATGGACATGTACTACTTCCAACAGATAGAGAGATTCCTAGAAAAAGTGGTTGAAAAAATGCCTTTGCCAGAAGACTGCGGAGAAGGTCCAGAATACAAGAAACTGAACAAGCCCTCCAAAGGTGGAAACGGCAGAGGCAAGACGAATGCCAAAAGTCGCCGTCAAAAAGACCGTGACCAAACAGCCCACAAGCGTAAGCCCAACAACAAAAACAACCGTGGCGAGAACCCATCTAAACAGAACGACAAACAGGAGGCACAAAACACAGGTGCCCAACAAGAAACTCAAGCTCAGAAAAACAACAAACCGGGCGAGAGCAGACAAAACGGAAACAAGCAAGGCGCCAACAACGGAAACAACCGCCAAAACAAAAACAAGCAAGGAGAAAGTCGCCAAAACGACAATCGTCAGGAAGGCAAATCCCGCCAAAACGACAATCGCCAGGAAGGCAAATCCCGCCAAAACGGCAAACGCCCCAATGGTGTCGAGAATGTTCGTCCAGGAAGCAATGGGCGTGGAAGAGGTGTCGCCCAAAAGAAATCCAGCGACAAGACTTCTTCCCGCAAGCCTACCCCTATAGTAAACCCACAGAAGAAGGAGAATGTCGTGAAGAAATTCATCAAACGCATTTTCGGTTTCAAGAAATAATCGAATCTTCACAACAAATATCCGGATTCTGAGTTATATAGGAAACGAACAATATCAAAAAACATGAAGAAATATATCGTCTTAGCACTCTTTGCTATGCTGACTTCGTCGCAGGTCATGGCGCAATCTTCCATGACTGATGACCAGGTGATGAGTTTTGTTGTCAAAGAGCACAACTCCGGCACATCAAATAGCCAAATCGTTACCAAGTTGATACAAAGAGGAGTCGATATCTCCCAAATTAGCCGCGTTCGTGCTCGTTATGAGCGCGAGGCAAAGCAAGGAGGCCTTGGCAACATCTCTGCCGAAACCTCACAAAAGGGAGTTTCACGACTTCGCACCAACAATGGAAAAACTCGTGAGGATTACGGCAAAGTGGCAGACCAAGAGGCCTCTAATTACAGCAACTATCGTGTAAAAGCCCAACGTAACAACTCCTACCAACACACCTACGACGCCAACGACGAGGAATATGTGGATATGCAAGATGAGATGTATCACATTTTTCCCGACTCTACGTTGATGCTACAACGCTTGCTGGAAGAGCAGAAGATGAACAAGAAAAAAGTTTTTGGCCGCGACATCTTCAACAACAAAGAGCTAAGTTTCGAGCCCAACATGAACATCGCCACGCCACAAAATTACAGACTTGGCCCAGGTGATGCGGTCATCATCGATATCTACGGTGCTTCTCAAAAAACCATAGAGAATACAGTATCTCCTGACGGCACCATCACTATCGAAGGTTATGGCCCGGTAAATGTGAGCGGACTTACCGTAGCACAAGCCAACGCTCGCCTACGAAGCACCCTCGGAAGCAGATATACATCAAGCCATGTACGTCTCACGGTAGGACAGACCAAGACCATCATGGTCAATGTGATGGGTGAAGTCAAGGCACCTGGTACTTACACCCTGTCTGCCTTTGCTACCGTTTTCCATGCGCTTTATATGGCAGGTGGAACAAACGAACTGGGAACTTTGCGCAACATCAAGGTGTACAGGAACAACCATCTCGTCACTGTCGTTGACATTTACGACTATATTCTCAACGGAAAATTAACGGGCAATGTGCGCTTGGCAGACAACGATGTCATCGTTGTCGGTCCATACGACTGTTTGGTCAACATTACCGGAAAGGTAAAACGCCCGATGTACTACGAGATGAAAAAAAGCGAGAGCATTGGCTCCCTGCTCAAGTACTCAGGAAACTTCACTGGCGACGCCTACAAGAAAGCAGTTCGTGTAAAACGCAAGACTGGGCGTGAATATGCTGTGTTTAATGTTGGCGAATTTGACTTTTCAAGTTTCCGCATTGAGGATGGAGACTCTGTAAGTGTAGATTCCATCTTGCCACGCTATGCCAACACCGTGGAGGTGAAGGGAGCCGTATTCCGTCCTGGCATGTACAACCTAGGCGAACAAGTAAACAGTGTTCGCACATTGGTCGAGCATGCAGAAGGGTTGACCGAAGAGGCGTTTACCAACCGAGCCGTCATGCATCGCATGAAAGCAGACCGTACTTTGGAAGTCATCAGCATAGATATCGAAGGTATCATGAGTGGCAAGGTAGCAGACATCCCCTTGAAGGAAAATGATGTACTTTTCATTCCTACTCGCCAAGACAAGATGACCGAACGCACCATTACTATACGTGGAGAGGTGCAATATCCGGGCACATACAAGTATGCAGACAATGAAACCATCGAAGACTTTGTACTCCAAGCCGGAGGTCTGACCGACAAAGCTTCAATTGTCAATGTAAGCGTTAGCCGCCGTGTTTCTGATGCCAAGGCCATACGTCCAGACAGTGTGATAGCGCAGACATACACACTTTCTTTAAAAGATGGATTTGTGGTTGACGGAACACCGGGATTCATTCTTATGCCATTCGACGAAGTGGCAATACGCAAGAGTCCCGCCTATAGTGAACAACAGAACGTGAGCATAGAAGGCGAAGTATTGTTTACGGGTGAATATACATTGACCAAACGAAACGCCCGTCTTAGCGACCTCTTCAAAAAAGCAGGTGGCGCTACCGACCAAGCGTATATCAAGGGGGCCCGCCTTATCCGCACGGCCAACGAAACCGAGAAAGCACGTATGGAAGCGGCTTTGAAGATGCAAAGAGAACAACAGCAAAAGAACTTGCTCCAACTTGCAGCCAGCAGCAATGGAGGCAACTTGCAACAAGCGGCAGAAGGCGCCAAGAACGCAGAATTGGAGAAGTTCAACGTTCCCAGTGAGTATCCTGTAGGAATCGACTTGGCCGCAGCCATCAATAATCCGGGATCCGACGAGGACCTAGTTCTGCGCGAAGGCGACCGTCTGGTGGTACCACTGTACAATGGAACCGTCAAAATCAATGGTGCAGTCATGTATGCCAACACGGTGGCTTACGAGAAGGGCAAGCGGGCAAGCTACTACATAGACCAAGCGGGCGGTTTCGCGGCAGATGCCATCAAGAGCAAGGCTTACATCATCTACATGAACGGAAAGGTGGCGAAGGTGGGGCATGGAGCCAAAGTTGAACCTGGTTGCGAGATTGTGGTCCCAGCCAAACTCAAACGCAAAATGAGCATGGCTGAAAGCATGAGTCTTGGCACTAGTTTGTCCAGCATCGCCGCCATGATTGCAACAATAGCAAACCTCAGCAAGTAATACAAAATAGTCTGATAAACAAAAAAACTCGTGAATGCTAAAAGATTCACGAGTTTTTTGTCAATACCCCATCTCTTCGAGAGCTATAGCCAGCTGATCTGGGCAGCTTGTGTGCTTGTTACCGCACCTGATACCTTTCAGACGGTTGATTACCTCCTTTGCCTTCATGTCACGTATCAACGCACAGACACCCTGCGTATTACCATCGCAACCACCGATGAACTGTGCTTCCCTTACCATTCCATCCTCATCCACACTGATACAAATGAACTTGGAGCAAGTGCCGTGAGTCTGATACGTAACTTTCTTCAACGCGTCATTTTTCGTCTCTTGTATAGCCATGCCGTATATCTTTAATACAAATTGCAATATAAAAAAGGAGGAACTTCTTTCGCAAGAAATCCCCCCATACCATGGATCTTAATATTTATTTGAATGACATGGATTATTCTGCGTCAGCAGGAATTTCTGGCTTCATGTTGGTATAGACGGTCTGAACATCATCAAACTCTTCCAACTTCTCAACCATCTTGTCAATCGTCTCACGCTCCTCGGCAGTGACATCCTTTAAGTCGTTAGGAATGTAGGTGAACTCCGCACCTGTCACCTCGAAGCCCTCAGCCTCCAAGTGCTTCTGGATTTCTCCGAAGCTTGTAGGAGCACCATAAATGGTGATTTCGTTAGCCTCCTCATCCTCATCGAACTCATCCTCTACGCCGTAGTCAATCAAGTCGAGAATCATCTCGTCCATATCCAAGCCTTCCTTCTTCTTGAAAGTGAAGACAGACTTGTGGTCGAAGAGGAAGGAAAGCGACCCCGTTGTTCCGAGGTTACCGCTGAACTTGTTGAATACAGAACGAACGTCAGCCACCGTACGAGTGGTATTGTCGGTCAATGTATCTACAAAGACGGCAACCCCATGAGGTCCGTATCCTTCGTATGTAACCTCCTTGTATTCGCTAGTATCCTTGCCACAAGCATTCTTGATAGCACGTGCGATGTTATCCTTGGGCATGTTCTCACGCTTACAGTTGGCAATGATGGCACGCAAGGTAGGATTGTTCTCAGGCTCAGGGCCGCCAGCCTTTACTGCGATTGCAATCTGTTTACCTAACTTAGTGAATGTCTTGGCCATATGGCCCCATCTTTTCAGCTTTGCAGCCTTACGATATTCAAATGCTCTTCCCATTGGAATAAAATTTTATTTTGTTGTTATACTTGTTTTTATCTCAGTTCTGCATTCAGCTTGCCGGTCAAGTTGGCGATGAGTTTCTTCATGATAGCCTCAATCTGCTTGTCATTCAATGTCTTTTCCTCATCCTGCAAGATGAAGTTGACGGCATAGCTTTTCTTGCCCTCCGGCAAGTTCTTGCCCTCATACACATCGAAGAGAACCACACTCTTGAGGAGCTTCTTCTCCGTCTGACGGGAAATCTGCTCTATCTGCTCAAACTCAACGCTCTTATCTACCAAGAGAGCCAAGTCTCGGCTCACAGATGGATACTTGCTGATGTCGGTATAGGTGAGACTCACCTTCTTGACAGCTTTCATCACGTTGTCCCAATGTACATCGGCATAGAACACATCCTGATCTATGTCGAAAGCCTTCTTCAACTTCAGACCGAGGATGCCAAGTTCTACCAGAACCTTGCCGGCACGTGTCTCATACTGCACACCCTTGGAGAAGATATTGTTGTCGCTGTGCTTCACGACAATATTGCTGGCCGGCATCCCGACACGACGAAGGATATTCTCCACCACTGCCTTCAACTCGTAGATATTGCTCTGCTCATCTGCATGAGCCCAGTTACCCTCCACTCGCTTACCAGTGACGAAGAGAGAAATGTGGCCTTCCTGAATGTAACCCTTGATAGGATTTTCGGCATCCCACTTCTCCTTATTATATAAATAGGTGTTTCCCACCTCGAAGAACTTCAGGTTCTGACTCTTGTGATTGATGTTGCGGGACACACTCTCTAAACCACCAAACAACATGGTCTGGCGCATCACACCCAAATCGGCGCTCAATGGATTCATCACCTTAACAGTATGTTCATCGGGGTAAGCATTGAGTTCGAAGTCGGTGTAATAACTTGCCTTGGTAAGGGAGTTGTTCAAAATCTCCATGAAACCCTCGCCCACCAACTGCTCGGCCACGATATTCTGGGTATGATAATTTCTGTCCTCATCCCCTTGTACAGTAAGCGAGCTCTTCAACTGCGTAGGAATCTCCACATTATTGTAACCATAGATACGGAGAATATCCTCTACCACATCGCAAGGACGCTGCACATCTACACGATATGGAGGAACAAGCAGATCGATACCCTCTACATCTTCCTTAACGATTTTCATCTCCAGGGAAGTTGCGATATCCTTGATGGTATCAGCACCAATTTCCTTGCCAATGAGACGATGAGCGTACTCATAGTTCAAGCGGACCGGGAACTCCTGGATAGGTTCAGGATATACATCCTTGATTTGCATGGAAATCTTACCGCCTGCCAACTGCTTGCAGAGGATGGCAGCCTGTTTCAAGGCATAAATCTGTCCGTTTGGATCAACACCACGCTCAAAGCGATAACTTGCGTCTGTACTCAAGCCATGGCGGCGAGCACTCTTGCGGATCCATGTAGGATGGAAGTATGCGCTCTCCAAAACCACGTTCTTGGTAGTCTCGTAAGTACCAGAACCCTTACCACCGAAAATACCGGCAATGCACATCGGCTCCTCTGCATTGCAGATACTCAAGTCATGTTCTCCTAATGCATGCTCCTCACCATCGAGGGTAATGAACTTAGTACCTTCAGGCTGGGTGCGAACAACAATTTTGTGTCCTGTCACCATATCGGCATCGAAACAATGGAGAGGCTGGCCGTAAGCCATCATGATATAGTTGGTGATATCGACAATATTGTTGATTGGACGCAAGCCGATGATGCTCAACTTGTCCTGCAACCATTTAGGGCTTTCCTTCACCTCACAGCCGGTAATGCTGACACAAGCATACCGCTTGCAGGCATCACCGTTCTGGATTTCCACGTCAATAGGAAGTTCATCGTTATCTACGACAAACTCGTCACATGACGGACGGTGGAGGCTCGTCTGATATCCATTCTGCTTCAACCAAGCATAGAGGTCGCGAGCCACACCATAGTGTCCAAGCGCATCGGCACGGTTGGCAGTAATGTCTATCTCGATGAGCCAATCGCTCTCCAAGTGATAGTACTCTGCGGCAGGCTGACCTACAGGAGCGTCCTCTGGCAGGACGATGATGCCGGCATGGTCTGTACCTATGCCTATCTCATCCTCGGCACAAATCATACCCAAGCTCTCCACACCACGGAGTTTGCTCTTCTTGATTGTAAAACTCTGGTCTCCATCGTAAAGCACGCATCCCAAGTCGGCTACGATTACTTTCTGCCCAGCAGCCACGTTGGGGGCGCCACAGACAATCTGCTGGGGTTTATCCTTGCCAAGGTCAACGGTAGTCACATGAAGATGATTGCTGTTAGGATGCATCTCACATGTCAATACTTTACCCACATAAAGACCTTTCAATCCACCCTTGATGGACTGAACTTCTTCTAAAGCGTCAACTTCGAGTCCGCATGATGTCAGCGCGTCCGCCGTCTCCTGGGGGGTCAAGTCGAAATCGACATATTCTTTAAGCCATTTGTAAGAAACGTTCATTATAATGATTTTTTGTATTTCAAAATATTCGCAGTTTCATCGAAACATTTGCATTGTTTTCTCTAAAACTTTGCAAAAATACAAAAAAAAAGGCATTTAGACGAAAAATTATTCGTATATTTGCACTTATTAAAAGTTTAAGTGGAATTTTCAACGAAAAAAGTATATGCGAGTGACAGAACCTTCACATTTTACACCGCTCATGCGTATCAGCATCGTTCTGACGATAGGCATCCTCATAGCCAAGGCAAGCTACGGTTTTCTAGACACGACCCTTTGGCTCGTGAGCAGCATCGTCGCTTGGGGAGCGGCATCCTGCTTATGCGGATTCCGTCATTCCCAAAAGAAAACCAAGGAATGCCTGCTCATTTATTTCTGCCTCTTCTGCACGAGCGGATTGCTCACTACCCATCAAATGGACAAGATGCAAGAAAACATTGAAGTCGTTTCTGAAGACAGGTTGTCTTCGCTGGACAAGACGCTCCTGGCGGCCCAATACTTCCGGCAAAAAACACAAAAGAAGATGAGAGAACTCGGCATCAATGACCAAGACTTTGCCGTCATCTCCGCCATGACCTTGGGGGACAAGACTGCCTTGACGAAGGAGACCAAGGACATTTATTCCATTTCCGGTGCGAGTCACGTATTGGCTGTCAGCGGACTACACATTGGCATTATCTTTCAGTTGTTCGTTCTCTTGATGGGAGGGCGACGGCGTTCCCTCCTTTCTGTATCCCTGTCACTAATCGCAATATGGGGTTATGTCTTATTCATCGGAATGCCTGCCAGTGCCGTTCGTTCGGCCGCCATGATTAGCATTTGCTGTTTTGCGATGGCGGCTCATAAAGACGTGATTTCCATCAACAACCTAAGCCTTGCCTATACCAGCATGTTACTTTTCAAACCTCTCTACCTTTTTGACATCAGCTTCCAAATGTCGTTCATTGCCGTCTTCAGCATCCTTCTCTTCAACCCTATTGTGAAAGAGGGCTTTGCTGCATCGGGGCGAATTACGAAATGGATATGGGGTATGTTATGTTTGTCTATGGCCGCCCAAATCGGCACGATGCCGCTCATCGCCTATTACTTTGGGCGCATCTCTTGCTACTCACTCCTCACGAGTTTCATAGCCATTCCTGCCGCAACCCTCATACTCTACCTGTCAGCGTCTGCCATGCCT
Source organism: Bacteroidaceae bacterium (assembly GCA_963594995.1). GTDB lineage: Bacteria > Bacteroidota > Bacteroidia > Bacteroidales > Bacteroidaceae > Prevotella. Next base: position 32,852 of record CAVBGK010000035.1, read on the forward strand.
CTCTCCCTGTTCGCCCAAATACCTTTTCTCACATACATCGCCACCCCACTCTTGCAGTTCGTCGCAAGTTGTTTGGTGTGCATCACGCAAGCCTGCAACACTGCCTTGCAACTCACCACCCTATTGCCTACAGCCAGCGTCGAAGGAATTAAAATCAACATCCCACAACTCTGTCTCATCTACCTCGGCATCGTTGCGGGATATCTCTTCCTGAGAGCAAGCAGGCGGTGACTATGCGGATATTAGTTTCACGCTATGGAACTGAGAGTTTCACGTTATGGAACTGAGAGTGCCACGTGATGAAACTATATCTATGTATCCACTCTTATTCAAACACTTCGTCTATACCATTTTCAGTAAAGTCATCCTCGCCAGCTTTCGACCTGCAAGGATTGTAGTCTTCTGGAATATCAAATTTTGCGTTGGAATCGATGCCAAGCGATGAGTCTGCATAGACTTTCTTCATGAAAATCGCCCAGATGGGGAGTGCCATGGTAGCGCCCTGGCCCATGTCCATGCCATCGAAGTGGATGTCACGATCTTCACCTCCCACCCAACAACCAGTAACCAACTGCGGCGTGAAACCTATGAACCAGCCATCGCTATTGTTGTTGGTCGTACCTGTCTTGGCGCCCATCTCTCCCTCAAAACCATAACGATAGCGCAAGCGGCCGGCCGTACCATTATCTACCACACCCATCAACATCGTGAGCATCTTCATCGCATTATCTGCACTGATCACCTCATTCATGCGAGGCTGGAAAGTAGCAATCGTATTGCCCTCGTTGTCCTCAATACGGCTCACATACATCGGAGCCGTACGAATGCCATGGTTGGCAAAGACTGTATAAGCACTCACCATCTCCGCCACGCTCACCTCACAGGGACCGAGACAAAGGCTCATCGAGGCGTGGATGTCGGGATTGCGGATGCCAAAGTCGTGAAGCATCTGCACAAACTGGGAAGGGTTGAGCTTACTCATCAAGTAAGCGCTAATCCAGTTGTTGCTCTGAGCCAACCCCCACTTCAGGGGGACCATCTGTCCATAGCGAGCATGATTGGCATTGCGCGGTGTCCAAGGCTTACCTGCCACCATGTAAGTTTGCTGGCGGTTAGGCGCATAGTCGCATGGCGTGAAACCATTTTCCATCGCCAAGCTATAGAGGAATGGCTTGATGGTAGAGCCCACCTGTCGGCGTCCCAAGCTCACCATGTCATACATAAAGTGAGGATAGTCCAATCCTCCCACGTATGCCTTCACGGCACCCGTCTTGGGATCCATGCTCATAAAGCCGGAGCGCAGGAAACCCTTGTAATAGCGGATGGAATCCAATGGACTCATCAGCGTATCGACATCACCATGATAGGTAAATACCGTCATCTCCGTCTTCTTCCGAAAAGCTTGCTTGATCTCATCCGGTGTAAAACCAGCCGCCTTCATATTACGCCACCTCTCGCTTTGCGTGATGGAACGGTTGAGGATGCTGCGTATCTGTTGGGGAGTCAACTTGTCTGAGAAGGGGGAACTAGGCTTAGGCTTGTTTTCCTTGTCAAAAGCAGGTTGCAGATAGTGCGCCACATGCTGATAGACTGCCTCTTCTGCATATTTCTGCATACGACTGTCGATAGTGGTGAACACCTTCAGCCCATCAGCATAGACGTTATAAGGGCTGCCGTCTTTCTTGTAGTTTTTGTTGCACCATCCATAAAGTGGGTCGTTGTCCCAAGCTATGGAATCGGCCACAAACTGTACTTTGTTCCAAGAAGGATAGTCTGACCGTTGTGGCCGTTTCGCCATCATGTACTGGCGAAGGAACTCCCGCAAATAGGTAGCCGTTCCGTCCTTATGGTCAGTGCGATGGAAGTTGAGCGTAAGAGGCTCTGCTGAACACTGCTCGTATTCAGACCTGTCCATGTAGCCTGCTTTCACCATTTGGGAAAGCACCACATTGCGACGTTCCCTGGCACGTTCGGGATAACGCACGGGATTGAAAAATGAGGGATTCTTACAAAGACCTATCAACGTAGCTGCCTCGCATATCGTCAAGTCCTTGGGTTCCTTATTAAAATAGGTATTGGCAGCCGTCTTGATGCCGACCGCATTGTGCAAGAAGTCGAAATAGTTGAGATAGAGGGCGATGATTTCTTCTTTGGTATAATATCGTTCCAACTTGATGGCTATCACCCACTCTATCGGCTTTTGGAAAATTCGCTGGGTGGTACTCTGCGCCGTACCGCTATACAACTGCTTGGCCAACTGTTGGGTGATGGTAGAACCACCGCCCGCATTAGCCTGACCGAGAATGCCTCTTTTGACAATCGCACGACCGAGAGCACGGTAGTCGATGCCCGAATGTTCATAGAAGCGCTCATCCTCTGTTGCCACAAGTGCTTTCACCAAATAAGGTGACATCTTGCTGTAAGGTATCACGATACGGTTCTCCTTGTTGAGATTCCAGGTGCCCAAAACCTTGCCATCCGAGGAATACACCTGAGTGGCAAAGCGATTGATTGGATTCTGCAAATCCTCGATATCGGGCATGTAGCCAATCCACCCAAACCAGATGGCGAAGAAACCTGCGGTTACTACCAACACTCCTGTAACCAACAAAGCCCACAATGTATGTATGAAACGTTTTCTCATTTTCTTTTCATCGATAATTTGTGCAAAAGTACACAAAAAAAGTCGTTGAGCAAAAGAAATCAAGAAAATTTTTCATATTTCATCAACCTCCACGCCATGCCGCAAACGCTTAAATATAAAAAATGAGGGTGTGCCATAAGTGTTTTATACAACTTATGACACCCCCTCATGGAATATCCGGATATCTTCCGACTTGGCTTAATCCAAGTTCAAGCTCTTCTTGATAGCCTCAATCTTCTCTTCGGCAGCCTTAGTGCAACGGGCGTAGCAACCAGCGCATTTGAAAGAAGGATCCTTCACCTCGATGTAGAACTTGATCTTAGGCTCTGTACCAGAAGGACGAACACTCACCTTGGTGTTATCGTCGCAGAACCACTGCAGCACGTTGCTGGTGGCAGGCATATCGAGTTTCTCCACACTGCCGTCGGCGTGCTTGGTCTCCAGTGTCTGGTAGTCCTTCCAGGTCACCACCTTGCTGCCGCCCAAGTCCTGCGGAGGGTTCTGGCGGAAGTCTGCCATCATCTGCTTGATCTCGTCGGCACCAGTCTTGCCGGGACGAACCACGTTCACGGTGAACTCCTTGCTGAAACCGTAGTCGGCGTAAATCTGCATCAAGAGGTCGTAGAGTGTCTTGCCCTGGTCCTTTGCCCAGGCTGCAATCTCGCAAATCAAGCAGATGGAAGCAGGAGCATCCTTGTCGCGTACCTTGTCGTATGGCAGGAAGCCGAAACTCTCCTCACCACCGCCGATATAATCCTGCTTGCCCTCGGAAATGGCAATCTCACGGGCAATCCACTTGAAGCCTGTGTAGCAGTCGCGCAGCTCCACATTGTTCTTCTTGGCAATCTCGGCAATCACCTCGGTGGTAACGATGGTCTTCACGAGGAAGTCTGTCGGCTTCAGCTTGCCAAGCTTCTTCTTGTTCTCGATGATGTAGTAGCAGAACATCATGGCGGTCTGGTTACCGTTGATGATCATCCACTCACCCTTGTCGTCACGGCAAACGATGGCAAGACGGTCAGCATCTGGGTCTGTTGCCACCACGAGGTCAGCATTGAGTTTGGTACCGAGCTTCATACCGAGAGTCATGGCCTCAGCATTCTCGGGGTTAGGAGAAACCACCGTTGGGAAATTGCCGTCCACTACCATCTGCTCGGGCACCACGTTAATGTTCTGGAAGCCCCAAGAACGGAGACAGAGAGGAACGATGACACGACCAGTGCCGTGCATGGCAGAATAAACTATGTTCAGGTCTTTCTGACGATTGATGACATCCTGGTCAATCATTGCCGAGTGAACGGCTGTCATGTAGTCATAGTCCATCTCGCCACCGATAATCTGAATCTTGTCCCAATTTGCCTCGAACTTCACCTGGTCGATGGTAACCTTATTCACCTCCTCAATGATACCCGTGTCGTGAGGTGCGAGCACCTGTGCGCCGTCCTCCCAGTAAGCCTTGTAACCGTTGTACTCCTTTGGGTTGTGGGAAGCTGTCACGTTCACACCAGCCTTCGCCCCGAGCTGACGGATGGCGAAAGAAATCTCAGGAGTAGGACGCAAGCCCTCGAAGAGATAAGCCTTGATGCCATTGGCAGAGAAGATGGCGGCAACAGTCTCGGCGAAGAGACGAGAGTTGTTGCGGCAGTCATGTCCTACCACTACGGAGAGGTTCTCTTCGCCAGGGAAAGCCTTGAGGATGTAGTTGGCGAAGCCCTGTGTGGCCATACCTACAATATACTTGTTCATGCGGTTGGTACCTGCGCCCATGATGCCGCGCAAACCGCCCGTACCGAACTCTAGATTCTGGTAAAAGGCATCCACGAGTGCCGACTTGTCTTCAGCGTCGAGCATTGCCTTCACTTCGTTACGTGTTTCCTCGTCAAAAGCAGGAGAGAGCCACTGCTGTGCCCTTTCCTCGCACTGCTTGATTAATTCTGCGTTATTAGCCATAGTTTTATTTTGTTATAATGAATTTGTCATTTCAGGGCTTGTGCCCGAAAACAGCGTCATATTCCGCTATCTGCCTACAAAGTTATATAAAATATTTGATAAACAAAGTAAGTTTGGACTTTTTTTTGTATTTTTGCACTCCGAATGGGGAATATACCCATTTCATAGGACAAAATCATCAAGTATCAAAACATCATCGAGCATGGAATTACATTTCACGGGCATCATCATTGCCGTCAGCACCTTCTTTATAATAGGCTTCTTCCACCCCATCGTGTTGAAGACGGAGTATTACACCGGCACAAAGTTCTGGTGGGTGTTCCTCGTGGTGGGCATCGGCACGATAGCCGCCGCCTTCATGATAGAGAACGTCCTGGTCTCCGCCCTCCATGGAGTGTTCGGTGCTTCCTGCCTCTGGAGCATCGGCGAGCTGTTCGAGCAGCGCCACCGTTGTGAGAAAGGCTGGTTTCCCAAGAACCCCAAGCGCATCGGAACGGGATATTATAAGGAGGAGGAACATCAAGGATAAGCGAAACTATCTCTGGCATATACTCTCTATCTTGCAACTATGCATTTTTCTTCCGCAGCACCAGCCATGGAGCCACACCGTGGTGCTTGTCCGTGCGGTAATGGGCTGCCTTCTCCGTAAAATGTGCGATGCCGTCGGGGGCTCTCCAAAAGCCGGACTCGTTTCCGCCCGTCAGGTAGATGGCATCCACGAAACCGTACTCTCGCAGGGCATCGGCAAAGTCCCATAGGGTTTCGGCATGGCGAGTCTCTATCACATAGATCTTATCGTTAGCCGTGCGTGCCAAGGCCTTGCGTTCCACCTTGCCATGGAGGAAGAAGCGGGTGGGCAACTCGCCGTTGGAGACGAGCATGAACTGGCGGAAGTAGAACCCTTTGCGTTCCTCCACATAGTCCTTCACCTTGTCGCTGCGCGAGATGCCTATCACCATTTTGCCGTCTACGATGGCGCAATAGCCAAGGCGCGAGGCATCGCTCTGCAACTGCTCGCCACAGATGACCAGCGAGCCCAAGTACTTGCCCGTGGCTGTATAGTCGGCAGTTCGGGTATAGAGCAGCACACTCTGGTCGGCGGTGTCTGGCTCTTCGAGGGTCATCTCCGCCTGTACATGGCGAAGTTCATACATATTGAGTGCCACTCCTAATATAGAATCGCTCCTCAGCACCACCTCGGATGTACCGCTTGGTTGCTTCATGC
>CAVBGK010000036.1:0-11131 GCA_963594995.1 Bacteroidaceae bacterium
ACAAAAAGTTTTTAGTGAAAGTATGGGTGTTGCTCTGTGTGGCATTCACCTTTGCAGCATGTAGCGATGACAATTCTAGCGAGTCGCCTACCCCAGAGGTAGAAGTGGAGAATGTGCTTAGTCAGATGACCCTCCGTGAGAAAGTAGGTCAGATGTTTTGGATTCGCCCTGAGTATCTTATCGAGAAAATCGCATCTGGAGAGGTGCAGCCAGCTACCAAGGACTGGCCATCGTACAATGTGACAAGCATCACGTCGGAGATGAAGGCTCTTGATGAGGAGTATCCGGCTGGTGGCGTGATTCTTTTTGCCCACAACTGCGTGGATCCACAACAGCTCAAGGCATTCATCCCGCAAATTAAGGCATTGAAGAACTCGCCTCTGCTCTGTATCGATGAAGAGGGCGGTCGTGTGGCGCGTCTTGCCAATAACGATGCTTTCAATCTCAAGAAGTTTACGAGCATGACATGGCTCTGCCAGAATGGTGGTGCACCTGCCGTTTACGATGCCGCTAACTACATCGGTTCCTATCTCAAGGATTATGGCTTTGATGTGGATTTCGCCCCCGTATCGGATGTAAACAGTAATCCCGATAATCCTATCATCGGCGTTCGGGCTTTCAGTAGCGACCCCGACTCTGTCGCTACCATGGTTTGCAGTTATCTCGACGGTCTGAGTGCCAATGGCATTATTGGGTGCATCAAGCACTTCCCCGGGCATGGCGACACCCAGACCGATACCCACTTGGGGTATGCGGAGACTAAGAAGACTTGGCAAGAGATGCTCCAGTGCGAGATGATTCCTTTCAAGGCTGGTATTCAGCACGGTGTAGAGACCATTATGACGGCGCATATCACTGCGCCTAATGTTGATGGCAACAATATTCCGTCTACACTCTCCAGCGTCATCCTGCAGGACAAGTTGCGCAAGGAATTGGGCTACAACAATATCATCGTGACCGATGCCATGGAGATGGGTGCCATCACCGACCAGTACGAGCCCGAGGAAGCTGCAGTAAAGTGTATTCAGGCTGGCGTGGATGTGGTGCTTTGCATCCATAGTTACAAGAAGGCATTTGATGCTGTGGTAGATGCAGTGAAGACGGGCAAGATTTCCGAAGAGCGCATCAACGAGAGTGTGCGCCGCATCCTCCTCGTCAAGAAAAAGCACAACAGAATCTAAATGTGACTCTTAAAAAAAATAACCGTTCGAATCTTCGTTCGAACGGTTATTTTTTTACTTGGCATTGATCTCTTTCAAGAGTCTGTCGGCGTGTCCCCACTTGTCCATGAGGTAGAGCACGTAGCGGATATCCACACCGATGCAGCGTGCCAGACGTTTGTCGAAGTTGATGTCGGAGCTGAGGCTGTCCCAGTTGCCGTCGAAGGCGAGACCTATCAACTCGCCCTTACCGTTGAACATCGGACTACCGGAGTTACCGCCGGTAATGTCGTTGTTGGTCAGGAAGCAAAGCTGCATCTTGCCGCTAGTTTTGTCCTGGTACTTACCAAAGTCTTTCTCGGAGAGGAGCTGGTGCATGATAGGCTCGGCATAGTAGTCGAGTATCTTGTTGCCCTGCTTCATCTTCTCCACGATGCTCTCGGCGGTGGTGTAATAGCCTGATGGTTTGCCGCCCAGATCGAAGCCTCCCACTTGTCCGTAGCTCAATCGCATGGTGAAGTTGGCGTCGCTGTAGTGGGGCATATCTTCCTCCATGCGGAGCTTGGCGGCGCAGAGGTACTTTTCCTGCTCACCGATGCTGTCTGCTACATTGCCCATAGCCTCGGCAAAGTCGGCATACACGTCGTTCAAGTCCATACCGAAGGCCACACCCGGGTCTTTCTCGTATCCCTTCTTGTTGAAGTAGAGCTTGGCTCCCTTCTTCATGATGAGCGACTTGTCCCAGAGATAGCTCACATACTTGGCGTAGTCGCCGCCAAACTGGGTGTCGATGGTCTTGTAGAACTTGGGCAACCACTTGGCATCCACATGCTCCTTGTAATTCTTCAGGAGAGTGGCCAATACCTCTTGGTCGAGTGCCTTGTCCCATGTGTCGCTGTTGTCATCAAACTCATGGTACTGCTTCTTCTTGTTCTTCTCAGAACCCTTCACCTCCATGTTTTGCTGCAACTTGAAGGCACGGGTAGAGAACTCCACGTTGCTTCTGCGTGTGAACGACTCGGCGAAGTTGGTCATGGCGTAAGTCACTCCCGAAATCTCTTGGTAGAGTCTCTTCAACTTGTCGAAGTCCACCTTGTGGGCGAGGTCACCCGCAGCCTTGGCGGTGTCTTGCCAGGCACGGAGACGAGCCTCGTACTCCCGCTTCATGTTGATGATGCCGATGGAGTCGATGCACTTGTTCATGCCGATGGAGTTCTTCCAGTAGTTGGAAGAGCTGGCGTACTTGCTGTCATACTTGATGCGCACGGCCTCGTCGGTACGCATATGCTTCTGCATCACCTCCTGTTTCACGCCGCGAACCTGGGCGCGGGGAGCGTTCTGGGCGTCGCGCATCTGCTGGATGCCATAGCTGGAGAGGTAACGTTCGGTGCTGCCGGGATACCCCATGGTCATGGCATAGTCGCCGTCCTTGTAGCCTTGCAGGGAAACTTGAGCCCAACGCTTGGGGTGGTAAGGCACATTGTCCTTGCTGTAGGCGGCAGGACCGTTGGTCTTGGGGTTGGCATAGATGCGGAACACGGAGAAGTCGCAGGTCTGGCGGGGCCACATCCAGTTGTCGGTGTCGCCACCAAACTTACCCATAGACTTGGGTACGGTGAACACCAGTCGGAGGTCGGTGAAGTCCTGATAGGTGGTGGCGTACCACTTGTTGCCCTCATAGAAACGTTGCACGGTGACGTGGAGGGTGGAGTCGTTTGCCTTCGCCTCCTTGGTCATCGCATTCTCCAGAGAGTCGATGAGGTCGGCGCGTTTATCTTTGTCGAGAGTCTCGTAGCCGAGCTGCATCACCTTGTCGGTTACGTCCTTCTGGCCTACCATGAAACTCACGAACATGTTCTCGTTGGGCAGTTCCTCTTCGTATGATTTGGCGAAGAAGCCGTTGAGCATGTAGTCGTGCTCCACGGTGGAGTGGCTACGGATGGACTCGAAGCCACAGTGATGGTTGGTGAATACCAGTCCGTCTGGAGATACGACTACGCCCGAGCAATAGCCGGAGAAGTTGACCACGGCATTCTTCAGGGCGTTCTCACCGTTGTAGAGTTGGTCGTAAGTCATCGAGAAACCCTCGCGCTGCATCATCTCATATACAGCGTTGGGCAAGTTGTAGATGGTCCACATTCCCTCGTCGGCACGGACGGTGTTGATTCCGCCGAAAGCCATGATGGAGGCTATGAGGAGAGTTGCTTTTTTCTTCATTGTATTTATATTACTTTAATGATGTTATTGTTTATACTCTGCTTATTATTTAGAACATAGGAAGTTCCTTCAGATGACAGGAGACGAAGTCATGATTGATGAATGTGGCGAGCGATTAAAACTTGAAAACGTCCATGTCGGCGTAGAATTTCAGAGGAAACTTCACGTTTCTCGTCCTTTCCACTTTTATGAGGGAATGCTTGGTGCAAAGTTACACTTTTATGAGGGAATAACCAAGGAAAACTAAGATTTTATGAGGGAATAAGTGGATAAATTGACACTTTGAGGGGCTGCAAAGAGATAAGGTTCGTACCAAACTTGGAAAATATTGTGCCGACCAACTTACGAATTGGGATGGAATACAAAAGTCAGGATTGGGAGTACCTTCAAGAAAGAAGCCCCAAGGCCTTTCTAACCTGAATTATCATGAATTCGTTTTATCTTTGCATCGATAAAACATATTTGTTAACTAAATTATAGACATACTAGTTAGTTAAAATTTCAATAATGTGCTAGACAGCAACTCTAGTCTTGGTTTTTGCCAACAGCTATGTATCAAGACACTTGTCATCGGAAAAAAATAAAATAATCCCTTGAAAGTAGTTGTTTTCAGAGAAAAATGCTATCTTTGCATCATCATTTATTGGAAATGGCATGGATATTGCTAAAATTCCCGATATTTGTATAACCTAAGGTATAATAAAAAGGAAAAGATACGATGGAGAAAATTGATGTAAAGACGCTCAATGACAATGTCTTCGAGACAATCGGCAAGGAATGGGTATTGGTGTCGGCTGGCAACAAGGATAAGTTTAATATGATGACTGCCTCCTGGGGATGCCTTGGATGGTTGTGGAACAAACCTGTGGCTGTGGTCTTCATCCGCCCGGAGCGATATACCCATGGGCTGATTGAAGAAAATGAATATATGACCCTCTCTTTCCTCGGTGAGAGCGAAGAGGCGCGCAAGATATATAATTTCTGTGGCTCCAAGTCTGGGCGTGATTTCGACAAGGTGAAGGAGACTGGCTTGATGCCTGTGGAGACTGACAACGGAAGTGTCGCATTCGAGCAATCTCGCCTGACCTTAGAATGTCGTAAACTCTACAAGGACACGATGGAGGCGGAGAAGTTCCTCGACAAGAGCCTCCTGCAATGGTATGGTGAAAAGGGGGGATTCCATGATGTTTACGTAGTGGAAATCATGAATGCTTATAAGAAATAAATTAATATGGCACAAGAGCAAGCAGCTGTAAGGGAACGCCAGAAGACTCGACTGAAGGAGCCTAGGCACTATAAGGTGATGATGTTCAATGATGACTTCACGCCAATGGATTTCGTGGTTGAAATCCTCGAAACCGTCTTCTTTAAGTCTGCGGAAGAGGCAGAGACTATCATGCTGAAAGTCCATCGCGAGGAGAAGGCTGTGGTGGGTATCTACAGCTATGATATTGCCAAAAGCAAGGTTGAGAAGGCGTTGGAGCGGTCTCGCTCACAGAAATATCCACTCAAACTGACATATATGCCAGAATAACAAAGAAAGGAAAGTATAAGAATGGAAAGTATGGGATTGACCCGTTATATGAGTGTCTTGATGGATGACGCACTGAAGCAGGCTCGTTTCTTCGACCATGAGTTTATCATGCCGGAGCATCTGCTTTTGTCTTTGTTGCGCCAGTTCTCTTTTTGTCAGGCACTCCAGGAAGAGGGAGTGGACGCCACGAAGATGCATGAAGACTTGGTGGGGTGGCTCGCCAAGCAAGAGCGCGTGCCTGCCACGGTAAAGTATCTGCCGGAACCTTCCTCGCTCTTCAAAAGTATGTTTGGGGCGGCTTGTGCCTTGGCTGCTGCGGCAGACAGAAGGCAAGTCAATGTGCCTCATTTCGTGCAGGCGATGTTGGGCTTGCAAAACTCGGAGGCTGCCTATCTCTTGTGTAGAGCCGTGGGAGATCGGCAAGGTGAGTTCTTGGCGAGCGTTGGAAACTTCTATCCGTTGGATAACGCGGGGGGCGGCATCGACATGGACGATGACGGGGAGTATGATGATGACTATGATGACGAGGAAGGTGATCGTAGAATGCCGCAGGATTGGCATCAGCTCGTGACATGCATCTCTGAACAGGTTGAGCAGCACAACCCTCTCATCGGACGTGAACAAGAGCTGGACAGGACTATCCAGGTGCTTTGCCGTGCGGAAAAGAACAATCCGCTCCATATAGGTGAACCTGGCGTCGGAAAGACGGCGTTGGTGTATGGCCTTGCAAAACGGATTAACGACGGCCAGGTGCCAGAACGACTGAAAGGTGCCCGTATCTATAGCATGGACATCTTTCAGATGTTGGCGGGCGCCCAGTTCCGGGGTGACTTCGAGAAGCGTATCCAGCTGGTGATGGATGGAGCTACAAAGGAAGGCAACACTATCATCTATCTCGATGAGATACATAATATCATTGGTGCCGGACGTGGCGGTGACGGTGGACCGGATGCGGCCAACCAACTCAAGCGGTTCTTGGAACAAGGTGACATTCGTTTTATAGGTTCCACTACCTATGAGGAATATAATCGCTATATGTCGAAGAGCAAAAGCATCGTTCGCCGTTTCCAGCAGATAGATATCAAGGAACCTTCTGAGGAGGAGGCTCTCCGTATCTTGGAGGGCTTGCAGCACAAGTACAACAAGTATCATGGTGTGACTTACCGCAAGGAAGCCCTGGAGTATGCCGTCCATGCCAGCGCCAAGTACATCACTAACCGATATTTGCCCGACAAGGCTATCGACTTGATGGATGAGGCGGGTGCTTACCTGGAGGTGCATCCAGCCAATAGTCGTCGGTCATACGTGACCAAGGCGGTTGTGCAGCAAATCCTTGCCAAGGTTTGCAAGATTGATGCTGCCGCAATGAAGGGTGATAATCAGGACAATGAGGCTTTGGCTACCTTGCGGCAACGGATGCTCGACAAGATTTACGGCCAGGATGTGGCTGTGGATAAGGTGGTTGAGGCTGTGATGATGGCGAAGGCTGGACTCGTGGATGATGACAAGCCGCTGGCTTCGTTGCTCTTCGTCGGTCCTACGGGCGTGGGAAAGACTGAGGTGGCGCGTTCGCTTGCCAAGGAACTCGGCGTCGAACTGGTACGTTTCGACATGAGTGAGTATATGGAGAAGCATACGGTGGCCAAACTCATAGGGTCGCCTGCCGGATACATTGGGTATGAAGACGGAGGACTCTTGACGGATGCCATCCGAAAGACTCCCAACTGTGTGCTCTTGCTGGATGAGATTGAGAAAGCGCATAGCGACATCTACAATATCTTGCTTCAGGTGATGGACTATGCCCGGCTTACCGACAACAAGGGGCAGAAGGCTGACTTCCGAAACGTCATCTTGATTATGACTTCCAATGCCGGAGCACAATATGCCTCTCGGGCGAGTGTTGGTTTCAATGGCCATGTAAGTCGGGGGGAGGCCATGCTCGCACAGGTGAAGAAAACGTTCAAGCCGGAGTTTGTCAATCGCCTTTCCGACATGGTGGTCTTCCATGACATGGATGAAAAGATGGCTGAGTTGATACTTGACAAGAAACTCGGTCAGCTTGAAGAAAAGTTGGCGGCGAGGAATGTGGCCATCGAATTGACCGATGCTGCAAAGAGGCAGCTCTTGAAGTGGGGCTTTACCAAGGAGTACGGTGCCCGTGAGATGGACCGTGCCATTGGCAACCGGTTGAAACCGCTCTTGATGAAGGCTATGCTCTTTGGCAAGTTGAAGAAGGGTGGCAAGGCGGTTGTTGATTTTGATGGCAAGGAACTTGTCGCCAAAGACTTCTGTCTTTTGAAAAAATAACTTTTATTGAAGGCAAGCGAATGGTTTTTGAGATAGATGACCAGGCGGACGAGATATACTTCCCCGACCCACGTTTGGGGGATGATGACGGATGTTTTGCAATAGGCGGCGACCTGAGTATCGACCGTCTGTTGCTGGCGTATAGCAACGGCATCTTTCCTTGGTATAGTTTCCGTGACCAAAAGGACATCCTTTGGTATTGCCCGATGCGTCGTTTTGTCATTTTTCCCGAGGAAATCCATGTGAGTCATTCTATGCGGACTCTTATGAACAAGAAGAGATATTCCGTTGGTATCAACGAGGATTTTGAGGGAGTGATAAGGGGATGCAGTAAAAGTGATGGGCGCTATGAGGAGGATGGAGCTTGGCTCGGTGAGGACATTGTTAAGGCTTATACGGAGCTTCATTGCCAGGGCTTTGCTGCTAGCGTGGAGGTTTGGGACAATGGGACGGGACAACTTGTGGGCGGTCTTTACGGCGTAACCATCGGAAAGGTCTTCGTCGGGGAAAGTATGTTCTCACTTGTGCCCAACGCATCCAAGCTGGCTCTCATCTTTTTGGCTAGATTCTTGCAGGAGCATGGGGGCAGGATGATAGACTGCCAGTTGGAGACTTCTCACTTGAAGTCGATGGGAGGAAGGTATATCTCTTATGAAGAATACATGAAGATAATGAATGAAGAGTAAAATAACAAGGGGCGCAGCCACTGTGGCTGCGCCCCTTGTTATTTCACTCTCTTTAGAAGATGGGTTCGCCGATGCAACCGTTAGGTGCTTGGATGTGGAGCATGGCACAGACGGTGGCTGCGATGTCGGTCATGTAGTGAGGGCGTGTGCTCTCGCCATGCTTGACATGCCATCCCATGAACACCAATGGAATGTGGGTGTCGTAGCCGTTCCAGGCCGAGTGTGTTGTGCCTCTGTCGTTCCAATATTCATAGTATGCTGGCTTCAACACAATCTGTACGCCTCCACTGCGTTCGCGATTGTAGCCGTTGATGGTGCGGAACTTGATGTCATCGGGTACACTCGTGATGGAAGTCTTTTCCATGTCGAAGGCATACTGCACGTCCTTGTCTTTTTTCAGACGGTCTGCTACTGTCTGCTTGATGGCTTCGTAATCGAGCCCGAGAGAGTCTATGGTTGCCAGGTTGAAGAACACCTGGTTGTTCATGATTGACTTCACGAGCTTGCCTGCTGTGGGGAACTTGGCTTTCAAAGCCTCGTCCAGATACTGGCTGGCGGCTTTTTTGTTCCAGATGCCGGCTGGTATGCGCTGGTCTTGCAGGTAAGTGGCGTTGTTGACTCCGCCATGGTCGGCACTGAGGAACACGAGGTAGTTGTCCTTGCCCACCTTTTGGTCCAGGTATGAGAAAAGGTCGGCAAGCGATTGGTCGAGGCGCAGGTAAGTATCCTCGGTTTCGATGGCGTTCACGCCTACTTGGTGGCCGATGTAGTCGGTGCTGGAACAACTTACGGTGAGCATATCCGTCTCGTCGCCCTGTCCCAAATTTTCGCCGTCGATGGCGGCTTTGGCGATGTCGATGGTCAGACTGTTGCCAAAGGGTGTGTTACGGATAATCTTGTAGCCGTGTTTCTTGTACAAGGTAGGGAGGTCGAGGGGAAAGACTGCTTTCACGCCATCCACGATGCCGTTCTCATAGTTGTTGTCATCGCTGGTGCTCTCTTTGTATGAGTCGATGGGGTAGAGGGTCTCCCATTTCTTGGCGAGATACTTCTCTGGTAGTTTCTGCTTGTTGAATTTGTTTACCCAGTCTGGCAATTTCTCCATATAGAAGCTGCTGGTGATGAACTTTCCGCTCTTGTCATCAAACCAGAACGCGCCGTTGGCATGGTGACCTGCGGGCAGGATGGAGGCACGGTCTTTGAGTGCTACGCCAATCACCTTGGAACGGTTGTTGGTGGCAAGGCGAAGCTCGTCTCCGATGGTGGTTGTCCACATGTTTCGGGGTGACATCAGTCCTGCCTTGCTGTCAGAACCGATGGGTTTCACCGTATTGTCATCCGTGCAATACACCACTTTGCCGTCCTTGACGAAGTTGTTGCCGGCGATGCCTGAGATAGAAGGCACAGAGCCGGTGTAGATGCAACTGTGCCCGATGGCGGTGACGGATGGTATGTAAGGGATTCGTGTGTTCTCGCAGCTGAATCCTTCGCCAAGCAAACGCTTGAATCCACCTTCGCCATAACGTGTGTAGTAACGATAGAGATAGTCCCATCTCATTTGGTCAATCACGATACCAACGACCAACTTAGGTCTTTCTGGTTGTGCCTGTGCCATTCCACAGAAAGCGCAGAGCACGAAGATAAGCTTAAAGATCTTGTTCATGTCTTTATATTTTGTAATATGTTTTAAATTCAAATGCAAAGATACGGTTTATTTATTACAAAACAATGAAAAGGGGATAAAAAGTCTATGTTTTTTGTCTGGCAAGCATTCTTCTCTGCCTTGACTAGGCTTTGTTTAGTTCCACGCCATGAAACCGTGAGTTCCACGGCATGAAACTGTCAGTTTCACGGGGTGAAACTCATTGCTATCTCCTTGCCCATGAAAGGCGACTGGCTTGTCCGTGATAGCCTCGGTCGTATCGGGAAATGAAGTCAAAATGGTGATAGATAGTGGCGAAATGGTGATAGATAAAGTAAAGATAAAGTCATCTATCACCATTTTAAATTGCTCAATATCAAAGAGAAAGCTATGTTTTGGTGATAGGTGATAGATATTTTCAATGAAACATTGTAACATACGATAGGTCACAGGCTCTTGTGGCAAAATGAAAAATACCCAAACAAAAAGTGCCAAAGGCTTAATAAATAAGCTTTTGGCACTTTCCAAAATCGTGGACCAGCTAGGGCTTGAACCTAGGACCTCCAGATTATGAGTCTGTGCCGAGCCTTACTAACTCCTACGGACTTAGCAAGGTGTAACCAACTGAGCTACAAGTCTTTTTATGCTAATTGTCAACCTATTAATGAACACTGTTAGAATGAGATTAGTCAACAATCAGTCAACAATCATTCTTTTTGGCTTGGGCACGATAGATATTGTGCTTAGCAAATTATCTTGGGATTTATTTATAGAGAAAATCCCATATCTCTGATAATCTCTTTCACCACGCTGGGTTTTACGCTCTCAGCATCGCCCTTGTCGTAGAGCAAAAGGAGACCAATCTCACCATTCTCTTCTTTGGTAAGAATGTTGTAGGTGATAATTCTAGCCCCGCCAGACAATCCCTTATGCTTTGACTCAATAGCCATTCTTATCTTGCGGATGCCTGGCGATAGCTCTGTACCTTGGAGAGGATTCTCTAATAAGCTCTCTTTAAACTTATCCAAGTCATGTTTGAAACTAGGATATTTCTTACTAAGTCGTTTTGCTTCCTTGGCAAAGTAAGATGAAACGTTAAATCTATAGCTCATCGAGAAGACTATCTAAGGATTGGAGTTCTTTCTTTCCCTCTATGTGGTCTTTCACTTCCTGCAAAGCACCACGAAGTTCTGCTGCAAGGTCTCTCTTGTTGCTGACAATATCGTCTGGGCTGATAGGGACAATCTTGAAGCTACCTGTACGTGACTTTAAAATCACGTGCTCACCAGAGTTAGCTTTGTTGAGGTATTTGGTCTGGTTGGTTCTGAAATCTCTTGTACTGACTACTAACATAGTTGTAATGCATTAATGTTCGTGCTGCAAAGATAGTGCTTTTTCTTGAATAGGCAACCATTTTGGTAACCAAATCTTTCTTTTTTATGGAATATTAGCTAAAAAATAAAGCCAACCGTAACTATTCAGCAGCCCTAATCCTATAGTATACCGTACATTGCATAAGATTGTTAATTCGGTTAACGAATTGGCGATAATTCAGCTATTTTTAGTACCTTTGCACTTGAAATGA
>CAVBGK010000037.1:0-29504 GCA_963594995.1 Bacteroidaceae bacterium
TTTCGAGAAACTGTTATTTTTATCCCATTATTTAGGGGTGGGAAACTTTAGTTACATAACACTTTTTTGCTAGTTTCGTCTTATAAAATGCTAAAAAAATGCCTTTTATGATGTGTTATCGCAATAAATTATTATTTTTGTATGGTAAAATACAATAAAAATATGAAGTTAAATCGCATAAAGGCAGTTTTGGAAGAAAAAGGGATAAGCCAAACTTGGCTTTCAAAGAAAATGGGACAAGAGTTTCAGCACGGTTAATGCCTACGTGTGTAATCGTACCCAACCGAATCTTACAACTCTTCTTGAAATTGCGCAAATATTGTCTGTGGATATGAAAGAACTTATCTCGGACGAGAAAGAACGTAGTGCTAAATAAAAGACAAAACATAATGGAACAGTCACAATATAACTTTTTGTTCTCGTTTATCTGGAACATAGCCAATGACGTGCTTGTGAACGCTTTCAACAAAGGCGATTACAAGAAAGTCATTCTGCCTATGCTGGTATTGCGCCGCATTGATGTACTACTTGAACCAACAAAGGATGCTGTAATACAGATGAAAGAACAGCTTGACAAAAACAAGATAGAAAACCAAGCACCAGTTTTGTATGATATTACTGGTTTTCCTTTCTACAATACCTCAAAGTTTACAATGAAGACATTGAAAAGCGAGATAGACCCTCTTCGCCTTAAAATGAATTTCATTGAATATCTGAACGGCTATAGCAAGGATGTGCTTGACATTATAGAAAAGCTGCACCTCAGGCAGGTTGTTGACAACCTTACGGAAGCGGAGCGTTTGGGCAGCATCATCGAGAAATTCACTTCCGATAAAATAAACCTCAGTTCTAAGCCTGTATATGACGGTGAGGGGAAACTCTTGCATCCAGCCCTCGACAACCACACCGTTGGAATGATGTTTGAGGAACTTCTGCGACGCTTTAACGAGGAAAACAACGTGACAGAGGCTGGTGAGCATTTCACACCAAGAGACTATGTGAAGCTGCTTGCCGACCTTGCCGTGCTTCCTGTTGCTGACAAGATAAAGGCTACGACATACAGCGTATATGATGGTGCTTGCGGTACTGGCGGAATCATAGCCATGCCAGAAAATGACTTCTATAACACAGGCATCGGTACGTATATTTGGATTGTGACCAACGGTAAGGAGGAACGGCGCAAGGGATATGTGCAATTGATTGATGCTTTTATGGAAAAGGAAGTGCTGCCGTATGCGCCCGATGCGTTTTACTATGCCGATGATGTGATTGTTGGTTATGAGTTATCATTCACCAAATACTTTTACAAACCTGTTGAACTGCGCTCCATTGCCGACATCACAACCGGCATCAACGGCATTGAAGACAGACTAAGGGGGTGCTTAAAGATATATTGAATGTCTAACCGCTAATAAAAGTTTGAATATGAAAAGATATGACTCATATAAGGACAGCGGTATAGGATGGATTGGAAAGATTCCAAGCCATTGGAGTTGTGTGCCGTTTAGACGAATAGCCAAAGTGCAATGCAACCTTGTACATCCGTCAGAGCATTTGTCTATGTTTCAAATCTCTCCAGACTCTATAGAAAAGGATTCTGGAAAAATCATCAAGACAAGAACGGTAGAAGAAGCCAAGGTTGACAGCGACAATCACAGATTTTACAAAGGGCAGATTCTTTACTCAAAGATACGTCCATTGTTGAATAAAGTGACAATCGCTCCATACGATGGCTTGTGCAGTGCCGATATGTACCCCATAAGTACAATCGAAGACACAGAATATGTAATGTATTATATGCTTTCCGAGGCATTCCTTTCTTCTGCCAAGAACATAATTGCAGACAGAGTGAAGATGCCTAAAATCAATCAAGACGAGCTGAAGAATACGGATTTCGTTATACCTCCGTTTGCTGAACATCGAATCATTGTTGACTATTTGAAAGATAAAACCCTTAAAATTGAGCAATATGTTTCCGCAAGAGAGAGAGAGTATCTCAAGGAGTTCAAGCAACGCTTGATAAGCGATGTTGTGACTGGACAGATATGTGTGGCAGAGCCACAGAAAGGAGAACAACAATGAACAAGGAACAGCAAGACAGAGCCATGTTTGTGTCGTTCTGCATAGAGCAATATGCCAAGGCAAAGAATATGGGCACAGAAGAGGTGGTCAATCTATTTGAACAATATGGGATAGTGGAGCATTTCTGTGAGTTCTACGATGTACTTCACACACAAGGTGGGCAATGGCTGGTTGAAGAAATTGACAAAATGATAAACGAAAGAAGAAAATGAGCAAAGTATATCATGGAAGTATCGAGGAAGTTAGAAACCCAGAGATACGTCAGCCAAACCGTTCTCTTGACTATGGCTCTGGCTTCTACACAACAACCTCTTACGAACAGGCTAAGAAATGGGTAGAGCGAAGGATGAAAGATAAAGGAGTATCTGTTGGTTACGTGAATGTCTATGAGTTGGATGACGAAGTAATAAATGACATGAAGTCACTCTTCTTCGAGAAACCAACAGAGGAATGGGTGAATTTCGTAATGAAAAACCGTACCGAGAGGGAGTTCACCCACAACTACGACATCGTGTATGGTCCTGTGGCAGATGATAGCGTTTATACTCAGTTCACGCTCTATGAAGGCGGCATCATCAGTATGCCGACTCTCATTCAAGAATTAAAGACATATAAATTGGTTGACCAGTATCTTTTCCATACGGAGAAGTCGCTGCAAGCCATTAAATTTGTTGAATCAAAAATTATCAAGATATGAGTGCAAAGATAACACAGGACAACCTGTATATGTTGTTGCCATTAAAGATAGGATGGCTTGCTCCTTGGCTCTCGGAAGACAAGGGTATAAGCCTTACGGAAGCCGTCAAGCGTATTTATCGCTCAAAACTCTACAAGAAACTATCCACTGCAAGTACTCAATACTGGCACTTGGGACCAGTGGACTTATACAATGAGTTAAAGAAAGAATTTTAAATTGAAAGCGTATGCCAACAGACATATCTGAGAAAGAACTTGAAACAATACTCGTCAGCTATCTTCGTAACCATCAAGATTATGAGGAAGGCGCATCCAGCGACTACAACAAGGAGTTTGGTTTGGACACGGAACGAGTGAAAAGATTCATCCTTTCCACACAAAAAGAAAAGGTGGAAAACACGGCATGTTTCGCTTCTCCAACTGAGGAACACAAGTTTTTCAACAGGCTCAGTGCAGCCCTAAGCAAACGTGGTGTGACTGATGTGTTGCGCAAGGGTTTCAAGTACATATCTGAGATATTTGATATGTATTATCCCACTCCATCGGCACTCAATCCTACTGCACAGCAATACAATGACAAGAATATATTCTGTGTAACCCGACAGCTCTATTACAGCAAGGAAAAGACAGATAGCATTGATGTGTACACATCGTTGAATGGTTTGCCTGTTATGACGATGGAGCTGAAAAATCACTATACAGGTCAGACTGTAGAGAATGCCATCAAGCAGTACAAGGAAGACCGTGACCCCAAAGCTGACCCCTCAGCACTCATCTTGCAGAAACGCCGTTGTGCCGTACATTTTGCTGTGGACGATGACGACATCATGATGTGTACTGAATTGAAAGGCAACGCCTCATGGTTCTTGCCTTTCAACAAAGGAGTGAATGGCGGTGCTGGAAACCCTGTTAATCCAAATGGTGTGCGCACGGCTTACCTGTGGGAGGACATTCTCGGCAAACGCTCACTCTCCGACATACTGGAGAACTATGCCCAAATAACATTCAAGGAGAAAGAGGTTAAGAACAAGAAAACTGGCAAGAAAGAAAAGAAGACGGTGGAAAGCATCATCTGGCCTCGCTATCATCAGCTTGACTGTGTGCGCCAGTTGCTTAAAGCTACCCGTGAAGGTGGTATCGGACAGTCTATACTATTCAACAATATTATACCATAGCAGATAAGGATGAAGTCAAACGGCATAGATATAATGTTCAAAACAGACAATACAGAGCTAAGGTCTTAATACGACAAGGAACTTGTCCGCAATGTGGTGGTCAGTTTCACCTTCAACTTGATGCTGAAGATGTATCAGGCTAAGATGGTGAAGGCAGACAGGGACGACAGCGTGACCTCGGTCTTGAAGCAGCTCATCCGCAACCGCATCTTCGCAACCTGATAGCTGTGGGAAGAAACAAGGGACTGAGCATCATTCTCGCCACGCAGAACATGGATAGCTTCAAGAGCAAATATTTCGATTTCTATGCCAATGCGCAGTATCCGCTCATCATGAAACAGCAGACCATGGCAGAGTTGGGACTTGGCGGCAAGCGATATAAAAAAATCAAGGTGACGCATCTCGTTTAGTGAGATGCGCCACCTTGAAATATATGGCGTGATGTCTTCCTTTTCTTATTCTTCCGCTTCCTTGCACTCCACCATCTCCGTGCCCCGGTAGATGACCACGAGCTTGTGGAGGGTGGTGGTCTTCACCGACTCCCTCACGATGTCGCTGTCTGCGTAGCGGCAGATCTGGGCTGAGGCTTCCTTGAAGAGCTGTGCCACCTGGGCATCGGGGGTGGAGGACTTGCAGTATTTCAGCTCCACGATGTACGAGTCGGTCATGTCCTTATAGACGTCGCAGAGCGGCAGGAGGAAGATGTCTGCGTAGCCTCCGTCGTTGTCAAGCTCTGAGATGGGGCGGTAGAACTGGCACTGGCTGGTCATGGCGAGTGTGAATCCATGAACGAAAGCCTCGCCCTTCTGCTTGTCGCGCTGTGAGGCGTAGCTCTTGAGACAGTCGGCGATGTAGTCGAAATAGGGCTTGTAGTCGCCGTGGTATGCCATTTGACTTTCCAACTTGCCCTTGTCGTAAGCCTCGTAAGTGAGGTCGTTTTCCTTGTAGGTGTCCAGAAGGTAAGTGTATATCTGGTCGCGTACCACTTCGTTGGGGATGATGAACTTGGTGGATCCGTCATACGTTCCGTCTATCGTCACCAAGCCGAAGTAGAATAGCAGGCTCAGGAAATTGTCGGGGTCGTTGATGCGCTCGGCGGGGAAGTTCTCCACGAGCTTGCCGGTCACGAACCCCTTGGTCACGAGGTCCTGTATGATGCTGGCATCATGGGCAAACTCCTTGTCGTGCCGGATGAGCATGCGTATCTTGTCGTAGTCGATGCGGATGTTGGGCTCCACCATCTTTTTCGGAAGGTGGTAGTCGCTCCGTATGTAGTTGTCGACGAAGTTGAGCACCATGATGGAGTTGTACATGGTGGTCTTGCCGTACGCTTCCTCGGCGAAGCAATAGTTGTCGTACCAAGGCTTCATTTCCTTGACCAGCTCATCTACGGTATGGTTGAAGGGGAGTACGCTGGAGTAATAGCCCAGCATATCCCGCACCTCTTCCTCGGTGAACCCGGTCATCTCGTTGAACTCCGGTGCGAGGGAATAGTTGGTGCCGATGTTGAATCCGCTCGTCAGGTCGTCCATCGTCACGGGGCTTACTCCCGTCACGAACACACGCCCCAGGGCATTGCCTGCCGCTCCCTTGATGGTGTCGAAGAAATGGCGCAGGTATCCCTCTCCGTGGGTCTGCTCGCGGTATCTCTGCTCGTGCTCCTTGTGGGCGAGAATCTGGTTGGTGAAATGGTCGTACTCGTCGATGAAGAGGTATATCCTCTGGCCTGCGGCTGCGCATTGTTCGCAAAGGTAGGTCAACTGTGCGACGGCATCCTCCCTTTGGTTCATCTCTTCCTTGATGCCGGGAGGCAACAATGAGGCGTATTTGTCGCAGAAACTGCAGAACTTGATGTTGCAATGGGAGTCCAGGCCCTTCTGGTAGTTGTCCAGCCCTGCCGAGATCATGGCGAAGTTGAGGTGGATGATCAGGTAGGAGTTGCGCTCCGGTGTCGGGTATTCCCCGATGTAGAGCTTTCCGAAGATGGTCTCGAACTGGTCCTTCTTCTTGATGTCGTAGTAATTCTCGAGCATGGAGAGGGTGATGCTCTTGCCGAACCGGCGAGGGCGGATGAAGAAGAAATACTTGTTGGATTCCTCTATTTCCTCGATGAAGGGAGTCTTATCTACATAGTAGCAGTCTTCCTTGATGACATCCTCGAAGTTTTGCATGCCGTAGGGGATGCGCTTGCGGTATATCCGCTTCTTTCTTTCTCTTATAGCCATAGCTCTATCATTTGTCTTTTTTCTTATTCTTATTCTTCCGCTTCCTTGCACTCCACCATCTCCGTGCCCCGGTAGATGACCACGAGCTTGTGGAGGGTGGTGGTCTTCACCGACTCCCTCACGATGTCGCTGTCTGCGTAGCGGCAGATCTGGGCTGAGGCTTCCTTGAAGAGCTGTGCCACCTGGGCATCGGGGGTGGAGGACTTGCAGTATTTCAGCTCCACGATGTACGAGTCGGTCATGTCCTTATAGACGTCGCAGAGCGGCAGGAGGAAGATGTCTGCGTAGCCTCCGTCGTTGTCAAGCTCTGAGATGGGGCGGTAGAACTGGCACTGGCTGGTCATGGCGAGTGTGAATCCATGAACGAAAGCCTCGCCCTTCTGCTTGTCGCGCTGTGAGGCGTAGCTCTTGAGACAGTCGGCGATGTAGTCGAAATAGGGCTTGTAGTCGCCGTGGTATGCCATTTGACTTTCCAACTTGCCCTTGTCGTAAGCCTCGTAAGTGAGGTCGTTTTCCTTGTAGGTGTCCAGAAGGTAAGTGTATATCTGGTCGCGTACCACTTCGTTGGGGATGATGAACTTGGTGGATCCGTCATACGTTCCGTCTATCGTCACCAAGCCGAAGTAGAATAGCAGGCTCAGGAAATTGTCGGGGTCGTTGATGCGCTCGGCGGGGAAGTTCTCCACGAGCTTGCCGGTCACGAACCCCTTGGTCACGAGGTCCTGTATGATGCTGGCATCATGGGCAAACTCCTTGTCGTGCCGGATGAGCATGCGTATCTTGTCGTAGTCGATGCGGATGTTGGGCTCCACCATCTTTTTCGGAAGGTGGTAGTCGCTCCGTATGTAGTTGTCGACGAAGTTGAGCACCATGATGGAGTTGTACATGGTGGTCTTGCCGTACGCTTCCTCGGCGAAGCAATAGTTGTCGTACCAAGGCTTCATTTCCTTGACCAGCTCATCTACGGTATGGTTGAAGGGGAGTACGCTGGAGTAATAGCCCAGCATATCCCGCACCTCTTCCTCGGTGAACCCGGTCATCTCGTTGAACTCCGGTGCGAGGGAATAGTTGGTGCCGATGTTGAATCCGCTCGTCAGGTCGTCCATCGTCACGGGGCTTACTCCCGTCACGAACACACGCCCCAGGGCATTGCCTGCCGCTCCCTTGATGGTGTCGAAGAAATGGCGCAGGTATCCCTCTCCGTGGGTCTGCTCGCGGTATCTCTGCTCGTGCTCCTTGTGGGCGAGAATCTGGTTGGTGAAATGGTCGTACTCGTCGATGAAGAGGTATATCCTCTGGCCTGCGGCTGCGCATTGTTCGCAAAGGTAGGTCAACTGTGCGACGGCATCCTCCCTTTGGTTCATCTCTTCCTTGATGCCGGGAGGCAACAATGAGGCGTATTTGTCGCAGAAACTGCAGAACTTGATGTTGCAATGGGAGTCCAGGCCCTTCTGGTAGTTGTCCAGCCCTGCCGAGATCATGGCGAAGTTGAGGTGGATGATCAGGTAGGAGTTGCGCTCCGGTGTCGGGTATTCCCCGATGTAGAGCTTTCCGAAGATGGTCTCGAACTGGTCCTTCTTCTTGATGTCGTAGTAATTCTCGAGCATGGAGAGGGTGATGCTCTTGCCGAACCGGCGAGGGCGGATGAAGAAGAAATACATGTTGGCCTCTTCTATTTCCTCGATGAAGGGAGTCTTATCTACATAGTAACAGTCCCTTTTTCTTACATCCTCAAAGTTCTGCATTCCGTAGGGGATGCGCTTGCGGTAAATCCGCTTCTTTTTTTCTATAATAGCCATAGCTCTATCATTTGTCTTTTGCCAAAATCGGCATTGTTGGTGCAAATTTACGACAATTATTTGATAAAGCCATCTTTTTTTCGATATTTTTTAGCTGAAAGCTCCGTTCAGGTACTTCTTGGTAAGTTCGTGCTTGGGGTGGTGGAACACCTGCTCGGCGCTACCTTCCTCTATCACCTCGCCCAGGTACATGAAGATGACGTGGTCGGCGATGCGGAGGGCCTGGCGCAGGGTGTGGGTCACCATCACGATGCTGTAGTCCTTCTTCAGCTCGGTGAAGAGCTGCTCCACCTTCTTGCTGCTGATGGGGTCGAGGGCGGAGGTGCTCTCGTCTGCGAGCAGGTATCTGGGCTCCACGGCGAGGCTGCGGGCGAGGCAGAGGCGCTGCTGCTGGCCGCCGCTCAACTTGGCTGCGGGACTCTTCAGGCGGTCGCTCACTTCCTCCCAGAGGCCCACGGCCCTGAGGTAGTGCTCCACGATGCCGTCGAGCTTCCTCCTGCCATGGATGCCGTGGATGCGGCAGCCGTAGGCCACGTTGTCGTAGATGCTCATGGGCAGGGGGCAGGGACGCTGGGGCACCAGCCCGATGTTGCGGCGCAGCTCGGAGAGCTTGCTGCTGCTGGCGGCGAGGATGTTGCTGTCGCCCAGGTTGACCTCGCCCTTCGTCTTCAGTCCTTCCACCCGGTCGTTGAGACGGTTGAAGGTGCGCAGGAGGGTTGATTTGCCGCAGCCCGACGGACCGATGATGCAAGTTATCTTGTTCTTGGGGATGCGCACGTTGACGTTCTTCAATATCTGTGCCCCGTTGATATATACGTTGAGGTCGTGCGTGCCGAGTTGCGCGTGCGTGTCGTGGGCAAACTTGGCATCTACGCTGAAAGGTTCGCTCTGCGTGTAGCTGAACTGGCGGTGCGCCAAGCCCAACTGGCGCTGTGTGAAACCGGCCCAAGCCTGTGAGAGTGTGGCTGCGATTGCGTTCATGTCTTTGTCTCCTGTTTTTATGGGGGAGTCCTCATATAATTGATGAGGTGGACACCCCCTCGGTTGTTACTTTCTTGTTTCGGGTGCAAAGGTATGAAGAAATCCGGTGCCGTGCAATACCCATGATGGTGTAATCTGATACCTAATGTTGGGTATGGCGGAATGGTGTGTTTGTGGTATTGCGGCATTGCGGCGGTGTTTGTACCTTTGCAGCCAAAAAGCAATGACGATGAGAAAGTTGGATTATTTGTTGTTCCTGGCACTCCTTCTTGCTGCTGGTTGCGGCGGCAGGGGGGAGGCCGGGAAGGGTGCCGGTGGCAAGGAGGAACTGAGTGGCTACATCACGGTGTCGGGGGCTTTCGCCCTCTATCCCCTGGTGATACAATGGGCTGACGAGTTTCACCGGCTGCATCCCGGCGTGGATATCGACGTGTCGGCAGGTGGGGCGGGCAAGGGCATCACCGATGTGCTTGCCGACCAGGTGGATATCGGCATGGTGAGCCGTGAGCTCAAGCCGCAGGAAGTGGAGAGGGGGACGGTGGCGTTTGTGGTGGCCAAGGACGCCGTGGTGCCTACCGCCAACGCGCGCCATCCGATGCTCAGGGAATGGCAGAGGGTGGGCTTGAGCCGTGAGATGGCCAAGAGGCTGTGGCTGGAGGGGCAGTCGAAGGTGCATGTCTATACGCGCAGCGACGCCTGTGGCGCTGCCGAGACCTGGGCGGCGTTCCTGGGTGTCGGGCAGGAAGACTTGAGGGGCACGGCTCTCTTTGGCGATCCCGGGGTGGCGGAGACGTTGCAGAAGGACGTGTACGGCATCGGCTACAACAACATCGGCTATGCCTACGACGACAAGACGCATCGCCCCACCAAGGGGCTTGCCGTTATCCCGATAGATGTCGATGGAAACGGGAAGATAGATGACGACGAGCGTTTTTACGACACGATGGACGACTTGATGGAAGCCATCTCCGACGGCCGCTATCCCTCGCCTCCGTCCCGCAACCTCTATCTTGTGACAGCCAAAAAGCCCACGAATCCTCTGGTCAGGGAGTTCCTGAGATATGTGAGGACCCGTGGGCAGCGTCTCAACGCACCGGCTGGCTTCGTGAGAATCAGCGAGTAGCAGCCTTGCGTATAAGTCTTACTTGAAGTATCTCTTGTAGAGGCCGGCGAAGCCTGCGCAGTGGCGTGCCTCGTCCTTCGCCATCTCGTGTACGGTGTCGTGGATAGCGTCAGAACCTTGCTCCTTCGCCAACTTGGCGATGCGGAACTTGTCCTCGCACGCTCCCTTCTCGGCGGCGATGCGTGCCTCCAGGTTGCTCTTGGTGTCGCCCAGGACCTCGCCCAGCAGCTCTGCGAAGCGGGATGCGTGGTCGGCCTCCTCGAAGGCGTAGCGCTTGTATGCCTCGGCTATCTCGGGATAGCCCTCGCGGTCGGCCTGGCGTGCCATGGCGAGATACATGCCCACTTCTCCGCACTCGCCGTTGAAGTGGTCCTTCAAGCCCTTGATGACCTCCTCGTTGACTCCGTCCTTGTAGGCCTGGCCCAGTACGTGTACTGTGGCGAAGGTCAGGTCGTCGTCAACGCTGTCTTCCATCTCCTTGAACTTGCTGGCGGGAGCCTTGCAGATAGGGCACTTCTCGGGAGCCTCGGTCCCCTCATAGATATAACCGCATACGGTGCAAATAAATTTCTTCTTCATAATGTTCTGTATTTTTAATGTTTTGTATAATAATGTCGTTGCATTCTCTCTTGTGTGGCTGCCCGGTGGCCGTGGGGCAGGGTGGTGGCTAGTCCTCGGGCTTGGCGCATTCTGCGCAGATGCCCTTGTAGTAGAGCTGCTCTTCGTCCACGATGTTGCCGTCCACGACGATGGTGTGGTCCAGCTTGGGGGCTTTCTCGCCCATGAGGTCTATCACCTTGCCGCATCTCTTGCAGAAGAAGTGCACGTGCCCATCCGTGTTGCCGTCGTAGCATACCCGGTGCTCGTCGATTGTTATCATCTGCGCTGCCTTCTTCTCGCTGAGCATCCTCAGCGTGTTATATACGGTCGTCTTGCTCAGCGTGGGTATTTGCTTGCAAAGCCCGTTATATACGTCGTCGATGGTGGGGTGTACGGGATGGTTCAGGAGGTAGTCCATGATGGCCAGTCTTTGAACCGACGGGCGGATGCCACATTCGGCCAGTCTGTTGTATGCCTCTTTTCCGTTGTACATGTCGTTTGTTCTTGATTTCGGTGCAAAGGTAAGGAAACTTTTTGGAACTCGCAAGGAAAAGTTGGAAAAATTACAAAAATGAATTGTAATTTTTTCAATTTCTAAATAAATCCATCTTCTGCGTGCCTCGTTTGGGATGCGGGCGCAAGGGCTTGTAATGAAATTTCACAATCGGTCCCTGCTGCGTCCCGACGCGGCAAAATTTCCCTCCCGAGGGAAAAATTCCTACATCCCGAGGGAAAAATTTCTGCGTCCCGAGGTAAAAATGAAAGTGGGGTATGGGGGTGTTGTCGGATGGGGAAAGGAGGTAGCTTGTTTTGTCCATATTTTTGATAGTCACGGGATAAAACAAAAAAAGCGATGACCTTCACAGGCTACCGCTCCAAATCTTCAATAGGTATTAGTACCTTTTTAAGGTAAAAAGATTGTTTTCAGGATAACGAGAGCAAAGGTAGTGTTAATTTTCCACATTACCAAATATTTTATTAACTATTTTTTGGAAACTGCGATTGTGCGCCCACACAGTTTGAAATTTAACAAGTATTAGTAAAAAATCAGCTAAAATATGGCTAAATAGTTTCATTTGTGTTGCAATTTGCTGCATTTTTGTCGCAATGTCGGCTTGATTCTGACAATTTGTTAGTTTTGCGTCTTTTATGCAAAAGACGCACAATCGCACAGTGGGTATGTGTACAAAAAACAACGGCTGGAACTTGCGTCCCAGCCGTTGCCTTGTATCTGTCGGTTCATCCATGCCTCGAGGGTTAGCCGGGCAGGATGAATCCAACGGTCATATTTACTTAGTCTTGATTTTCTCCACGTAGGCATCGATGACCGCCACGGCGGTAATGTTGACGATGTCCTGCACGCTGCTCTCCGAGTCGGTGAAGTGGATTGGCTTGTTGAGGCCCATCTGGATTGGGCCGATGATCTCGGCCTCCGGGCTCAGCGCCTGCAGGAGTTTGTATGCGCCGTTGGCACTGCTGAGGTTAGGGAACACCAAGGTGTTCACCTCCTTGCCCTTCAGGCGGGAGAACGGATATTTCTCGTCGCGCAGCTTGGTGTTGAGGGCGTAGTTCACCTGCATCTCACCGTCGATGGCCAGGTCGGGGAACTCTTTCTGCATCGTGGCCACGGCATTCTTCACCTTGACAGGGGATCCTGCCGTGTCGGTGCCGAAGTTGGAGTAGCTCAGCATGGCGATGGCAGGTTCGTCGTTGAAGAACTTGACGGTGCTTGCGCTCAGCTTGGCAATGTCGGTGAGCACTTCCTGGTCGGGATGGCGGTTGATCAATGTGTCGGCGATATAGTAAACGCCCTTCTGGGTGTTGAGTATGTGCATCGTGCCGAAGGTGTTGTATCCCTCGCGGATGCCGATGACATCCTTGGCCACCTTGATGGTGTTGGAGTACTTGGTGTAGAGGCCGGTGATGAATGCGTCGGCGTCGCCCTGCTCCACCATCGACATGCCGAAGTAGTTGCGCTCGTACATCTTGTCGTATGCCTCCTCGAAGGTGTAACCCTCGCGGGCACGCTTCTCGGCCAAGTGCTTGGCGAAGGTGGCGCGGCGCTTCTGCTCGTTGTCGGCGCGCATATCTACGATCTCGATGCCGTCCAGGTCGAGCTTCAGGCGGGAGGCCACGCGCTTCAGGCGGTCGGGGTTGCCCAGCAGGATGGGTTGGCAGATGCCCTCCGTCTTGGCCTGCACGGCGGCCTTCAGCATGGTGGGGTTGCCGCCCTCGGCGAAGACCACGCGCTGTGGGTGGAGGCGGGCTGTGTCGTGGAGCTTGCGGGTCAGCTTGGTCTCCTGGCCGAGCATCTGGCGCAGGCGCTGCTTGTAGGCGTCCCAGTCGGTGATGGGGGTGCGTGCCACGCCGCTGTCCATGGCGGCCTTGGCGATGGCTGCGCTCACCTCGGTGATCAGGCGTGGATCGACGGGTTTCGGGATGAAGTACTTCGGGCCGAAGGTCAGGTCGTTCACGTGATATACGTCGTTGACCACGTCGGGGACGGGCTGCTTGGCGAGGTCGGCGATGGCATGTACGGCGGCGAGCTTCATCTCCTCGTTGATGGCGCGGGCGTGAACGTCGAGCGCGCCACGGAAGATGTATGGGAAACCGATTACGTTGTTGATCTGGTTAGGGTAGTCGGAACGTCCTGTTGACATCAGCACGTCGGGACGGCTTGCCATGGCATCCTCGTAGCTGATCTCGGGCACCGGGTTGGCGAGGGCGAACACGATAGGGTTGTCGTTCATCGAACGGAGCATGTCCTGGGAGAGCACGTTGCCCTTGCTCAGCCCCACGAACACGTCGGCGCCCTTGATGGCCTCCTCGAGCGTGTGTACGTCGCGGCGGTCGGTGGCGAAGAGCTTCTTCTGCTCGGTGAGGTTCTCGCGGTCGCTGGTGATGACGCCCTTGGAGTCGAGCATCACGATGTTCTCCACCTTGGCGCCCAGGGCCACGTAGAGCTTGGTGCAGCTGATGGCGGCGGCGCCCGCTCCGTTCACGACAATCTTCACCTCGGCGATGTCCTTGCCTGCCACCTCGAGGGCGTTCTTCAGGCCGGCTGCCGAGATGATGGCGGTGCCGTGCTGGTCGTCATGCATCACGGGGATGTCGAGGGTCTTCTTCAGCCGCTCCTCGATGTAGAAGCACTGTGGGGCCTTGATGTCCTCCAGGTTGATGCCGCCGAAGGAGGGGGCTATGCGCTCTACGGTCTCGCAGAACTTCTCGGGGTCCTTCTCGTCGATTTCGATGTCGAACACGTCGATGCCGCCATATATCTTGAAGAGCAGGCCTTTTCCTTCCATGACGGGCTTGCCGCTCATGGCGCCGATGTCTCCAAGGCCGAGCACGGCGGTGCCGTTGCTGATGACGGCCACCAGGTTGCCCTTGTCGGTGTACTTGTAAACGTCGTCGGGGGTCTGCTGGATTTCCAAACATGGATAAGCCACGCCGGGGGAGTAAGCCAGGCTCAGGTCGGTCTGAGTATGGTATGGCTTGGTAGGCTTAACCTCGATTTTGCCAGGGCGTCCGTTGAGGTGGTACTCAAGGGCTGCCTCTTTTGTAATTTTTACCATAACGCTATTTCGGTTTAGAGTTTTAAATTCTTACGATTTCCGTGCCTTTTGTGCACATTTCGTTATTTTTGTGCAAAGGTAATAAAAAACCGATTAAAATGTGTAGGTTTTTTGATTTTTTTTTCCTATCTTTGCAAAAAATAGTTGTAAAGTTACGAAAGTATGGTAAGTAAGTCGGTGAAGGAGCATGAAGAGCGTTCTAAGCTAGATGATTACTTGATAAGACAAAGCAAAGATATGGAAGAAGTAAACGACTATCGTAAGGAGTTGAAGGGTCGGATTGTCAATTACGCCATGGCCGAGTTCTATAAGCGTGGCATCAAGGCGGTGAAGATGGACGAGATCTCGCGCGGCCTGCACGTGTCGAAGCGTACGGTGTATGAGATTTTCGGCGACAAGGAGGAGCTTCTCCTGGAAGGCCTGAAGGTGAAAAACCAGGAGATGCGCCGGATGGTGGAGGAATATGCCGCCGGCGGCAACCACAATGTCATCGACGTCGTGGGCTATTTCTATCGGCTCCAGATGCAGGTGAACGGACTGGTGGGCGTGGCCTTCTACGAGGAGATACACCGCATGCCCCGCATCCGGGAGTATCTTCGCCAGGAGCATGAGCGCGAGCACGAGGAACGCGTGTGCTTCCTGCAGCTTGGCGTGGAGGAGGGGCTCTTCCGCAAGGACGTGGACTACAAGCTCACCATGGAGCTGATGCACGTCGCCATGAGCGAGATCATGCACCAGCAACTCTACAAGCTCTTCCCCATGCAGCAGATTTTCGACAATTTCCTCCTCGTCATCATCCGGGGCATCTGCACGGAGCGGGGACTGGCATTGCTCAACAAGGCCATCGAGTAGTTCGCTCCCCGATGGCTTTTTCTTTGTCTATATATTATATAATAAGGTATAAGAATGAAAATAGTATTGATAGGCGCCGGCAACCTTGCCACCAACCTGGGCAAGGCTCTCTTGGAGGCCGGACATGATATTTTGCAAGTGTATAGCCGCACGATGGAGTCGGCGGAGGCGTTGGCCGCCTTGGCGGGCGGTGCGCCGGTCACCGACATCTCGAGGGTCAGGGACGATGCCGACGTGTATGTCGTCTCCGTGAAGGATGCCGTCATGGGCGACCTGATTCCGATTCTCTGCAAGGGCAAGGAAGACAAGGTGTTCGTACACACGGCGGGCTCCATGCCCATGGACGTGTTCCAGGGGATGGCGATGCACTATGGCGTGCTCTATCCGATGCAGACCTTCTCGAAGGAGAAGGAAGTGGACTTTGCCGTCGTTCCGTGCTTCATCGAGGCCAGCGACAATCTCGCCCACGACCGGATCGCCGCCATCGCCCACGACCTCAGCTCGAAGGTCTATGAACTGTCGAGCGAGGACCGCAGGTACCTCCATCTCTCGGCGGTGTTCGCCTGCAACTTTGTCAACCATTGCTACGCCATCTGCCACGACCTGCTGGAGAAGCGCGGCATCCCCTTCGAGGTGATGATGCCGTTGATCGACGAGACCGCGAGGAAGGTCCACACCCTTGCGCCGAAGCAGGCGCAGACGGGGCCCGCGGTGCGGTTCGACCAGAATGTGATTCGCAGCCAGGCCGCTCTGCTGAAGGACAACCCCCTGCTGAAGGACATCTACGAGCGCATGAGCGTGAGCATCCATCGCATGGCGGAGAAGGAGTGAGTGGCGTGTATATGTTAATATGGGAATATAATTTATGATCAATTACGAGTTAGACAAGGTCAAGGCGGTGGTGTTCGACGTGGATGGCGTGCTGTCGCGGGAGACCATCGTGCTCTCCCATGAGGGGGAGCCGCTCCGCACGGTCAACATCAAGGACGGGTATGCCATACAGTTGGCGCAGAAGATGGGGCTTCGCATCGCTATCCTGACGGGAGGAAAGTCGGAGGCAGTGCGCAAGCGTTATGCCGGACTGGGTGTCGAGGACATCTTCATGGGGTGCGCCGTCAAGGTGACCACTTACCGCGAGTTCATGCAGAAATACCAGTTGAAGGCCGAGGAGGTCATGTATGTGGGCGACGACATCCCCGACTATGAGGTGATGCGCCTGAGCGGCTGTCCTTGCTGCCCCGCCGACGCCTGTCCCGACATCAAGGAAATCTCCACCTACGTCTCCGCCCGGAAGGGAGGCGACGGAGTGGGGCGCGACGTGCTGGAGCAGGTGCTCCGCGCACAAGGCAAATGGCTCTCGGACGCCAAGGCGTTCGGATGGTGAAAAGGTAAAAAAGTAAAGAGGTAAAAAGTAAAAAGGTAAAAAGGGAGATGAGGAAATATAAGATTATATTGGCGAGCAACTCGCCGCGGCGCAAGGAACTGCTGGCCGGGCTTGACGTGCCCTTTGAGGTGAAGGTCATCAAGGGCATAGACGAGAGCTACCCCGACACCTTGGACGCTTACGACACGGCACAGTATATCGCCGCCAAGAAGGCGGAGGCATACCGGCAGCTTTTGGCGCTGGAAGACGGGAAGCCGGACGGCGGGACGGATTCCGCCGACCCTGCTGAGCCGCTGGTGCTTACGGCGGATACCGTCGTGATAGCCCCGGCGGCTGACGAGCAGAACGACCAGGACGGCGAGGGCGTGATCCTGGGAAAGCCCAAGGACGCGGCCGATGCGCACAGGATGCTCCGGATGCTCAGCGGCAAGACCCATCACGTGGTGACGGGCGTGTGCCTGACCACCCGCACGGCGCAGCGGCAGTTCTCGGTAACCACCGAGGTGACGTTCAAGGAACTCTCGGACGAGGAGATAGACTATTACATCGAGCGATACCGGCCTTTCGACAAGGCGGGCGCATACGGCATCCAGGAATGGATCGGGTATGTGGGGTGCCTGGGGCTGAAGGGAAGCTACTTCAACGTGATGGGCTTGCCCGTGCAGCGCATCTACGAGGAGCTGCGGCGGCTGTGACGCCCGTGCGCACGGGCACAAGGCATGAGGCTTGCATAAACATACGTTTGCGGTTTCTCCCCCATGGCGCTGGAGGGCATTTTCCGAGAAAGATACCTCTTTTAGTTTTTTTTAATTGAATACTTTGCGCTATGTCGCAAATTATGGGTATCTTTGTGCGTTTTATGTAACTAACGACACTTATGAGGGAAAATATCAAGACCAAGGCAAGGGGTATCTTGGACAACTATCTGGAGACGAACCAGCACCGGAAGACTCCAGAGCGGTATGCCATCCTGAACGCGGTCTATAGCCTGAGCGGGCACTTTACGCTCGAAGACTTGGCGGACCTATTGGAGAAGGAGCATTTCCGTGTGAGCAGGGCGACGCTCTACAACACGATGCACCTCTTGATAGAGCTGCGGCTGGTGGTGAAGCACAGCTTGGTGGACGGCACCAAGTACGAGGCGAACCTGAACAACGAGAACCACGTGCACCAGGTATGCACGGTGTGCGGCAAGGTGACCGAGGTGCAGGCACCGATGGTGGTCAAGGCCATCGACGGCACCAGGCTGCAGCGGTTCCGGCGGGATGCCTTCGCGCTCTACATCTATGGCGTGTGCAGCACCTGCCAGAGCAAGATGACCCGGCAGCGCAATATAAAAACAGATAAGTCTAAATAACGATTGATAAAATGAACACAGGTAAAGTTGATGTCCTGCTGGGTCTCCAGTGGGGCGACGAAGGTAAAGGTAAGGTGGTTGACGTGTTGACCCCTAAGTATGATGTAGTGGCTCGTTTCCAGGGCGGTCCCAACGCCGGGCATACCTTGGAGTTCGAGGGACAGAAGTACGTTCTTCGCTCTATCCCCTCTGGCATCTTCCAGGGCGGAAAGGTGAACATTATAGGCAATGGCGTCGTTCTGGCCCCAGACCTCTTCATGCAGGAGGCCAAGGACTTGGAGAAGAGCGGACATGACCTCAGGAGCCGTCTCCATATCTCGAAGAAAGCTCATCTTATCATGCCTACCCATCGCGTGCTTGACGCTGCCATCGAGGCTTCCAAGGGCAAGGACAAGGTGGGTACCACGGGCAAGGGCATCGGTCCTACCTATACCGACAAGGTAAGCCGCACGGGACTCCGCGTGGGTGACATCCTCGACAACTTCCAGGAGAAGTATGATTTTCATAAGAATTTGCACCTCAAGCAGATTGCCTCCCTCGGTTATACTGATTTCGACATCACCGAGGTGGAGAAGACCTGGATGGAGGGCATCGAATACTTGAAGCAGTTCCCAATCGTGGACAGCGAGGTGGAGATCAACAAGGTTCTCCGCGAGGGCAAGGACATCCTCTGCGAGGGCGCACAGGGCACCATGCTCGACGTTGACTTCGGTTCATATCCTTTCGTTACTTCCTCCAACACCATCTGCGCAGGTGCCTGCACGGGCCTCGGCATCGGCCCCAACAAGATAGGCAATGTGTATGGCATCATGAAGGCTTACTGTACACGCGTGGGTGCGGGACCGTTCCCGACGGAGCTGTTCGACGAGACGGGAGCCAAGATCCGTGACCTCGGCCATGAGTATGGTGCCGTGACGGGACGCGAGCGCCGATGCGGTTGGTGCGACCTGGTGCAGCTGAAGTACTCCGTCATGGTGAACGGCGTGACCGAGCTGATCATGATGAAGAGCGACGTGCTCGATGGCTTCGACACCGTGAAGGCTTGCGTCGCATACAAGCTGAAGAGCGGAGAGGTGACCACCGACTTCCCTTACGAGATCGACGACGTGGAGCCTGTATATAAGGAGTTCAAGGGATGGAAGACCGACATGACGAAGTTTACCTCCGAGGACCAGTTCCCACAGGAGTTCAAGGACTATGTGGCGTTCCTCGAAGACTTCCTGGAGACTCGCATCGGCGTCATCTCCATCGGCCCGGACCGCGAGCAGACCATCGTGAGAAAGTAATACATAAACATTAAGCATAGAAAATGGCTCAGAAACCAAGCATTCCAAAGGGGACGCGCGACTTCGGCCCGGTAGAGATGGCGAAGCGCAACTATATCTTCAACACCATCAAGGAGGTATATGCTCTCTATGGATTCCAACAGATAGAAACTCCAGCCATGGAGACCCTTCAGACCTTGATGGGCAAGTATGGCGAAGAGGGCGACAAGCTCCTCTTTAAGATATTGAACTCGGGCGACTACATGAGCAAGGTGACCGACGAGGACGTGCATTCCCTCGGGTCTCTCAAGCTTGCGGCAAAACTCTGTGAGAAAGGTCTGCGTTACGACCTGACCGTGCCTTTCGCCCGCTACGTGGTGCAGCATCGCGAGGAACTGCAGATGCCTTTCAAGCGTTACCAGATTCAGCCTGTGTGGCGTGCCGACCGTCCGCAGAAAGGACGCTACCGCGAGTTCTACCAGTGTGACGCCGACGTGGTCGGCTCCGACTCCCTCCTCAACGAGGTGGAGCTGATGCAGATCGTCGATACCGTATTCACCAAGTTTGGCGTGCGTGTCTGCATCAAGATCAACAACCGCAAGATTCTGACCGGCATAGCCGAGGTCATCGGAGAGGCGGAGAAGATAGTTGACATCACCGTGGCCATAGACAAGCTCGACAAGATCGGCCTGGACAACGTGAACGAGGAACTGCGCGGCGACGGCATCTCGGAGGAAGCCATCGAGAAGTTGCAGCCCATCATCTCGCTCTCAGGCACCAACGAGGAGAAACTTGACGTGATCTCCAAGGTGCTCGAAGGTTCGGAGACGGGCCTGAAGGGCGTGGAGGAAACCAAGTTCATCCTGGACACCCTGAAGTCGGTGGGACTGAAGAACGAGATAGAGCTAGACCTGACCCTGGCGCGCGGCTTGAACTACTATACGGGAGCCATCTTCGAGGTGAAGGCCCTCGACACGCCGATGGGCAGTATCACGGGCGGCGGACGCTACGACAACCTGACGGGCATCTTCGGCTTGCCGGGATTGAGCGGCGTGGGCATCTCTTTCGGCGCAGACCGCATCTATGATGTCCTCAATGCGCTCGACCTCTATCCACGGGAGGCGGTGAACACGACCCAGGTGCTCTTCATCAACTTTGGCGAGAAGGAGACCGCCTATTGCCTGCCCGTCATCCGCCAGGCGCGTGAGGCAGGTGTCCGTGCGGAAATCTTCCCCGACAAGGCGAAGATGAAGAAGCAGATGAGCTATGCCAATGCCAAGGGCATCCCGTTTGTGGTGCTCGCCGGCGAGAATGAGATAGCCCAGGGAAAAGTGACTTTGAAGAATATGGCGAGCGGCGAGCAGACTCTGGTGTCTGCCGAGGAGCTCATCGCAGCCATCAAGAAATAGTCTCTGCGCGAGCGATGCGCGGAGATGATTAGCAGAACATGGCATATCGGGCTGTGAAGCCAGGTGTGAAATGAAACAAAGCAAAACTCGGGGCAGAAGGAGTTGAGACATTCTTCCTTCTGCCCTTTTTTTAAAAAAGGCAAGCGGACAGCAAGAAAACGATAATAACTTAAAGACTAAGCGAATCAAATGAAAAAAGTATTGAGTAACAAGAAGAAAGCCATCCTCTCATGGCTTGTCTGCCTGGCGGTCGTCCTGACGATGACATCCGGCAGCAAGGTAACGACCATCTTCGTGATAGGCGACTCCACCGCAGCGGAGAAAAGTCATGTCAAGACCAACCCGGAGCGAGGATGGGGTATGGTTCTGCAAGGGTGCTTCGATGAGAAAATCATCGTTGACAACCATGCCGTCAACGGGCGCAGCTCCAAGAGCTTCATCGACGAGGGCAGGTGGAAGAAGGTGCTCGACAAGATCAAGCCGGGCGACTATGTGTTCATCCAGTTCGGCCACAACGACGAGAAGCCCGCCCCGGCGCGCCATACCGATCCCGAGACGACCTTTGCCGACAACCTGCGACGCTACGTGAACGAGACTCGCGCCAAGGGCGGCATCCCCGTTCTGTTTAATGCCGTGGTGCGCCGCTGCTGGTATGTCGAGAAAGACGGCAACGACGATGACGAGAAGCTCCGCGGCACGACTTTCAGCGGCGAGGAAAAGGTGAACAGCGACACGCTGGTGGATACCCACGGTGCCTACGTGGTCGTGCCCGGCAAGGTGGCGAAGGAGATGCAGGTGCCGTTCGTGGATGCCACCAAGGTGACGCACGACATCGAGACCGGCCTGGGTGTCGAGGGCAGTCGCAAGCTCCACATGTGGTTCCGTCCGGGCGAGGTGGCAAGCATCTCGAAGGGCCGCCAGGACAATACGCATTATAATGTATATGGTGCGCACGTCGTCGCCAACGCCCTGGCCGATGCCATCGCCAAGCAGGTGCCTGCCTTGAGGAAGCATGTGCGCCATTACGACTATGTGGTTTCCGCCAGGGGGCGCGGCAACTACCTCTCCCTGCAGGAGGCTGTCGATGCGGTGCCCGCGGGCAAGAAGAAAGTCGCCATCCTCGTGCTCGGCGGAACTTGGGAGAAGCCATCCAACATGGAGGGCAAGAAAATCAAGTTTGTCAAGCAGTTTGGCGCTAAGATTGGTGGATAGTGGCGGGAGTGTTTATTTCGATGTCCAGCACATTTTGGGTCTTTTCTCCAATCTTGCAATCGTCGGAAGTGCGCTCCCCGACGAGCCAGACGATGTTGCCGCCGGCATCCGCCAAGGCCAGTTGGTCTTGGCGGATGAAGTAATTGCGCTTCTTGTCGGTGAGGTAATCGCTTACGAGCTTCTTGCCAGTCATGCCGAAAGGACGGAAACTGTCGCCATCGGCTACCCTGCGCAGGGTGAGGGGGAATTTCACCTTGTCGGCATCCAGCGTGGCATGGTATGCATCCTTGCTCGGCTTGAAGGCTTTCTCCCTGGCATATTTCTTGATGACGAACCTTTGCCCGTCTTCTCTCGTGCTATGCCCCGGGAGCGTGTAAATGCCTGTCTCCGGGAACTGGCAGGCGCGAAACAAGGGCTTGCCCTTCTTCTGCAGCACGAGGTGAGTCCTGTCTGTCACCAGTCGGTAAGTGCCGGATTCCCACAGCTTGCCGACTTTGTCGAAGGAGTCGAGTATTTCTTCGATGACGGGTCCGGAGAAGCCATAAGGGCTGAGGGCCGTGTACAGGGCGAACTCATGGCTGGGATGTCTCTTGATTTCTGACTTGTTGACATAGGTGAGGTCGCAAGGGCCGATGGAGGTTGTGGCGTGTTCTGAACAGTCGCGGAACTGGACGGCGTGCTCGATGTCTGCCAGTTCCTTGTCTGCCATATCCACATAGTGGGCGGTGGCGGCTATGTTTTGGCAGGCGGCAGGGTTGATTTCCTTGAGCATGGGGATGACGTGGAGGCGAATCTTGTTGCGTACCACGTCGTCCACCAGGTTGGTGCTGTCCGTGACATAGTCTTGTCCTTTCTCCCGGAGGTATTCCAGGATTTCCTGGCGGGTGACGCAGAGCAGGGGGCGGAGGATGTCGCCGTTCTTGGCGGAGATGCCCTTCAGCCCCTTGATGCCCGTGCCGCGGATGAGGTTGATGAGCACGGTCTCCACTTGGTCGTCTTGGTGGTGCGCCACGCAGATGCCGGTGGCGCGGGTGTCCTTCTTCAGGTCACCGAAGTATTTGTAGCGCAGGTCGCGGGCGGCCATCTCGATGCTCACCTTGTGTACCTCGGCGTATGTCCGGGTGTCGAAGTGTATGCGGTGGAGTGGGGTGTGGAGGCGCTGGCAAAGGTCTATGCAGAACTGCTCGTCCCGGTCTGACTCCTCGCCCCGCAGATGGAAATTGCAGTGGCAGGCCTCCGTGTCGTATCCCATTTCCCGGAGCAGGAGCAACAGGGCGACACTGTCGGCGCCTCCCGACAATGCCACCAGGTACTTCCCTTTTTTATCGAGGAGCTTTTGTCGCTTGATAAAGTTTTTTATCTTGTCTGTGAACTTTGTTTTTGCCATTTTGTGAAAGGTTTTGCGATGGGAAGCCTATCGCTGTATCTTCTTCAGGAACTCCTCGGCCCGGGCCAGGTCTTCCGGCGTGTCGATGCCTACGGTCTCCACATCGGTGGTGCCCACCTTGATCTTGTACCCGTTCTGCAGCCAGCGCAGTTGCTCCAGGCTCTCGGCGATCTCCAGCGAACTCTGTGGGAGCTTCGTCACCTCGCGGAGCACCTCCTTGCGGTAGGCGTAGATGCCCAGGTGCTTGAGGAAAGGGTAGTGGGCGATCCAGTCGGCCTTCTCCTTGCCCCTGACGAAGGGGATGACGCTGCGCGAGAAGTACATGGCAAAGCCCTGGTTGTCAACCACGATCTTGGGGCTGTTGGGATTCTCCACCGCCTCCATGTCCGTGAAAGCCTTGCCCAAGGTGGCAATCTGCGTGCCAGCGTCGTCGAAGCAGCGGCAGATGGTCTCCAGCTGGCTCTTGGCGACGAAAGGCTCGTCGCCCTGCACGTTGACGACCACGTCCCAGTCGCCTCCTATTTTCTCTATCGCCTCCTCGATGCGGTCGGTGCCGCTCTTGTGGTCGGCGCGTGTCATCACGGCCTTGCCGCCGAAGCCGGCGACGGTGTCGTAGATGCGATCGTCGTCGGTCGCCACGTAGGCTTCCTCCAGCGAGGCGGCCACTTTCTCATATACATGCTGGATGACGGGCTTGCCGCCCAGCGTTGCCAATGGCTTGCCCGGAAAGCGCGTGGAGGCGTATCGGGCAGGTATGATTCCTATGAACTTCATCTTAGTGTATGTTATTCGAATATGTCCTTGTCTTGATTGATGGCCTTGAGGAATATCTCGCCATATTTCTTTTTCTTGAAGTCGCCGATGCCGTGGACCAGCCCGAACTGCTCGATGGTCTTCGGCCTCTCCCTCGCCAGCTCATGCAGCGACTGGTCTGACATGATGATGTAGGGTGGGAACCCTTGCTCGTCGGCGATGGACTTGCGCAACTTGCGCAGCCGCTCGAAGAGCTCCTGGCTTTCCGGCTTCTTGGCCGTCGGGCGAACCTGCAGCCGTTGGGCATGGACGACCGGCGTGGTGTCCTTGTGCTGGATGACGGCGAGCGAAACCTGGTGCTCGCCCTTCAGTACCTTCCAGCCCAGTCCGGTCACCTTCATCACGTTGTTGGCGTTGTAGGCGATCTCGAAGAACCCCATCTGCATCATCTGGAGCAGGTAGTTCTGCCAGTCTTTCACGGGCACGTCCCTGCCCACGCCGAAAGTCTTCAGCTCGTTGTAGTGGTTGCGCGCCACGTTGGGCGAGTGGATGCCGCGGAGCACCTCGATGCACTGCCCCACGTGTACCTTTTCCTGGGTCCTCACGATGGCGCTCAGGGCCTTCTGGGTGAGTATCGTGCCGTTGAAGGTGCGGGGCGGATTGGCGCATACGTCGCAATGGCCGCAGTCTTTCGAGGAGGTCTCGCCGAAATAGTTGAGCAGGATGCGCCGGCGGCACACCCTTGACTCGGCGTATTCCTCCATGCGCTGCAGTTTCTCCAGGTTGACGTCACGCTGCCCGCTGTCCTCGGCGAACTTGCGCAGTTGGATGATGTCGGCCATCGAGTAGAACAGGATCGTGTCGGCAGGAGCGCCGTCACGCCCCGCGCGGCCGATTTCCTGGTAGAAGCTCTCGATGCTCTTGGGCATGTTGTAGTGGATGACCCACCGCACGTTGCCCTTGTCGATGCCCATGCCGAAGGCGATGGTGGCGCACACCACCTGTATCTGGTCCATCTTGAACCGCTCCTGCACCGACGCCCGCTCCTCGCTGGGCAGGCCGGCATGGTAGGCGGCAGCGTTGACTCCGTTCTTCTTCAGCTCCTCCGCCACCGTCTCGGTGTTCTTGCGCGAGAGGCAGTAGATGATGCCGGCGTCGCCCGGACGCTTGGCGATGAAGCGGTAGATGAACCTGAGCTTCTCCTTCTTGGTGCCCTCGTGCCGTACCGTGAGGCTCAGGTTGGGGCGGTCGAAGCTGCTCACGAAGGTCTTGC
The DNA here is from genome assembly GCA_963594995.1 of Bacteroidaceae bacterium. GTDB lineage: Bacteria > Bacteroidota > Bacteroidia > Bacteroidales > Bacteroidaceae > Prevotella. Next base: position 25,149 of record CAVBGK010000037.1, read on the forward strand.
CGTTGAGGTGGAGCTGCTGCACGATGTCCTGGCGCGTAATCTTGTCGGCCGTGGCGGTGAGCGCCATGACGGGCACTCCCTTGAACTTCTCGTGCAGCAGCCCCAGTTGAGAGTACTCGGGGCGGAAGTCGTGGCCCCACTGGCTGATGCAGTGCGCCTCATCGACGGCGAAGAGGGATATCTTGATGTTGCTGAACAGATAAGGTATCTCGCCCAGCAACTTCTCCGGCGACACATAGATAATCTTCAGGTCGCCCGACTCGCATCTGCGGCGGATGAGCGTCTCGTCGCTCATGTCGTTGCCGCTGTTGAGCGACTCGGCGGGGATGCCGTTCGCCTTCAGCGCCTCCACCTGGTCGTGCATCAGGCTGATGAGCGGCGAGATGACCACGGCGGTGCCTGGCAACGCCAACGCCGGTATCTGGTAGCAAAGGCTCTTGCCGCCGCCCGTGGGCATCAGCACCAGGCAGTCGTTGCCCTGCATGATTTCCTGGATGACCTCTTCCTGGTTGGGGCGGAAGGTATCATAGCCAAAGTAGTTCTTTAATATCTCTTTAGTTTGCATTTCGCATGAATTTCTTGCAAAGGTACTGCTTTTTCTGTAAAAAACGGACTTTTATTTGATTATTTCAGATAAAATCACTACTTTTGCATCATCAAGTCATAAAACTAAGCAAGTCATGAACGATAATAAAGAAGACTTTCAATTCGCAGACGAGCGTTTCGCCGATTTGCAGATGTTGCGCTACCGGCTGAACGGATTCGAGGAACTTACGCTCTCGCAGCAGTTGTACATATACTATCTGGCAGAGGCTACGCTGATGGGGCGTGACATCACTTTCGACCAGCAGGGAAAGTACAACCTCCGCATCCGGAAGACGTTGGAGGCCATCCTCCGGCATTACCGGGGAGAAAGAGATACGGAGGACTTCAGGGCGTTTGAGACCTACCTCAAGCGGGTGTGGTTCTCCAGTGGCATCTACCACCATTACGGTTGCGAGAAGTTCAAGCCCGGGTTCTCCGAGCATTTCTTCTGCGACATGGTTTGCAGCCTTCCGCCGGAGACGCTGCCCCTCAAGCGTGGCGAGACCCGGGAGGACTTGCTCGACGAGCTGGTGCCGGTCATCTTCGACGAGAAGGTGCTCCCCAAGCGTGTGAACCTGGCGGAGGGGGAAGACTTGGTGGTCACTTCCGCCTGCAACTTCTACGAGGGGGTGACGCAGGAAGAGGTGGAGCGGTTCTATGGCAGGATGAAGAACCCGGATGACGCGACCCCGCCTTCCTACGGCCTGAACTCGAAGCTGATGAAGCGGAACGGCGAACTGGTCGAGAGGGTGTGGAACGAGGACGGCATGTATGGCGAGGCCATCAAGGAAATCGTCTCACGACTGAGAAAAGCCCAGAAGTATGCCGAGAATGAGCAGCAGCGCTGTGTCATCGACATGCTCGCCAAGTACTATCACACGGGCAACCTCGCCGACTTCGACAAGTACAGCATCGCTTGGGTGGGGCAGCATGAGGGAATGGTGGATTTCATCAATGGATTCATCGAGGTATATGGAGACCCCCTCGGACTGAAGGGCACCTGGGAGGGCATCGTGGAATACAAGGATATGGTGGCGACACGACGCACGCAGACCATCAGCCAGAACGCACAGTGGTTTGAGGACCATTCCCCTGTCGATCCACGCTTCCGTAAGCCCGAGGTGAAGGGCGTGACAGCCCACGTGGTGTGCGCAGCCATGCTCGGTGGCGACGAGTATCCAGCCTCTGCCATCGGCATCAACTTGCCCAACTCCAACTGGATACGGGAGACCCATGGGTCGAAGAGCGTGACCATCGGCAACCTGACCGAGGCTTACAGCAAGGCGGCGCAAGGCAACGGCTTCCGGGAGGAGTTTGTCATCGACCCTGCCACCATCGATCTCATCAATCGCTATGGCGACCTGACCGATGACTTGCACACCGACCTGCATGAGTGCCTGGGCCATGGCAGCGGACAGCTCCTTCCGGGCATCGACCCCGATGCCTTGAAGGCATACGGCAACACGATAGAGGAGGCCCGGGCAGACCTGTTCGGCCTGTACTACGTAGCCGACCGCAAGCTCGTGGAATTGGGATTGGTTCCTGACGGCGAGGCTTACAAGGCGCAGTATTACACCTACCTGATGAACGGGTTGCTCACACAGTGCATCCGCATCAAGGAGGGTGACCAGATAGAGGAGGCGCACATGCGCAACCGCGCCCTCATCGCCAACTGGACTTTGGACCATGCGCCACAGGCCTTGCGGCTGGTGAGGAAGGAGGACAAGACATTCTTGCAGATCGACGACTATCCACGCCTTCGCACAGCCTTCGCGGATCTGCTGGCCGAGATACAGCGCATCAAGAGCGAGGGAGACTACGAGGCTGCCCGGACGCTGGTGGAGAGATACGGAGTCAACATCGACGCAGACTTGCATCACGAGATACTGGAGCGTTACAAGAAACTGGACCTGGCTCCTTACAAGGGGTTCATCAACCCATGGATGAAGCTGGAGCACGATGCCGACGGCAATATCGTGCGTGTCGATCTGGATTACACGGAGAGCTACGAGCACCAGATGCTTCGCTACTCTGAAGAATATGGAACATTATGATGACAGACAACAAGGACGAACAATTCCCGGTCGTGGATGAGATGGGCAACATCTTGGGAGCCATCAGCCGCGGCCATGCCCACGACGGATGCAAGATTCTGCATCCCGTCGTGCATCTGCACCTGTTCAACGGCCGGGGCGACCTGTACCTCCAGCATCGTCCAGCGTGGAAGGATATCCAGCCCGACAAGTGGGACACGGCGTGCGGAGGCCATGTCGATTTGGGGGAGAGCGTGGAGCAGGCCCTACGCCGTGAAGTGCGGGAGGAACTGGGCGTGACCGATTTCCAACCCACCGCCATGGGGCATTATGTGTTTGAGAGCCAGCGGGAGAAGGAACTCGTCTATGTGCATCGCTGCGTCTATGACGGGGAGGTGAGGCCTAGCCAGGACGAGTTGGACGGTGGAAGGTTCTGGAGCAAAGATGAAATCCTCGAAAATATCGGGAAAGGTGTCTTCACCCCGAATTTCGAGAATGAGTATAAGAAGTATTTCTGTTGACCGCCCCCCCCTGGACAGGGTGAAGGCAGCGGAGGCATGACAAAAAGAGTCCGGCAAGAAAACAAGCTGATGCTTGTGTCTTGCCGGACTTTGTCGTATTTTGTCAACTAAAAAGCTCTTACTTGGCAGCCTCGAACTCACGCAGGAAACGAGTGTCGTTCTCGGAGAAGAGACGAAGGTCGCTCACGCGGTACTTGAGGTTGGTGATGCGCTCCACACCCATGCCGAAGGCATAGCCCGTATAGACGTTGCTGTCGATGCCGCAAGCCTCCAGGTCGTGGGGGTCAACCATGCCGCAGCCAAGTATCTCTACCCAACCCGTGTGCTTGCAGAAGTTGCAGCCCTTGCCGCCACAGATGTTGCAGGAGATGTCCATCTCCGCGCTGGGTTCGGTGAAGGGGAAGTAGCTGGGGCGCAGGCGAATCTTGGTGTCGGCGCCGAACATCTCGCGTGCGAAAGTCAAGAGCACTTGCTTCAGGTCGGTGAAGCTTACGTTCTTGTCCACATAGAGACCTTCCACCTGGTGGAAGAAGCAGTGGGCACGGGCGCTGATGGCCTCGTTGCGATACACTCGGCCCGGGCAGAGCACTCGGATAGGAGGCTCGTGGGTCTCCATGTAGTGCGCCTCGTCGCCGGAGGTATGGCTGCGAAGGAGGATGTTCTTGGTGACGTCGCTAGGGTCGCTCTGCTCGATGAAGAAGGTGTCCTGCATGTCGCGGGCAGGATGGTCGGCGGCGAAGTTGAGCATGGTGAACACATGCTTGTCGTCGTCCACCTCGGGACCATGGTACAGGGTGAAGCCCATGCGCGAGAAGATGTCTATGATCTGGTTCTTGACAACGGTGAGCGGATGACGGGTGCCGAGTGCCACAGGGTAGGCGGTACGGGTCAGGTCGATGTCGTCGCAGGAAGCCTCTTTCTCCTCCAACTTCTCCTTCAGCCCATTGATTTTGTTCTGGGTAGCTTGCTTCAACTCGTTGATCTTGATGCCGACGGCTTTCTTCTGCTCGGCGGCCACGTTGCGGAAGTCGTTCATGAGGGCGTTGATCTCGCCCTTCTTGCTTAGATACTTCAGGCGGAGCTGCTCCACGTCCTCGGCGTTCTGGGCCGTGAGGGCGCTCACTTCCTTCAACAGTTCTTCTATTTTTTCTAATAACATAATCTTCTATGTTGCTTTCCAAATAATTGGAAAATATTTATTATTTATTAACTAATTT
>CAVBGK010000038.1:0-86685 GCA_963594995.1 Bacteroidaceae bacterium
CATCCTTGATGGAGTGCTTGCCGTCCTCGTAGATGGAGGCGGGGATTTCCACGAAGTAGAGGTCTGCCACGGTGTCGAAGGCGGAGAAGGGCTTGGCGGTGGGTTGGCTCAACAGCCATTCCTCTGCCATGAAGCGGTTGTGCAGTTTGGTATCCTCGCTCAGTGCCCCTAAGGTGCGGAAATAGTCGGAGCGTGACCACCAGAAGTTGCCGGCGTACATCTTGTTCTTAAATGGGGGGAAGAGGTAGCTGCCATAGGTGTCGTAGCCCTCTTGCAGCGTGTTGGCCGCCACCTGCCACTTGTCCATGAGGAAGTATTCCATCATCCTGCGCCACGCCACGATCTTTCTCACGAACCCCTGATACTCCCGGTCGTCTGTCGAGAGCGACTGGTAGGTGATGCCCTTGGTGTGGAAATAGTAGAAGAGGAAATCTTCCTTTTGTGACTTTTCATACATGTAGTCGAGGGCGGGAAACTCGTATCGGGTAGGGTCTGTGGTGAGCGACACAAATGTAATCTTCTCCCCGCCGTATTCCGATAGGATGCGTTTTAGAGTTTCGATGTGCTCCTCGCTCTTGGCGATGCAACTGATGTAGAGCTGTTTGCTGGCCGCCAACAGACCGCTGTGGCGAAGCCTTCCCATCTGCTCTCTCACCATTCCCTCCCACTCGCCGTCGCAGAAGATGTGGTAGATGCCGTAGATGGGCATGGAGAGAGTGGGGGCAACGTCCCATCGGGCGAGGTTCTTGCGCTCGTAGATGCCCAATGTGCTCTTATAGATTCGCTTCAGTATGGATGTCATGGTCAAGGGATTGGATGAGTTTCTCAAACATGGTGCGCAGGTCGTGGCGGGGTGCCCAGCCCAACTGGTGTACCTTGTCGCAAGATAGGCGCAACTTGGTCATGGGGGAGTAGCCCATGCCTTCCTTCAGCTCGACGACGGGCTGGATGGCGGGATTGAATTCCCGGCAGAGGAAGCGCGCCATGTCGATGATGGAGATGTAGCTATCCTCGTTGGCAACATTGTATGCCTCGCCGTCCTCACCTCTTAACAAGATGTAGAGGATAGCCTCGATGGCATCGGTGGTGTAGCAGTAGCAGCGGCTCAGTTCGCCGGTGGTGTGCAGCACGATGTCTTCTCCCGCGATGACGTTGCGGGCAAACTGGGCGAACACCCTGTTGTCGTCTTTCGCCACTCCTGCGCCGAAGGTCTGTGCCAGGCGGGCTGTCTTCACGTGTACTCCGTATTCCTGAGCATAGGCGTGGCAGAGACATTCCGCCGCACGCTTGGCTATCGGATAACTGCTGCGGGTCTGCATGGGGTCGATGTAGCCTTGCTTGTCTTCGGTCAGTGGCTCGGCATCGTCGTAGATGCTGCCGTATATTTCGAGCGATGACACGTTGACGATGGAGGGCGTGTGGTTGATGAGTCCGAAGCGGAGTACCTGTGCCGTGCCGTCGAAGTCGGTAATCATGGTCTCCACGGGTCTTTTCACGAAATACTGTGAGGCGGTGGGACTGGCGAAATGGATGAGATAGTCGATGCGAACGTCCAGGGAAAGCTCTGTCTTCCTGCCGAAGTCGTGTTCCAGGAGAACTATATTGTTGCTGTAGTCGGTGCTGGAGTCATAAGACATCTCACGGCTCGGCTCATTGCCCTCTTGCGAAAACATTTTGCTGGCTTTCTCCATGTCTCTTACGAAACATACGATGGTGAGGTCCAAGTCGTGCTTTTTGCAGAGTTCTCTCAGACACTTGACCATACAGGAGCCCAACAGTCCCGTGGCTCCCGTGATGCCGATGCTTTTCCCTCTGAGTTCCTCATATAGGGGGAAGTGCTGGGCGAAATTCTCGTAGTCTTCTTGTTCTATCTTGTTCATTTCCGTTGCCTTGGTTTTAAAATCCGAATATCTGCTGGTTCTCGTGTACCGTCACCATGGCGCGGAACACGAAGAAGTCGGTGGGGGTGGTAATCTTGATGTTCTCCATCGGTCCGATGATGGTGCCCAACTTGTAGCCGTAGTGGCTCATCATTGTACAGGAGTCGATGAAGTCGTGCCTGCCTTCTGCCAGTGCTTTGCGGTGAGAGGAGAGAATGTCGCCCAGTCGGAAGCTCTGGGGAGCACGGGCGATGAGGGAGTTGGCACGCTCGGGAATCTCCAGCGAACCGTCTCCTTGCTTCACCACGAAGGTCTCGGTGGCGGGGATGCAGGTGATGCACGATCCGCATTCCTCCACCTTCCGTAGGTTGTCGGTGATGGTGTCTTCGGTAATGAGGGGGCGTACACCGTCGTGTATCAGCACCGTGGCTTCCTTGCCCTGGGCTGTCTCCTCAGCGGCGCATAGTCCGTGGTAGATGGAGTCCTGTCCGGTGCCTCCGCCGGGCACGATTTTCACCACCTTGCTGATTTCAAACTTGCGTATCATCTTCTCCAGGAAGGGAATCCACGACTCGATGCAAGCCACCACAATGGCATCCACCTCGGGATGGTTGTCGAAGAGTTCGAGGGTATAGATGATGATGGGCTTCCCGTTCAGTTCGAGGAACTGCTTGGGGCGCGACTTGGTGTGCATTCTGAGGCCGGAGCCTCCTGCGAAGATGACTGCGATGTTCATAAGCTATGGTGTAAAAGAGGGTTGTTATTTCATGATTTGCGTGGCCTGGTCTGACATGTAAGTGAACACCAGGTAGCCGTTCCATGCCCAGAGGTAGAGGGTGAGCAGCAGGGTGATGCCCCTCAGTACCTGTTGCTTGCCGGGGGTGAGCGACTTCAGCAGGTAGCCGATGGCGATGGGGATGATGAAGATCCAGTGGCAAGCCATGATGTACATCTCGTTCAGACCGAACCCCATCACGAAGTGGATGACCACGTCGAGTCCCAGCCAACTGAGCACCATGAGGAAAAACTTGTACCTGATGCCTACTGCGACACCGAGGATGAAGAGCAGGCCCACGACAGCCTCTATCACATAGTTGAAGACATGGTTGTATTTCACCACCGTAGGGCGGTTCACACACATGTCGTCCAAGAGGTAAGAGTCGTGCAACTGGATGGATTCGCCGAACATGTTGTGAACCAATGCATCACTGCGCGAGGTGGACATATCCGTCCACTTCCAGAAACCCTCCTTCTTCATCGGCTCTCCTGTGTGCGCCAGAACCCAGGCATGGTGTATAGAGTCCTTCTTCTGCTGCAGGGAGTCCTTGGCGTAGGTCTTCACCTCAATGCGCTTGTCGGCGGCAAACTGCGGTTCTCTGTATTCCTTGTAGATGTAGTAGGCGATGCCGCAGAGCAGGAGGGCGGGCAGAATCATTGCCGCCATGTTCTTGGGAGCAAATACTTTTTTGCCGTTCACAAACCAGGTGGCGAGATAGTTCTTGGCAATGTTGCTGAGGGTGACGCCGCCCGTGAGGAAACTCAGCAGGGCAACGAGCCATACCGGCCATTTCCTCCGCTCTTTCATTGCCATGCCTGCCAGATAGAGCGTCATGGTGAGCAGGAAGAGCGACCAGCAGAAGTGGTCGGGCACCAGCATCGACACCATCACCATACCGAAGGAGTAGAGCATCGCCGAGAGTAGCATACTGTCTTTTCGCTCCATCTCCATCACCTGCCGGAATACCCGGTAGATGAAGATGAAGGAGTAGTAGGCGCTCGCCAAGAGCAGTACTGCCATGAAGATCATCGCATAGTTGGTATCGCCAAGGGAGATAAGCTCCTTGTTGATGAGATAGAAAGGATAGAGTATCACGGCGAAGAGCGGATGGCGGGGTATCTCGAAGTAGAGCTTGCCGTTCGACATGAAGATGTACGACCATGCGTCGAATCCCGACACATGGAAGGTCTTGGCGAAGAGCTGCCAGAAGCTCACATGATGCGCCCTCAGGAAGAGGCTGCCGTACTTGTAGAAGAAAAGGCCGTTGAGCAGCACGAAAACCATCAGTGCCACGAGGCTCGGCAGTCTCTCTTCCTTCTTGATTTTGAATATATTGTTCATAAAAGTTGTGTATTTGTGTGCAAAGGTAGCAAAAATATTTAGATTATTGCACGCTTCCCAAATATTCTTATTATCTTTGTCCGAAAATATAAAAACTGACGATATGAAACAGCCTGCCAAGATAGATGTCGCCGTGTTGATGCTCTTCTTCAACCGGCCCGACCATTTCCAGAAAGTGTTCGACGAGGTGAAGAAGGCACGCCCCGCCAAGTTGTTCCTCTACCAGGACGGTGCCCGTGGCCCCAAGGATTTGCCAGGTATCGCAGCTTGTCGTGAGATTGCCTCCGACGAGAACATCGACTGGGAGTGCGAGGTGCATCGCAACTATCTGACGAAGAACCAGGGATGCGACCCCTCAGAGTACCTCTCCCAGAAATGGGCGTTCTCCATGGTGGACAAGTGCATCGTGCTGGAGGATGACGACGTGCCGTCGCAGTCGTTCTTCCCTTTCTGTAAGGAGATGCTCGACCGCTACGAGCATGACGAGCGCATCTGGATGGTGGCGGGATTCAACGAGGATGAGGTGTCGCCCGATTGCAGCGACAGCTATTTCTTCACCTCCGTGTTTTCTATCTGGGGATGGGCTTCGTGGCGCAGGGTGATAGACCGCTGGGAGGGCGACTATGCCTTCCTGCGGGATGAGGCTGCCATGCACACCTTGCGCTCCTTGTTGCGCCAGCGCAACTATCGCCATGATTTCGAACGGATGTGCCGGGAACATCAGCAGAGTGGCAAGGAGTATTACGAGAGTATCTTCTGGGCTTCTATGTTGCTCAATTCCGGTCTCGCCATCATGCCTGTCCAAAACCTGATTAACAACCTGGGGCTCTCCGACGACTCCACTCATTTCTCGGGCAGCATGAAGACCACTCCTCGTGGCTACCGTCGTATTTTCACGATGAAACGGCACGAGTTGGAATTCCCCTTGCGGCATCCTCGCTATGTAATAGAAAATGTCGACTACAAGGAGCGGGTTTATAAGAATCATGCCTGGGGGCATCCGATGATCAAGGTAGCCCGCTCGCTCGAAGAGTTGATGCTCAATCTGCGATACGGCAACTTGGGCATCATCACCAAGGCCATCCGCCGCCGAGTCAACAAGTGGTTGGGCAGAGACAGGCACTTTTAAAGGTAAAAAGCCTTTTTACCCTTGAAAGTGCTGTATGATGAGGCAGCCGTTATATATCAATAGGTAGAGGGCGAGCAGTGCCACGATGCCCGTCACGTATTTCCTACTCCTTGCTGCCACTCCCTTCCAAATGAAGGCGATGGCGATGGGCATGACGTAGATCCAGTGGGCGGTCATGATGTATACTTCGGTGATGCCGAAGCCCAAACCGATGTGGAGCAGCATATCAAGTCCGAACCAGGAGAGTACGAGCCAGAGGAACTTGCTGCGCCTGCCCATCCATATACCTGCGGCGAAAAGCAGACAGATGATGCCTTCCACGGCATAGTTCCACCAGTAGCGATAGGTCACAATCAGTGGGCGGTGGCGCAATTCGTCTTCCAACAGATAGTCTGGGTGCAGCTGGATGCCCTCGCCGAAGAGGTTCTCCACGATGGTGGGGATGCGGCCGGTGGTGGCATCCGACCAGCCCATGAACTCTCCCTTCATGATGGGTGCTCCCAACTTGCTCACTTTCTTTCTCTTGCCTTCTTTCCTTGCCAGCTGCTTGGCCTTGTTGATGCTGTCGTTTTTGGCTTTTTGTGTGATTTCCTCTGGAGTGATGATTTTCAAGCCGCGCTGGATGGAGTCCTTGATTAGCGAATCCTTGATTTGCCTGAGCTGTGTCATCCGCTCTTGTCTTGCCTTTCGCTGGGCGGCTTTCTTTGCCTTTATTTCCTTCTTCTGCATCTCCTTTGGCCATACATAGGTGCGGTATTCCCACCTGCAGAATCCCCAGAGCAGGGCGGCGGGTATGATGACGGCGAGCAGCAGGTGCTTGGGGCGGAAGAAACCCTTGCCGTTGACAAAGAGGGCGGAGAGGAAAATCTTCAGTCCGTTGTTGAGCGACGTGCCGGCGGTGAGCAGGAAATAAACCACGCTCTGCCATATCTTGAACCGGTGCTGGTTCTTCAGCCTTCGCCCCGAGATGTAGAGGGCGAGGATGAGCAGCATCATGGAGATGACGAAATGGTCGGGCACGATGCAGGTCACCATCACATAGCCGAAGGAGAAGAACAGCAGGGTGAGGGCATGGGATGCCCATTTGCCCAGTACTATCACTTCCCGGAATATCCTGTGGAGGAAGACCATGGCGTAGAATCCGCAGAACATCTGTATCAGTACGGCGATGAAGAGGGCGCAGTTGTAGCCCGTCAGCTTCATCAGCACCATATTGATCAGGTAGGGAATGTACATGTAGAAGGCGAGCAGTGGGTGGCGGTATACGTTGTATGCCGCGTTCCAGTCGCTCAGCACCCAGTAGGTGAGAGGGTCGAAGCCTGATACGCAGAAATGGCGGATGAAGGCTTTGTAGTAGTCATTTGTCATCTCTGTAAAAGGCCCGTAGTATTTGGCGATGACACAACCGTTGAGCGAGAGAAGCAGGAATAAGATGACGATGGAGAGCCATCTTTCTTCTTTTTTGACCTTAAAAATATCGAATACTCTTTTCATGTATAAAAACGATTGGAAAACCTATCACTTCTTGAGGAAGAATCTTACCAATAGGAAGTTGACGGGTATGCAGATGCAGAGGGTGGGGATCATCGCTATCTGTTTCGTCAGTCCCAACTCGACAGAGAGGTTGAGGAAGATCGTCTGCAAACTATAGTTCACGATATGCGAGAAGGTGAACCCTACGCCTCGCTTGGCGTTGGCCTTTACCTTGAAGGTATAATGGGTGCTGGCGACGAAGTTGAAGACGAAGCTGATGATGTAGGCGACAGTGTTGGCAATGGTAGCCAAGGTGTGGTCGCTGTTGCCGAGTGAAGGTATCAGACTCGCCAAGAGGGGCATCGTGGCAAGATAGATGACGTATTGCAAGGCGGTGGCGACTCCACCCACTATGGCAAAACGGATGACCTCGCCAAGCTTCTGCCGCTTGGCGAGGTCTATCTGGTCGTATTTTTCCTTGATGCTCATATATGATATGATATGTGAGGGGGATTATCCGTAGATAATCTTGCCGTTCTCGTCCTCGTAAGGGGCCAAGTCCTTGGCATATTGGTTCATGGCACGGAGGCTCATGCCCATGGATGAGAAACCGCCATCGTGGAAAAGGTTCTGCATGGTCACCTTGCGGGTGAAGTCTGAGAACATCATCACACAATAGTTGGCGCAATCCTCTGCCACGGCATTGCCGAGTGGGGACATCTTGTCGGCGAAGTCCATCATGTTCTCGATGTCCTTGATTCCCTTGCCGGCAGTTGTGGCGGTTGGACTCTGCGAGATGGTGTTGATGCGGACGTGCTTCTCACGGCCATAGATGTAACCGAAGCTACGGGCGATGCTCTCCAGCATACTCTTGGCATCAGCCATATCGTTGTAACCGAAGAATGTACGCTGAGAGGCCACGTAGGTGAGGGCTACTACAGAACCCCACTCGTTGATGGCGTCCAACTTCTTGGCTACCTGCAACATCTTGTGGAAAGAGATGGCAGAAATATCCAAAGTCTTGTTCAAGAAATTGTAGTCGAGGTCATCGTATGTGCGATGCTTACGAACATTGGGACTCATGGCCACAGAGTGGAGCACGAAGTCAATCTTGCCACCGAGCTTCTCCTGGGCCTCAGTGAATACCTTTTCCAAGTCTTCTACGCTAGTCGCATCAGCTGCGATGATAGGAGCGTTGATTTGTTCAGCGAGCTTATCCAGCGTACCCATACGCAAAGCCATGGCTGTGTTACTGAGTGCGAGGGTAGCACCCTCTTCAGCAGCCTTTACGGCTACCTTCCAAGCGATAGAATCCTCATTGAGTGCACCGAAGATGATGCCACGCTTGCCTTTTAACAAATTGTGAGTCATTGTTATCTTTATGCTTTTGTTTATATTAACGGCTGTATCCATATTATAAAAGGTATAAAACCTCTTGTTTTTGTTGAGCCGTTGAAATCGTGCGCAAAATTACGAATTTTGTGCAATATACGCAAATCTTTTAACTAAAAACTATCGTAAACGTTATCTTTCTTGTGGTAAGTCAAGTACTGACAGGAGGCTTTGCCCAGCTTCTTTATAGTTTATTTCCTTGCAGGTCGGCGTATCTAATAAATGCTATCAGTATTGCTGCAGAAACAATCTTTTTGCAGGGCAATACTGATAGCCTAAAGTGCTAAATCCAGCCTTCTCATGTATATAAAGTGCATTTTTCTTTCAAAATATTTGCAAAATTCCAAAATAAGTTATAATTTTGCAGCCGATTAAAGTAGATTTATAAATTTTATCAAAAAACGAGAGAGATTATGTTTAAAAGAACCGCTTTATTTGTGGGGGGGGCAATTCTCAGTTGTGGAGTAGCCTTCGCACAATCTTCTGTCACTGGTAAGGTAGTTTCTGCAGAAGATGGTGAGCCTGTAATCGGTGCTTCCATCAAGATTGTAGGTACCAATACAGGTGCTGTTACCGATGTAGATGGTAACTTTAGCTTGAATATACCAGCCGGTGCCAAGTTGGAGATTACCTATATCGGTATGAATCCACAAACTGTCAAAGCAACAGCCAACATGAAGGTTGTTTTGACTTCTGACAACAAATCCTTGGATGAGGTCGTAGTTACGGGTTATGGTAACTTCAAAAAATCTTCATTTACAGGTTCGGCTTCAACTCTTAACACACAAGGATTGGAGGATATACCCGTGGTATCTTTGACAGATAAGCTTTCAGGTGGTGTTCCTGGTGTCTCTGTGACGAGCACATCTAGTGCACCTGGTGCTGTAAGCAGTATCCGTGTTCGTGGTATGGGCTCCATCAATGCAGGTAATGAGCCATTGTATGTTATTGATGGTACTCCTATGAATGCCGGAAATGCCAGTGCTTTCAACGACCCTGTGGATGGTGGTTACAACGATGCAGGTACCAGTCTCTTGGCTACTTTGAACAGTAATGACATCGAGTCAATTACGGTCATCAAGGATGCTGCGGCTGCTTCTCTTTATGGTTCGCGTGCCGCCAATGGTGTAATCGTTATCACTACCAAGAGCGGTAAGGCTGGCAAGACCAATGTTGAGTTCCGTAGCGACTGGGGTTTCTCTAATATGGCCATCGACTATCGTCCCCAGTTGAGCGGTGCTGACCGTCGTGAGTTGCTGTATTCTGGCTTGAAGAATTACGGCACCTATAATGCCGGGTATGGTGATGCGGACGCAACAGCTTTTGCCGACAAGATGATTGACCGTTTCGCCGCAGAGCCAGAGAATGGCTATACCAATTGGAAGGATCTCTTATTCCGTACAGGTAGCCACTCCAACTATCAGGTAAGTGTTTCTGGTGGTAGCGATAAGACTCAGTTCTATTCTTCTGTTTCTTACATGAAGCAGGAAGGTATCTTATACAATCAAGGGTTGGAACGTTTCACAGGCAATTCAAGCGTTAGCCATACTTTCGGCAAATTCAACTTGCGTGTGAACTCTCAATTCTCCAAGATGAACCAAAGCACAGTCAACGAGGGTACTTCCTATGATGGTGCCATCGCAAACTATGCGTTCTTCCAGAGCCCATCTTCTTCTCCCTATGATTCTGAGGGCAATTTGGTAGGATGTGGTATGTTTGGTGTAAACCCATTGATAGAGAAAGACCATAGTTCCGACAAGAATGTCATCAACCGTGCCTTAAACAGCCTCCAGTTGACCTACAATGTCTGGGACAACTTGAAGTTGAGCGAGAAGATTTCTTACGATTATGTGAACTCCACAGAGACAGTCATCTGGGACCGCCAGTCAAACAATGGTACTCCTGGTGGTGTGGCTCAGCGAGTCATCAACGACTTCAGTACCTTGAACACTCAGACACAGGTTACTTACAACAAGAGTTTTGGCGAACACAACATAGATGCCTTGCTTGGATTTGAGACAGAGGATTACCAATACACCCAGACTTACATCCATGGTTCAGACTATCCAGGTGACAAGTATGAGTTTGAAAATGCCAACAGCACAAGTGCCCAGACAGATAAGAGAGCTTATCGTTTAACTTCATTTTTGGGTCGTGTAAACTACAATTATGCAGATAAGTATTATGTAGGTGTCAGCTATCGCCGTGATGGTAGCTCTCGCTTGGCCCGTGAGAACCGATGGGGTGACTTCTGGTCTGTGTCTGGCTCTTGGAGATTTTCTGGTGAAAACTTCATGGAGTCTATCAAGGACGTATTGACAGATGGCAAGATACGTGTTTCCTACGGTGTGAATGGTACACAGCCTAAGGATTACTATGGCTATACATCATACTACAAGTGGGGATTTTTCTATGATGGCACTAATGGTTCCGCAATTTCTGGTATCGCCAATGGTAACTTGAAATGGGAGAAGAACAAGGCTTTGAACATCGGTCTCGACTTGACGTTCTGGAATCGTCTGTCTTTGACATTCGATTACTATACACGTACGACTAGCGACTTGATTTTTGACCTGCCTGTATCTGCAGTTCCAGGTTATTTCTCATCAGGTTACGCTCTTACTTCACCACAGAACGTGGGTGAATTGAAGAATACTGGCTATGAGTTGACCATCACCTCAAACAACTTCAATACCAAGGACTTCTCTTGGACAACCACATTGAATCTTGCCCACAACAGCAATAAGGTTTCTAAGCTCTATGGTGGACAAGACCAGATTATCAGCGGTGTGTTGATTCACAAGGAAGGTGAGCCTTACTATTCATATTATACATACGAATATGCCGGTGTTGACCCAGAGACAGGTAAGGAGTTGTATTATATGAATGATGGCACTGATGCTACTACCACTGAGTATGCCAAGGCCAACAAGACTATTGTTGGTAAGCATGACCCAACTATAGAGGGTGGCTTGACCAATACACTGCGTTACAAGTTCATTGATTTCGGTATGACCTTGACCTTCTCATTGGGTGGTGACGCTTTGGATTATGCTACATGGCAACACTCTAATGGTGGTACTTATCTCTATTATGGTGCTGTTCCTGCATACTACAAGATGGAAGATATGTGGCAGAAGCCTGGTGACAATGCTAAGTTGCCAAAGTTCCAGTATGGTTCTACAACAACGATGTCTTCACGTTGGCTGATGTCAACCGACTATTTGCGCATCAAGAGTTTGTCGGTAGGTTTCAATGCTCCTAAGAGTTTCATCTCTCGCTTAGGTCTTAGCAAGGCACGTGCATTCTTTGCTGCATCAAACTTGCTTACTTGGAAGTCAAAAGATCTCCCAGTAGATCCTGAGGTTCCAGTAAACGGTCTCTGCACATTCGAGACTCCAGCGTTGAGAACATTCACATTCGGTATTGAACTTGGTTTCTAAACAAAAACAGTTAGACAAATGAAAGTATTTAATTTTATATATAAGGCAACACTCTGCGCTACATTGTCGGCAACAGCTTTGACTTCATGCGTAAACAATTGGCTTGACCTCGAACCGTCAGACGGTGTTGAGGAGAAGGAAGGTATCACAAACAGTGACAACCTCGGAACTGCTGTCGCAGGTTTGTATGCAGGTGTAAAGGGAAACAACTCGTTGACAGACTATTATGGAGCTCGTATGTTCCTCTATGGTGAAGTGCATGCAGACGATATGCAGAGCAATGAGATGGCTGGTACAAATAGTAACCGTGCTTCTTTCTACTACTTGATGCAATATACCACAGGTACCAATTTCTCGGGCAACGCTATCTGGCAGTCACCATACATCGTAATTGGTCGTGCAAACCGTATCATAGCTGCTGCTGACGGTGGTCAGTTGACTGACAAGGATGACGCAGCAGCAACCATTTCTGATTACAAGAGCCAAGCATTGGTACTCCGTGCGATGGCCCTCTTCGATTTGGCACGTATTTATGGTAAGCCATATACAGAGGATGGCGGTGCTTCACTCGGCGTTCCCTTCACAAAGGATGTGGTTTCAGCAGCAGACATTTCTACTTGCCAGTTGCCACGTTTGACAGTAAAGGAAAATTATGACCAGGCAATAGAAGACTTGACTTCTGCCATCAATTCCAACGCTTTGTCTGAAGACAAGTCTCAGGGATATGTAAATCTTTGGACTGCCAAGGCACTCCTTTCTCGTGTTTACATCTCTATGGGAGAATGGCAGAAAGCATTGGATGTATCTGAGAGCATCATCAACAACTCTCCTTACCAGCTGTGGACAAAGGGCCAGTATGTAGGTGCTTGGTCTAAGTCAAATGCAGCACATGAGAACGAGATGATTTTCGAACTTTCCATCAATGACACCAACGATTGGACAGACCGTGGAGGTATCGCATATCTTTACAGTGAGAATTGTGATTCTCGTGTGGGTTACAGTGATGCTGTTGCCACAAAGAGTTTTGTTGATATGCTGTCTTCTGACCCAGAGGATGTCCGCAACAATGTATTTTTGGCTTCAGAAAATGACGCAGACATCGCGACTTATGGCGACAATAAGGTTTGGTTGAACAAGATGCCTGCCGTAAATGGTGATCCACGTTATGCAAATGTGCCTATGATGCGTCTTTCTGAGGTTTACTTGACAGCAGCAGAGTGTGCATTCAACCTAGGTGACAAAGCTACTGCCGCAAAGTATCTCAATGCCATCATTGAGAACAGAACTTCGGATGCGACAAAGGTTGTTACTGCAGATAACATCACGTCAGACCGTATCTATGTTGAGCGACGCAAGGAGTTGGTAGGAGAAGGTCAGCGTTACTTCGACTGCCTCCGTCGTGGTGAAACAATCACTCGTTATACAAGCGAAGCAGATCAGGGATGGCATCAGATATTGAACCCTGAGGAAATGTCTTTCGACCGTGATTACTATAAGGCAATCTCTGCAATTCCTCAGTCTGAAATTAATGCAAACCCTAACATCAAGCAGAATGATGGTTACGGCGAGTAATCGCCTAGGAAAGTTTATTTAAGGAAATATTTTTAATCAACGATATAGAAGTGCCATGAGTGGCATTTTCTATAAATCTCTCGGGAGAGGTGGACTGTGAAGCTCGCCTCTCCTTTTTGTTTATACTATACATAAAGCCCACTATTGACACTGCGTCAATAGTGGGCTTTAAATATATGTGGAGAATGTATTTTTCTCTTTATCCTACCTGGCTTCCTGGCTTCACCTGGTCGAGGAGTGAGGTAACGTGAAGGCTTCCGTCGAAGTTGACTGCCGAGAGAATCATGCCTTGGCTCTCGATGCCCATCATCTTGCGAGGAGCAAAGTTGGCTACAAAGAGCACGTCCTTGCCGATGAGCTGTTCCGGCTCATAGTAGGCGGCGATGCCTGAGCAGATGGTGCGCTCCACGCCGCTGCCGTCGTCGATGGTGAATTTGAGGAGTTTCTTGGATTTCTTCACCTTCTCGCAGTTGAGGATGTGACCCACACGGATGTCGAGCTTCTCGAAGTCCTCGAAGCTCACCTCGGGCTTGATGGGTTCTGCCTTATAGGAAGCCTCCTCGTTGGCTTTTTTGGTGTCGGCAAGTTTCTGGAGCTGTGCCTCGATGACATCGTCCTCAATCTTTTCGAAGAGCAGCTCCGGCTCAGCAAGTTGGTCGCCGGCTTTCAAGAGTTCGGTGCTGCCGAGCTGCGTCCACTCGAAGGTAGGCATGTTAATCATCTTGCGCAACTTCTCTGAAGAGAAGGGCAGGAATGGCTCGAAGGCGATGGCGAGGTTGGCTACGAGCTGGAGGGAGATGTTCAGAATGGTCTCTACACGCTTCGGGTCGGTCTTCCAAACTTTCCAAGGCTCGCACTCGGTGATGTACTTGTTGCCAATACGTGCCAGGTTCATGGCTTCCTTCTGTGCCTCACGGAACTTGAATATGTCGAGATACTGCTCTACCTTTTCCTTTACGTCCTTGAATTCAGCGATGGCCTTCTCATCTACCTCCTGTAGTTCGCCGCAGGCAGGGACAACGCCGTTCCAATACTTCTTGGTGAGCTGGAGGGCACGGTTGACGAAGTTACCATATACGGCAACCAACTCAGAGTTGTTGCGCTCCTGGAAGTCCTTCCAAGTGAAGTTATTGTCCTTGGTCTCAGGTGCATTGGCTGTCAATACGTAGCGCAATACATCCTGCTTTCCGGGGAGGTCGATGAGATACTCGTGCAGCCACACCGCCCAGTTGCGGGAAGTGGAAATCTTGTCGTCTTCGAGATTCAGGAACTCGTTGGCTGGTACGTTATCCGGCAAGATATAGTCGCCGTGAGCCTTGAGCATGGTGGGGAAGATGATGCAGTGGAACACGATATTATCCTTTCCGATGAAATGAACGAGACGCGTCTCCGGGTCTTGCCACCACTTCTGCCAGGTGCCCCATTTCTCGGGTTGGGCATCGCAGAGTTCCTTGGTGTTGGAGATGTAGCCGATAGGTGCGTCAAACCATACGTAGAGCACTTTTCCTTCTGCTCCCTCTACAGGCACAGGGATACCCCAATCCAAATCACGGGTCATCGCACGAGGTTGCAAGTCCATGTCGAGCCAACTCTTGCACTGACCATACACATTGGTACGCCATTCCTTATGGCTTTCCAAAATCCATTGCTTCAACCACTCTTGGTAGTTGCCCAATGGGAGATACCAGTTCTTGGTAGGTTTTTTCACGAGACCATGGCCTGGGTTGTTCTTGTTGGTAGGATTGATAAGCTCTTCAGGAGAAAGGGTAGCGCCACACTTCTCGCACTGGTCGCCGTAAGCACCCTCTGCACCACAACGGGGACAAGTGCCCACGATATTTCGGTCGGTCAAGAACTCACCAGTCACCTCGTCACAGAACTGCTCCTCAGTCTTCTCTACCAACACCTTTTTGTCATAAAGTGTACGGAAGAAATCGGAGGCAAACTTATTGTGAATCTGCGAAGTAGTACGGCTATAGACATCGAAAGAGATGCCGAAGTCCTCGAAAGATTTCTTAATCAAATTGTGGTAACGATCTACCACCTCCTGTACGGTGATACCCTCCTTCTTGGCACGAATCGTAACAGGCACACCGTGCTCGTCGCTACCGCCGATGAAAACAACGTCTTGCTTCTTGAGGCGGAGATAGCGAACATAAATATCGGCTGGCACATAGACACCTGCCAAGTGACCGATATGCACACCTCCGTTGGCATAAGGCAAAGCAGCCGTCACGGTGGTGCGTTTAAAGTTCTTCTGTTCCATATTAGCTAATACATTTTTGTTATTTGCGTGCAAAATTACAAAAAATGTTGGATATGAGGAAGTTTTCTCTAATTTTTCTTTTGGAAAAGCTAGGGTGGTTTGTTGCCAATGACGGTTTCCATGTCTTTGTTGGGAAATCAGATATGCCCTCTTTCCGCCCAGTCTCCTCGGTCGAGTGTCCTATATCCGATGGCTTCGGCAAGATGCTGAGGCTCCACATGCTCGCATCCTGCCAAGTCGGCGATGGTTCTTGCCACTTTGAGGATGCGGCTGTAGGCTCTCGCCGATAGGGAAAGCTTTTCCATAGCCATGCGGAGCATGCCCATACCTGCATCGTCAGGTTCGGCAAATTGGTGTATCATGCGCTCGGTCATCTGGGCATTGCAGTGAATGCCTTTGTAATCCTTGTATCGAGCGGCTTGCAGCTCTCTCGCCCTAATGACTCGTTCACGGATGTTGGCACTCGGTTCGCCTGGGGCAGCCTTGGAGATGTCCTTGAAAGGAACAGGGGTAATTTCGCACTGAATGTCTATGCGGTCGAGAAGAGGACCCGATATCTTGTTCATGTATCGCTGGATTTGTCCTGGGGTGCAGACACAATGATGGGTTGGGTCGCCATAATAACCGCAGGGGCAAGGGTTCATGCTTGCCACAAACATGAACGAACAAGGATAGTCGGTAGAGTATTTCGAGCGACTGATGGTGATGTGTCGGTCTTCCAAGGGCTGTCGAAGTACTTCGAGGGTGGTCTTGTTGAACTCTGGCAACTCGTCGCAAAAGAGTACGCCGTTGTGGGCAAGGGAGATTTCACCAGGTTGTGGAGTTGTTCCGCCACCCACCAAAGCTACTTGTGAGATGGTATGATGAGGCGCACGGAAAGGACGTTGCGAGATAAGCGAAATGTTCTTGCCGAGTTTTCCGGCGATGGAATGTATCTGGGTGGTTTCGAGACTTTCTGATAATGTGAGGGGAGGAAGAATGGAAGGCAAACGCTTTGCCATCATCGACTTGCCTGAGCCTGGAGGGCCCACCATGATGAGGTTGTGACCACCAGCGGCTGCTACTTCCAATGCTCGCTTTACGTTCTCTTGTCCACGAACATCGGCATAATCGAGGTCGCAGTGGCTTTGGTTCTCGTAAAATTCCTTGCGAGTGTCAACGAGGGTGGGGGAAAACACTTGTTGGTCACTCATGAACTGGATGACCTCTGTCAAATTATTCATGCCATATACCTCCAGATTGTTGACGACGGCAGCCTCGCGAGCATTTTGAGCAGGTACAATCAGACCCTTGAACTTCTCGGATCTGGCACGGATGGCAATCGGCAGTGCTCCCTTGATGGGTTGCAATGTGCCGTCAAGGCTCAACTCTCCTACAAGCATATACTCTTTGAGATGCGTCTCGGGGATGTTTCCGTTGGCTCCCATGATGCCTATAGCCAAGGGGAGGTCGAAACTGCTGCCTTCCTTGCGGAGGTCGGCAGGAGCAAGATTGATGGTGATGTCTGCGATAGGAAACTTGTAGCCGCTGTATTGCAAGGCTGCTGCGATACGGTTGCGACTTTCTCTTACGGCTTCGTCGCCGAGACCCGTAAGATGATATTGGACTCCACGTGTGAGGCTTACCTCCACGGTAACCGTAGTCACGTCCAATCCGTTGACTGCGGCGCAAAAAGTTTTTACTAGCATTTCTTCCTTTCCTGCAAGGAATCCATGAGCTCCCTGCATATATTTGAAATTAGATGTTGTTGATACTGTATAATATGTTCCGAGATGAATCAAAACGTTATTTCAAGAGCTTGTCAAGCTTGTCGTACAGTTCCTGGCGTTTCAAACTGCGTGCCATAATCTTTCCGTTTTGCAATACGATGACATCCGGCACTGAAGTCATACCTAATTTTTGTAGGGTCTTGTCTTCTATCATGTCTCCTGTGCAGATGTTAGGCCAGAAGATGGAGTCACGTTCCATATTCTTCTTGCAGTCGGTCTTGCTGGCGTCCAGACAGATGCTCAACACCTTCAGTCTTCCTTTGGCGGAACGCATGCGCTTCTTCAGTTCTCTGAGCAAGTCTTGGCTATCGTAATTGTAGGAAGCCCACGTGTTGATGACGGCCACGGGGGCACTGCTTAGTTCTGCGTATGAGACCAGTTTGCCTTTCGTGTCGTATGCCGTGAAATTGGGGAGCTTGATTCCGATTCCAATTTCTTTCAGCTGTTTGATTTGCTGCCGGAGTTTTTGTAGTTGCCCATTCTTGGGTTGCGCCTTTGCCAGTATCTCTATGAGCGAGTTGGCCTTAGCGTAATCGGGCTGTATGTTGGCGATGAAGTATCTCTTCACAAGATAGATGCTGACCATCGACTGGGGGTGGTCTTTGACAAACTGCTCAGCCTTGGCTTTCTTTTCTGGGGGAGAAACATTGAGAATGTTCTGTTGGAAAGAATTCATCAGTTCGTTTTCTTTCGTACCTTTCACTTTCAGTTCCTTGAGGTGCGAGGCGTCAGCGTTGATGTCAACGGAAGTCCCGGGCTCAGCGAAGATAGGTTGTTCGGAAAAGTTGGGGAACACGACCATGAGGGTAAAACACTCCTTGCATGGGCATTCGTATGTAAAGCGTCCACCTTCTACCTTGATGGTATCAACGCCATTGATTCCGCCATCGGGGCTATATACATAAAACTCACCTTGGTTCATGTTGAGAAATTTGCCTTCAAACTTGAAACGACCACTGCCAACACCGCATGAGGTGAGAACCAGCGTAGTGAAAAAAAACAGGATGTGAGCAAACTTTTTCATGATGAAAAATTTAAAGGAGAAGTGCCGCGAGCGGGACTCGAACCCGCACAGCCATTACTGGCCAAGGGATTTTAAGTCCCTCGTGTCTACCAATTCCACCATTGCGGCATGGTAAACGTTAGAGTTGGAGCGGAAAACGGGACTCGAACCCGCGACCCCGACCTTGGCAAGGTCGTGCTCTACCAACTGAGCTATTTCCGCATTTTCGAATTGCGGATGCAAAGGTAGTGTTATTTCTTGAAATAGCCAAATAGATTTACATAATTTAAGATAAATGGGGTGTATTTCTTGCTAACTTCTTGTCCAGGTTAGTTGCCAACCGTCAAGATGGAGCCGATTCCGGCGTAGTTCACGTTGTATCTCATCAAGGCTTCCCCTTTGTCTCCGCTTGTAATCGCACCAGTCTCCAGGGCGTATGTGCGATAGCATTTGCTGCAGGCGACCGATTGGCGGTTGCCTGTCCATTCCAAAGGAAAGTTGGTGCTGTTGTATTGGGTGATGCAGTTGGGGCATTGCCGATCCCAAGCTACAGGACCGTTGAAATTGGTCATCCCCAATATAAATCCATTTTTGGTGGCATCCTTGGTGTCGTTGCCAGCTCCCAGATAACTGTAGTTGGCGTAATTTTCGGTGGCGAGTGTAAGGGCGATATCCTCGGTGTGGTTTTTGCCATCGTTGAGGATTGAATAGATATGCCAGGCACCGTTCACTTTCTTGGCGCTGACGAAGGTATAATTTCCCTGATTATTGAGGGCTGTTTCAATGCTAGTCCCAGTATGATACTGAGTCTTAAAGATGAATTGGCAGGGATATTTCCTGCTGATGCTGTTCTCTGCTCCGCAAGCTCCCAGCACCCATGTCCAGATAAAGAGCATGACTATGCCAGCCATACTCTTCACCTTCTTGTATATATAGGGATATCTTAGTCTCATGTTGTCTCTAAAAAAGACAATTTGATTTTTCACTTACTTCAGCAGGTTCTTCTCTGCCTCCTCCATGCGTTCGAAGTGGAATTCTGAGAGGGTCTTCTCCATCAACTCCTGTATCTTGTCGTTGCAGAGGTTGCCGATACTGCCTTCGTGGGTGTGGTGAATATCCTTATTGGGCTTGAACTTTCCTGCTTCAATTTCCAATCCCACCTTCTTGTAGGCATCACGGAAAGGCATTCCGTTGGCGGCGAGTTGGTTCACTTCCTCTACGGAGAACATCGGGTCATAGCGGGGATCGTCAAGGATATGTTCGTTCACCTCCATCTTGTTGATGATATAAGCTGCCATCTGGAGACAGTCCTTCAACTCGTCGAAAGCAGGAAGGAAGACTTCCTTGATAATCTGCAAGTCGCGGAAGTACCCCACTGGCAGGTTGTTCATGATGAGCATCACTTGTTGTGGGAGGCTCTGGAGCTTGTTGCTCTTGGCGCGGATCAGCTCGAATACATCCGGGTTCTTCTTATGTGGCATGATGCTCGAACCTGTGGTACATTCCTTAGGCAACTTGACGAAACTGAAGTTCTGACAATTGAACATACAGGCATCGAAAGCCATCTTCGCCAAAGTACCTGCCACGGTAGCCATGGCGAAAGCCACGTTGCGCTCCATCTTTCCACGCCCCATCTGTGCATAAACCACATTGTAATCCATGCTGTCGAAACCCAGAAGCTGGGTGGTCATGGTGCGGTTCAAAGGGAAGGAACTGCCATAGCCTGCCGCACTACCGAGAGGGTTGCGGTTGGTCATGCGATAAGCTGCTTGTAAGAAGAGCATGTCGTCGGCGAGGCTTTCTGCGTATGCGCCAAACCAGAGACCGAAGGACGAAGGCATCGCCACCTGAAGGTGGGTATATCCTGGCATCAGCACGTTTTTGTACTGGTTGCTCTTCTGTATCAACTCGTCGAAGAGAATCTTTACGGAGTCAACAATTTCCTTCAACTCATGTCGGGTGAAGAGTTTGAGGTCAACCAGCACTTGGTCGTTGCGTGATCGGCCCGAGTGAATTTTCTTGCCCATGTCACCCAATTTCTGGGTGAGCATCAGTTCTACTTGGGAATGTACGTCCTCCACGCCGTCCTCGATGGCAAACTCGCCCTTGTCGGCGATGGCATAGATGTTCTTCAGTTCGGCGAGAAGCTGGGAAAGTTCGTCTTTTTCCAACAAGCCGATGCTTTCCAGCATGGTGATATGTGCCATGGAGCCGAGTACGTCGTACTTGGCGAGGTAGAGGTCCAGTTTACGGTCACGTCCAACAGTGAAACGCTCGATTTCCTTGTTTACTTCAAAGTTCTTTTCCCAAAGTTTATGTGCCATTTTCTTCGATTTTAATAAGTTAAAGGGAACTTAGTCCTCGTAAGGAATCATCGCCAGGGCATCGGCAATTTTTTCGATGCCTTCCTGTAAAGGTTTCTTCACCATTCCCTTGATAAACATGTTCAGCTCTGCCTTGATGGTCAGCTTCATTTTGCAGGAGAGGTCGCCCGTGGGGAGCAACTGGATCCAGAAGTTGAAAGGAACAGGACTGTTCTCGGTCTCAAACTTGATGGTCTTGGGATAGTCACGGTCGATGATACGCATCTTGATCTCGCCCACCATGGGGGCAGAGATGGAGATGCTGTCACTATTAAATTTCAAGTCCTTGATTTTTTCCATCTGCTCACGTTTGTCAGCAGGGATTTGATCCTTTACTTGCTCAAACTTATCCTTGAGATGCTGCAAGTTGTTGAGGTCGCTCAATGTGTTGAAAACAGATTCCTGTTTATGAGGAATCTGTTTGATATTGCTTTCAAATGTACTTGTACTCATATCTATTTCAAATGCCTATATATAAATAGGTATTATTTCTTCCAGTTGGCAGGGTCCTTACGCCATTCATGGAGCAACTCCACGTCGCTCTGTGCGATATAACCGGTCTCGAGAGCCTCTGATACGACGTGCTCATAGTCGGTCAAGGTCACCAACTTGACATTGGCATCGGCAAAGGCCTTTTCGGCGATAGGAAAGCCGTAGGTGTAGCTTGCCACCATGCCGACAACCTCATTGCCGTTCTGTCGGAGAGCCTCCACAGCCTTGAGTGAACTGCCGCCTGTGGAAATCAAGTCCTCTACGACAACCACCTTGGCATTAGGGTCGAGCTGTCCCTCGATGAGGTTCTGCATACCATGATCCTTTGGTTTGGAACGAACATATACGAAAGGCATGTTCAACTCGTCTGCCACCAAGGCGCCTTGTGCGATGGCACCCGTTGCCACACCAGCCACGGCATCAGCCTCAGGGAACTGCTCCAAGACGGCGTGAACGAGCATGAGCTTCACATAGTTGCGGAGTTCTGGGAAAGACAAAGTCTTACGGTTGTCACAATAGAAAGGAGACTTCCAACCAGAAGCCCATGTGAAAGGGTCGTTAGGCTGCAATTTGATAGCCTTTACCTTCAATAACTTAGATGCGAATTCTTTCTTCAGTTTGTCCATGATTATGTCGGATTAAATAGTTATGTTCAACTTTTCTGCAAAGGTACAATTCTTTTTGCTAACGTAACTCTTTCATTGGGTTAAAAGTTTTTAACTGCTAGGATATGAAGAAATATTTTCGTATTTTTGTGCCGTTAAAATGAATATAAACCTATAAATATTAACTTAATGCATAGTCTTATGATAAATCAAACGCTTTTAGTCATGTTCGGTTTGATGGCTCCTGCCGTTGGATGGGGAGATGCTTGTGCCCAAACTAAATCTGGCAGGCCCGCCCATGCCTTGATGTATTTGCAGCCCACGGCAGGCCAGACAGCTGTAGCTTTTGACTGGAATGATGTGGGAACGGAGTTTCAGGTACGGTGGGGTATGGATACGGCTTGGGATGACGAGGGAAATGTTCGTCGTGGAACCAATTACATAGGAGCCCCAAATATGGCGACAGGTCGTATCTCCTTTCAACCGAGCGACTTGGTTGATGCTGAAGGTAATCTTTCGGACGCCCAAAAGGAGGCCTTGGAGTCCCGTATCTCCCATATCAAATTGTCGGGTGCGAAATCTGTCGAACTCAACTGTGACCATGAGGCATTGAACGCTACCAACTACAAGGGAAAGCCTACGGAATGGTACAAGGTCATCAAGGCCACGGTGAAGTATGCGCAGTCGAAGGGACTCACGGTAGAGAGCATCGCTCCTTTCAACGAACCTGACTATACGAGTTGGAATGAAGGAACGAAAGCCGACTTCCTCAACATTTGCAAACTGATCAAGGCAGACAACGAGTTGGCAGGCATTCGTGTTTGTGGTGGAAATACATTGAATTGTGACGAGGCACTCTCTTGGTATAATTATCTCAAAGGGTATCTTGACGAGGGAAACACCCATCAGTTGGCGGGTTCATTCGACAGCTATGCAAGCTTCTTCAAGACCGTGAAGGATGATGGAAAAGTGGCTACAGCTGATGAGCTGCATAATGTGGGCGAGGCAATCGTGGGTGTCGAATATGGCATGGAGAACGGCATCTGGTGGAGCTTCGACGGTGTGGCCAGAGGCGAGTTTTGCAAGGCCAACATGGCTGGTGGAAGCAGGTTGGGATATGCCGAGGACAGAGGAAGCTGGACTGCTGCGGCTGTTTACCGTCAACCGTCGGGAAGGGTAGATGGCTACATCGGCTCTTCTGAGCGTCAGGCCAATACGCATTCCTATGACTTTGTTTCAAAGGGGCGGGATGTCTATTATGACGGCTATGGACCGATGCGTGCTTTCTCTATTTCAATGCCTGGTGGAACTGGTTATCAGCAAGGGCAGACCAATGCCGAGCGTCTGGTACAGATAACAAGCGGCGAAGATGTGCAACCCTATCCGCTTGCAAGTGGCTCCTATGTCATCATCAACAGTAGTAATAGGAAGGCTCTCAATGTTCCTGGAAATACGGTGACAGCTGGTGTCACCGTTTCGTTGGCCAACTATAACAAGACTGCAACGGGCCAGCAATGGCTTGTAGAACCCGTAAGTGAACGGATTGGTGGAGATTTCAGTTATGTCACCCTGCGTTCCGTGACGGACAAAGACATGTATCTTGACCTGCTTAACTGGAGTACGGTGCCTTATGGTACACTTTGTGCTTATAATGGTGATGTGGGGGCTAACGAACAGTGGTTCTTCGAATATGCCGGCAATGGTGATTATTATATTCGTTCGCGTCATTCCGGGTTATATCTCCAGGCCAATACTACCACTTCCGTGATTCAAAACAGATTGGTGGATGCCCAGGCAAACGCTTCTACCAACAAACTTTTCAGATGGCGTATCTTGCCGGTCAACACAGCCTGGAACACAACTGTTCCTGCTGCTCCGCAAGGATTGGTGGCAGAAGCGCAGTCTGCCTCTGTGTTGTTGCGCTGGAATGCCAATCAAGAGACTGACCTGGAAGGCTATATCGTGCTCCGTGCCAATGCCGATGAGGAGACTCCTCAGTGGCAGGTTGTCGGTCGACAAGTGATGGATACCGCTTTTGTGGACAACTCTTGCCGGATGGGAGGAAAGTATTTGTATAAGGTAAAAGCTTACGACCATAGTTGTAACATCTCCAAGCAGGCAAGTTCGGAGGCCAGCGTAGAATTGCCCAATGGCCATGCACTTGTGGCATGGTATGACATGGAAGACAGTCCGCGTGACACGACCGACAACTTGATGGATGCTGTGGCAGGTGGTACCGTACAATATAGTTCCACTTCAAAGAAACTGGGGGCTAAGAGCCTTGTCCTCAATGGTACCAATGCTTTTTTGCAGTTGCCGGCACAAGTGGCTGATTTTGAGGAGATGACGATTTCCGCTTGGGTAAACTGGCAGAATACGTATTCCTCCTGGACACGTATCTTTGACTTCGGAAATGGTACAGACGAGTATATGTTCCTGACCCCCAAGAATAACGGTTCCATGATGCGTTTTGTCATCAAGAGTGATGGGGAAGAGCATGTGCTGGAAGCAGCTAAACTAACTAGTGGTTGGCACCATTTGGCTGTGACCTTGGATGAGAATGGTGTGTGCTTGTATGTGGATGGTAGATTGACAGGAACTAGTGATATGGCATGTCGTCCTTCTCAGATTCAGCCCACTCGTTGTTATGTCGGGAGAAGTCAGTTTGCTGCCGATCCGTTGTTCAAGGGTAACATTGATGATTTCCGTATTTACAACTATGCATTGTCTTCTGATAACATAGCGTTGGTAATGGGAGGCGGACAGCCTACAGCTATCTCTATGCCTTCCTCTTCTGGAACTGGGAAAGAGAAGACGATGGTCTATTCCTTGGACGGCACCCCTCTTCCAAGCATGGGAAATGGAATTAACATCGTGAAGACGACTCATGCCGACGGCACGGTGTCTGTACGTAAGTCGGCGGTGCGGAAATAGTATCAAGTAAATCTTACGAAATAAGCGCTTCCTTGCCTTGGCAGGGAAGCGCTTTCTGTTACCAAGTATTAAGCTTGGTTTTCTGTTATAATTCAGTCTTATTTGAATGGCATGAACCAGTTCTCTGGGTTGCTCAAGTCTACGGTTGGATTCTTGAAGCTTAGCTTGTCGCGAAGCCAAAGCGAACCATAGTTGGTTCCCCAAGGATTGCTGTCATTCTTATGGCGTGCGATGCGGCAGAGGTCTCCGAAACGCGAGCCTTCGAAAGCAAGCTCCAGTGCCATCTCGTCGCAGAGGAGGTCTTCTACGCAGTCTTGCTCAATCTTGAGACTGTCCTCCTTGGTTGCGTTGGCAGGGTAGCTATGACCGAGAGTCTTGAGCTTGTTCTCGATTTCGGTGCGGTATTGGTATTTGGAACCATTTCCTTGGGTAAAGCCAGCTCCGCGAGAGTGTATGGCTTGATTGCCCATGGAGTATATTCTGGTCTGACTTTCCTCGTCGTTAAATACCACACGGTTCTCTTCTGTCAAGAAAGGCAATGTCGTTTTTAAGAAATTCATGCCTTCCGCCGTCATGTAAGTGGTATCTTTCTCCAGCTCGCTGTTCCATCCGTCTTTTAGTACGGCAAAGGCTACGTCTGGATGGCCCATGCGGTTGACTGCTTCTGCCAATTTCAAGTAGATGCCGACTGTGCGATACAGAGGTATGTTCGCATTGTAATACTTCATGATGATCTTGACTGGATCAGTCTGTGTGGAAATCTTGGTCGTATTATACGAGTTGCAATAGCGCATGTCACCGATGGATGCTGACGCATACACGAGTTTGTCGATGAGGGCGGCACTAGAGTAGTCGCCTGTTGCGTAATAGTACTCTTGGCTGTCGGACAACTTGAGGTATGCACTGGAGGCTTCCATGGCAATGTTCTCGCTGACATCTGTGCCAGTGGCGTTTGTATAATAGCTATAGCCAAACAAGCCTGGCAAGGCCGTGATTTCGCCGCGCAACTTATTGGTAGCCATGGCTACGAGGCTTTGGGTCTCAATGTCAGATATCCAAGTGCTGGTCCAAGAGCCGTTAGAAACTGGGGAACGCTGTAGTCCGGAATTGCTTCTGAAAGCAGCGGGTAATTTTTGTGGCTCTGGATAGTTGCTGGTGGATGCAGTATAGTTTCTAATGTACAACTTGTTCTTTTTCAGATAGTTGAAGTAGTGCTCAATAGCCTTGGCGTAATCCCCCTGCTGTCCTCTTTCCAGATAGAGGTCGCCAAGGATAAGTCTTACTGGAATCATCATTTTGGAACTGGCAACCTTCTTTTCTGTGCCGGCATCGGTGTAACCTAAGCTATAGTCTCCCCAGTTGGGAACTGGCAGGTCTACATATTGTTCCAAGTCTGGAGCGAGTTCGGATACGATTCCTGCAAGATCTTTCTTTGGCAACTTGTTGGCCTCCTCGATGCTGGCTATGTTTGTCAATGGTTGGGTAAAGAAGGGTACGGAACCATAGTTGCGAGTCAACTGGAGGTAAGCCCAGGCACGGATAGCCTTGGCCTCTGCATACTCCTTCATGGCCACTTCGCTAGAACCCGTCATCAAGGTTGTGTCTCTGTGGGCAACATAGTAGTTGCAGTTGTTGATGATGCGGTAGTAAACGTAGGCGGAGTCGTATTTGTTGCCGTCTGCGTAGTCAAACTTTGCCAGTCGTTGTAGGTCGGTGGAAGCCTTGCTGGTGGTAGTGAGAAGGTCGCCACGAAGTTCGTTGACAAGCACGTTTTGGTCGATAGCTTGCTGTACACCCTTCAGAATGCCGCTGATGTAAAAGATGGAGTCCACCTTGTTGTCGAGTGCAGGATCGTAAACATATCGGTTGGATCCGTCATCAAACATATCACTGCATGAGCCGAGTGTGATTGCTGCCATTGTGGCTGCTATGAAATATTTAATTTTCATCATTTTTATGCTTTGTGATTGTTGTGTTAATTTTAGAGATTGAGCTTGAGACCCACGGTAAAGGTGCGGCCTTGTGAAACGCAACCTGTATCGATGCCCTGGTAAAGTACTGAGTTGGACGTAGACATCTCTGGATCACCGCCAAGATACTTGGTGATGGTAAAGAGGTTGTTCGCTTCTGCCCAAACCTGTAGTCCTTGCAGCCATGCTGAGTTTACTGGTATCTTGTAGTTGATATTGAGCGAACGCAACTTAAAGAAACTGCCGTCTTCTATCCAGCGGTCGCTGAAACGTGAGTTGCCCATTTCGTCACCATATGAGATGCGTGGCACATTGGTTACGTCACCTTCGTTGCGCCAACGCTTGGTAATGGTTGTGGTCTGGTTGTAGAAGTTGTTGCCTCCTTCGATGACGCTGCGCTGATAGTTGAAGATGTCGTTGCCTACGGAGTAGCCGAATATGGCAGATACCGTGAAGTTGCCCCATGTGGCACGTGCAAACAGGTTGCCGTAGAAGTCTGGGTTTGGATTGCCGATGACAGTCTTGTCGTTCTCGTCGATGATACCATCGCCGTTAAGGTCGGCGAAGTGTACGTCGCCAGCTTTGAAGTACTGCTTGGCGCCAGATGAGTCGAGCTGATAGAGGTAACCGTCTTTACCGGCAGCCTTGGCCTCTGCGTCTGTAGAGAACACGCCTGCGGTTTTGTAGCCATAGAACACACCTGCGCTATGACCTACGAGCGTGGCGACATTCTGGGTTCCGTAGATGGAAGATGTATAGCCCACTGCTCCTTGTGGATTACCGTCGAGTGCAAGGTATTTCTCGTTAGGGAGCGACTTGATCTCATTCTTGTAATGCCCCAGGCTGGCACCCAATTCCAAGGTGAAGTTGCGGCTTACGATTGGCTTGCCGTTCAAGCTGACCTCTACGCCCTTGTTGTCCATGCTACCTTCATTAGACCAATAGCTCTTCACACCTGCGACTGGTGTCGTGAAGTCCTTGAGGGTGAGAAGGTCGGTAGTATGGTTATAATAGTAGGTGAAGCTGGCGCCCAAGCGGTTGTTGAGCCATTGGCTCTCGAAGCCGACATTGAAGCGGTGGGTCTTCTCGAATGTTACGTTCTCGTTGCCGATGTTGTTCAACTGTACTGCAGGTACAGTATTGTGGAGGAACTTCAGTACCTCGAAGGAAGTCTTTGCGGCCTTGTTGTTGATGTTGTCATTGCCACTGATTTCATAACCGGCGTTTATACGCAGGTAGTTCAGCCCGATATTCTTGGGGAACCAGTCCTCGTTGGTCATTACCCAACCTGCTTGTACGCTTGGGAACAATCCCCATGCCACATCGCCGATGCGCAAGCTGGTCGCTTCCTTACCGAAAGTGCTGCTGCTTTCCATGGAGGCAGCTACTTGCAAGAAGTAACGGTTGCGGTAGTTGTAGTCAGCTTGTACATACCAAGTGAGACTTGTGTTATTGTAGTCGTTACCTGTTGCATCCTTGAAGTCCATGTTGTTGGACACATTAGGCAACTTGTCATTACCGGCAGACTTGTACTGACCCGACGGGTTGTTCATCTCGTAATTGTAGTTCAGATATCTTAAACCTCCGAAGGCGTTCAGTGTATGGGCACCCCAAATGTGCGAGAAGTCCAGACGTGTATCGCTCAGGATAGTCTCTTCTTTGGCGAAGATGGAGGCCGACAGGGTTTGTACCTGTCCCAATCCTTCCACATAGAATGTTGGAACACCACCCTTTGGACGATAGTAACGTTGAGAGTTGCGGTTCAATGTGTAGTTGATATTCTCACGCAAACTGAAGTCCTTGCCCAATTCAAACTTCGGTGCCAAGCGGATGTGGAACATGGAGTTCTCCATACGGTTCTTGTTGTTGCCGCTACCGTTTATCAACAGGGCGGTTGGGTTTGCTAAGGACAAGTTCTGACTCAATGGTGTCAGGAAGTCATCGGCCTCAGACAAGGTTGGTGACAACTTCTTTGTCGTGTTGTTGTATTGGTATGGGTTCAAGATGGGCGACTTGATCAATGCCAGCAGGGTAGGTGAGGTTACGGTTCCTGTGCTGAAATCGCTAGGAGCACCATCATCGAACACGTTACGGCTCAGTTTCACGTAGTCGATGTCAAACTCCGTGGAGAATCCCTTGGTGATCTTCAAGTCGCTGTTGAAGCGAATGTTGATACGATTGAAACCATTCTTCTTGACCGTGCTCTGTCCGTCGGTGTAGCCCAGGGAAAGGTTGTACATACCTACGTCGTCACCACCCATCACATTGATGCTGTAATTCTGGCTCAATGCAGTCTCATATACTTCCTTGCTCCAATCTGTATTGTTGTGGTAGGTGTTATAATAATAGTTGTTGGGATCGGTCGTCAAGAAGTTAAGGTTCTTGTTCTCAAGAATCTTGTCTATATTAGGATATGTGGCAAGCATTTCTGTCGCATAATTCATGTATTGGTCTGCGTCCATTACATTTGGGAACTTGGGGACCAAGTTTACGCCCACACCGATATTTGCATCAATGCGGGTTGCAATGGAGTGGCCACGTCGAGTTTCAATGACGACTACGCCATTCGCACCTTTTGCGCCATAGATGGCTGTACCGTTCTTCAAGACGGTTACTTTCTCGATGTCGGCAGGATTGATGTTGAGCAACTGGTTGTTGTAAGTTCCCATTTGCAAGCTCGTGCCGTCATATTGCATATCCATGGGAACTCCATCGACTACGATCAATGGCTGTGCGTTGGCATTTAATGAGTTCAGACCACGGATGAACATCGAAGATCCGATGCCGGGAGCACCGGAACGCTTGATGGTACGCACATCACACCCCAACTGTTCTCCAATGAGGTCTTCGATGGTGGTCTGGGTCGTGATGTTGGTCTTGACGCTTGCCTCGCCACCGAGCTTGGTGCCGTTGGTGTACATCTCGTTGAATTTGTCGCTTAGCATCTTGGCCTCAATCTTGTTGATGCCGGCAATGGATACTTGCTGGCTTGCGTATTGTGAGGTGAAGAGGTAGAGCGATGTGGTGAATGTAGGAACCTTGATGGTAAAGTTACCATTGTCATCGGTCATGGCTGCGTAGTTGGCGTTGCCCAAGGCCTGGATTTGGACACCATTGAGGGGCTTGCCGGTAGCGGCGTCAAAGACCGTACCAGACACTTCCTTCATAGGATAGTTTGGCTGCTTCTTCGCTACCGTTGTCTTCGTATTCTTCTCTACGTTGTCGGTTGTCTCTTGGGCATTGATTTCAGCGGCGGCTGCCATCAATCCCATCATCGCCAATATTCTGAAATTTATCATTGTCTTCTATTGTTGAGTTCTTGTTATTAATAGGTGTAGCTTGTGAGATCCCAGAAGATTTCTGGCATATCGCCTTGGTATTCTTCGCCACTTTCACCGTTGAGCGCTTTCTGCCCTTGGTAGTATTTTACGGCATCCATTGGCACCAATGTGATGCCAGCAATGCGCAGTTGCAGACTTTTGCCTCCTGTAGCTTTGTCGCCACTGCGTACGTTGAATACTGGATATGCGACAGGGTCGGTCTCTTGGTCAAGGTGACGGTAGCAGAAGTTTGGTGTGAAAACACCCATAAACTTCGATACAATCTTTGATTCTTCGTTTGTTCCGTAATCAAATGTCACGTTTGCGTAGGGGGTAGAAGAGCCAAAGTCATTCTTCAATGCCACAGGGGAGAATTTGGCAAGGGTTCCACCCGTTGTGTTGTTCTGGAACTGGCGTATCTGCAGAATCTGTGGTTCTACTTCGGCTTCCTCGTCTGTGATGTTGGCTGGAACCATCGTGAGATAGACTGCGTATGAAGTGGACCACATCTCTGGTATGTAGAAATAAACCTCGGGTACTGAACCTGCATTTGAAACGATTTGGTAATAAGCAGTCGAGTGCATCGAACCCTTTACGTTTGGATTTCTCTTGTCGTCGCTTACCGTTACGTTTTGTGCCAAGGATACCTTATCTACACCTGCTTGGTAGATACCGTTTTGTGCTCTCAGATGTATAATTGGGCACCAACTGTCCCATGGCTTGATACGGATGGAGTCTGTTATCCAGGCGTTACCGTTGCTCACTACCTGCTTTTGTGCTCCTACGAACAAGTCTGTCGCATCGTTGACGAGTCTTTTGGAGCCTTGGTAGTTGAGAGTGTTGCAGATGACATCACCAGAGGTGCTGCGGATGGAATCTAACGCTTCCGTAGGCTTGTCTCCTTTTTGGAATACCTTGTTTACAGTGTGGCTGTAAGTCAAAGGCTCCAGGAGGGCATGGGTAGTGTAATACTCTGTCAGGCTGTCTGCGTTGATAGTCTTGGTGCCTACCTTGTTGTACTCCAACTCACCCTTTTCGTTGTTCTCGATGGTGAATGACTGGATGCTCTTTGGATATTTATAATAGGCAGAAACCTTTTTGTAAGCATCTGCCCATGCCTTGTCTGTAGGAACAATCATGGTGTAGGTGCTGTCCTCGGTAGTCAAGTCTGCATTCAGGGCATCGAACAACTTGTTGCTCTCTATCATGACTGAGTCAAGATAGGTGATGTCGCCGTCTTTCATAGGACCTTCGATGCTGTTATCCTTGTCCAGTTCCTTCTTCATGTTCTCCTTGAAAATCTGGGCGAGACTTGTCGTGTTGGAGTTGCGCAGGAACAGCTCATAGAAATTCGGGCGGAAGTCCATATAGCTTTCGAGGTAATGGATCATACCGTTCTTCCCAAGGATATTGAGACTGTCCATGGGGATGTTTCCGAACGTGTAGTCGCCGTTCCCCTTGAAGTCCATGACCTTCTTGTTGAGCAAGTGTACACGCTCTTCTATGCTGCCGGTGGCTCGGTGGTAACCACGGGCAATATGGTTGTTGAGGAATTCTGCCTTCAACAAGCTGTCGCTCATGGCATTATATGTGTCGAAATCGTAGGTGCCGTTCTTGGGTGCCCATACGGTGTATGTTTGGTTTCCGTCCAGGATCTGGTCGTAATTGACTTTCTGCAACAATGTGGCAAAGTTGCTGAGGGTATTGTCATTGCTGATCTTATCCCAAAGGGTCTTTTCTGCTGCACTCTCTGGGGTATTTTCAATGTCATAATGGTCATCCCAGTCACTGCAGCTTTGGAATCCCAAAGCTACAGTTGCTGTCATTACAATATACTTTATTTTCATATCTTTTGTATTTCTTGTTTTTTGGTTATGGTTAGAATACGTCCTCGGTGAGAGTTGGGTGGTTGTAGATGTACTGAGGTACAATCTCGATGTAGTCTAGCTCAAACTCTGCACTGGTATTCTCTGGCATGGCTGTCTTGAAGCGAATCCAGTTGTCCTCCCCTTGCTTGAAGTATTGCTTGGTGATGACGCGGCGTACATGTGGTTGCTTGTTGATGTAGCAGCGGGCCGGGTCGGTAATACCCTTCTTGTAGTTGCTGAAGTACTGAGGTCCACGCATCCAACCGCGGTTGTGCATAGCCTTGTCTGTGGCTGCACCCATGTCGTTCTCCTTGGCAGGGTCTGTCCAGCCGATGGTGGTTGAGCTTGCTCCAACTCTTTGGTCAAGTGGAATGTCGCAAGGAGTCATCTTGGAACGGTCGGTGGAGTGGCCCAAGAAGAACTGTACCATCGTTCGGTTACCTGTGATTACATAGCCGAATCGCAATTCATAGGTTCCATCCTTTGGAACCG
Source organism: Bacteroidaceae bacterium (assembly GCA_963594995.1). Classification (GTDB taxonomy): domain Bacteria; phylum Bacteroidota; class Bacteroidia; order Bacteroidales; family Bacteroidaceae; genus Prevotella. The sequence continues at coordinate 32,091 of CAVBGK010000038.1, forward strand.
GTGGCAACTTGATGGCAAAGTCATAGGCACCTTTCACGAACAACTCGTCGCCCTGGTAGTCAAGCCAACAGTCCCAGCCTGGGTTGAAACCGTTGTTGCCGGTCTTCGCTTCGTCCTTGGTCAAGTAATATACTCGTGAAGACTCGCCGTTGTAGATGGCCATGTTTTCGAAGTAGCCTTCGGGGAAACGAATCTCTGCCACCTTAGGGGAGGTGCGGCCAAATCTGGAAGAAAGGTCATCGTATGAGTATCCTCTGAAGTTGTTGGTCATACTTTCGTCGAGCAATGACATAAACTCAAAGCGCATACGTTCGTTGAGTACATTGTTGGGCACATCTGCATTGTAGAGCAGAATCTTGCTGATAGGATGGATGTAACCATTGGAAGCCTGGCGTGTGGTCACTTTGCCTTCGCCTACCAAGATACCCTCGTCGATGACTTGGTTGGCTTGCTGGAATGCATCGCTTTTGGTGGATGTACTGCCCGGAACTGTTGTCAGGGTCGGGGTATTCAGCTGGCGGTTGATATAGATGTGGTTTACTGTTCCATGGTCCTTTACGCCAGTCAACTTGAACATGGTGTGAGGCAGCAAGGTGCGTACGTATTCATATACGTCCATGTCTTCCAACTCGTTGTATGAATATACCAACTTGTCCATGGAGAGTGCGTATTTCAGGATATGGTAGCGGAGGAACATATTGAGCGTGTTCCACTGGTTAGTGTAATCCTTGCCCGTGCTGACGACGATGCTAGGGTTGTCTTCCAGATAGCTATACCAAGAGGCGCACCCCTTGTACCATTCGTTGGCTTTCTCTGCCAGTTTCTCCCAAGAGTCGATGCCTTCGCCCTTCAATACCTCATCAGGCTCGGCGAACACAGTAAAGCCCACCTTGCAAACATCTGGGTATTCTGCATAGGGGTATGTGGTCTCAGGATCGATGTTGAACCATGAGATGCCCTCGGTACGCGCGTTCTCGTGCATTACCACGTCGAGTCCTGTCTGCTTCAAGGCTTCGCACCAGATGCCGTATATGCTGTTTCCATCCTTGTCCTTCATACTCTCCATTTCATCCAGGATGAAGTTGGTGGAGCGATAGAACAAGTGGTCCGTGATGTGTACGACACCATTTTCCACCTCCTGGTCCTTTACGATAATCTTGCAGACTCCGTCGATGGTGATATCATCGCCTACGAGTTTCGGTGTCTGTGTGTTGCCGCCCATCATGGTGATGTCGGCACCAGAAGTTAAGTCGTTGCTCGTCTTCTTCTGACCCGTAATCTGTGACTCGACGATGTCCTGGCAGAGCGAGTCACACTTTGCGGATTTCCAGAGGCGGTTAATCACGCTGTCTCGGCTCACGTCCTCTCCCTCATAGAGCCCATTATGGTTGGTGCTCTTTGTATCTTTGTAGTATAAGGAGTCGATGTATTCTCTGATAGCCTCGTTGGTAGGTGCGAAGCAAGTGTATGTACCGTAAGCGGACAAACGGTCTGACATACCTGCGATGTCAGAAATCTTTGTGAAGTCTGACAATGTTGAGTCGCTGCGCAAGTAGTCGATGACTGTTTTTCCCGTGAAGGTATAGAGGTTGCTTTCATCGATTTGCTCGGTGCATGATGAAAAGGCGAGAGCACCCAGTGCCACACCTGCAACCATGCCGCCAATCTTATTAATGAACTTTGTCATAAAGCGATACTATTTTTGTTTCTTGTTAGTTGTCTTACTCTAGATTTTTCTCTGAAGTTTGCGTCTCCACCCAGACAGGGTTCTGGTGAATCAGCTTGTTGGTCTTGGTCTCCGACTGGTAGATTGGCCAGTAGAGGTATGCCTCTGTTCTGAACTTGTAGAGATTGGTACCGTATTTGGTAGCCAAGATGTCCTTGAACTGATTGTCTGAATTGCCCAGTGATGGGTAGTTGCTTCCGTTGGGGTCTATTGCGTACAGTGTCCTGGTAGGGTCTACACCTGTCATGTGGCGATAGCAGTAGCGCAGCAAGTCGAACCAACGCTTTCCTTCGAAGCAAAGCTCACGTCCTCTTTCCTGGAGGCAGAGCATTTCCATCTTATCCTGCTTGTTGTAGTTGTTGGAATACACCAAGGTGTCCTTGAGGGCAGTGGTGGCGATGGAGCGCTTGTTGACAGCCTGGATTAAGTTGAAAGGATCAGAAAATTTCTTTGTATCTGTGCCCGCCAGTTGGATCTGTGCTTCAGCTTTCATCAGCATGACATCCGTGATTCTGTAGACAATCCAGTTTTGGCTGAATTTCTCGTATGCGCGCGACTGTACGTATGTACTGCCCTTCTTGGTAGTGGGGATGCCCGAAGACAATTCTTCAGAAATCATCTTCTTTACCTCATACGAATAGTAGTTGTCATCATTCACACCATAGCTGCTGTCGTAGAAACGGTAGTCGTTTTCCGACTGGAAGAAGCTTGAGATGTTGGCACTGCTCGAAGCTGGAGTTGGACTGTCGCCGAGCGCAGCTCCCACCGCAGCTGTTCCTACCAGCATACCGTAAGTCGCAGACTGCTTGCCGTCTTTGTAGTAGTAGTTGCACAACTGGGTGTTGGAGTTGTTTTCTCCGTCAAAAGGCAATTCCAATATGCTTTCCAAGGAATATCCGCGGTTGAAGTTGTAGTAGCTGGCGAGGTTTCCCTTGAGCAGATAGTATTGTGCTCTTGTGTTGAGGTAGTTGCTCTCGTTGCTTGTCCCCTTGACGTTTTCCTCGAAGTAGTTGAAATGCGACTGGATGACTTTGTCGGCATTGTCAACACACGCTTGGTAGTACTCCTTGCTCTTGGCGGCGTCTGTGCCGGCCCAAAGGGAGGCTCTCCAGAGATAGACATCAGCCAAAATGGCATGGATGGCATCCTTGCTGAGCAAGCCGACGGTACGCCAGTCGAAGCTGTTGCCTTGGTTGAACACGCCATACTTGTAGCATCCCTGCTCGGCTTCCTGCAAGTCGTTGATGCAGAGCTGGAGGGTAGAGTCTGGTGGCAACTGACCATCTACTGACAGGTCATCCGTGTTCTCGTAAGCCTTTGTTACGTATGGTATGTCGCGGAATGCACGTATCAGGTAGAAGTGGCAGAGCGCGCGCAAGCCCAATAGCTGGCCGCGTACACTCTGGTAGTCGCCTTCGGTGAACTCTGGGTCCTTTTCCATAACGGCAGGAGCGTGTGCCAATATCAGGTTGCAGGTGTTGATTACATTGTAGAACGATGACCAGGAGTTGTAGCCGCTGCTTGGGTACAAGTCCATATTGGTGATGTTGTCCAAAGTGCTGTTGACGAGGGATGGATGCTTCTTGAGCTCGTCTGAGCGATAGTCGCCCCACATGATCATTCTTTCGATGTTGCTTCCAGACAACATCGAAAGATAAGCTCCCGTTACCATCTGGTCAACATCATCCTTGTTTTGCCAAAAATTTTCACCGATGGTCTTGTCGGTAGGATAAATGGTCAAGAAGTCATTGCATGAGCTGAGCGACATCAGACTTAGTGCTGCCACTGCAAGGCTCTTGAAGATATTTTTAATTTTATTTTTCATTGTTGTTCTCTGTTTTATGTTGGATTAAATTCCGATACGCATACGAAGGGTAAATGATTTGCTTCTCGGAGTCTGTGAGCTGTCCGAGGCAAAGTTCCAACCATTGTTTGTATGCTCTGGGTCAGTGCCGCTATACTTGCTCCATACGAAGATGTTCTGTCCGCTCAAGTCGAAGCGCAAGGTGTTCAGACCAAAGTGCTTCAGGAATTTCTGTGGAACGGTGTAGCTCAAGCTGATGTAACTGAAACGCAAAAATGATGCATCTTCTACATAGCGGTCGCTACCCAGCCAGTTATAGCCATAGTTGTAGAGGGCACGTGGAATCTCGGTCTGGTCGCCGTTCTTGCGCCAGCGCCAGTTCACTGCCGAACTTTGGTTTGTGGTGTCGTACATCTTCTCCAGTCCCATACGGGCGTAGTTGACTACCTTGAATCCTGTACGGTACACAAAGTTGGTACGCAATGACCAATCGCCGTAGCGGAATGTAAATCCAAAACCTCCCGAGAACTTAGGATTTGAGTTGCCGAGATATACCATATCCAATGAGTTGATGGTTCCATCGTGGTTTACATCCTCGTAGATGGCGTCGCCACCGTCGAAGTTATAGGTTGCGCCGCCGTCCTTGTAGTTGTAGGTCATACGCAAAGGTGAACCGTCTGAGCCAGTGATAACTTTGCCTTCCTTGGTCAGGGCGATAGGGGCAGTCTTGCCAGATGGCAAGAATTCGTTGTTGATGTAGTCTACGAGCTGTTGGTTTGTCCAGTTGTTCTGGCGGCGCATGTTGGTGAGGTAGTCGTAGGTATATTGATATACACCCTTGCTGCGCAAGCCGAAGATGGAGCCGAGGGCGTTGCCCACCTGGATGCGCTTGAAGTACTTGCCGCGGCTGTCAGCAGTCCAGTCCTCGTTGATGCCATCCAATACAGTCTGGTCCATTTCGGTTATCTTGTTGAAGTTCTGGGCTACATTGAAACTTGCGTCCATGGAGAACTTGCCGGCCTTGACGAATTTCTTGGCTGTGATGTTGAATTCCCATCCCTTGTTCTCCATCGAACCGATGTTCTTCCATGCCAAGGAGGTAAAGCCTGTTTGTGATGCGATGGCCACACCTGAGTTCAGCAAATCGTTTGTCTTCTTGAAATAGTAGTTGAAGTCGGCCTCGATCATGTCGTCGAAGAGACCCAGGTTCGCACCGAGGTTCCATGAGGTTGTCTTCTCCCATTTCAGGTCTGTCAGTTGCAAACCGTCAACCTTTGTCACAGGAAGGTTGGTGGTACCGTTACCATAGACGCTTCCAGCCGCATACTTGGCGTATTGCAAGTATTCGGAGCTAGGTGTTCTACCGTTGACACCCCAGGATGGGCGGAATGCGAGCATGGACAGCACGCTGCGTGACCATTTCATCCAAGGCTCGTTGCTGATGTTCCAACGTATGGAAACACCGGGGAAGTAACCCCATTTGTTTTGCTTGCCAAAGCGAGTCGTACCATCGGCGCGGACGGTGAAGTCGGCGTTGTAGAGGCTCTTGTAAGAGAAGTGGGTCGAGAACACACCTGACATACTGCGCCACTCGCCATTGCTGGTTGACATGTTCTTGATATCGGTAGGGAGAGTAGGGGAACTTACACCCGTTACCAACTTGTCCTGGCTTACGTTTTGGCCGTAACTGGTTCCCGAGGTCATTTCCCAACGTCCCAGCATCATCCATGACAAGTCTTCATTCTTGAATTTTGGAATGAAGGTCAACTGGTGGCGAGTCTGGAACTGGAACGAGTTATAGTCGTCCATGGTATATCTGTTGTAGGAGCCGCTGCTCCATCCGTCTGTAGTCAACGCTCCCGGATAGTAGGTCGGATTGCTCTTGGAGTAGATGTCCAGATATACCTGACCCTCGTAGTCCAGGCGTGTCTTGTGGTCATCGTTGCCCAAGAGATAGTAGTTGATGCGGAAGTCTGGCGTAATACGGTAGGTCGATTCGTTGTCCCAAGCCAGGTTGGCGATGGCCACAGGGTTTCCGATGTCGCGCACTGGCTTCAGCTGCAGGGAAGACCTGCCGCTGGTGGTAGAACCTTCTGCATCGGTATCTGCCGACGGTAGCATGACATAATATTCGTTGGTATCGTTGCCGTTTCCGTCCTCACGGTAGATACTCATGTTGGGGGCCATGGACAAGGCCTTGCCCAATATGTTGTTGCCGTAGTTCTTTTGATTCTTGGTATAGGTCAATGGGAACTCCGTCGTAAACTTCAACTTGTCGCTGACGTAGTATTCCAGGTTCAGACGGGTGGAGAAGCGGTTCAGCACCTGTTTGATGATGGTACCAGTCTGGTGGTCATAGTTGGCGGAGATACGGAACACGGCTTTCTCGCCACCACCCGAGATGGTGAGGCCGTGGCTTTGGTTCCAGCCTGTCTGTGTTACGGCCTTGACCCAGTCTGTATTGTCGTTCCAGTTGTTATACTCTGCCCAACTCTTGTTGTAGTTCAACTCGTTGATGTTGGTTGTGGCAGATGGGCTTTGGGTAGGGTTGTAAAGTTCCTCTTTCATCAACATGGTGTATTCGTCACCCGTCAAGAGGTTGTAACCCTTTGGCTGCCAGGTTCCTTGCAGAGAGAAGTTGTAGTCTACGCGAATCTTGCCTCGCTTGCCTCGCTTGGTCTTGATACTGATGACACCATTGGCACCACGGGCACCCCAGATGGCTGTGGCGGCGGCATCCTTCATGACATCAATGCTCTCGATATCGTTCACGTTGATAGAAAGCAAAGAACTGTAGGTTTCCTCGGTGGCAGTTGACCAGTCTGTGTCCTTGGCGTCTGGTACGTCCATGATATTGCCATTGACTACAATCAATGGCTCCGACGAACCGTTGATGGTCGTTACACCACGCATACGCATGGTCGTACCGGCACCCAGGTTACCGGAATTGGCTACGATATCAAGACCGGCAATCTGACCTTGCAATGCTTCATCGGCACTGGTAAAGGAAAGACCATCGACCACCTCCATATTCATGGTCTGTGTCGCTACCGACACCTCGTCCTTAGGGATGCTCAAGCCATCGCCGCGGAATCGCTGCTTGGCTGTGACTGTGACAGTTCCCAGCTCGTTGGCATCCTTGAGTTGAATCTTGAATGATGTCTCGTTGCCGATGACCTTGGAAAAAGTCTTGTAACCTACATAGCTGACTACCAATTTGTTCTTGGGATTCTTGATGGCTAATTGGAAGTTACCGTTGACATCGGTAATCGTTGCGTTGACGTTACGGTTGTTGGCATCTTTCTCAATCACATTACAGCCGATTACAGGTCCGAAGTCATCCGACACTGTACCTGAAATACGGTGGTCTTGGGCAACGACAGTCATGGCGCTGCACAAGGCTCCGACGGTTATGTATGTTCTTATATTGTTCATTGTGTTATAAGCTTGGTTGTGAATTTATTTGTAGAATTTGACTCCACGTTTCTGCGCATCGTACAAGCTGTTGAGGTGGCTCAGACGAGCTTGCTTGGCAGCAGCGGTGTTGCTGCTGAAACTTTGGTCGAATCTGCCTGTCGTCTCCCAGCAAAGTGGTCTTGAAATCTCATGGATGGCGGTGAACGAAGATGTGCTGATCTTCTGCTCGTAGAATGTGTAGTCGCGTGCCATGTAGTTGACGAGCTTGCCACTATTATCGTTGATAGTCACAAGATTGCCAGCCTTGTCCTTGACCTGCAGTGATCCGCTTCCTCCCTTTACATCGATTCTCTGGTAAGCACCATCGATGTTGCAAGAGGTGATGTAGCGGCGGCTACCGTCTTCCAAGGTCTGTGCGTCGCCGTATGCGATGGTGTTGTCGGCATAGAGTGCGAAGTCCTGGAAGTGGTAACGGATGAAGTTTCTGATGGTTTCTGCCATTTTCAATGCCTTTGCTTTGGCCTCTTTAAGACCATCTTCGTCTGCATGCTCGGCGTCATCCATGACTTGCTTTACCTCATCCCAGGTAGGCAGTCCGTTGGCGAAAGCATAGTCCATGGCTTCATTGTCTGGAGCATACAGGGTGTAGTTGTATGTGTTGAAGAAACTTACGTTGTAGTCGAGGCAGTCGTATTTCTTGTTGGTGGTGATATTGCTGTCGAAGACGTCTGTGAAGACGGTATATTGCTTTTGCTCGGATGAGCTTACACCAATTTTTGTCAACAACTTGCTTAGTTCGGCAGGCTGGCACAGCTCCATGAACTTGGAGAATTGTGAGTTGGTGCTGAGGCAGCCATATACACTTGTCTCCGGGGCCTGGATGATATGGTTGATGACGAATGAGCTACCATTGCTGTAGTCGGTTGTGGCCTCTTCTATGGTAGAGGCTTCGAGCAGCACATTGTTGTTCATGTAGCCGTTGATTTGGGCACCACTCTTTACGGTGGCCCCGACATTTGTGCCGCTGATTGCTATCTCGCCGCCATGCTTGGTCTTGTAGAATCTGTTGTTGCCGAATGTCTCTCCTTGGTTGAGGGATACGGTGTGGTAGTTCAGGATGTCTTCCATGCGGTCGAGCACAGTGCCCAATTGTACGATTGTCGAGTCGGCACTGATGGAACCTGTGCCGGGAGTGTACTTGAAGGCTGACACGGAGATGTCCTTGTCCTTGTTCACATCTTTATAATAGAAATGGAGCACGCGTGGTCCCTCGGAGTAGTTTTTGCCCAGGGATACGGGGTCTACATAATACTGGCCGTTGCCACAGAACGCCGCGTTGTTGGGCAAGAACAAGGCGTAGTTGGCGGAACTTGCTCGCAGGAATGCATAGAAGTTGAGTCCCATCTGCTTCTGGTCTTGGATTGCCCAGTTGATGACACCCAGGTCGCGGGCTTTGCGGAGCAATGCCGGGGTGGAGACGATGTTGTATGATATAGGTGGAACGACACGGTCGAGTATGTACAGGGCACCGTTGTTGGCGATGCGGACGTCGTAGGCACCGTCTTTTTTGACGATGTCTTTCAGCTCTATGCCGATAGGGTCGCTCGCCTCGTCCATGATGGTACCGAACTTGCTGGGTACTGACTGTACGAAAGAGGTGTTCATCATGTTGTTGACGAACGATTGGATGATGTTGATAGGAATGCTGTCCAGGTTCTCTCCTAGATTCTCCTTGGTATTGGGCTTCTTGGCGTAGAGGTTGATGATATTGTAACCGCCGTTGGACGAATTGAGGAAGTAGTCTTCCACCGCCTTGTCGGTTGGCACGAACATGGAACCCATGTCTGCCAGTATGGTTCCGTAGGTGCTATAGTACTGGTTCCATCCCGGGTCAAACTTGAGGAGCATGTCGTTGGAGAGGGCCACCTGCTTCGGGTCTCTCTGCAAGGCCACTGCGCCCTGTGAACGCTCGCTGAAGTAGCGTAGCTGGAAGATGGAGTCTATCACCTGCTTTCCGTTGAGCACGGCATAGTCATTGTAGTTGTTGGTGGTGGATGCGTCGTAATAAGGTGCGCAGAAACGGTCGAGCATACGACTGAACCACTTGGTGTCGCTTGCCTTGCGGAGCATCTGTGCCATGTTGCCTGGAGGGATGATCACACCGTCGGTCTGGTTGATATAGCCGTTTTGGCAGGTTACGTCCTTGGTGATGACCTTGTTCTTGAAGATGAATGTGGCACCTGCCTCGTATGGCTTGCCGGTGATGGTGGCGAAGTCCTCGTTGGTGATGCTGTTGTTGAGCATCTGCTCCTGGGTGAAGTGTACCATCATAGGACGTGTGTTGTCCATCACCAGGTCGATTCCTCCCTTGAGGTACTGAGTCCAGTAAGAGTTGTTGACCGGTATCTCGGATGTCCACAGGTGGTAGATGGTGTCGGTGGCGTTGGCGGAAGTCTGGTGCTTCATGGCGATGCCACGGCTTACGGAACTGTTGTTGCTCTCTATGTTGGAGAGCATTTCGGTGAGGATGGCGTTGTCCAGCACGGAAGCATTGAAAAGTTGCTTCTTCATGGGTTCTGTCAACTCTTCGTAAGATGTCACGTTCCAGTCGTTGTTCTTGAAAAATTCGCTGAAAGCGGAGTCGTTGGCGACAAATACGGTCTTTGAACCGGTTTTTGACATGACTTCCTTGTAGCCGAGGTCATCAATCAAACGGAGATAGGTCTTGAAAGTTCCTTGAAGGGCACTTCCAGCGCTAGGCTGCTCCAACTCTTCATAAATGCTCTTGCCCAGCTGCGTAGGGGTGTTTCCCTTTTCGTCTAGGTCGTAAGAGTCGGTACATGCGTAGAAACCTGTCAAGGCCATAGTGGTACACATACCGATAATCGCTTGGCGCGATTGGTTGATAAAGCGGTTGCTCATGTTTTGTTTATTTTTATGTTGTTCAGTTACTTTAAGTTAAATGTTTATGATATTGTTAGCTTTCCCTGGGGGGCAGGAGTTGGGTGCGCAGTGCTACTCCTCCTTCTTCCGCAAGGTAGAAACGCTTGTTTTGATATATGTTGGTTAGGTTTGTTATTGCATTGAAAAAGTGAATAGTTTTATTTTTTGAATGCAAAAATAGTAATTATTAATAAAACTACGCCGTTTTATATGGAGTTTTTTTTTGAATTTAACACAACTTAACGGGACGTTCGTTCGACTGTTCTTAGTTTTTTCGTAAATTTATGCGGCGTTTGGTGTGGAAAACACACTTTTATTATAAGGTATAGTCTGTAATTCTTCCCCATATAGCACGCAGGTTGGTTAAAAAAACTAAATTAATTGCAGTTTTAACCTTTAAAAACTTGTTCATTTCTCATTTATTGCTAATTTTGCAGAGGAATAAAATGCATTAATTGAAGTGTTACGCTTCGAATGTAACAACCTAAACTAAATAATAACGAATGAATAAACGTTTACTTTTTTCCGCTGCGTTGGTCGCTGCAATCAGTGTCAACGAGGCAAAGGCTCAAGAGCATGTTGTTGAGCCAGCTCTACCTAGTCCTGTAAACTTGAAGTTGGATGGTACCGATACGGTGGCCATCAAGAACATCAAGGCAGACATGTGGCTTGTCAATGGCAATGCTTGGGATACCCAGGCCAGCCTTAGTTCGGACACCCGTTCCATGGGTATCGCTATTGTTCCAGTAGAAGGAAAGTCGGGTGTTTTCACCTTGTTTAACAACAATACCGCCAAGAACACGGATTTCAAGAACAAGATTTTCTTCAATAATTCCGATAGCGACGGTGGTAATGCTTATGTTGACTATGCTTCTCAGGGTATAGAGAAGACTTACTGGGAAGTTCACTTGAACAATGATGGCACATTCCAGTTGCAGGCAGACACGACTGCTACATCCAACAGTAAATATACCTCTAACACACGAGCTGGTTACAATCCGGATGACAACCGTTTGGATGGCAAAGGCGATGCAGTTGCAGAAGGTTATGCCAACTTCCGTCCAGTCTTGGTGCCAGGAGCAGGAGACTATGGACTCGATTTCCAGGCTTATCCATACGAATATGTTTATCGTAAGGATGTCTTGATGCCTGCTATTAACGATGCTATAGATGCACATGCTGACTGCGACTTCTCTGCCGTTGTAAAGGTTTATAATGATTCGGATGCCAAACTTTGGCAGTTGAAGAATGCCTACAAAATGATTAATGACATCATCAGAAACAAGGCAATTGCAGACTTTAATGCTACCGCTGATAATCCTTATGACATGACTCAGTACATCACCAATGCCAACTGTGATGCTTTGTCGGGTTGGGATTATGATTGTGTCTATGACTCAGACGGTAACGTAGGTTCCGGTGGCCATGGCACAAACTGGCAGGCTCATTCTAGCACTTATACTTCTAAGGATGGCCAATTTACAACGAGCAAGTTCATTGAGCGTTGGGTTAGCAGCAGTTCCAATCCTGATACAGGGGATGCGGCGGGTACAGGTCATCTGAGTGATGGCTATATTTCACAGACCTTGCGTAATTTGCCTGCTGGTGGCTATCGTGTGTCTTGCTACGCCATGGCAACCCAACAGGGCAAGAGCGACTATAGTGTAGAGGGTGTTTCTCTCTTTGCCAAGAGTGGTGATACGGAGAAGAATGCTACCGTTGCCACTGCCGCTGGTGTGCCAGAGAAGTTCACATTCTTGGTAGCGGTAGAAGAAGGTCAAGATTTGACCGTTGGATTCAAGCTTGACAACACGACTGCCAACTGGGTATTCGTAGATGAGTTCAAGGTAGAATACTGCGGCTCTGACGCCAAGATGATGACTCTCGTAGATATGCAGAGTGTGGCAGAAACTTTGTTAAGTGAAGTAGATAGCTATGCGGCATGCCCTACCTATATAGAAAAGGCTAAAGAATTGTGTAACCAAGCTATTGATATGACCACCTCTGATACTGAAGAGAAAATCACTGACATGAAGAAGCAGCTCGAGGACGTTCAGGCGTTGATCAACACAAGTATCGATAAGTATCTGGCGTTCGAAGATTTATATACTGAAATTGATGAGTTCTTGGCAGAAGGCGGTGAGTCAGACGAGGTGAATGCCTTAGATGCGTTGGTGAACGATTGTGGCAATGGCGAATCAATGGGTGAATTGAGGAATACATATACCCTCGACAATGAAGAGTTGGATGCCTATACAACCAAGTTGAAAGAAGCTTTGACCGCAGCCCGTAACTCAGTCATTGAGCCAGGCTCAGACGTAACCTATAAGATTACCAATCCTTCCTTCACGGACAAGGCGAACGGATGGACATCGACAAATAGTCCTGTAACCAACACTTCTTACGAGAACACAGAGAAGTACGAGGGTACTTTCGATATGCACCAAGAGCTTACTGGACTTCCTTCTGGAGTTTATGAGGTTTCAGTTCAGGCCATGCATCGTCATGGTAGTAACGCAGATGCGTCTGCAAGACATGATAATGGTACAGAGGATATTACGGCATATCTCTATGCCAACGACTTGACCACCAAGTTTGCTTCTCCTTATTCAGCATCCATGGCATCAGCATCTGGCGGTAGCCCTGCTGACTATGAGTATAATGGTGCTTATATTCCAAACTCAATGCAAGGTTTCAAGGCAGCTTGCGATGAAAATGCAGATAATTACAAGGTAACCTTGAATGTTCTTGTTACAGATGGTAGCCTTCGCATTGGTGTTAAGGAAGAGAATCGTCCTTCTCCTTCAGGTGCAGATTGGGCTATTTGGGACAACTTCAAGTTGAAGTATGTAGGCAATAATCAGGAAGCCATCGACTTAGTGTCAGGTCCTGTAATCCAACAGGCTGAGGCTCTCTACGATTCAAAGATGAGTGCAGAGGTTCTCGCCGCATTGAAGGATGCAGTTTCTGCCGTACAGACAGAAGGTAAGGCTTCTACCATTTCTGCTTTGAGCGCAGCCATCAAGACCGCAGAGGCTTCTGTGGCTGTTTACAAGACTCTTGGCTCAGCCATTGAAAATGCTGAAAGCCGTTACGAGTCAAATGAGAGTGTAGCCACAACTTCCAACGCAGCTAAGACTATCTACAACACTGCTTTGGCCACAGCCCAGGGCGTTTATGAAAACGGTACTGCTGCTGACGGGGAAATTCCTGCAGCCATCAAGGCTCTGAACGCTGGTTTCACCCAGTATGTCATCTACGACAATGCCTCAATAGCAAGCTCAAGCAATCCTGTTGATGTATCCAACGTTATCGTCAACAATGATTTTGCGACGATGGATGCTACGGGCTGGACTGCCAAGGATGGTACACCAGGTTTCCAAGCTGGCAACAATGTAGAGGCAGCAGAGTTCTACAACACAACATTCAACTTCTATCAGGAAATTGAAGGTCTCCCAGCAGGTAGATATTACTTGTCGTCACGTTCCTTCTATCGTATGGGCAATAACCCATCTGCAACCCTTGATGAGGATGACTCAACCTTGAAGTATGAGACAAACGAGAATGCATACATCTACTTCTCTGGTCAGGCAGAGTCTGAAGCTCAAGCTGTTGCTGAAACGGAAACTGAGCTTCCAGAGGTTAAGCAGACAATCAAGCCAATCTCTTCATGCGTGATTAGTGAAAATGATTTTGAAACTATTGGCTTGTCTGGCACAGATGGCTTGGCTCAATATTCTAGTGATGACGAAACGAAGTATGTCGTAAACGATATGGTTCGTGCCCAGATGGTCTTCAATTCTTCTTATGGTGAGGCATACGATTCAGAACCATTGTCATTCTACTATGATGGCAAGAGTGCCTTCCGCATCGGTTTCATCAAGATTGACAAGGAGGCAAATGACTGGACGATTATCAAGAACGTTACTTTGAAGTATGCTGGTAATGATGCAACGGGCATTTCTGCCGCAGAAACAGCTGGTGACGTTGTATCTGCCAAGATTTACACCACAGACGGTGTGCAGGTAAGCAAGCTTCAGAAGGGTATCAACATCGTTGAGACCACGATGAAGGATGGTTCTAAGAAAGTCAAGAAGGTGGTTGTCAAGTAATGCAGGCAACCCTCTAGACTAACATAACTTTAAGGGCAGACGGAACGCAGAGAGTGAAAACCTTCTGTTTCTGTCTGCTCTTTTTTCATTCAATTTTGTACTCAACTTATTTATTCGGTATTCATGATGCTTAAATATAGAAAACCATTGCTTTTCAGCGCCGCCCTTTGTCTGGCGATGGGCGCATCTGCCCAGGTAACGATGAACATCGATGCCCAGAGACGGTCGGCTTTGACAAGTGATTACCAATATGGGCTCTTCTTTGAGGAAATCAATCACGCAGGTGATGGTGGATTGTATGCAGAGCTTATTCGCAATCGCTCTTTCGAGGATAATGCTTCCGCTCCCGATTGTTGGGAGGTCGTGAAGCAATCAGGACAAAACGTATCGCTTGCCCTCAATACCAAGCAGTTGCTTAACGCAGCTCAACAAGCATGCCTCCAGGTAACCGTGTCTGGTGCCAGTGAGACCAAGAAGGCAGGTGTAGCCAATACGGGCTTCTGGGGGATGCATTTTGTAACAGACTCTACTTATTCACTCAATATATGGGTCAAGGCTTCTGACACCTTCAATGGAAAAATCTATGGACAACTACAGAAAAGCAATGGTGAAGCCGCTTCTGCAGAAGTGAAACTGGAGGGTACTCTCAAGACGAATACCTGGGTGAAGATGAGCGCTCGCATCAAGGCTTCCGCCGATTGTGCGGATGGTCGACTGGCACTCCTGACATCCCAGAATGGCAGCTTCCTGCTGGATGTCGCCTCGCTCATGCCTTATACGTGGAAAGGTCGCAAGAATGGTTTGCGTCCCGACTTGGCGCAACTCCTTGCTGACACCAAGCCTACCTTCCTGCGTTTCCCCGGGGGGTGTTACGTAGAAGGCCAAGAGAGTTATGACAATGCTTTCAGATGGAAATCCACCATCGGTCCTATCGAGGAGCGTCCCGGGCATTGGAACCACAACTGGGGCTACCGGTCTTCCGACGGACTGGGATATGACGAGTACCTGCAGCTCTGCGAGGATTTGAACGCAGCACCGATGTTTGTGGTCAATGTAGGACTGGGACACGGCTTTACGATACCTTTCGAACAGGTGGACACCTTGGTGCAGAACACCCTTGATGCCATCGAATATGCCAATGGCGACGAAACCACGGAGTGGGGGCGCCGCCGTATCGCCAATGGGCATCCGCAGCCTTACGGACTCAAGTTTATAGAGGTGGGCAATGAAAATGGACAGCCCGAGGCTCGTGAGGAATACAGCCGCCGGTATGCTAAGTTTTACGAGGCCATCCATGCCCAGTATCCCGACATCGTCATCATTGGAAATGTGGAGGCCTGGGGAACGGACAATCCTGCCTGGGTTCTCGACTCGCCTGTCGATTTGGTAGATGAGCACTATTATCGCTCTTACCAATGGATGAGGAACAATTATAACAAGTATGACCGTTATAATCGTTCGATAGGCGTGTATAATGGCGAATATGCCGCCAATTCAGGAAACTACGGAACGTATGGCAACCTGAACAGTGCGCTCGGCGAGGCCATCTATATGTTGGGCATGGAGAAAAATTCCGATGTCTGCAAGTTGGCCAGCTTCGCTCCGATCTTCACCCATGAGAGCGACCCGAAGTGGGCATACGACATGATTCATTTCAATGCTGCCAAGAACTTCTGTACCCCATCTTACTATGTGCAGAAACTCTTGGGCAATCATCTTGGCAAGCAAAACTTGCTTTGGACGGAAAGCAACAACGTCGTGTCTTCCAGTGACTGCCAGGTTGGTGTGGGAGCATGGGCAACGCAAGTTTCTTATGACGATGTGCAACTCTCGGATGCCAATGGGCAAATAGTGCTCCAGGATGACTTCTCAAGCAGCTCGACGGGAACCTGGAAGGCAGGAACGGGAACTTGGACCGTACGGAACGGAGAACTGACGCAAAACTCCCGTTACGATAATTGCACATACGTGAATACCCAAGAGGTTTCGGGAAACAAATACACCTATAAACTGCGTGCCAAGAAGACCAGTGGCAACGAAGGTTTCCTTGTTATATTCAATTACAAGGATGCCGACAACTATTGCTGGTGGAACTTGGGCGGCTGGAACAATACTGCGCATGGCGTGGAGCAGTGTGTGAACGGTTCCAAGTCTACCGTTGCAACCACCTCTGGCAATATCGAGACTGGGAAATGGTATGACATCGAGATTGATGTCGATGGCAATGCGGTGACATGCAAGTTGGACGGCAATGTCGTTCATCAGTTTACCTTGTCGGCCGACCAACAGATATACCAGTCTGCACAACTTGACGAGGAGAACGGCATCCTTTACCTAAAGGTGGTAAATCCCAATGCGCAGTCCACCACTTTGAACCTCAATCTTACCCACATGAAGGCAGAGAGTGGAACGGTAGTCCGGCTGACCTCTGCGGAGGGAACGGATGAGAATACGATGGACGAGCCGACCAAGGTAGTTCCTACCGATGAGGAGCTGATCGGCGATGTGCAGTCGCTGGAAATCCCCGCCTATTCGCTCAATGTCTTCAAACTGAAGGTAAGCGACGTGAGCGCAGAAGAAAAGGACGATGTGCTGGCGGAAGATGCCGACAAATATGGTTATCTCTATGCCCACATGCACAACTCTCAGGAAATCACGTGCTTCGCATTGAGCCGCTATGGCAACAGCTATAGGGACCTCTTCAACAGCGGTGAAGTCTTCGACACCAAGAAATATACCCAGACGGGAGGAATGCGCGACGCCTACGTCATGCAGATGGAGAATGGCAAGTATATGTTGGCAGGAACAGACATGACCTCCAAGCTGGGATGGACAAGCAACCATATCATGGTGCTGATGTTGAGCAACGACCTCGTGCATTGGGACAAGAGCATCAGCATCGACCTGGAAAGTGAGGAAAACATGAAGGCACTCGGCCTGACTGACGTGAAAGACATGACGGCAGCCTGGGCTCCCCAGGTCATCTATGACCCCGTGACCCGGAAGTATGTGGTCTATTACTCCGTAGGATTTCCTGACCGCCACCGCATCTACTATTCCTTGGTCAACGAGGACTTGACGGAAGTGTCCTTGCCCAAGCTCTACTTCGACCCGGGCTATGACATCATAGATGCCGACATTGCATACAACAAACTGGACGGCGAGTATGTGATGATCTACAAGACGGAGAGTGGGGCGCATCACCTGAAGCAGGCTAGGGCCAAGTACCTAGTGCCTACAGACAAAACAACAGGAACGTGCCAGTGGGAGTTAAACGCAGGTTTTGATGTCTATGAGAGCGGCAAGTCAATCGAGGCACCCAGTCTTTTCCGCCCCATCAACAGTCGTACATGGAAGTTGGCTTATATGAACTATAGTGGTGGCGGCTATCGTATGATTGACTTGGACGAGCATTGCCAGAACCCGGAAGGCCTGACCAATATCCAGGGAGACGTCCAACCCCAACATGGGTCGTTCTTGAAGTTGACGGAGAAGGCATACAAGCATCTCGAGACTTGGGAGCAGGTGACCAACGCCTTGGCAGAGGCAAAGAGACTGGAGGCGATTCAGCCGTTGGAAGCTTTGGAAGAAGCGATAGCACTTGGCGAGCAGGCTTTGGCAGAGTCTGGCACCTTCGAAGAGGAGTATGAGGCGATGCAGAACGCCAACGACACCCTGCAGAAGGCTCTGGACGGTTACAGTGACTACCTTCGCCAGTTGGCAAGTGAGGGCAAATTGTCAGATTTGACGTTCCTCTTGCAGAACCCGGACTTCACCAATGGCGGAAGTGGTTGGAGTGGAACGAGCTTTACTGCCGCATCCAAGGGCGTGGCAGAGCATTACAACAAGACCTTCGATTTCTATCAGGAATTGTCGAACCTTCCCAACGGGCGTTATCGGGTTGAGGTGCAGAGTTTCTACCGTGCAGGTGGAAAGACAATAGCAGCCACGGCTCATGCGAACGGTACGGAGACCATCAACGCAATCTTCTATGCCAACAACGCGGAAACGCCAGTTTGTTCCCTCTTCGACACGGATGCCTATACGGCGTCACCTTATACTTATCCAGACAATGTGACGGAGGCAAACGAGGCGTTCAACACCAAGGACCTCTACCTCAACACCCTGGAGTGCGTGGTGACGGACGGGACATTGAAACTAGGCATCAAGAGCAATAGCAGAATTGATGCGGATTGGTGCTGCTTCGACAACTTCAAGCTGACTTATCTCGATGCCGCCACAGGCATTCAAGGAGTAGAGGCAGACAAGTCGCATGGACAGAATGCACCCATCTATCGTGTCGATGGAGTTAGGCTTACGAAAAAGCCAGCCCGGGGCATATACATCCAAGGTGGGAAAAAACAACTTGGTAAGTAAAGAAGTATATTCAAGCAATTAAACGATATAATCAATGAAGAGAACATATCAAAAAGCAATGATGGCATTGGCCGTAGCCTGTATGGGCTGCACCATGCCTTTGTATGCCGCTGATGCGACCGTGACAACCAACAAGGTGTGGTTGAGCGGTGCTACCCACATCTTCGGCAGAATGTCGGTAAGTGGCTTTACGAGCAGCAGCATCAAGGAACAGGGATTCTGCTATTCTTCCACGAATCAGGTTCCTACCATAGATGATGCGACCTGCAAGACCTATCTGACCAACAACGGCAATATCTATAATATGTCGGCTTTGACTCCATCCACAGTTTATTACATCCGTGCCTATGTCAAGAAGACCAACGGAACCGTAGTCTATGGTGAACCAGTCAAGGCCATTACGCGCCCCAGGGGCGGTGTAAGCTATGGCATTCGTGATGGTTTCCCAGATGATGCCTTGGCACGTATCCGGAGCGCATCCAAGCAAGCGATAGACTTGTGGAACGAATATACGGGCATCCAAGGACTCTATGTAAGTATCGGTTATGGTGCCGACACCCCGACGGCAGACTGTAGCTATGGCGGTTGGATGCGAGTGGGGCCCAATACGGGCAACCAGAAGACGGGTACCTTGCTCCATGAGATGCTCCATGCCATCGGCGTGGGTACCATCGGTACATGGTATGGACCCAATTCGTTCCTGCGTGAGACGGGATCAAGAGGTTATTGGTTGGGGGTGCGTGCCACTCGTGCCGTGCGTTTTTGGGACAACAGTTCCACCGAGAAATTGAATGGCGATGGTACGCACATGTGGCCATACGGCATTAACGGTGCACATGAAGATTTGGGCACAGACGTCCTCTACATAGGTAACTCGGTGCTGGCAGAGGCATTGGGAGAGGATGGCTTGGCACCTACATCCAGCCAGTTCGCCACCCCAGCCTATGTGTTTGAGCAAGACGACAACCAGAAGTATTACCTAAAGAACGAAGAGTATAGTACTGCCTCTAAGTTCCTGCGTGTTGACAAGAGCGGCAACTTGCAGTGGATTGCCATGAGTGCGGAGGATGCGGCAGCCAACGACAGTGCGGCTTGGAATGTTACCTTCGACCCTGTTACTTGCTACTATTCCTTGAAGAACGTGGCGACGGGCAAGTATATGAGCTATAAGTCATCTGGCTCCTTGAATGGCATCGCAACCAAGGAGGTGAGTGAGGTGACAGAAAATGAGCGCTTCCATTTCTTGCCTTCTCCCGTAGAAGTGGCTACACTTGATGGCGAGGCTGTGACGGGATTCTGGATTGGTCGTGTGCAGAGCAATGTCATGAACTGTTTGATGGCCCAGACTTCCAACTATATCAAAAGTGCAACCTTGAATTTCGCTAAAGATGCCGGAGCACAGCGGTGGCTGGTGCTGACAGCAGAAGAGAGCAAGAATATAGAGTCAGCCTATAGGGATAATGCCGCCAAGAAATTTGCTGCACTTTTGACTCAGGCGCAAGCTTTGCTGGAGGTTCCTCACCAGGAGGCGGTGGAAGGTACAGACGCATCCTTCAAGGAAACATTGGGCGACATGAACGCTTTGGTGGAGTCGGGTTCTGTCGATGAACTGACACAGGCGGAGACCGATTTGCTGAAGGCTGTCCGATCTTTCCTGGAAGGTGTCCAGACGACCTCTGGATCACAGCCGTTCGACATCTCCTTCATGGTTCAGAATGCCGGAATGGATGCACTTGACGGTTGGACAGGTACCCCTACTTTAAACTACTCTTGCGGTGAATATTACCAAAGCAATGTGGATTTCAGTCAGAAATTGTCGAGTATGCCAAAGGGTGTGTATGAGTTGAAAGTCCAGGCATTCCAACGCCCGGGCGACATTGCCACCGTCACCACCGACTATGCGGCAGGTACGGACAAGGTGGATACCTACATCTATGTGGGCAATGTGAACAACAAGCAGAATGTTTGCAACATCATGGTTGACGCACAGAGCAAGAAGCTGGGAGTGGGTACAGAGACTGCAGCAGGAACGAAATATGTACCAAACGACATGCAGGCTTCCGCCAAGTACTTTGCGGAGGGCCTTTATGAGAATACCGTGAAGGCCACGACCAAGTATAAGTCGTCTTTGGCCGTGGGAATCAAAGGTACCAACACCTTGACAAAGTCGTGGGTAATCTTTGACAACTTCCGGTTGTTCTATTATGGCTTGGATGACCCAAGTACCACTGGCATTCGTGAGATGCAGACGGAAGAATATGGCAAGTCTGCCGGAGTTTATACCCTCGGCGGTCTGAAGCTCAATATCGGCACAGATGATCTCCACCAGTTGCCTAAGGGCATCTACATTGTCAATGGCAAGAAAGTGGTAATAAACTAACTGACATAACAATACAACTATGAACAAAAGAAAAGCATTATTAACGTTTTTATTGGCGACATCCCTCGGGATGTTCGCCGACAACACAAGCCAGAGCGTGGCGGTGGTGACAAGCCCGGTAACCTTGGCAGACGAAGTGGATTACCACATCACATCGTCTGAGCCTTTTGCCACGACGGGCAGCATCGACATCACCAATACCGACCATGCAGTAGTTATCTTCGATAGTCTGCAGCCAAGCAAGGTGGGAAGTTATCTCGACCACATCACCATCAATGGAGCGGCAGCGGTAGAAGGCAAGAACTGCCAGCTTCGCATTTACAATGGGGGGGCCATGGTCTTGCCTTATTCCGGGGCACAGCCATTGACGGTCTTTACGGATGCCAACTTCGGCGGAACGTCATCCAGCAACTACAATGTCAATACGATTTACCAGTTGCCTACCGCATTCAACAATAAAATCAAGAGTTTCAAGCTGAAGCGTGGATTCATGGTCTGCTTTGCCACCCAGTCGAACGGACAAGGATACAGCCGTGTATTCATTGCCGACAAGGCCGATAAGGATATCAACTTGGCGGATGTCTCCAAGCCGTTGAATGGCAGGATTTCCTATCTCCGCATCAGCAAGTGGAACGATGTGCAAAAGAAAGGATGGGCAGGTTTTTGGAACAATGCCGTACAGGAAAAGTTTAACACGGGTTGGGCTTACAACTGGGATGCCAACGTGCATAGTGACTGGGTGGACCGTGAGTACGTTACCCAGCACCACCACGAGGGTTGGCCAGGCATTGCCGATGTGGGCAATAACACCGGCAGTGCCAATATCCTGGGCAACAACGAGCCAGACAACAAGGCGGACGACAAGGAGCAGGACATTGATGTCAAGAATGTGCTGGCCAACTGGCCCCAGATGATGGCGACAGGTCGCCGTCTTGGATCTCCTGCCGTCTCGGGCAACTATAATTGGCTTTACGAGTTCATCGACTCCATCGATGCCCGTGGTTGGCGTTGTGACTTCATCGCCGTGCATGCTTATTGGTATAAAGACCAGCCGGGATGGAAAAGCCAGTTGGAAAGCATCAGCAAGCGTTGTGGCGGCCGACCTATCTGGATTACCGAGATGAACTATGGTGCCAACTGGACGGGATGGCCCGGGAGCAATACGTCGGCAAGCGATGCCAACTATGCCATAGAGAAGCAGCACATGGCCCCCATCCTCGACTACTTGAACGATGCTCCTTACATCGAGCGTTACGCTTTCTACAACAATGTGCAGGAGTGCCGTTATGCCATTGCGGGAGACAATCTGACCCCTATCGGTGAGTATTACGCCAACCTGACCCCTAAGATGGCGTATAATCCCGATTATGAGTATGTTCCCAAGAATCCGAAAATCTATGTTCCGAGCAACTTGACCTGTACGTTTATGCCAGCTACCTCTACCTGTGTCTTGACATGGAAGAACCATTGTGGCGAATTCCTCGACGAGATGTATGTGGAGCGCAAGAAGGGCGATGATGGAGACTGGGAACGCCAGGGAGATATTGAAGTTTTGGAAGACACTGCCAAGAACTATTCCTTTAGCCAAAAGATAGAGGAGGCGGGTGTTTATTACTATAGAGTCGCAGGCCAGACTTACTTGGATAGGACGGTATATTCCTCGGAAGTGGTCAATACGGTCAATGGTTCGGAGGGAACTGCCGATATCCAGTGGGGCACCATGACTGCCAGCAACGACGAGACTATTTATAATTTCTATCAGCACAGCTTTGACGAGAAGCCAGCCGTTGTCATGGGTGGTACGACAAGTACTACAGCGGCAACTCGTGCCGTCGAAACAGTCAGCTATGCATCTGCCACCTATTTCAAGTCCAATTTCTTCCCTTGGAATGCCTTGGATACAGATGGAAATGATTTCGCAAATGGCAGCGAGCTGGCTTCTTTCCTGGTTGCAAAGCCCGGTAATGGCATGATAGGAACTCTCCATTATGAGGCGGGAATCATGAAAAAAACTTCAGATGCAGGAGTCGTGTCAAACCTGACCGTGGGTCCTGATACGGTGGAGTATAAGTTCAACCAGGCGTTTGACAAGGCTCCAGTAGTCTTTGTCACTCCGGTTTCCAGTTTGAAATACCCCGTGAAGGCCCGTGTCTGGGACATTACGAGAGAAGGTTTCAAGGTGGTGTTGACCCGACAAGTGGGAGCCAGCAAGTTCGCCAACACCATTGTCAAGCAGCAGGTGTCGTATTTTGCCATCGAAAAGGGCTCTGCCACTGCGTTTAGTAAGAAGTTTACGGTAGGTGCAAACGACTATGAGTTTACTTCTCAGAATTGGACCTGCCCACTTGAATTCAGTCCGGAACTGAAGAACCCGAAGTTAATTTTCCAGTACCAGACGTTCAACAGGAACTTGCTGACTCTAGTTCGTTTGGGTAAAGACGGACTTACTTCTACCGGCTGTAAATTCAAGGTAGTGGCTGATACTACCGACCCGGATAAAACCATTAGTGCCAAGAAACCTATCCAGGAGACAATCGGTTGGATGTCTATCGGCGACGATGACTCGGCAACAGGTATTCATGCTGTAGCCCAAGAGAGTCCTTCCGGCTTGGCGGTAGAAGTTGTCGATGGATCCTTGTGTGTAAGTGACGTGGATGCCGTGGCAGTCCATGTTTACACGGCTTCTGGGTCGAAAGTAGCTTCGGCATCGTTGACTGCAGGAAAGGTTGCCATTAACCTGGATACATTGCCAACAGGTGTGTTGGTGGTAAAAACCAATTCGGGAAAAGCTGCCAAGATTGTCATTAGAAGATAATCCAAAGGAACGACAACCCAGGTTTTGGTATAATAAAACAGCACCTGGCTTAGGATACAATCCTGAGTCAGGTGCTGTTTCATTTCTCATCTCTGCGAGGTCATCCTTTAGCCCAACCGATGGTGAGGATGCTGAATTTCAAATCTTTTGTGTTTCTCATGATAGTCCGACAACAGGAGACGATGGTGGCACCAGTGGTACATACGTCATCTACTATGAGATAATGCTTGCCATCCAGGGAAGTTGGCGAATTCCTGCTCGGGGTGTTTTCCCCGGGACAATCTGGATACCGTTCAAAGACCGCTTTGACATTCTGCAGTCTTTCCCATCTGCTCTTGTGGGTCTGGCTTTCCTTGAAAGTGGATCTTCTCACGATATGGTTCAGAATCGGGAGGTGGGTGATGTCGGCGATGCCCTTGGCGATTTCCTCGCTTTGGTTGTAGCCTCTTTCCCTTTGTCGGTTTGTGGCGAGTGGAATCGGGATGATACCATCGATGTCATCGAAGAAGTTTACTTTCATACCTTCCTGTGCCAGGAGCCGTCCCATGTCGAAGGCGATTTCCGGGCGATGCCCATATTTGAGTTGGTAGATGATGTTGCTGGTGAAAGAGTGTCCTTCATAATAGAATAAGGCACCTGCCTTCTCGATGGGAGTCCGATGCCAGAACAACTTTGCCATCTCGTTTTCGTAAGGGTTCTCCCATGTGTCGGTTCTCGGGAGGTGCAGGTTGCAGGAAGCGCAAATGCTTTCTTCTCCTCCAACAAGCCGTTTTCCACATACAGGACAGAAACGTGGAAAGAGCAGGTCGATGATTTTCGCTAATATACTGAGTTGCATGGTCAATGTGTTGTTTGTATCTTGTTTTGCGCAATTCTTAGAATAAGAGATGCGAACGGAAAATGGGAGGAATCCGTTCGCATCTCTTTTATTTATGGGTTAAGGTTGTATCATGGAAGGGTTACTTCTTGACCACCACCTTCTTGGTCTTTCCATTCGACTTGACGATATACACGCACTTGCCAGAAGGCTGGCTCACTTTGGTGCCGCCCATCGTATAGATGACCGTTTGGTTATCGGCAGTCGTTTCGGCATGACCAATGCCGTCGGTGGAACCATCAACCCAAGAGAAGGTGACGGTGCCTCCTTCTACATACTTGACCTCGAAGTAGAGGTCGCTGGATACCTCCTTGCTGATGTTGTAGTCTGTAACATAACTGCCGTCAGGAAGTGTCGTATCTTCAGAAGGAAGGTATGTTTGCTCTTGGTTCTTGATGGCTTGGATGCTGGTATATACAGATGCGAACATATAACCCGTGTATCTGAGTTTCGTCTCTCCGGCAGGAAGCGAAACCTTAATCCATACGGGAGCTTGCTCGCTGGCGCTGGTAATCTCGATGCTCTTTCCCTTTTCGAGGACGAACGGCAGGGTATAGCTTTCGCCTTCCTGGTAGTCTCGCTGGGTGAAGGTAATCTTTTTGCCGTTTGCCTCTGCCATCATGACCTGGAGATAAAGCACGTCGCCTTTCATGACGTAAACCTTGGTCTTGTAGGTGGCTGTTGTGCCATCGGTCTCTAGTACCTCTCTGTCTTCTTGACCGTCCATGGAGAGGAGGATGCCGCTCCCCTCGGTATAGTCTGCGTCGCAAGTAATCTCGATGACACCGTCTTTTGTGGCATTGTATTGCAACCAGAGGTTGGAGGTGTTGTCACCTAAGGTGTAGGTGTCAGCGGTTATCTCAATAGGGTTGCTCTTGGACTCACCTGGCTGAAGGGCATCTTCAGACAGGGTGAAAGTATCTCCTTGGCTGAGACCTTGGACGGCAATCAAGTATGTTGTGCCTTTTTCTGCCTCGATGGAGTATGCGTTGCCTTCCTGTGTCGCAGTGTAAGTACCATCCCATTTACCAGTTCCCCTCGGGAAGGTGACGCTGGCTCCGTCTTTGACAGTGAGAGTGAGTTTGCCGCCTTGCGTTGCCGTATAGGAGAAGTACTCTGTGTCAGCGTCCAGGTCGAATGTGTTTTCACCTGCGGTCGCTGCTTTGGGGAGAGTTATCAGCGAACCGGTCTGGATGTCTTCGTAGGAGACGGTCAGTGAGATGGGGGTACTTTCCTTGGAACTTACTTTTAGGATGTAGGTCTGTGCCGTTGCTCCTGTCAGTGCATATCTGATGACACCGTTCTCCATCGCCGTCTGTTGGTATCCGTCTTTGGGATATAGGGCAACGCACGAGTTGCCGCTTAAATCCGCTGCGCTCTTGACCACCAGGAACTTGTTGGTGTTGGCGGCTACGTCGATGCTATAATAACAGGTACCTTCCGCCTCCGGCAGGGTGATAGACTTGGGGAATTCACTCGAGACCAACTGGATGGCGGTGTCTTCTGACTGCCCTGGTGCGTAGGCTTCTATTTCAGCATTGAACTTTTCTTCATTGTCGGTAGCCTGTTGCTTGTCTATTAGGACATAGTAATAGGTATATGATGTAGCGTAAGGTATTTCCATCTTTGTAGTAAAGGAACCTACTTCGGAAATGCCTTTTACTTGTGCGGGGTTGTCGTTTTTGGCGTGTATATAATTGCCGTAGATTCTGACTTGCCCACCCGTAAGAGCCGCATCGCTGGACAACTTGAGGAATCCCGTCTTCGAGGGATTCAGCTGATAGTAATATTTGCCGGCTGCGGCAGGAACGGTATTTTCTCCTTCCGTCAAGGTAAATGGGTGGTCAACGGTTCCGTCTTCTGTTGCACGGGTGCTGATGTTATTGCCTGCTTGGAGGGGCGTCGGTGTACTGGCTTGTGCCATATTGGTTACGGCAAGGCACAAAGCTGTAGCAAAAAGTAAAGCTTTTCTCATACTCTCTCTGTTTTGTTAATAATGTGAATACAGTCTAGTCTTCAAGAAATGTGATGGAATATCAATATTTCTCTCTTTTGGCTGCAAAGTTAACAATATTTTCTGAAAAAGGCTAGAAAGATGATAAAAATGTTGTGGATTTGCTCGAAAAAATAGCGCGATGTACGATAGGACTATCTGGTTCCGTGTGAACACTTCTGTTTCGTGTCACGGAATGCCCATCTCATGTCACGGAACGGAAGTGATTCAACCTTTGTTAAATACCAAAATCGCCTTCCTGCCCGATGCCTTCCAGGTCTTGTTCTTTCAAGAGGTCTATGCATTTGCGGATGACATCCATACTGTATCCTCTTCCCAAGGCGAAACGGATGAGCTTCATCGAACGTTCATAGTCATTCTTCGCCTTGATGGTATTGTACTTGTTTCTCATCAAGGGCATCAGGGTCTCCAGGTACAAGTCTTCTTCTATCTCATCGAAAATCGGGTCTGAGATGGACTTGGGGATGTGTTTCATCCAGAGAGCCTGCTCCACCTTTCTGCGCCCCCATTTGTTGTATTTGATTTTGTCGTTGATAAAGAAGTGGGCAAACCGCTCGTCATCGACGAACTTCTTCTCTGTCAAGAATTGTATGTTTCGGGCGATGGCCTCCTCGGGCAGTTCCCACTTTTTCATCTTCTCCACCATCTCCTGCGAGCAATGCTCGGCCTGGGTGCAGAGGGTGGTCAGCTTCAAGAGGGCCTGTTGTTCGGTTATCGGCTTCTTGGTGCGACGTGGTTTGTTATAACTTTCGTATTCCATCGTTTATTCTTCCGTTTGTTCCTCCTTTTTGCTTTTCCCTAAGAAATGATCCTTGTTAAAGACTACTCCGAAACTAATTCCGAAGATTAACCAATAAATCTCTTTTGTGATGGCGTAAAGGATTCCGCCACCAACGGTCAGACAAATAAGCCAGTTGAAGTTGCCATAAGGAAGCCCCCTCTTCGTAATCTTGACAATTTCTTTTATCGTCTTCATATATAATAAAAGCTTTTAGGTGTTTTTGTTCACTGCCCTTATCATTCGCTTTTTACCAAACGAATCCTCTTTCGTCTCGATGTCTTTGAACCCGAAACTTTCGAGCATTTTTTTTATATCTTTTTCGTAGATAGGATTAATTTCAAAATAGAGCCGAGCGTGAGACTTTAATGCGGTGGTTGCATATTCAGCGATGGCTCGGTAGAACTTCAGTGGGTCTTCATTTGGAACGAAGATGGCTATGCTTGGCTCGTAATCCAAAACATTCCTAGCCATATCCTTTTTCTCCCCTTCGCAGATGTAGGGAGGATTGCTCACGATGACATCCCATTTTTTGAGGTCTTTCGGCAAAGCCAGCGCATCTTGATGTTCAATCTTTACATTCTTTGCCTCCAAAGCCTGGACATTTCCTTGGGCGATACGGAGGGCATCTTTTGAAATATCCCAACCTGTTATTTCTGTATCTGCGAGGTTGAGTTCTAGCGTGATGGCGATGCTGCCAGAACCGGTGCAAATGTCAAGAATTTGCAATCGTTGGTTTGCCTTGTCTTTCGAGGGCTCGTCTTTTGAAGCGTTCTCAGTCTGGCATTCGTCTGTTATCCAGCGACAAAGCTCAGCGGTTTCTGGTCGCGGAATCAGTACTCCTGGTTCCACATGAAAAGTCCTTCCGGCGAAGTCGGCTTGCCCCAGCACATACTGTACAGGCTCGCCTTTTTGCAATCTACTGATAATTTCTTCGAGATTTTTGCTCTCGTCTGAAGATAATTCATTAACTTTGTCGCAAATTATGTCGGTCAAGGTCATTCCGTATTCCACGTCGAGTACTGTGCGGACTATAGCCTGTGCTTCGCCAGCATCATACAGAGGGGTGAGGGATTGCCAAAGTTGCTGATAAGTTTTCATTATGATGATTGCTTGATTTGCGAGCCTTCGTTGACTCAATTTGATGCAAAGGTACGCTTTTTTCTCGATAGCGAGTAATTTTTAATGAGAAAATGTTATGAGTCGGAAAGAAATTGATGAAATGTATATGCGCCGTTGCCTGCAACTGGCGAAGAACGGGCGACAGAACGCCAAGCCCAACCCGATGGTGGGGGCGGTTATCGTGAGTGCCGATGGACGAATCATCGGCGAGGGATATCATGTGTGCTGTGGTGAGGGGCATGCCGAGGTGAATGCCTTTGCATCGGTGAAGCCAGAGGATGAGCATCTCTTGCCCGGTGCCACCATCTATGTGAGCTTGGAGCCTTGCTCGCATTACGGCAAAACGCCTCCTTGTGCCGACTTGGTGGTGAGGAAAAGAGTCAAGAGATGTGTCTGTGGCTGCATAGACACTTTCGCCAAGGTGCAAGGACGTGGCATTCGGAAAATTCGCGAGGCTGGTATCGAGGTGACGGTAGGCGTATTGGAGGCGGAATGCATTGATCTGAATAAGCGTTTCATCACTTATAATACTCATCAGCGCCCATACATTATCCTGAAATGGTGTCAGACGGCGAATGGTTTCCTTGATGATGAGTTTCATGGGATGGCGATTTCTACGCCTTTCACCAAGATGCTCTCGCATAAGCTCCGTGCTGAAAACGATGCCATCCTTGTGGGAAGAATCACCGACGAGCGTGACCATAGCCAGCTCAATGTGCGAGATTGGAGCGGTAAGGACCCTCTTCGTCTGGTTATCGACCGCAACCATCCGTGTTTCGAAGGCTTGGATTTTTCAAAAGGAAAGGAAGATGTCTTGCGCCAACTGATGGAATACCTATATATTAATAAGGTGCAATCGCTCATAATAGAAGGTGGAACCATCACTCACCAAGCCTTCCTTGATGCAGGTATTTGGGATGAAATCCGTCTAGAGACCTCGACAGTAAAGGTTGTAAAGGATGGCACGAGAGCCCCTCTGCTTCCTTATAACGTGAAGCCGATAAGTCACGAGGAGTATGACGGCAACGTCATTGACTACTATGAGCGAGTATAACGGATGATGCTTATTTCAACATTCAACACTTAACATTCTAAAATGATGAGCAATAGATTTACGTCGCGCCTAAGCGACAACGACGAATTCAAGCGCGAGGAGTTGATTCGCAAGATAGAACATGCCGTGGAGCGCATGACGCTCTCCGAGCTGGATGCCTTGTCCTACGATATGTTCACCAAGGGGTATATCGCTGACTACTAGTGCGGCAAATAAGATTGTATAGCGGATCGTATAGAGCAACTTATGGATGACAAGAAGGATTTTGACAGAGTATTCATCCGTTGGTATGAGCCCCTCCTCCTCTTTGCCTTGAAGTTTGTCAAGGAGACGGAAGTGGGCAAGGACATCGTGAACGATACTTTCGAGTACCTTTGGAAGAATTTCGCTGGGGTGGAAGAGGCTACGGTGAAAAACTATCTGTTTGCCATCGTTCGTGCCAAATGCATCGACTACCTGAGGAAGCAAAATCGTCGGAACGAGTATATCGCCTTTGCATCCAAGATGAGCCAGAGATATGTGGAGTTGGAACAGAACGAGCCTGATGACCGTCTGCGACAGATTCGGGATGCCATGCAGAAGTTGACTCCTTACAATCGGATGATTTTGCAGGAATGCTATGTCAACAAGAAGAAATACAAGGAGGTGGCTGAGGAACTGAACGTCAGTGTGGCTGCTATTCACAAGAATATCGTCAAAGCCCTTCGCATTATCCGTGAGATGGTAGGAGATAAGGGTAGCCATTTTTAAAGGTCAAACGTATAATGGATAAGATGGATGAGAAACTTGCGATGTTAGAAGAAGAGAAACTTGCGATGCAGGTCATGGAAAGTTTTGACTGCCCGTCCGATGATGCCTTGGCTTCGTTGGATGAAGAGAAGTGTGTGAAGGCTTGTAAGGACTTGATGGACATAGAGATGGCTTTGAGGCAAGAGGCTCATGCCGTGGACGTAAGGGGAATGCTTCGTGCCTTTCATGCACGCAGAAGAAAAGTCATCGTGCGTCGTTTTGTTGTCGGATTGGTAGTGGCGGCATCCTTGGTGGGATTTGGCTTTTTCTTGTTTAGACGGGAGGAATCCCTGGTAGCCCAACCTGTCTTGGTACAGATTGATTACATCTACAAGGCTGACAGTACTATATATAATAAGGTGGAGACTTCTCCAAGGATAAGTGGTGACGGGAAGATATGCCAAATCGTGACATCGTATGGACAAACGAAGACCTTGTTGTTGCCTGATGGAACGGAGGTAGTACTGAATGCGAGCAGTAGGTTGGTGTATCCTGCAACTTTTGGCAAAGGCGAGCGGGTAGTCAAGCTCTTTGGCGAGGCATTCTTCAAGGTGAAGAAAGACGTACGGCATCCTTTTATCGTGAAGAGTGGGCGTATCAACACCATTGTGTTGGGAACTCAATTTGACGTTAAGAACGATGGCGTGACTGCTCCTTCTGTTGTTTTGTTAGAGGGAAAGGTCATGTTGACCGACTCCTTGGGGCGGAACAATGTGCTGATGAAATCGGGACAGAGTGCCATGCTCAACCAGAATGGCGATTTCTCTTTGGAAGAGGGGGCGGATATGGAGGGATGTCTGAGTTGGAAAGACGGTTATCTTTATTATGATGGCATCTCTCTTGAAAAGATGTTGAATGAGATAGGGCGATGGTATAATGTGGACGTCATCTGTAAGAATCCATCAGCCAAGAATAATCGTGTTCATTTCTATGTCCCTAACAAGCAATCCCTTGAGAAGACTGTGGATATGATAAATAAGTTACAAGTGGCGCACGTGACACTTGAGGACGGACAAATCGTGGTGAGATAACAAATTGAAACTTTTTTCTTAAAAAGGGTAACCATTTCTCGGAAATACACGTATAAGGGTTAAGTCAATGTAAAATTAAGAGTGTATTTATGAGAAAGAGAGTCTTTTTGCGGGTATGTCTTGCCTTTGTGCTGGTCTGGTTGCCATTGGGTATGACCTTGGCCCAGATAAGCAAGGGCAAGAATACCATTACAATGGTGTTCAAAAACGAGTCGTTGCCCTCCGTTTTCAAGCGGTTGGAGAAGGTAAGTGCCTACAAGGTCTTATTTTCCTATCAAGATGTGGAAAACTATAGGACGACAGGAAGTGTGAAAGGTGCATCTATCAACAAGACGATGCAGACGATTATCGGTTCTTATCCATTGGTTTACGAGGTGAATGGCAATTTTGTCAATGTCACCAAGGGTAAGCCTGTGGCAAGACATCATGTAAAAACTGTCAGAGGTGTCGTTACTTCTTCCAAGGATGGCTATCCTCTGGTAGGAGCAGTTATTTATGTCGTGGGGTCTGACAACAAGGCATTTGCTGATGAACAAGGATGTTTTGAACTCAATAACATAGAGGAAGGCAAGCAACTGAGGGTAGCTTACATTGGATGTAAGTCCAAGACTCTGACTCCTAAGCCTCAGATGTCAATCACCTTGGAGGATGACGAGACTGCTATCGAGGAAGTGGTGGTGACTGGTTATGGAAATACCGTCAAGGGTAACTTTACGGGTGCTGCTACTAACGTCAAGGTGGATGATGTCTTGATGGCAGGTGTATCCACCATTGACCAGATGTTGCAGGGACAAGTGCCAGGTATGCTCGTTCAGCAAGAGACAGGCATGGTGGGTGCTTCTTCCAAGGTGAGGGTGAGGGGCACTTCTTCTCTTTTGGGAAGCCAGGACCCGGTATGGGTGGTGGATGGTGTCGTACAGCGTGATCCTCAGCCATTCAATTCCGAGGACAATACCAACTTTTCTGTTGATGCCGATGACATTACGAAGTTGGCTGGCAATGCCATCTCTTGGTTGAATCCCAATGATATTGAGACTATCACGGTGTTGAAGGATGCTTCTGCGACAGCAATCTATGGATCGGAGGCAGCAAATGGTGTGATTGTCATCACGACCAAGAAGGCTCAGGCGGGCAAGGTGTCGGTTAGTTACAATGGTGATTTCTCCATCGGTCAGCGTCCTTCTTATGTTTTGTACAATCAGATGAACTCCAACGAGTCGATGCAGCTTTCAAAGGAGATGTACGAGGACCGTGTCTCTTATCCTTCCAATATCTTGAATGTGGGTTATCCTGGCTTGTTGCGGTCTTATCTGAACAAGGAAATCACAAAGGAAGAGTTTGATGCCAGCTATGAGAAAATGGCCAGCCAGAATACGGATTGGTTCTCGGAATTGTTCCGAAACTCTTTCAGCCATAAGCATACGGTGGGCATCAGTGGCGGCTCCGACAAGATACAGAACCGTACTTCTATTGGTTACAACAATGAGCAGGGCGACGCCATTGGTAATAGCTCTACCTTGTTTTCTGCTATTTCCAACTCTACCATCAACCTTTTCGACAAGAAGTTGATTCTCAATGTCAACCTGAAAGGGTCGGCACGCAAAGTCAAGGGATTTGCCTATGGCGTTGATCCCTTTACATATGCTTATAGCACTAGTCGCGTGATTCCTCTGTACAATGAGGATGGCTCACTTTATTATCATGAGAAGTGGGCTGGTTCGGAGAGCAATGCTGTGCCAGGCAAGTCGAGCTACCTTTATAACATCAAGAACGAGATTGCCAATACAGGCAGTGAGAGCAATACGAAAATGTGGGGGGCGACCATTGATTTGAAGTGGAAGATAATCCCAAACTTGGAGTATCAAGGTTTGTTGTCTTACTCTTCTACCTCTACGGATACTAAGCAGTATGCCACCGATAAGTCCTTCTATATCTCGGCAATCAGAGGGTATGGATATGGAGCTTATCCAAACTCTGCGGCAGAGGTGGGCTACTCTCCACTTCCTTTTGGAGGATTGTTGCAGACGGGCTTGTCTGACATTTCTTCTTTGACCATTCGCAATGGCATCGTTTACGATAAGTTGTTTGCCGAAAAACATCGCCTCGTGGCTCAGTTGGGCTTGGAGACAAACTCTGTCAAGACCAAGGGCAATTCCACAGCCCGTTATGGTTATCTCTACGACCGAGGTGAGACCTTTGTCAATCCTCCGATGTCGTACTATAGCCCTACACTCGAAAGCGATGTCTATAACGACCTTGCTTATGGCACAGCCTCTATATTAAACAAGGTTAGTAACAAACTGAGCGAGTATTTCTCTGTGGCTTATACATACGATGACAGATATGTCTTGAACTTGAATGGTCGTATGGACGCTTCCAACCGATTTGGGCAGGACACCAATCATAAGTTCGAACCCACTTGGTCTGTTGGAGCCAAGTGGAGAGTTGCTTCAGAGAAGTGGATACAGAATCTGCAGGTAGTCAACAATTTTGACCTTTACGCCTCCTTTGGATACCAGGGTAATGCAGTGGAGTCTGTTTCTCCTTATTTGATAGCCAAGGATGGAGGAGTCAATGAGTATTATAATGACTATTTGTTGACCATCAAATCCTTGCCGTATGATGCCTTGGGCTGGGAAAAGACAAAGACTTACAATGTTGGTGTCGATGCAGCTTTCTTGAAAGGCAGACTGAACTTCACCTTCAACTACTTCAAGAAAATCTCGGATGTGCTGTCTTCACGCAACATTCCTCGTGAGAATGGCATGGAGAACGCTATCGTGGATGGTGGGGAGATGACCAACACAGGATATGATTTCGTGGTAACGGTGATACCTATCCGTACCAAGGATTTCTCTTGGCAAGTCTCGCTCAACACAAGCGTGACTGACAATGCGGTCAATAAGAACCAGCGCGTCAATACGCTCTCTGACTATTTGGATGGTTCGGCCGTGGTAGATGGGAGACCATTCTCTACGTTCTATTCCTATAAGTTCAAGGGGTTGAATCCTGAGGATGGTACACCTCAGTTTGAGAACATGGATGTAGAGAACGCCGAGACTCCATTAGCTTATCTCGTGGAGTCAGGTAAGTTCACCCCTGATTTCTCTGGTGGTTTGAACATGATGTTCAAGTATAGGAACTGGTCGCTTTATATGCTCTTCACGGTGCAGTGGGGTGGTCATTCAAGACTGCCAAACCTCTACGACACCAGCTCCAACTATGGCGTTCCTACCCCAGAACAGAATGTTTCCAAGGACTTGATTGGCAGATGGCGCAAGGCTGGTGACGTGACTGACATACCTTCCATCCCAACTTCCTTGGCATACATTGAACTGCCTAATACGGTACAGGTGGCAAGTACGGAGGGCAGACTCTATGACATGTATAACCACTCGGACGTGAGGGTGGCTAACACCGACTTTATTAGATGCCGTTCCTTGTCTTTGTCTTACGATTTCACTTCGGATGTTCTCTCAGCCTTGGGTTTGTCACGCTTGACCTTGAAGGCAAGTATGACCAACCCATTCCTATGGGCGAGAGATAAGAAATGGAAGGGTATAGACCCAGAGACAGGCAACTGGCCTACTCGCCGTATCACCTCACTATCAATGCAAGCTATGTTCTAATCATAAAAAGAAGATAATCATGTTTGGAAACAAATCATATATATACGCATTGGCAGGTTTACTGACCTTTGCTTCTTGTTCAGACTTTTTGAATGAGACCTCGCAGGATGAGGTCAACGTGAAGGAAGTCAACGACTATAGTGAGCTACTTCTTGGCTCCGGCTATCCTTCTCCTACGGAGAAACTCTACACCCCATTGTATCTATTGGATGATGACTATATGCTCAATGAGAATGCGATGGGCGATGACGAGGACTACGCTAGTGCCATGAGCACTTATCCTTTTCATACTTGGCAGGCGGATATGTGGCAGAACGCCAACGTCGATCAGTCTTACTATGGGGATATGTATGCCAAGACTTACGAGAGAATAATGGGTGTCAACGCTGTGCTGGATGGCATAGACGAGGCTAGTGGGGATGCCAAGTCACGTGACCTTGTGAAGGCAGAGGCTCTTGCCTTGCGTGGTTATTACTATTACATGCTTGTCAATATCTTCGGCAAACCTTACAATGATGACAAGCAGTCCCTTGGTGTGCCTCTGAAGCTGACAGCCAACTTGGAATCTAATGGCCGCCCAAGAAGTACGGTTGAGGAAGTCTATAGTCAGGTTTTGGCAGATATGACAGAGGCGGTCAATATCTTCGCCAAATATCCAAAGAAGCGTGGCGACTTCCGCATCAACCTTCCTTCGGTGGATATTCTCATGACAAGAGCTTATCTCCAAATGGAAGACTGGGACAATGTCATCAAGGTGGCAACTAACGCCATAGAGAATGGCAATCCATTGACCAACTATCTCAATATGGAGGCTAAGGCAAAGACATTTTCTTCTTATGACTATTCTGAGGTGGAGTGGCTCTATGGCAATGGATACAGCTCTTGTTCTTTGCCAGGCATTCGTCCTTCTACTGAACTTTGGGCAATGTATGGTGAGGGTGACACTCGTAAGAAACTATGGTTTAGTGCATACGGAAAGAATGTCAACCTTCAAAAGAAAAAACTAGGAACTAAGCGTACTCCTACCAATGCCATCCGAATGTCGGAGGCATGGTTGGCTCGAGCTGAGGCTTATGCCATGAAGGGTGAATTGAGTAAGGCTACGGCAGACTTGAACCATTTGCGCGAAAACCGTTATACGGATTGTTCTCCTGTGAGCTATACCAACAAGGATGATCTGGTCAAGGAAATTAGAAAGGAGCGCCGTCTTGAACTTTGTTATGATGAGGTTCGCTGGTTTGACTTGCGCCGTTATGGTATGCCAAGTATCCAGCACCAATACAAAGTTCGAAAGTCGGCAGCATGGGTCACCTATACGTTGCAGGAGAAGGATCCTCTCTATACGCTTCCAATTCCTAATGCTGATATACAAGAGAACTCCAACTTAGCCCAGAACGAGTCGGCGAAAGCTCCTGCTCGTCACGGCATTTAAACCAACTAAAAGTAGAAAAAAATGAGAAGAACATTATATTCATTCGTGTATATGGCTATGGTCGTTACGGCTTGCATCTCATGTGTTGGTAATGATGAAGAGTTAGGAATCATTGAGACTCCTGCCTCAGACTATGTGTTGCCACAGGGCAAGGATGAGATTGCTGACCAAATCATCGTGTCACTTTATCAGAAATATGGTACTTATTTCCTTTATGATTTTACGGAGAAAGATTTTCAATGGTCGTTGGTAAACGCCAATAAGGTTGGTGACGATACTTACCGTTATGACCCGATAGTTCCTGGTAAGGTCGCTAGCTTGTTGGAGGCTATCCAGAAAGGATGGCTAGATTTCTACAGCGATGACTTCTTGAAGAAAGCGATGCCTTACAGGGTGTTCTTGGCAGAGAATGTGCAGGTCCGTGAGCGCACTTTCGACTGGAGTACTTGGGACTATGTGCTGAGCTGGGTTGACAAACCTTGTCGCCATCTAGCCAACCAGATGGCTATCGGCAATGTCGATAAGTCTTGGATGGAAATGTCGGCAAGGGAAAAGCGTGCCTTCAAGTCGTATGTTCAGGCTGATTTTTTGCAGTATTGTGTGGAGCAAGGACTCATCTCCGTTCCTAATGAGTTCTATGCTGTGAGCGATTATAGCACGGAGATGTCATGGAGCGCTACTTCCGAAGATGCCCGTAAGGCAGGTTTTGTATATAATCCTCAGACCGAGTTGGAATGGAGTGTTGACGGTGCTATCTCGAAGTCGGCTGACATCTGTGCTTTCTTGGCTTCGCTTGCCTACAATTCTGATAAGGACTGGGAGACAGACTTGTCGTATTCCTTAGTCAAGCAGAAGTATGAAATTCTTGTCGAGGCTTTTGAGACTGCAGGCATAGACATCAAGCGAATCGGAAATTCTACGTTTGAGTAGTACAACAACAATCTATAGATATATGATGATAAGAAAAATGAAGATGCCCATCGCTTTGCTCATCGCTTTGCTAGCCATGGCGAATGTGCAGTTTGTCGGTGCCAAAAAGAAAAAGGCTGCACCTGCCAAGCCTCCGAAGTCTGTTTACCAGAAGCTGATGGACAAAGATGGTAGAGTGACTGCGAAAGGTGGTTTTGTAAACTTGCACAAGATTCAAGGAAAACTCTATGTGGAGCTGCCGTTGAGGTATTGTGGCAAGGATTTCTTGATTGCTTCCACGACCTCGAAATCGAGCAACTCCAAACTTGCCACGGTAGGATATAAGCAGCAAGACCCGATGTGTGTATGCTTCAACAAACAGGATAGTACCATTGTCTTGCAGACAGTAAATACAGGTACGTTGGCAGACAACGACTTAGTGTTGGCTTTGGGTAGAAACTATGCCAATCCCATCTTGAAGAAGTATAAGATTGTAGCTTACAATGCGGATTCCACCTCGGTGGTGTTTGACATGACGGATATGTTTGTCGGTGATGAGAAACAACTGTCCCCAGTGGCATCCAACTATAGTATATTGGGAATCAAACCAACATTCCAAAAGGATTGCTCTTCATTGGGAAATATTAAGGCTTTCGAGGATAATGCCACCATTACATCGACCCTCTGCTATAACTATAACTTGACATTCTTGGGTTCGGAGGTGTCCAATGGCAAGTTGACGACGGAGGTAACTCGTACCCTCTTGCTCTTGCCGGAACTTCCAATGAAGCCAAGAATAGCTGATTCTCGAGTGGGTACATTCCTGACGGACAAGAGCCTGTTGACCATGAGCAATGATGGTATGAAAGACTTTTCGTACGCCAATCGTTGGCGATTGGAACCTAAGGACTCTGCGGCATGGAGCCGTGGAGAATTGGTGGAGCCAAAGAAACCTATCATATGGTATGTGGACGATGCTTTACCTGAGGCTTGGAAAGAACCGCTTAAACAGTCGGTGCTGATATGGAACAAGGCTTTCGAGCAGATAGGTTTCAAGAATGTGATGCAGGCGGTTGATTTCCCAAAGAACGACTCGCTCTTCGACCCCGACAACTTGAAGTATTCTTGCATACGATATGTGCCTATCCCGGTCAAGAATGCGATGGGTCCTTCTTGGGTGGACCCCCGTACGGGTGAAATCATCAATGCTTCGGTATTGGTATATAATGATGTCGCCAAGCTCATCAATAACTGGCGATTCGTGCAAACGGCACAGATAGATACTCGTGTGAGAAAGAAGAAGATGCCGGAGGACATCATCAAGGAGTCGATGACTTATGTCTTCGCACATGAGATAGGTCACACCTTGGGCTTGATGCACAACATGGCGGCTTCTTCTGCTTATCCTGTCGATTCCCTGCGCTCGGCTTCTTTCACAGCCAAGTATGGCACGACACCTTCCATCATGGACTATGCTCGTTTCAATTATGTGGCTCAGCCAAGTGACAAAGGGGTGCACCTTTCTCCCCCCGACATAGGTGTCTATGACCTCTATGCCATCAAGTGGCTCTATTCTCCTATCGATGGCAGCCTCTCTCCTGAGGAAGAGGCTAAGGTTGCGGAGAAATGGGTGGATGAGAAGGCTGGCAATCCTTGGTATCGGTATGGTCGTCAACAGGTAGAGGCGAGATATGACCCAAGTGCTTTGGAGGAAGACTTGGGTGATGATGCCGTGAAGGCTGGTACGTATGGAATCAAGAACTTGAAGTATATCTTATCTCGTTTGGATTCTTGGATTCATGGAGATGAATCGACAGCTCATAAGCAAGACTTATATGATGGTATTTCGCAACAGTTCAGCCGTTATCTGAACAATGCCCTTGCCAATGTGGGGGGAATCTACTTGACGGATGTGAAAGAAGGAACAAAGGGAAATCGTTGGCAACCTGTGAGTGCAATCAAGCAACATGAGTCCATGATGTGGACTATCAGACAGTTGCGTAACAGCAGTTGGTTGGATGCGCCGGAGTTGACCAAGAAATTCCCTCTTGCCCTCAAGCGTTCTGTATCTTTGAAAGGCGGCATCGGTAAGAAACTCCTGCAGCTCAACAACCGTGTGCTTCTTGCCTCTCATATTACCGACAATGGATATACGCAAAAGGATTATTACAATGACCTCTACAATGGCATCTGGGAACCTACCATCAAGGGGCTGATGTTGACGGATGGTGATAAACTTCTCCAGCGTCAGATGGTCAAAGAGTTTGTGGCTGTTGTGAGCAAGATTTCTGGTTCTTCAGTCAAGAAGTTGACTGAAGGTGTTCCGTATGCTCCTTCTGTCTCCGACATCGTGCTCTATGGCTTGGACCCAACGGGGTATGTGGAAGAACATGCCAAGGAATTGGAACGAGTGGAAGAGGAGAATGGCAATGGGTTCGTTGCTTCCCTCTTGTATGGTGAGAAGAGCTTTGGAGACAAGATAGGCTATGGCTTCCAATATGAGGTGAAGACTGACCTCATAGACGAGTCGGCTGCTTACAATTTGATTATGCTCAACAAGATTAGGGCACTTGTCAAGAATAGGGTGGTCTCTGCCTCAATCAATGACAAGCCACATTATCTGGCACTCTTGGTCATGCTGAAGGCGTTGGAAAAGTAAATGGTTGAAGCAAGGTAGGAAAATTTTACGTCAACGAATCTGTTCGCTGTTCCCTCTAAGAAAAGGACGGCCGAACAGGTACGTTTACTTTTATTTTTTGAGTTTACAATTTTTCAAGAGCTTCCTTTGTTAATCCTGAGATTTGATCGATTATGTCAACAGGGATGCCTAAAGACAAAAGATTTCGTGTCATTTTTTTTCTGGCTTCTTGCTCTCCCTCTACTCTCCCTTCCACTCTTTTATTAAGTCTATCCTACGCCAAGTAATTCCACCTCGAATATCAGAGTCGAGCCACTGGGGATGCCGGGCTGCGAGAACTTGCCATACCCCATTTCGGCAGGAATGTACAATTGCCATAGGTCCCCTACATGCATTTGTTGCATGGCAATAATCCAGCCTTCTATCAAGTCGCTGAGGCGGCAAGCGAAAGGTGTGCCACTACGGCTGGAGTCGAACTTCTTACCATTAATCGTCCAACCAGTATAGTGGGCGGTCACGATGCTGCGCTTGCTAGGTTGCGCTCCCCTGGGGTCGCCTTGCTTCAAGACCTTATAATAGATACCATGAGGAAGAGATAAAACGCCTTCCTCTTTTGCCTTTTCTTCCAACCAACGCTTGTTGGCTTCTATGTATTCTCTTTTTGCCATGATTTCTTTGCTTTATGTTTTAGCTCTTCCGTCCGAAGTCGGCAGGTATCTCGCCCCATTTCTTGGTTTCCCACTTGAAGATGGGAACCGTGATAGGGTGGGTGCGAAGCCAATTCTCGGCGCGGGTGATAATCTGATAGAGTTGTTCGGTTTGAGGGGTGCGCTCCAACTTGGTCTTGCATTGTTTCTTGTTGATCCAAAGATGGGCGTTCACGCTGTCGCTGTAGATGGCTTTGCCTTTGATGCCCTGTTGCTCCATGAGAGCCAAGGCATGGACGATGGCGAGGAATTCACCGATGTTGTTGGTGCCGTGGATAGGACCGAAATGGAAAACTCTTGCTCCCGTCCGAAGATCGATGCATTGGTATTCCATTGGACCAGGATTGCCAGAACAAGCAGCATCTACAGCCCAGGCGTTCGCCTTTACCTCATTCGGTAAGGGCAGAACGGTATCGTTTCTCCATGAAGGAGGATTTACTGGCATATTACTCATTTTTTATGGTTTATTGGAAAAGAATATCGATGTATAAAAAAGCAAATGAGCATGCCCCACAGTTATCTTTGGGACGATGCTCATTATTTGTCAATAGTCAATATTCTAATTAATTGTAAGGTTATATATTTTGAATATCCTCTGTGGCGAGGATTACATTCTTTCAGGAACTTCTATTCCGAGCAAGGCCATACCGTTCTTCAAAATCTTGGCGATATTGGCGGCAAGCACCAAGCGAGTGGTCTTCTCTGCCTCGCTCTCAGCATTCAGGATGCTGTAGTCGTGATAGAACTGGTTGAACTCCTTGGTCAACTCATAGCAGTAGTTGGCGATGCCGGCAGGATTATAGTTGTTGCCAGCGTCTGCCACGGCAGTGGCAAACTCGTTCATCTTCTGGATGAGGTCTATCTCCTTCTCGTTGATAGGAGCGTCGGCACCCAACTGTGCGGGAATCTCGATACCCTCGGCGGCTGCCTTGCGCATGATGCTGCGGATACGGGCATAGGTATATTGGATGAACGGACCAGTGTTGCCATTGAAGTCGATACTTTCCTCTGGGTTGAAGAGCATGTTCTTGCGGGCATCCACCTTGAGAATGAAGTACTTCAACGCTCCGAGACCCACAATACGTGAAATCTCCTGGCGTTCTTCCTCGCTCATGTCCTTAAACTTGCCCAGTTCGTCGCTGGTCTGGCGGGCGTCCTTGATCATCTCTGCCATCAGGTCATCGGCATCCACCACCGTTCCCTCA
Source organism: Bacteroidaceae bacterium (assembly GCA_963594995.1). Lineage (GTDB taxonomy): Bacteria > Bacteroidota > Bacteroidia > Bacteroidales > Bacteroidaceae > Prevotella. The sequence goes on from CAVBGK010000038.1 coordinate 73,850, forward strand.
CGGCTTTTCATCTTACCGTTGGGCAACTCCACCATACCATAAGAGAAGTGAACCAAGTCCTTGCCCCACTTGAAGCCGAGACGGTCGAGCAGGATGGAGAGTACCTGGAAATGGTAGTTCTGCTCGTTACCTACTACGTAAATCATCTTGTCGATAGGGAAGTCCTTGAAACGGAGGTCGGCTGTACCGATGTCCTGGGTCATATAGACAGAAGTGCCGTCGCTGCGGAGCAAGAGCTTCTGGTCGAGACCCTCGTCGGTGAGGTCAGCCCAGACAGAGTTGTCGTCCTTGCGGAAGAAAAGACCTTTCTCCAAGCCTTCCTCTACCTTCTTCTTACCCTCCAGGTAAGTGTTTGACTCATAATATATCTTGTCGAAGCCTACGCCCATCATCTTGTAGGTCTCGTCGAAGCCAGCATAAACCCAGTTGTTCATCTTCTCCCAAAGGGCACGAACCTCAGGGTCGCCCTGCTCCCACTTTACGAGCATCTCGTGAGCCTCCTTGATGAGTGGAGCCTCTGCCTTCGCCTTCTCTGTGGCAGTCTCTTCGGCCATACCTTCCTTGATGTACTGATCCTTCAGCTCTGCTATCTCCTCACGGTAGTGCTTGTCGAAAGCCACATAGTAGTCGCCGATGAGGTGGTCGCCCTTCTTGCCAGAAGTCTCTGGAGTCTCGCCATTGCCCCACTTGAGCCAAGCGAGCATAGACTTGCAGATGTGGATACCACGGTCGTTCACGATATTGGTTTTGATAACCTTGTTGCCGTTAGCCTCCATAATCTGAGCCAAAGACCAACCGAGCAGGTTGTTGCGCACGTGACCGAGGTGGAGAGGCTTGTTGGTGTTAGGAGAAGAGTACTCAATCATCACGAGTGGGCTCTGCTCAGTAACAGGCTTCTCGCCAAACTTAGGGTCAGCGTTGATGGTGTTCAAGAGTCCTACCCAAGCGGCAGGAGCGATAGAAAGGTTGAGGAAACCCTTTACTACGTTGAAGTCTGCGATAACGTTGGCGCAGTTCTTCTTCAAGTACTCGCCGATTTCCTGTGCAGTATCCTCAGGTTTCTTCTTCGACATCTTGAGGAATGGGAATACGACGAGGGTAAGGTTACCTTCGAAATTACTCTTGGTCTTTTGCAGGGCTACCATCTTCTCAGGCACGTCCTGACCATAAAGCTCCTTCACCGCAGCGATGACCGAGCTGATGATTTCGTCTTCTATCTTCATGAGTTTATATATCTTTTTACCGGTAAAAATCTTTCTTTTCAGCTGCTTTCGTCTTGAGGCATTGAAAGTTCTCTCTACGTTAGCGGTGCAAAAGTACAAATAAAATATGAATTGTGCAAAGAAAAAGAAGGTTTCTTTTGGATAGGGCGAACTTTTTCTTTTGCCTTTTATCCTTCGAGGATAATTTCCGCCACGTCTTGAGGCGAATTCCATAGGATTCCGTCCTGCAACTCATCGTCGGTGAAACCGTTGAGCGCTTCATGGGCTTCCTTCTCACTGATGACAGGGGTTCCGTCCTCATTCTTGGCGTCGAGCAAGTACTGCAAGATGGCTGCTCTGTATTCTTCGATGTTCATCATAGTTGTGATATGTTTGATTTTGCTGACAAAGGTAACATTATTTCTTGAAAGCGCCAAGCATTTGTACAATTTTCTTTTGCGAAAATGCTGGACGCTTCATTCTTTAAAGACGGAGGCTACTCGAATACCATCTTGAAAGTGACGTGAAATCCTGGTATCGGGTTGTCGGCAAGAGAGAGATGGATGTCTTGCATCATCAGCATCTGGCGGGAGATGGAGAGGCCGATGCCGGTGCCGCTCGGCTTGGTGGTGAAGAACGGAACGAAGATTTCCCTTGCCACGTCGGCAGGGATAGGGTCGCCGTTGTTGCTGATATAGAGGGAATGGGCTTTGCCCTCAGAATACTCTCGGGAGGTTTTCCTTAGTCTGATGTCGATAGCGGTGGCATGGGCTTCGACGGCATTCTTCGTCAGGTTGATAAATACTTGGTGCAGTATGTTCTCGTCCGCCTCTATCGTGCAATCATTAGGGAGGGAGATTCGCCAATCCAAGTCGGGATGTAGTGCCTTGATGCTTTCGAGGAAAGGGGCGATGGAGATGGAGGTGATGACGGGCTCTTGCAGTTGGGTGAGCTTGCGGTAACTGTCCACGAAGACGGTCAGCGACTTACTGGTGTCGTGGATGGCTCGGATGCCCTCCTCGTATATCGAACCTTGAATCTTTGGATTGCTGAGATAGGCTTGGCAGATGCTGGAGATAGGGGCTGTGGCATTCATAATCTCATGCGTCAGCACTCGGGTTAACTTTTGCCACGACTCCACCTCGTGCTGGGCGACAAGTCGGGCAATGTCTCCTTGCATATCGTTGAGAGCCTGCTGCATAGCTCTTTCGCCAGGTAGAAGCCCCTTGCAGGAAAGGCGGAAGGAGTAATCGCCATTGCGCACAGCCTCTCGCATCACAAAGGCACGGTCTTTCAGCTTTCGCTGATGGCGAAAGAAAAAGTAGATGAGGCAGCCAACGATGAGGCTGATGCCACCTATTATATATATGGTGTAGATAAAAATCATACTTTATTTTCTTAGCTTGGCGTAAAGCGTCTGTCTTGTGATACCGAGCATTTCTGCGGCACGAGAGATATTGCCGTGACATTTATCCACCACCTTTTGGATATGCTTGGTCTCAATGCTTTCCAAGGTTTCCACCTCAGTGTTTCGTTCGATGGCATCTTTCAATACTCTTGTCAAGTCGTCATTGTCCCAAGGCTTGGTAACGAAGTCGGCGGCACCAGCCTTCAAACCTTTCACGGCAAGTTGGATGTCGGCGTATGCGGTGATGAGCACCACGGGGATGTCGGCATGCAGTCGGCAGAACGTGCGAAGCCACATCAGTCCTTCCTGTCCACTGTTCACGCCAAGGGAAAAATTCATGTCAAGCAAGATGATATCGACTCTTTCCTGTTGTAGCAACGTTGGGGCGGTATCGGGGCGAGGCAAAGTGAGGATGCGCTCGAAGGTTTCTCCGAGGCAAATCTTCAAAGCCGTGAGTATCGCTGGGTTGTCATCTATGACGAGTATCGTTCCATATTTCATGCTGCAAAAATACTCATTTTTCTCGAAATAGCCAACAGAATGAAAGACGATGTATGATAATCATACAGAAGAGTGTATGAATTTCATACAATCCACTTCTCGCCACGCCCATTTGTTTGGCAGAAAATAATAAAAACTGTACTTTTGCAAGCAGAAAACAAAATGAATATAAGATGAAAAGTTATTTCAAATTTCTCTCTCGCAACAAGCTTTATACGGCTATTGAGGCTTTCGGGCTCTCAATAGCCTTGGCTTTTGTGATGATTCTGGTGTCGTATGCCAGCATGGAGTATCGAGTGGGTGATAACCATAAGCTGTCGAAGGAGCTCTATGCAGTAGGTTCGGGCGATTACCTCGGTATGACGGCAGGAACAGCTAAGGCTTTCTTTCCTTCCATCCCAGAGATAAAAGAATGGACCCGCTATGGTGTCTATTATGCAGCTCAAGGAGCGATGGTGGATGATAAGTTCTTTGAGACCAGAATACTTGCGGTAGACCCAAACTTCTTCCAACTCTTCGATTATCACTTGACAGGTTGTTCTTCCCAAAGAGTCCTAACCGACATTCACCAAGCCATCGTGTCGGAGAGTTTTGCCAAGAAGGCTTTTGGCAATAAAAATCCGATAGGACAGACCATCTTGTGCGATACTTTGCACCTAAAAGTGATGGGAGTCATGAAAGATATGGGGGAGGAAGATGTCTTTAAGTCTTATGGAATCTTGGTTTCCATGAAACTAAAGGATGCCGTACTACAACCAATGGACCAATTCGGAGAGGTCGTTCCTGTTGTGCGTTTGGCAAATGATGCCAATCCACAAAAGGTTGCAGATGAATTGCTCGATAAGTATATGGGCTATTGGCCAAAATTCTATAGTCGAAATAAAGACGAAAATAGTACAGTTCTCATTTGGGGCTCAACCTTGACACGTTGGGATAAGTTGTATTTTTCTGAATTGTCTTCGGCTGGTATGCGTCAAGGTGATAGAACCTTGGTTAATATCCTGTTGGTGGTGGCTTTTGTGCTTTTACTTTCAGCCATCTTCAATTATATCAACCTAACTGTGGCGCAAATCGGAAATCGTGCCAAGGAGATGGCTACCCGAAGGCTTTTGGGCGAGTCTGTCTTTGGCGTTATGATGCGCTATTTCAAAGAATCGGCACTATTCACCGCAGCTTGTTTCTTGTTGGGTGGCTTTATGTCGTGGGCATTCTTGCCTTTGTTTAATAGCATCCTGGACACTAAGATTACATTGTTTGGCTCTGCTGATATTTGGCTTTACTTGGTTGTGGCATATTTGGTTATTACTTTGCTATCTGGACTTCTGCCAGCCATCGTGGTGTCTCGCTTCAATCCAATTGATGTGGTAAAGGGTACCATCCGCTTGCGTAGCAAGATGTGGTTCAGCAAGATTTTCATTGTTGCCCAAAATGTTATCAGTATGACTTTGGTAGTGATGGCAATGACGATGATGCTCCAGATGCACCATCTCGCCACGATGCCGATGGGCTACACCACCAAAGACATAGTTTGCATCTTTACTTCCCTAGACCATACCTATGAGCAGAATTCCATTCTGGTCAATCGCCTGAAGGTTCTCCCTGAGGTTGTGGATGCCACTTACTGCCAAGGCACACCACAAGAGTGTGGAGCTAATGGCGTACACAACGAAAAGGACGATTGTATAGGATATGTTCGTATGTGTACCCTCGATTCTGTAGCGATGAAGATGTTAGGCATCAAAGTGTTGGAGCAGTATGCCGAACCTACTGCAGGTAAAATGTGGGTAACAGAGCAAGCGAAGCATGCCTTTGGTGTATCGAGCAAGAAACCTTGGTTCGGCCAGAAACGAGAGGATGGATATGAGTATGAGGTATGTGGCGTGATAGCGGATTATCATAGTGGTAGTGCTCTTTCGGAAGTAATGACTAATGAGTATAATGGCATTCGAGTGTTAGACCATCACAATGGATTCTTTTATACAGTGCTCGTCAAAACTCGTGGCGACCATGCCCAGGCTTTGCAAGCTATCCGAGAAACCACAAAACAGGTAACAAAGGAACTGACAGGTGTACCTGTTGATACAGATGCAAATTATCTGGACGATACACTGAGCGACAGTTTGAAGGACAAGCATAACATGATGGTGCTCATTATCACCTTTATGGGAATATCTATCCTCATCTCTGCCCTTGGGCTCTTTGGTATGTCGGTATATTACGGCAATCAGCAGAAGCGACAGATTGCTTTGAGAAAGGTGATGGGTGCATCGGTAGGTGATGCGGCTTGGCAGTTGGCTCGTCGCTTCCTTATTTCTTCGATAGTGGCTGTGATCATTGCCATCCCGATATGCGTCAAGCTGATGCAGAATTATCTGATGGACTTCGTATATCGCATCGACTTCCCATGGTGGTTGTTGGTGGTAGGAGCGGTCTTCACCTTGCTCATCGCCTTCGTCTCGGTCATCGGTTGCACCCTGCGTACAGCCTTGTCCAATCCGATAGATAGCATCAAGACGGAATAAAATAAGGGCGCATGCCCAATTCAACATTCAACACTTAACATTTAACATTGAAAAAAATGATACGTACAGAAAGTCTTACAAGAATATTCCACACCGACGAGGTGGATACCATCGCCTTGGGTGGAGTCAATATAGAAGTAGCTGATGGTGAGTTTGTAGCCATCATGGGACCATCTGGATGTGGTAAATCTACTCTTCTTAATATCCTTGGCTTGCTCGACAGTCCGACAGAAGGAAAGTATTGGTTGGGCGATGAGGAGGTAGGCCATCTCAAGGAACGTGAGCGCACGGCTTATCGCAAGGGCAGAATCGGCTTCGTCTTCCAGAGCTTTAATCTGATAGATGAGCTTACGGTAGAAGAGAACGTCGATTTGCAGTTGAAATACTTGGGTGTAGGCAAGGCGGAGCGCAAAGAGCGTGTGCTCGACATATTGAGAAAGGTGAAGTTGAGCCATCGTGCCAAGCATTATCCTCACCAACTATCGGGTGGTCAGCAACAGCGAGTAGCCATCGCCCGTGCCGTGGTGGGCAAGCCAAGCATCATCCTTGCCGATGAGCCTACGGGTAACCTCGATTCCAAGAACGGCATGGAGGTGATGCAACTGTTGAGTGAACTGAATGAGGAGGGTACCACCATCGTGATGGTAACCCACTCGCAGCATGATGCCACCTATGCCAACCGCATCATCAATCTCTTTGATGGACAAGTGGTGGATGCGGTGACGGATAAGTTGTAAGTAAGTAAAAGCGTTCCGATAGTCTAAGAACTATTGGTACGCTTTTATTGTTTAGAAGAGGAAGTTTATGAATCACTTGGTAATCGCCTGTCCAATAATTAGACGGCAGTGTCTAATTATTGGACAGGTTTTTTTATGAGGTGTTTATGCTAAATGGTTGACAATCAAGAGATGTGTTCTTTTGGCACGGCGATTGTCCTTATAATGCCAAAAGAACATTAGAAGATGAAAAGGAAAAGATACATAGTAATGATGGTACTGCTGGCGAATGCTTTCATGGGCTTTGCACAGCAGAATGAGAATCAAGTGCTTGAGCATCCGCAAATGAGCGAGGCTTGTAAGCCGAGAGCCTTCTCGCTTGACGACTGTATGCGCTATGCGGTGGAACATGCTACGGATGTGAAGCGAGAGGTAATCAATGCCCGACAGCGTAAGCAAGATTACCATAAGGCGGTGGCAGATTTCTTCCCAACTGTTTCGGGGGCTGTGCAAGGGCAGTATGCTTGGGGACGTAACATCGACCCAGAGACCAATACCTATAATAATGTGACGACGTTCAATAATTATTATCAGCTCTATGCCGAACTGAGTGTCTTCGATGGCTTTGCAACCATCAATGCCTTTAAGCAAGCTAAGTTGGCGAAAGATTACTCCGCCACAGCGATGCAGAAGATTCGTGACGACAAGGCTATCGACGTGATGCAGAAATATGTGGATGCGGCTTATGCTGAGGCTAGCATCCAGATTGCAAGCGAAAAACTCACCGAGAGCAAACGACTCCTTGCCAAGATGCAACGCCTCTTCGAACTCGGCGAGAAAGGTCGTCCTGATGTGGTGCAAATGGAATCACAAGTAGCAGAGGATGAATATAATCTCACGCATCAGGAGAATGTAGCCAAGCAGAGCTTGCTCGCCTTGGAATCGGCAATGAATTATCCTGTGGAAGAGGATTTGCAATTAGATTTGAAATATCCTGTTTCTGAAGACTCCAAAAACTTAGAGAAATTGCTGGGGAATGAGAAGACAGGGGTAAGTCTCTCTGATGGCAATGGCTATAATCATAGCTTGTTAAAAGATGGCCAGACGCTTCTTTCAGTAAACTCCGAAACTGTTTACCAGCGTTTCCTGAATCTCTCTCCCGACATCAAGTCGGCAGAGTACGAAGTGGAGAACGCACGATACAACTACAAAATATCAAAAGGTCGGTTGCTGCCATCCCTCTCTCTCGGTGGCGGCATCACGACCAACTACTACAAGAATCTCTCTCAGGAAGGGCAGTATGCGAGCTTTGCCTCGCAGTTTCACAACAACCAGGGTGAATACCTCGCACTGACCCTTTCTATACCTTTTTATAATAGCGACCGCTGGCACAGCATGAGGAAGGCGCGCAACGACTGGCAGTTGGCGCAGGTTGCCCTGGAGGAGACCAAGCGCAAACTGCACGATGACATCGCCCAGGCGGTGATGGATGCCGAGGGCTACGCCAAGGAGTTGGGGCAGATGCAGAAGAAGGTGGCTTCCGACTCGCTCGCCTACCACATGTCGAGCCGCAAGTTCGAGGAAGGGATGCTCTCCACTTTCGACCTCCATACTGCGGCGCAGACGTTGCTCGAAAGTCGAATCAAACAACTGCAGATGCAGATGCTGCTCATCATCAAGCAGCGGCTGGTGGGGTATTACCAGGGGATTTCCCTCGTACCTGCACAATACCCTCTCCGCTAAAAACATATACCCAAGTTATAGAACAAGAACGAATAAGACTATGGACGTAAAGATAGAAAAGAAGAAGTATCTCGTGCCCCGCAAGTATTGGGCATGGATAGCTGGCGGAGTGGTACTCGTTGCCGTACTCACTTGGTTGGGATTGAGCAATTTCTCTTCCTCGCTGAGGGTGGACAGGAAAGCCCTGAACATCGGAAAGGTGGAGCGGGCACAGTTTAACGACTATGTGTCGGTAGACGGACAGGTGGTGCCTATCTCCGTGGTGCAGATCAGTTCGGAGGAAGGAGGCATCGTCCTGGAAAAGGTGATGGACGAGGGTGCCCACGTCAACAAGGGCGACGTCATCGTGAAACTCAGCAACTCCAACCTCGACCTGGAGATACTGAATGCCGAGAGCGAACTCGCCGAAAAGCAGAACATGCTCCGCAATACGCAGATTACCATGGAGCAGGACAAGCTCAACAACAGCAACGAGGAACTCTCCCTCTCGCAGGACGTGGTGACCAAGCGGCGCGCCTACCAGCACCAGGAGGCACTGCACAAGGAACAGCTCAATGCCCGTGAGGAATATCTCAAGGCAAAGGAAGACTACGACCTCGCCGTGAAGAAGCACCAGTTAATCAGTCAGCGACTGAAGAAGGACGCCCAACTGCGCCGCTCGCAGATGGAGCAGATGGCAGACAACCTCTCGGCGATGCAGGAGAACGTGCAACTGGTGCGCCAGCGCAAGGAGAAACTCAATATCCGCAGCACTATCTCCGGCGAGATAGGTTTGCTCGATGTAGAACTGGGGCAGAGCATCTCGGCAGGACAGAAGATAGGCGTCATCAACGACCTGAGCGACTATAAGGTACAGGCACAGGTGGACGAGCACTACATCGACCGTGTGAAACCGGGCTTGACCGCCACCTTCGCGCAGAACGGCAAGCGTTACACCCTGCAGGTGCGCAAGGTATATCCCGAGGTAAGGGATGGCAGGTTCCGTATCGACTTCGTCTTCAAGGGCGTGCGCCCCAGCAACATCCGCACGGGTCAGACCTACTATGTCGACTTGCAGCTCGGACAGTCGAAGCAGGGCATCATCATCCCGAAAGGCACGTTCTACAGTGTGACGGGCGGTCAGTGGATTTTTGTCCTCGACAAGGATGGCAAGAAGGCTTATCGCCGCAAGATAACCATCGGCAGGCAGAACCCCCAGTACTATGAAGTGACGGAGGGTCTGGAGCCGGGCGAGCAAGTCATCGTGAGTGGCTATGAGGCATACAAGGATAATGAACAATTAATAATTAATTGATATGAATCATATAATCAACGCATTCAAGAACCTCCCCCGTAGGGGACAGCACAACTTCGTCAAGATCCTGTGTTTGGCGCTCGGACTGGCGGTCAGTTCGGTAATCATTGCCGAGATCTACTTCGAGCAGACCTACGACACCTATTTCCCGGGGTGGGAGAGGACGTATCAGATTTCAGAAAAGGGATCTATGGGAAGCGACAGTGGACAGAAGCCGTTTGATTTCCCCCAGACATCCGGAGCCACGGCCCCGGGCATCAAGCAGTATGCACCGTTTGTAGAGGCTGCGACACGAACTGTGGACATCGGCGAGAATCAATGTGATTTGGAGAACCGCAACTCCCTTTCCGTCAACATCCTGTTGGCAGACAGTTGCTTCTTCGACATCTTCCCGCAGAAGATATTGATGGGCAACGCCAAGGATGTTCTCTCCCGTCCGCTCTACTGCATGATTGATTCCGAGACGGCGGCAAAGATAGGCGGCAATGTGGTGGGCAAGCATTTCACGATGCCCAAATGTCCAGGTCTTACCTTCACGATAGGTGGCGTGTTCGAGAGCTTCCCCTGGGGTGCTTCGCTCCATGAGGAGCAGGTGCTCCTGTCGCTGAGCAGCATAGGGGATGTCTTAGGTTACGATGGTAGCCACAATTGGATAGGAAACGATAGCTATAGTTCCTATATCCGCTTGGCAAAGGGGCACAAGGCAAGTGAACTCCAGCCATACGTTAAAAAGCTGATGCAAGACCATTTCCCGCTGAAAGAATTGAAGGAGTCTGGAACCTCTTTGGACTACGGCTTTACCATACTCAGCGAGATGTATACGAATAATTCCTACATCCGGATGATGGGGTGGATCATGGGCATCATCGCCTTCGTACTGCTCTTCACCTCCGTGATGAACTATCTGCTCATCATCGTGGGCAACCTCGTGACCCGTTCCCGTGAGATGGCGGTGCGCAAGTGCTATGGCGCCGAGCCGAAGAATATCCATGCCGTCATCTTCTCCGAGGCAGTGGTGCATGTAGGCCTGTCGGTGCTGTTGGCTGCCGTCCTCGTGTTCCTCTGCAAGGGAACGGTAGAGGATTTCCTCTCCGCTCCAGTCAGTACGTTGGTATTCAACCGGGGCAGTTGGATATTGGTAGCCATCTGCCTCCTTGTCCTCCTGGTGGGAGGATTGGTGCCGGGATGGCTCTATAACAAGATGCCCGTTGCCATCGCCTTCCGTGGCTACAAGGAGAACCGCAACCGCTGGAAACTCGCCCTGCTCGGGGTGCAGTTCGTCATCTCGGGGTTGCTGTTCAGTCTGCTCTTTGTGGTCGACAGCCAATACAACAAAATGGTAAACCTGAACCCGGGTTACGACTGTGAGAACGTGGCGATGGTGTTTGTGGAGGGACTCAAGGGCGACCAACGGACACAATGCCTGTCGGAAATCAAGAGAATGCCCGGTGTCAAGGAGGTGGCATCTACTAATGGTATTCCGTTAAGCAACTGGAGTATGAATGGAAACAACCTAAAAATACCGGGGGATGAACGTACCCGTATGCTCATCAATGACACAAAGGGCATTGATGACAATTACTTCCACCTCATGGGCATCAAGTTTGTAGAGGGTTCTTTCTTCACCGAGCGGACAGACAGTGGCCGTCAGGTCATCATCGACGAGAACTTGGCGAAGAAGTTGGTAAAGTTGGGACATTGGAAAGACGGTGTCGTCGGAAAGAGAGTCTGGATTTCCTCTCATTGTGAGGATGAGCAAGATGCAATGACAATCTGTGGTGTGGTCAAGAATGTGAGATACAGTACAGTCAGCACGGAAAATGAAGAGTTCAAGTCTGCTCCCTTCGTCTATTTCTATTCGGCAAAGGCTGCCAGTTATATGCTCATCAAGTACAATGACCTGACGGAGCAGACCTTGGCAGACCTGAGGGACAAGGTGCAGTCGATGTACCCGAGCAACAAAGTGTCTGTGTTCGACTATGAGTCGGAGTACAAGGCGCAGTACTCCTCCCAGCGCAACTTCCGCAACGGCATCCTCGTGGCGGGCATCGTGACGATGGTCATCGCCCTCTTCGGACTGGTGGGTTATACGAGCGATGAGGTGAACCGCCGCCGCAAGGAGATAGCCATCCGCAAGGTGAACGGGGCGAAGGTGAAGGACATCCTGCGCATCTTCCTCCGCGACATCACCAAGGTGGCACTGCCCTGCATCATTGTGGGCGACATTGTGGCTTGGGTGATTGCCCGCCAGTGGCTCATGTCGTTCAGCGAGAAGATAACGCTCACGCCGCTCCTCTTCATCGCCGTCACCCTCCTGCTGCTCCTCATCATCGGCATCTCTGTGGTGGTAAACTGCTACAAGGTGGCGAACGGTAATCCAGTTAAATATTTAAAAGACGAATAATTATGATCAAAGTAGAAAACCTTTGCAAGTCATTCCGCACAGAAGAAGTGGAGACGATTGCACTTAATAATGTATCTTTCACAGTAGAAGACGGCGAGTTTGTCGCCATCATGGGGCCTTCAGGTTGTGGCAAGTCCACCCTGCTCAACATCCTCGGTCTCCTCGACAACCCTACATCGGGCAAATACCTCTTGGGCGACCATGAGGTGGAGAACCTGAAGGAGAAGGAGCGCACCGATGTGCGCAAGGGCGAGATCGGTTTCGTATTCCAGAGTTTCAACCTCATCGACGAGTTGAATGTGGAGGAGAACATCGAGCTTCCCCTCACTTACCTCAACATCCCGAAGGCGGAGCGCAAGGCGAAGGTGCAGGCCATCATGAAGCGCATGGCCATCAGCCACCGTGCCAAGCACTTCCCCCACCAGCTCTCAGGCGGTCAGCAGCAGCGAGTGGCCATCGCCCGTGCCGTGGTCTTCGGGCCCAAACTCATCCTCGCCGATGAGCCTACGGGCAACCTCGACTCCAAGAACGGCGCCGAGGTGATGCACCTCCTCACCGAACTGAACCACGAGGGCACCACCATCGTGATGGTGACGCACAACGAGCACGATGCCAAGATAGCCAACCGTACCATCAGGCTCTTCGACGGTACTGTGGTGGAAGAGTAAGAATAAAGAAATGGCTTCGTCAGCCATCGAAGTATAGCTCCGATGACTGATGAAGCCTATTGCGTTTTTCGGGGTAAAATAATTTCTTTACCCTTCCTTGACAATCCAGTCGCCTATCGTGCGCTGTTGGCTGTCGTAGTTGACACCCACCTTTACCAGTCGCTTGCCGTCGGCGGAATAAGGAATCAGGTACCCCTTGTCGTCTATCTGCCTGATGGCATCCTCGGCAGAACCGTCGTATTTCAGTTCGAAGACGTAGGTGGCTGTAGGCAACTGGAGCACAGCATCGGCCCTGCCGATGGCACTCTCTTCCTCTGCCTTGATGAAGGCTCCCATCAAGTTGAATATCAGATAGAATACGGTATGGAAGTCACGCTC
>CAVBGK010000039.1:0-7065 GCA_963594995.1 Bacteroidaceae bacterium
ACACTGCGGTGGTTTGCCCAGCGGCTGGAGGCGCAAAGCCTCCAAAGAGCGTCTTTCAACTGTTGTCATTGCGTTAGCGTTTGCAAACATAGTAACTTCCTTTTTAGAATGTTGTTTTCACATCATTGCGAATCACTGGCAAATGTACGACTTATTTTCGACAACGCCAAATGTTTCGGCGATTATTTTCAGAACTCCTCTTAAACCAGTATCTCCCCTCAAAACTTTTTTGGGGTGTGACTGTGACAGTCAAAAGTCCTAATAGAAAGTACACCGCAAAATAAATCACGATTTATTTTGCGGTGTGTTCTTTTTGGCGTACCTTTGCACTTGGTTACTAAAATTGCTTTCTATGAGTAGTATATTGACATTTTTCAGAAGATTCTCGTTGCCGTGCTCTCTAGTCTTGGGAGCGTTCGGATATTTGTTGTTTGCTTACGTACCGCTCCTGGAGTCTATGGGGAATGCCGTGGGACCGCGGTTGGTGGACTTGATGCCAGTGGTTCTGTTTGCCCTGCTCTATGTCACATTCTGCAAGATAGAGATCAAGGAGATGAAACCACAGGCTTGGCACTTCATCCTTCAGATGATTCGTACTTCGCTTGCATTGGTTATGGTGGTGCTCATCATGGAGTTTGGGGGCAATCCGAGCGTCAAGATTGTTCTTGAGGGAGCTTTCATCTGTTTCATCTGTCCTACGGCGGCAGCTGTGGCGGTTGTTACCGAAAAACTTGGCGGGAGCATCGGCTCGCTCACCACTTACACGGTCATAGCCAATGTCTTCACGATGATTATCATCCCTTCGCTTTTTCCGATGGTTGAGAAGGGAGCAGATGTGTCGTTCCTCTACATGAGCATGATGGTGTTCCGCAATGTGACCACGGTCTTGGTCGTTCCCTTGTTGTTGGCGTTGCTGAGTCGGAAGTTCTTGCCTTGTTTTGTGGACAAGGTGAAGAGTGTGAAGGACTTGGGATTTTATATGTGGTGTTTCAATCTGACTATTCTGATGGGTGAGACGGTGAGGAATATCTTGCACGCTGAGGTTTCCGGCTGGATATTGACCTTGCTGTTGATGGTTCCGTTGTTGGTTTGTCTCATTCAGTTTGCCATAGGAAAGGCGGTAGGTCGCCATTATGGGGCGAGCATCAGTGCAGGGCAGGCTCTCGGTCAGAAGAACACCATCGTGGGCATCTGGCTCACGCTCACCTTCTTGAATCCTTTGGCTGCCGTTGCTCCGGGCGCATACGTGGTATGGCAGAATCTGGTGAACGGTTGGCAACTGTGGTACAAGGAAAAGTATGGACACCTGAAATGGTAAGGTGGTGCTTTTGTATTATTTTTATGTTCCCATTTTTAGTCTTGTGTCGGATAGATTAGATTTTCTTCCTTGATGACATTCAATATCTCTTCCAGAAATTTCTTCGATTCATATTTCGCCATGGGCAGGTCGTGGAGCAGGTAGTTGCCGCAGTCCTTGGCCGCTTGGCCTGGAATCACGCCCTCGAAGTCGGCGACAAACTGGAAGGTGCGCTTCATCAGTTCCACGATGTCCTTGCTCTCATAGTCGCCGCGAATCAACAGGTAGTTTCCAGTGAGACATCCCATCGGTCCCCAGTAGATGATGCGGTCTTTCCACTCCTCATCGTTACGGAGGTAGGTGGCAGCCAGATGCTCAATGGTATGGATGGCACCATTGTGAAGGCATGGCTCCTGGTTAGGCAATTTCATGCGGATGTCGAAAGTCGTTATCACTTCGCCGCCCACTTGGTCCTTGCGGCTTACATAGATGCCGCGGAGCAGCTTGTTGTGATTGATAGTAAAACTTGGTATTTTGTTCATCATTTCTAATTTGTCATTTCTAAGTTACAATTTCTCCAAGAACGCCTTGGTAACATTGAACGAGCCTTCTGCCATCTTTGCCCAAAAGTCAAAGTATTGTTGGGCTTTCGTATCCTTCAATGGCACATCGCTGATGATGCGGAAGGAGATGAAAGGTGTTTTGTATATGTGGCAGGTCTGGGCGATGCTGCAACTCTCCATATCAACTGCCATGGCATGAGGGAAATGCCCCAGAATGCTACGCATCTTCTCCTTGCTATCCACAAACCATTCGCCGCTTACTATTTGGCCGGCGTGTATCTTCGGATGCTTGCTTTCCGGGAGGTTGTTGATGGCGAGCGCTTTCTCTACATATTCATAGGGAGTCTTGAAAGTCGCCGGCATCCCGAGAATCTGTCCGAACTCGCACTCGTCGCCACAGTATGCGTCGTGATAGACACACTCCGTGGCAACGACCACCTCCGTAACATTGAGGTTGATGTCAGCACCGCCGGCCACTCCCGACGAGATGATGAGTTCCGGATGGTAGTTGTCTATCATCTCCACGGCACCAATGGTACTGTTCACCTTGCCGATGCCGCACTGTTGCATCACCACCTCATTGTTGCCTATCTTGCCCAGCACGAAGTCTTTGTGGTTTTTGCGCTCTGTTTGTGACTCACTGAGAAGAGTTTTGAGTTGTGTGAACTCCTTGTCCATCGCAACGATAATTCCTATTTTCATATAATCTTTGTAATTTTCGAGTGCAAAATTACAAAAATATTCTCATATAACCACAAATCCTTCTCCATATTTTCAATTTAGAAGTTGACACCCACGTTGAGCTGCAGACCGCCGTTGCGTGTCTTGTCGAACACATCGTGCCCAATGTTGGCAAGGCCGATGTCGTAGGTCAAGTCAGCGTAGAACAGGTCGTAGGCTACGCCGCATCCGATGCGGATACCACCGTCTAAGCGGCGGAAATAGTCTTCTGAGAAAGAATTCTCTGCCTGTCGGTTCTGGTAATTCTTGATCTTGCCGCCGACACCTGTTGCAAAATATCCGCCCACTTGTGGTTGTATGGAGAAGTGTGGATCTACATTGTACTTGTATTTGAACACGACCGGAATCTCAAGATAGTTGAGGTCGTAGGTCATTTTCTTTCCAGTCTCCAGTTTTTTGCTGCCACCCTTTTCGATGTAGTACAAGCCACCTTCCAGATAGAAAGGCTGGTAGTCGGAGAGGGCGATGCCTGCCACTACACCGACGTTGAGACCTGTCTGCCAGTTGCCGCCGTCAAGTGTAGAACCGTCGGAGTTGACGTAGGAGAAGGACGGACCGATGCGGAATCCGAAGTAGGAGTCTTGGTGGTCATTGTAACGGTGACCGTAGTCGAGGTGGCCCGTGTTGCGGTTGTAATATTTGCTGTTTTTGTAGTTTTGTGCCGAAGATGGCATTGCGATGAGCAAGGTTGCCATCAAGATGAAAGTGATACGTTTCATAATTATGTATTTTAAAGTTCTGCTGCAAAAATACGGTTTTATTTTGGATTGGAAAGCAGATAATCCCTAAAAAGATAGGGGAAACCCCTATAAAATGGCCGATAGCCTTGGCTGTTTCGGAAAATCAAGCTATTTTCTTTCAGCCATTTCTGTATTCGTATGGTCTTCGAATTTACACCGACGGTATCTCTGGAGAGGCTTCATCTCAACAAAAAAAATATAAAAACACGTGTTATATTTTGTTTTGTCTTCGATTTGCACTATCTTTGCACGAAAATATAAACGTTTATATAAATAATGAAAGTAATGAAGAAGTATCTGCTGGACATTCTGGCAGTCATTTTGTTTGCAGTGGTCTCATTTGCTTACTTCATGCCGGCTGACATGGATGGGCGTATCTTGTTCCGCCACGACTCGGCGGCAGGCAAGGGAATGGGGCACGAGAAGGAACTCTTTTACCAGCAAACCGGTGAGGTGACACGCTGGACGAACTCCCTGTTTGGTGGTATGCCTACCTACCAGATGTCACCATCATACGACAGTGGGGCGGTGCTCAGTCAGGCTGTCAAGGCCTACCACCTCTGGCTTCCCGACTACGTGTGGTATGTGTTTGCCTACCTCTTGGGATTCTACATCTTGTTGAGGGCATTCAACTTCCGTCAGTCGTTGGCTGCATTGGGTTCAATCATCTGGGCATTCTCCTCCTATTTCTTTATCATCATAGCTGCCGGACACATCTGGAAGGTGATGGCTTTGGCTTATTTGCCACCGATGATAGCGGGTGTGGTGCTGGCTTACCGGGGCAAGTATTTGTGGGGATTGATTCTGACTGCTGTATTCTCGGCTTTCGAGGTCAACGCTAATCACGTGCAGATGACCTACTACTACCTCTTCATCATCGTCTTCATGGTGCTGGCTTTTCTGGCTGATGCCGTCAAAAACAAACAGCTGGCGCGCTTCGGCAAGGCTACGGCGGTGTGCATCGTGGGTGCGGCCATCGGCATCAGCCTTAACCTCTCCAACCTCTACCACACCTGGCAGTATGGTCAAGAGTCGATGCGTGGCAAGAGCGAGTTGGTGAAGAAGAACTCGGCCAACCAGACCAACAGTGGTCTCGACCGTGACTATATCACTCAGTGGAGCTACGGCATTGACGAGACTTGGACGCTCCTTGTACCGAATGCGAAGGGTGGTGCTTCTGTGCCTTTGTCTCAGAATACCAAGGCGATGGAGAAGGCTGACCCTAATTTTGTGCAGATATATCAGCAGTTGGGACAGTATTGGGGTGACCAACCCGGCACGAGTGGACCAGTCTATGTGGGAGCATTTGTGATGATGCTCTTCATCCTGGGTTTGTTCGTCGTAAAGGGACCGATGAAGTGGGCTTTGTTGGCAGCTACCATATTGAGCATCTTGCTCTCCTGGGGTAGGAACTTCATGCCGTTTACCAACTTCTTCCTCGACTACATTCCGATGTACGCCAAGTTCCGAACGGTGGCAAGTATTCTCGTCATCGCCGAGTTTACCATCCCGCTATTGGCGATGATGGCTTTGAAGAAAGTGGTGGATGAACCGGATATTTTGACTTGTAAGGCCAAGTGGGTATATGCTAGCTTCGGTTTGACGGCAGGCTTCTGCCTGTTGTTTGCCATCATGCCTAGTGTGTTCTTCTCCAGCTTTGTGTCTGGTCAGGAGATGCAGGCTTTGCAGCAGCTCCCTGCTGAGTATCAAGGGCCGATTGTCAGCAACTTGACCGAGATTCGCAAGGGCATTTTCACCTCTGACTGCTGGCGGTCGTTTTGGATTGTCATCATTGGCAGTGCCTTCCTTTTCCTCTATAAGAAGAAAAAGCTAGGGGCTTCATTTATGATAGGTGGTATCGCCGTGCTTTGTTTGGTAGATATGTGGATGGTGAACAAACGTTATCTCTATGACGATATGTTCGTGGAGAAGAGCGTGCGTGACACACCGCAACAGATGACCGAGACCGACAAGATTATCCTGCGCGACAAGACTTTGGATTACCGTGTGCTCAACCTATCTTCGAACACCTTCAACGAGAACGAGACTTCCTATTATCATAAGAGCGTGGGTGGTTATCATGCCGCCAAGCTGCGCCGCTACGCCGAGATGATAGAGGCGTACATTTCCCCAGAGATGCAGAAAACGATGAAAGCGGTGGCGGAAGCCTCTGGCGATATGACTCAGGTGAACGGCGATAGCATATTCCCCGTGCTGAATATGTTGAATACCAAGTATTTCATCATGCCATTACAAGGAGGTCAGACCGTACCTGTGCTGAACCCATACGCTTACGGAAACGCTTGGTTTGTAGATAAGGTGACTTATGCCAACAACGCCAACGAGGAAATCGCACAGGTGGGGAAACTCAACTTGCGACACGAGGCGGTGGCTGATGCCAAGTTTAAGGATCAACTCGGTCAGAGCGTGAAGCAGGATGATACGTCCATCGTGAAGTTGACCCAATACAAGCCCAACAACCTAACCTACGAGGTGAAGTCGAACAAGGGAGGCGTCATCGTATTCTCTGAGGTATATTATCCTGGGTGGACGGCTACTGTGGATGGACAGTCTGTGGAGCTAGGCAGGGTCAACTACATCCTGCGTGCCTTGACTGTGAAGGCAGGAATACACAAGGTGGTTCTTGATTTCCATCCGGCATCTTTGAAGAAGACTGAGACCGTAGCATATGTTGGATATGCAGTCCTCTTGGTTCTCCTGGTTTTAGGTGTCGTATTGAAAGTGAAGAGTGAAAAACGACGAAAAGAGGAAGCCTCACTTAACGTTTAACACTTAATGCTAAATTCCCATACTCCCAGTGGACTTCAGAACAAAAGTAAATATCAGTAAGGCTGGTTTCGAGATACAGCCTACCGACCGGATGCTGTTTGTGGGCAGTTGCTTTGCCGACAACCTCGGCAAGCGGTTTGTGGACAACTCTTTCCGGGCAGAGGTTAACCCATATGGGGTGATGTATAACCCGGTAAGCGTTCTCCACACGGTGGAACGTTATCTTCGGGAACACGGTGACAGTTGGCTGGACACGGTGTTTTTCACCCTAGGCACCAACCACATCTATATATTGAAGGAGACGGGCGAGATAGTCGATAATTGCCGCAAGCGTCCTCAGTCGCTCTTCGAGGAGCGTGAACTGAGTGTGGGGGAGTGTGTCGTAGAACTGTCGAAGGCCGTATGGAAGTTGCAGGAAAGGGGCGTCAAGCATATCGTCGTGACCGTGAGTCCCATCCGTTATGCAAAATATGGGTATCATGGCAGCCAGCTCTCGAAATCTGCACTTCTCTTGGCTGCCGACCTGCTCACTAAGCGATTTCCCGAGGAAGTGAGTTATTTTCCGGCTTACGAGATAGTCAACGACGAACTGCGTGACTATCGTTTCTATCGGGAAGACATGCTCCATCCGAGCGACCAGGCGGTGGAGTACATTTGGGAGCGGTTTCGGGAGACCTATTTCGGCAAGGCAACCGAACGGTTCCTGGCAGAATGGGAACCGATCCGAAAGGCTTTGGCGCACCGACCTTTTGACCCGGAGAACGAAGAATATCAAAAGTTCTTGGCAGAGGCAAGGGAGGCCGAGAGGAAGTTTAACGAGAAATATTTTAAAGTGTAAGTTACTATGTTTGCAAACGCTAACGCAATGACAACAGTTGAAAGACGCTCTTTGGAGGCTTTGCGCCTCCAGCCGCTGGGCAAACCACCGCAGTGT
>CAVBGK010000040.1:0-35780 GCA_963594995.1 Bacteroidaceae bacterium
CTTTATAATTTCTTAACGATAAGTTGGTGGTGAACTGACGAATATCTAAAGGTTTGCATTTCAGGTAAAAAGAAGACTGAGTAGTTACTGATTAAAAAAGGGTACGCCTCACCGAGACGTACCCTTATATATATAATAATGTGTAAACTGATTAATCTACATCATTGTTGTGGTCCAAGGAGTCATTGAAATCCTTGGGAGCCTGCTCCTCGCCATGATGCTCGTAACGGCGTGGCTGACGAGCCGGGCGGTCTCCACCATTGTGGCGGTCGTCACGGCGTGGACGACGCTCGCCGCGCTCCGGGCGTGGACGGCGCTCACGCTCCACATAACCCTCGGGCTTCTCCATCAACACACGGTGAGAGAGCTTGTACTTGCCTGTCTTAGGGTCAATCTCCATCAACTTCACCTGAATCTTGTCGCCTTCCTTGATGCCAGCCTCCTCGACAGTCTCAAGACGCTTCCAGTCGATTTCCGAGATATGGAGCAAGCCATCCTTGCCCGGGAGAATCTCCACGAAGCAACCGTATGGCATGATGGAGCGAACGGTACCCTCATATACCTCGCCAACCTCAGGAACGGCAACGATGGCCTTGATCTTAGCAAGGGCTGCGTCGATGGAATCCTTGTTAGGCGCAGACACCTGTACATGGCCCTTGCCCTCAGTCTCCTCGATGGTGATGGTCGTGCCGGTCTCCTCCTGCATCTGCTGGATGATCTTACCGCCGGGACCGATGACAGCACCGATGAACTCCTTAGGAATGTCGAACGCAACGATACGTGGAACCTGTGGCTTCATCTCGGCACGTGGCTCGGAGATGGTCTCCAGCATACAGTTCAAGATATGCTCACGACCTGCCTTGGCCTGCATCAAGGCCTTCTCAAGAATCTCGAAGCTCAAGCCGTCGCACTTGATGTCCATCTGCGTAGCGGTCAGACCGTCACGGGTACCTGTGGTCTTGAAGTCCATGTCGCCCAAGTGGTCCTCGTCGCCGAGAATATCGCTCAAGATGGCATACTTGTCCTCACCGGGGTTCTTGATAAGACCCATGGCAATGCCTGAGACAGGCTTCTTCATAGGAACGCCCGCATCCATCAAGGCGAGTGTGCCGGCACAAACGGTAGCCATGGAAGAAGAACCGTTGGACTCCAGGATCTGGCTAACCAGACGTACTGTGTAAGGGAAGTCGGCCGGAATCTGACCCTTCAAGCCGCGCCATGCCAAGTGACCGTGACCAATCTCACGACGGCCTACGCCACGCTGGGCCTTGGCCTCACCCGTAGAGAATGGAGGGAAGTTATAGTGAAGGAGGAAACGCTGGTAGCTCTTCTCCAACACACCGTCGATGAGCTTCTCGTCCATCTTGGTACCGAGGGTACAGGTCGAGAGAGACATCGTCTCGCCACGCTGGAAGATAGCACTTCCGTGAGGCATTGGGAGAGGAGAGACCTCGCACCAGATGGGACGAATCTCGGTAGTGGCACGGCCATCGAGACGCAAGCCCTCGTCGAGGATGCAGCGGCGCATCGCGTCACGCATCACATCGTCGTAATAGCGGGTAGCCTCAGCGTGCTTCTCCTCCAAGTCCTCCTCGGAGAGATCTGCATGGGCGGCGTCGTATTTCTCCAGGAAGTCGGCCAAGACTTTCTCGAAAGCCTCCGCACGGGCGTGCTTCTCCAAGGCCTGGTGGTTGATGTCGTATGCTGGCTTGTAAAGTTCGTTCTTGATTTGCTCGCGAAGCTCCTCGTCGTTGACCTCATGGTCGTACTCACGCTTCACGTCAGTACCCTTCTCCTTGGCCAACTCATACTGGAGGTCACACATAGGCTTGATAGCCTCCGCAGCCACCTTGAGGGCACCGATGAGGTCTTGCTCCGAAACCTCCTTCATCTCGCCCTCCACCATCATGATGTTGTCCTTGGTGGCGCCGACCATGATGTCCATGTCGGCCTCCTCCATCTGCTGGAAGGTAGGGTTGACAACATACTCACCATTGACACGAGCCACACGAACCTCGGAGATGTAGTGTTCGAAAGGAATATCTGAACAAGCCATGGCGGCGGAGGCAGCGAAACCCGCGAGGGCATCCGGCTGGTCAACACCGTCGGCTGAAAGCAACATTACCTGTACATAAACTTCTGCATGGTAGTTAGAAGGGAAAAGTGGACGCAAGGCGCGGTCCACAAGGCGAGAGGTAAGGATTTCCTCGTCGCTGGCCTTGCCTTCGCGCTTGGTGAAACCACCTGGGAAACGACCGGCAGCACTGTACTGCTCACGGTAATCAACTTGCAAAGGCATGAAATCTGTACCCGGAACTGCATCCTTTGCTGCACAAACAGTTGCGAGAAGCACTGTGTTACCCATGCGGAGAACCGCAGCACCATCAGCCTGTTTTGCAACTTTTCCGGTCTCAATTGTGATGGTTCTTCCATCAGGCAACTGAACACTTTTTGTAATTACGTTCATCTAAAAAATTAAAAACTTATTGTTTTGTCTAACATCTAAATATATAAAACGCTGCAAAGATACCTTTTTAATTATGAATAAACGAATAAAAGCATAACTATTTTCCACTTTTTTAATTTATTTATCTATCCAAGACACAATATTCACAATTTTATTGCTACCTTTGCAACCGATAATTCCGCAAAATACAGAAATACATGAAGATATCCAGAATCTACCCGGCGGCAGCCATCACGTTGGCTGCGCTGGCTTTCACCTCTTGCAACAACAAGAAGTTTCATATCAACGGTTCCATCTCCGGGGCCAAGGACTCCATGCTCTACCTGGAGAACATCAGCCTCAACGGACCCGAGAAAATCGACTCCATCAAGCTGGGAGAGGACGGTTCCTTCTCTTTCGAGGAGAACGCGATGGACTCCGTCTCCCCCGAGTTCTACCGGCTGAGAATCGCCAGCCAGGCCATCAACCTGTCCATCGACTCCACGGAGACGGTCAAAGTGAAGGCCGCCTACCCTACCATGAGCTACAAATACGAGGTGGAGGGTTCTGAGAATTGCAACACCATCAAGGAACTGTCACTCAAGCAGATGAACCTGCAAGCCAGCCTCAACGAGACTGTCAAGAACCCCAACTTGGGCGTTGACTCCATGAACCTCGTCATCGCCCGCATCGTTGACGCTTACAAGCAAGACATCAAGAGCAACTATATCTTCAAGGCACCGATGAAGGCATCCTCCTACTACGCCCTGTTCCAGACCATCCAGCTGGGAGGCACCAACTCCCTGATCTTCAACCCCCGCAACAACAAGGACGACGTGAAGGTGTTCGCCGCCGTCGCCACTAGCTGGGACACCTATTACCCGAACGCCGAACGGGGAAAGAATCTCCACAACATCGCCATCCAGGGCATGAAGGACATCCGCATCATGGAGAGTCAACTGGCCGAGCAAAAGATAGACGCCAGCAAGGTGAGCGTCAACGGATGCATCAACCTCTCCCTGCAAGACAACAAGGGCATCGTCCGCAGCCTCACCGACCTCAAGGGCAAGGTGGTGCTGCTCGACTTCCACCTCTTTGCCGGCAGCGGGAGCACCAAGCGCATCATGATGCTCCGGGAACTATACAACAAGTATCATGCCGCAGGCTTCGAGATTTACCAAGTGTCCGTCGATCCCGACGAGCACTTCTGGAAGACCTCCACCGCCGCCATCCCTTGGATTTGCGTGCGCGACGAGGACGGCGCACAGGGGCAGAGCGTCCAGCTCTATAACGTGCAAAGCGTGCCAACTTTCTTCCTGATAGACCGCAACAACACCTTGCAAGCCCGCGACACCCAGATCAAGGACATCGACACAGCCATCAAGAACCTTTTATAAGATGAGGAACTTGAAATGAGAAACTAATCTCCAACCATTATTATGCACGTATTAGACAAATTCAAGTACTGCCCCATTTGCGGCTCTTCCCATTTCGAGATCAACAACGTCAAGAGCAAGAAGTGCAAGGACTGCGGCTTCAGTTATTACCTCAACGCCAGCAGCGCAACCGTCGCCCTCATCACCAACGACCAAGACGAGCTGCTGGTGGTTCGTCGCAAGAACGATCCGGGCAAAGGTATGCTCGATCTGCCAGGAGGGTTCATCGACATGGACGAGACGGGCGAAGAGGGCATGGCGAGAGAGGTCAAGGAGGAAACAAGCCTCGATGCGACAGAGGTCACCTACCTCTTCAGCTATCCCAACACCTACCTTTACTCCGGCTTCATGGTCCACACGCTCGATATGTTCTTCAGAGTCAAGGTCAAGGACCTGTCCCACATCAAAGCGATGGATGACGCAGCCGCCTATTACTGGATACCCCTATCCGAAATCGACATCGACAAGTTTGCCTTCGAATCTACCCGGAAGGGAATCTCCAGATACCTCGCTGGAGTATAATTTTCTGTTCCGTGACATTGCGTGCAAAGGTGGTGATTTTTGCATCAGCAGGGACAAATCCCCCTCAAACATTTAAAAAAA
The DNA here is from genome assembly GCA_963594995.1 of Bacteroidaceae bacterium. Taxonomy (GTDB): domain Bacteria; phylum Bacteroidota; class Bacteroidia; order Bacteroidales; family Bacteroidaceae; genus Prevotella. The sequence continues at coordinate 4,486 of CAVBGK010000040.1, forward strand.
ATAAAAAAAACACTATATAATAAGGTATAAGCAAAAAGTTTCGTTACTTTTGCCAACCAAAAGAAACTGTGACAAGCTTATGCAAGAAAATTTAGTTATCGTAGAGAGCCCTGCAAAGGCTAAGAAAATCGAGGAGTTTTTAGGTAAAGACTATAAGGTGATGTCTTCATACGGTCATATCCGCGACCTGAAGAAGCGCGAACTCAGTATAAACGAGCAGACGATGGAACCCGACTACGAGATTCCGGAGGAGAAGAGGAAACTCGTCACCGAACTGAAAGCCACTGCGAAGAAAGCCAAGAAGATTTGGCTGGCTTCCGATGAGGACCGCGAGGGAGAGGCCATCAGCTGGCACCTTTGCGAAGTGCTCGGACTGGACGAGGAGAAGACCAGCCGTATCGTTTTCCACGAAATCACCAAGCCCGCCATCCTGGATGCCATCGAGCATCCCCGACACCTGGACATGAACCTGGTGAACGCCCAGCAGGCCCGCCGTGTGCTCGACCGCCTGGTCGGCTTCAAGCTTTCCCCCGTGTTGTGGCGAAAGGTGAAGCCCGCATTGTCTGCCGGCCGCGTGCAGAGTGTCGCTGTCCGCCTGATTGTGGAGCGGGAGCGGGAAATCCAAAAGTTCAACAGCGAGCCTTACTACCGCATCAGCGCCGTCTTCGCATTGATAGACGGCAATGGCGGCGCCACGGAAGTCAAGGCAGATTTGGACAAGCGACTCAAGACCCACGAAGAGGTGGAAGCCTTCCTGGAGAAATGCAAGGACGCCAAGTTTACTGTAGAGGCGGTGAGCAAGAAGCCCCTGAAGCGCACACCCGCCCCACCATTCACGACCTCTACCCTGCAGCAGGAAGCCGCCAGGAAGCTGGGGTTCACCGTAAGCCAGACCATGATGATAGCCCAGAGGCTGTATGAAGGCGGACGCATCACCTATATGCGTACCGACAGCGTCAACCTGTCCACCCTCTGCATCAACGCCAGCAAAGACGAGATCATCAAGGTATATGGCAGCGAATACAGCAAGCCACGCAACTACCACACCCATTCCAAGGGCGCACAGGAAGCGCACGAGGCCATCCGCCCCACCTACATGAGCGAGACCTCCATCGACGGCACGAACCAGGAGAAACGCCTTTACGAGCTCATCTGGAAACGAACCGTCGCCTCACAGATGGAAGATGCACAGATAGAGAAAACCACCATCACCGTCAACATGGACAACAGCACAGAAAAGTTTGTTGCCAACGGAGAGGTCATCACCTTCGACGGTTTCATCAAGGTGTACCGCGAATCGACCGACGAAGAAGACAGTGCAGAAGACTCATCGCACATTCTCCCTGCCATGAAGGAAGGTGACGAATTGCAACGCCGCGAGATTATCGCGACAGAGAAATTCTCCGTCGCTCCATTGAGATACACGGAGGCCAGCCTCGTCAAGAAGCTGGAAGACCTGGGCATCGGCCGCCCTTCCACTTACGCTCCGACCATCAGCACCATCCAGCAGCGCGAATACGTGCAGAAAGGTGACAAGAAAGGCGAGGAGCGCACCTACACCGTAGATTCTCTGAAAGGCATCAAGGTCGTGCAGAAGCTGAAGAAAGAGATGGTGGGTTCGGAGAAAGGCAAGTTGTTGCCCACAGACATCGGCATCGTCGTCAACGACTTCCTGATGGCCAACTTCCCCGGCATCATGGACTACAACTTCACCGCCAATGTAGAGCAGAAGTTTGATGACATCGCAGAAGGGAAAACCGACTGGAACAAATGGATGAAGACCTTCGACAAGGACTTTGAGCCGGAAGTCAACCAGGTCATGAACGCCCGCAGCGAGCACAAGGCTGGCGAGCGCGAGCTCGGCAACGACCCGAAGACAGGTCGTCCTGTATTTGTCAAGATAGGTCGCTTCGGCCCGGTCGTACAGATAGGAACCGCCGAGGACAAGGACAAGCCACAGTTTGCCCAGCTCCCAGCGGAAAAGAGCATCGAGACCATTACCCTGGACGAGGCACTGGAACTGTTCAAGCTCCCCCGTGAGGTGGGAGAATTTGAGGACAGCAAGGTGTCCATCGGCGCCGGCCGTTTCGGACCCTACGTGCTCCACAACCGCAAGTATGTGTCCATCCCCAAGGGGGAAGACCCGATGACCATCACCCTCGCCAGAGCCATCCAGCTCATCAACGAGAAACGGGAAGCCGAGCAGAAACGCCACATCAAGACTTTTGCGGAAGATGACAAGCTGGAGCTGCTCAATGGCCGTTACGGTCCCTACATCGCATACGACGGCAAGAACTACCGCCTTCCCAAGAACAGGATGGACAACGCCGAGACTCTCACCTACGAGGAGTGCATGACCATCATCAAGGAAGCGCCAGAGCCCAAGGCTGCCCGCCGCAGGAAATAGAAACCCTAGACACACAAGCGAGAAATGAAGTCAATCATCATCATCGGATACATGGGGGCAGGCAAAACGACTGTCGGCAAAGCCCTCGCCAAAGAACTGGGCGTGATGTTCTATGACCTGGACTGGTATATAGAGAGCCGCATGCGGAAAACCGTGAAGCAAATCTTCGACGAAAGCGGCGAAGAAGGATTCCGCCAGATAGAACACAACATGCTCCATGAGGTAGCTGAGTTCGAGAACGTCGTCCTTAGTTGCGGCGGCGGGACACCATGCTTCTTCGACAACATGGGCTACATGAACGAGCTTGGCGAGACGATTTACCTCAAGGCATCGCCCGAGACCCTCTACGCCCACCTCAAGATGGGCAAGGGGGTACGCCCCCTGTTGCTCAACAAGACGCCCGAGGAAGTACAGGTCTTCATCCAGGAGCAACTCAAGCAAAGGGAGCCGTTCTACGAGAAGGCCAAGCATATCTTCGACATCAACGTGATGGACAATTTCGACAAAATCAACGATACCGTCCGGCAGATTCGCCATCTGTTGGACGTATAGACATTATATATTTATAAACAAAACCAAGCTACAAGCAAGACTCAAGAACAGAAATGAAGAAATGGACTATTGAAGACTCGAAGGAGCTTTACAACATCAACGGTTGGGGCACTTCTTACTTTGGCATCAACGACAAGGGCGATGTCTATGTAACTCCATGCAAGGACAACACACAGATAGACCTGCGTGACATCATGGACGAGTTGGCACTACGGGACATCAACGCCCCCGTACTGCTCCGTTTCCCAGACATCCTCGACAACCGCATTGAGAAAACCGCCAGTTGTTTTCAGAAAGCCAAGGAAGAGTATGGTTACAAGGGAGAAAACTTTGTCATCTACCCCATCAAGGTGAACCAGATGCAACCGGTCGTCGAAGAAATCATTTCACATGGCAAGAAGTTCAACCTCGGATTGGAGGCAGGTTCCAAGCCAGAGCTACACGCCGTCATCGCCGTACAATGCCAGAGCGACTCACTCATTGTATGCAACGGCTACAAGGACGAGAGTTACATCGAGCTGGCACTGCTCGCACAAAAGATGGGCAAGCGCATCTTCATCGTCGTGGAGAAGCTCAACGAACTCGACATCATCGCCAAGGTGGCCAAGAAACTGGATGTACGCCCCAACATCGGCATCCGCATCAAGCTCGCCTCCTCCGGGTCGGGGAAATGGGCTGAGAGCGGCGGCGACGCCTCCAAGTTTGGTTTGACGAGCGCAGAGCTACTGACCGCCCTCAACAAGATCGACGAGATGGGACTGCATGACTGCCTGCACCTCATCCACTTCCACATCGGAAGCCAAATCACGAAAATCCGCCGCATACAGACTGCCCTTCGCGAAGCAGCCCAGTTCTACATCAACCTGCACAAGATGGGGTACCACGTGGATTTCGTGGATTGCGGCGGCGGCCTGGGCGTCGATTACGACGGCACCCGTTCGTCGAGCAGCGAAAGCTCGGTCAACTACTCCATCCAAGAGTATGTCAACGACTGTGTCTATACCTTTGTAGATGCAGCCGACAAGAACGGCATCCCCCATCCGAACCTCATCACCGAGAGCGGCCGGTCCCTCTCCGCCCACCACTCCATCCTGGTCATCGACGTGCTGGAGACAGCTTCCCTACCAGAGATGTCAGAGGAGTTCGAGGCAAAGGACAGCGACCACCAACTGGTAAAAGACCTCTACGAGATATGGGACAACCTGAATCCCCGCAATATGCTGGAGGACTGGCACGACGCCGAGCAGATACGCGACGAGGCACTACAGTTGTTCTCCCACGGCATCGTCGATTTGAAGACCCGCGCAGAGATCGAGGCGATGTACTGGAGCGTATGCCATGAAATCAACAGCCTCGCCAAGCACATGAAACATGTGCCTGAAGAACTGAGAGGACTGGACAAGCTGCTTGCCGACAAATACTTCTGCAACTTCTCGTTGTTCCAGAGCCTGCCCGACAGCTGGGCGATAGACCAGCTGTTCCCCATCATGCCCATCCAACGGCTGGACGAGCGTCCCATCCGCAACGCCACCCTACAGGACATCACCTGCGACAGCGACGGCAAGGTGGCAAATTTCGTGACCGACGGACACATTGGGCACGTCCTTCCCCTACATCCACTGAAGAAGAACGAGCCATACTACCTCGGTGTGTTCCTGGTGGGAGCCTACCAGGAAATCCTGGGCGACATGCACAACCTCTTCGGTGACACAAACGCCGCCCATATCTCCGTCAAGGACGGCAAGTACAACATCGACCAGATTTTCGATGGCGAGACCGTGGAGGAGGTTTTGGACTACGTGCAATACAATCCGAAGAAGCTGGTCCGCCAGTTGGAGCAATGGGTAACCAAGAGCGTGAAGGAAGGCAAGATCTCGCTCGACGAGGGAAAGGAGTTCTTGGGCACTTATCGCAACGGTCTCTTCGGTTACACTTATCTTCAGTAAGTGAAGAGCGAAGAGTCCAAAAACTTTAGCCAACATAAAGTTCAATATTCAAAGTAACGATATGGAAAAGATAACGATAGTAAAAGTGGGCGGTGCCATCGTCGAGGACAGCGATCAGCTGGCACAGCTGTTGAATGACTTCGCTGCCATCCCCGGCAAGAAAGTCTTGGTACATGGCGGTGGCAGGCGCGCCACCAAGGTGGCAGCAGCCCTCGGCATAGAGAGCAAGATGGTGAACGGCAGGCGCATCACCGACGCGGCCATGCTCGAAGTGGTAACCATGGTGTATGGAGGCTTGGTCAACAAGAACCTCGTAGCCAAGCTGCAAGCCAACGGAGTCAATGCACTCGGACTGACCGGTGCCGACATGGATGTCATCCACAGTCACAAGCGTCCTTTGAAAGACGGCATAGACTTCGGCTTCGTCGGGGACGTAGAACGTGCCGACGGCAAGATGCTCCAGACACTTATAGAAGCGGGGGTAACCCCCGTCATGGCTCCACTCACCCATGATGGCAAAGGCAACATTCTCAACACCAACGCCGACACCATCGCCAGCGAGACAGCCAAGGCATTAGCCCCCTATTACGATGTAACCCTGATATACAGCTTCGAGAAGAAAGGCGTGCTCAGCAATCCCGACGATGACGAAAGCGTCATACCCGTGATTACCCACGAAGATTTTGAGAGATACAAGGCTGACGGCACCATCGCCGGCGGCATGATACCCAAATTGGAGAATGCACTGGCAGCTATTGACGCAGGAGTCAAAGAGGTCATCATAACCCTCGCCACCGCCATCGACGGCGAGCATGGAACCGTTATCAAGTGTTAAATATAGAAATTATTCAAGATTGGTTGTAACTTTCTTATAACCCAATCGTCATTGTTTATAGAGGGATGAAAGAAATCAGTTTCCGCAACGATGTCTTGCCACTGAAGAACAAGCTCTTCAGATTGGCGATGCGCATTACTCTCAGCCGGGAGGAAGCCGAGGATGTCGTACAAGATACACTGATTAAAATTTGGAACTCCAGGGACAAATGGCAAGACATTGACTCCATAGAGGCTTATAGCCTTACCATTGCTCACAACCTCGCCCTAGACCGAACCAAAAGGAAAGACAACCAGAACGGTTCACTGGAAGAGGAAAAGACCGAGAGACTGGACCCAAGCTACAACCCGTCCGAACGAATGATTCAGAAAGACAAGCTGGACATCGTGAGGAGAATCATAGACGAGTTGCCGGAGAAGCAACGGTCTTGTCTGCAACTTCGAGACATCGAAGGGAAGGCATATCAAGAGATTGCCGGAATATTAGGCATTACTGCGGAACAAGTGAAGGTGAACATCTTCCGCGCTCGTCAGACAGTAAAACAACGATTTCAACGATTCGACAGATATGGACTATAAGTACATCAACCAACTTTTGGACCGCTACTGGAAGTGCGAGACGACTCTCGAAGAAGAGAAGATACTTCGCACATTCTTCAGCCAGGATGAGCTTCCTGCCGAGCTGAAACCCTACAAGTCACTCTTCTCATACGAGTTGAGCGAGGCTAGGAACGAGGTTTTGGGCGAGGAGTTCGACCAAAAGGTGATGGCTTTGATAGAAGATGAATACACTCAGGAGCCCAACAAGGCGAAAGTGGTATCGCTGACAGAGCGACTGAAGCCTTTGTTCAAGGCAGCCGCCGTGGTAGCCATCTTCCTGACCTTGGGCAATGCCGCCCAAGTACCATTCCAAGACAACAGCGAGGATGTGGAAGACGTGGGATTCACGAAGGCTACGAGAGGAGCTTCCGTAGCCATGGGATCCGACTCCGCACAAGTCGATTCGATGCAGCACTCCAGCATCGACCAGATGAGGATGGAACCTTCCCCCACCTTATTGAAGTAGTAATTTCTATGCTTTCTCTATATAAAATCATGTTTAGTTAAAACAATTATGAAACTGTGAAGTTTCTATTCTCTCAAATTTTTCATAACATACTAACGTAATAGGGCTGCCAAGGATGCTTGGCAGCCCATATTATTTTATCAGGCCAGCGTCTCATCACAAGATTACCTTCTTATGCTTCATGACATAGGTGCCATGATTCAAGTGTTTCAGCTTGTCGGACGAGCCAACTCGCTTGCCATCCAAAGTATATACAGGGCCAGTTTGTGAATTCTTTCCCTTTACGGCCACAGGCTGCACGGCTGTCACCTCATCCAAGGAGCTGACAAAACCGACATAACTGATAACCGAAGTTCCCGTAGTGGAGGTCAAGCCAAAGATGGTCTGCCCAGTGGAGAAATTCCATTTGTCTCCTTGGCAGTTGGCATCCAGCCCAGACTTTGTTATATCCCAGGCTACCAGGATATCTCCATCCAACTTTCTCACGGTTTGGGGCGCAACCTGGGAGCCCACATTTTTACCATTCAGCCACCACAAGTAACTTTTACCTGTCCCCATGGCAAGATTGGAACCCTTCACAACCAAATACTTCTGAGAACCTTTCACAGTATAGTCTGTATTGGCATAATCCATCATCAAACAAACATTGTTGCTGCCCGTGCCAGACTTCACAGTGATTTGGTTGGCCTCTGTATCATAGCAGATATTGCTTTGGGCAAGACGCCCCGCATCACCAGTCTTCCATTCATTGGCAACAAATTTATAGGCATTGTCCGTATATCCGCTGAGCAGCCGCAAGTAGTAGAGTCCCGGGGCCATCGTATTGCCACTCGCCTCCAGGCGGAAGACGATTTTTTCCTTCGGAGCGCCGGCAGGATTCTTGAGCATGGCGGCAGGAATCTCAAACTCCACATTGTAGAAACCGTTGTCATCTGCCAGCTTATGCGTCGCAGGCACGGTAAGTGTAGCCAATTCCTCACCATCAATGCGAATTGTCCCCACCCTGCCCTTGTCGGCAGTCGTAAAGCGGCACATGACAGAGATGCTGTCAGTCTTGCCACTCGTATTGGACAAGGTATATTCCATATAACCGCCTTTCTTGGTATCCCGATAATACTCACCTTGGTAACTGCCTGTGCTAGAATCATCAGAATGTGCCACATCATGGCCAGCCTCACTCTGTTGTTCACCCGTTGCCACGAAGTCGATGGTACGGGCCACCAACGCCTCCTCCATCGCATCGGCACGCCCCATGTCACTAGTTGCATAATTCTCAGCAGTCTGCTGGTACCAATAACAGTTGTAGCGGGCATGATGGATGGTATAGAAAGGCACCAGCTGGAGTTTCCCCCATCGGCCCTTGTTCTGGGCATCACTTGCATCAATCGTGAAATGACAAGGGGTGTCAGTAGTTGCGATTCGCTTCAGCACATCCTCACGCTTGCCAATCAATAAAGGAGAAGAAGAGAGGGAAAGACGCTTGGCCACGGAACCGGGCGCATGGTCCATACGTCCCTCGCCGGCATACTCATTCTGCAACTGCTCATATTGCAACCCCGTCTTTTCGGCCTCTTCCTCACTCGTGGCAGTGGTTTGGGCTGCCAACAAGATGGGACCATATTTGAAAGCAATGTAATCGGTATAATTCGGGCAGTTCTCATAACGGAGCTGCATAGGCAAAGTCACCTCCACCACATCACCCACGTTCCAAGAACGGCTCACCTTCACAAAACTCGCCTTCCCCACGGTAACAGCGGCATCGACTGCCTGCCCGTTTACCTTGACGGCATAGCCCTCACCAGCCCAATGAGGATGACGAAGCATCATGTCGAATGTACCAGCCTTGTCGATGGTTATCTTGGTGGCCTGACTATAAGGGAAAACGGTCTCTTGGGTCAAGCCGAAATGCTCGTCTTCCAACTTAGAAGCCGTAAAGAGATTGACGTAAAGGACTTTGTTGTCTTCAGTATGCGTATAGATGAAATGCCCATACTTGGAATGATTCTCCATGCCAGTACCAACGCAGCACCACATGGCTTGGTTAACTTGCGAATAAACACGATAGCCCTGTGGGCGCAAGGTAGTGAAGTAAACATACCCACCTGTCTGTGGGTCTTGGGTAGAGAGGATGTGGTTCCACATGGTAGCCTCATAGAAGTCTGCATATTGGGCGTCATGGGTTTCGTCAAACAAGTCTTCAGAAAGTTTGAGCATATTGTTGGAGTTACAACTCTCCGGACCATCAAGATTGGTTATGTATTCAGAAGACTTGGCAGCAGGCAGGAAATGCTCGCTCACGCTATTTCCGCCAATGCAAACAGTACGGTTGGTCGCTACATCCTCCCAAAAGTTATGAGCCGCCTTCCGATAAGTCTCCGAAGTGACATTCCCGTCACGAAGCTCCTCCTGGTAAATGCGTTCAAAACCTATATACTTAGGCACCTGGGTATTGGCATGCTTACTGTCCAAGAATGTCTTGCTGACGCTCTGCATACCATTAATCATCTCCAGATGGCTATATTTCTTGGCGGCGTCCAGATACTTCTTGTCACCCAGCAAACGATAAGCGTCAGCCAGCGTCTCGTTCATACCACCATGCTCCCACCCCAAGACAACCTGCATCTGGGAATCTGAGAGCTTGCCCACCACATCGACACTCCAGTCGCACATCTTCTGGTAGAGGGTCTTGGCCAATTCACTGTCCGAGTAAAGCCATGCGTCACGCAAACCAGCCAACACCTTATGTTCGCAATAGAAAGGCACCCATCCGCCATATTTCTTAAACTCTGTAAGATTGGCGCCATACAAGCCTGTCCAAACTTGGTTGATAGGCTGACCGCCCAAGAATCCCTTCAAGCCCGAAGAATTCTTGTCATAAGCCTTCTGGCAATCATCCAGCACGCCCAACATATAGTCAAGACGCTCTTTCAGGGCCGCACGCTTGCCGGCGTCATGCTCTGCCGCATAGGCCAACGCCAGCGCCGAGAGATAATGGCCGCCGACATGCCCTTCCAACGACCAGGAAGACAATCCCCAGTTGGAAAAAGATGGATGCAGATTCTGCCAGTTGTAATACTTGGATGAAGAATCGGCCGTCAAGCCTGCCTGACGAACGAAAGGAGTAAGCAGTCGGTCAACGTCATACTCCAGCAGCAGTTTGGTGTTTAGGTCCATTGCGGTCTTGAATGGGCTATCCAACAACGTCACTTGCTCCAGATTGAAATGTTGCGGATAAATCTCCTCCTGCGCCTGAACAGACAAGGAAGAAACGGTTCCTAACGCCAGTGCCAATAACACGCTCTTTTTGGTAAAAAACATCGTAATTAAGTTTTAAAGTTTATATTCAGAGTTTGGCCTGTATCCCCATAGGATATAATTTTCTTGCCATAATCTCTGCCTTACGTTATGCGAGGGCAAAGATAAGCAATTTTCTTGAAAGCAACAAGTTCTTGTGGAAATATTTCACGCCTAGGTTGTCATTGTATATCTCCACGCACTGGCATCGCCAAGGCATATCGTAGGCGGTGTTAACTAGGGCTTGGTTACCATACCATTCTCCAAGCAAACGAACTTCTGGGTAGTTCCATCCTTCAGCTTGACAATGATGCCCACAGCCCCCTGCTCGCTTGGCGTAAAGTAATCGACCGATGCAATGTCGCCTGGTTCTGTATCAGAACTTGGCTCATACACGCAGACGAAAGGATGATTCCATGCCTCGCCCTTCTGACGAGCCACAAAGGTGAGGACTGGCTGGTCGATGACCTTGTATGGCTGGTTAGGCATACGCTCATATTCGAGGTTGGCAGGAGAGAGAGCCTGGAAGATGGTGCGGTTCTCGTCTGCCTTCATCCACATCGTCATCGTAATCTCATGCTGACCCTCCATCGCCTCAGCCACCTTCTCATCCTCTATCTTGGTAACAAACTGGGTCTTGATGGAACCCTGCATCTCCGCACTCGCCTTATTGTATATATAGGAGTAGGCATAGAGATGGCCACCAGCGAAGGCTAGCTCCTCTGTAGGTTGCATCTGGAGTGGCTTTTCTGACGCTGCATCTACGACCTGCATCTTCTGGCCGAGATTATGATAGAAGTAATCATGGGTTTTGTCATTACCATCCTTGCGCTTACTGCGGAATACGTCGATGTAGTAACCGCCCTTGCCGGAAGTCTTTACTACTGCGGTAGTACGCTGCTGCTCGGCTTGCGTTTCTGGCTCGATGAAGCTCACTGTAGAATAAGTCATATTGCCAAGGTTCTCCACTTTCGCATCAGACTCCTTTTGATAAGAAATCTTTTGCTCAGAGAGTTTCTTGCCGACAGGCTTTTCTGCGCTTACCTCAGGATAGGAAGCGATGACCTTGAAGCCGTGCTGCGACATCATCACAGGATAGCTAGACACGCCATCCACTACCACCGTGTTGTGGGCTGGCATCTGAGAGTAATACTCCAGATAATCCAAACCACTATAAAGGAACTTGCCGATACCAGCATCTGGACCCAGGACATATCCCTTGCCATATAGCTCCAAGGAGATTCCGTTGGCATGGGCATGGTTGCCGAGGCTACCATTGAGCGAAGCCATGAGGTCATGCTGCTTGTCCATACCTGTTCGCATAGCTATCCAAGAGACATTTGGCGCATAGAACATCGTGCTCGTATATTTCTCGATCTCCGACAATGGAGCCTTTGCATCCACCGCACTCTTGAAGAGATTCATATCCGAGATTAGCCCCTTGTTCTTATGGCGAGTGGCATACTTTAAGATGTTATTGGCACCGCCTTGGTTCAAGTAACCTGGATGGGTATCGCCAAAGCCAGCTATCATACGATTTGGGAAGAGATACTCTGCCGAGGTTTTGACCGCATCTACCAAGACAGGATGCTTGCTGAAGAGGTCGATGCCAGCCTCCTCATCGAGCATGTTGGCAAAGTCGCAGATAGTGCCAAGCACGGTAGTACTATAGCCCGGCGACTCATACCAAGTCTTGGCATTCTTGTCGAAGCCAAAGTCGACGAGCTTGTTCATGCTCCACTGGCGGATGCCATTCTGGTTTTCGACATAATCCAAGTAGTATTGCTTGCCCCTGCCATCGGCGTAAGCCTGATTGTCTTGCAGCACCAAGGCAATCTTTACGATGAAGTCTGCCTGAAACAAGTTCCAATTGTTGTGAGGCACACCATTGGCTATGATGTTCTCCGCCCACTTCTTGAAGCCTGTCTCAATGATGGCTTGGTCATCCTTCACGAGATTCTTGATGAGTGGGTACATCTGGGTGAGTTCGTTGATGATGTCCTCGTGGATAACCTCGAAGGTTGTCATGCCGACGAGTGTCTGTTGATGACCATGGTTGAGGTCAATAGGCACATTGCGGTAGGCGATACCCTTCATATAGACATCAAAGACCTTAGCCGCCATCTTCCCATAGCGCATATCGCCAGTGGCAGCATAGATGCGGGCGGCATCGCGGGCGATGGTCATAATCCGGCGGTTCACACTTTGGATGTTGCTTCCCGTCTTGGCAGGGTGCGCTTTCTCCATCTTGCCTGATGCCTTGTTGATATAGGTAACGTTACCCTGCTCATCATCGTCGTAAGGCACAATGTCTTCAATCTTCGGACGGTTGTATTGCGACTCCGTGCCACGCAAACCAGCGTACTTCACCGTAGGTACAGGCGCACGCTCTCCCCCAGGATGATCGAACCGATCGCCATTGACAAAGGCATCTGTGGCTTGCGTCTTCCAATACATCTGCAGGCGGGAGTAGAGCCAGTCAGGCTGTACGTCCACCTTCTGCATCACGTTCTCAATCTTTCCCTTGAGCTTTGTTATCTCCGGGTCTTCCACCTTCTTCCTAGCCTTGGCGAAACCACTGGAAGCATTGCCAAGAAGCAAACAAGCTGCTAAAATCATGTATAAAATGTTCTGTTTCATGCGATATTTCTTTGTTGATTATACGATTGGACGTTACAAAAGCCATCGAAAGTCAATGGAGAAGCTTTCGATGGCTTTCTTTTATAAAATGATTTTCTTATTGCTCTGGATGTAAACACCTTTTTGACCTGGCTTCTGTTTCCCCAGATTACGACCATTCAAGTCAAAGAAATCTCCTCCATCCGCCTCGAATGTTGATGGTTTCACTACCATGATACCAGTGGCATTCTTCTTCACAACTTCTAACTTATAAACACCCGAACCCAAAGTTACATATGCCTTACCTTCCTGATATTCTACAGCCACAACACCATCCTCACCTACCAACAAATCATCTCCATTCTCCACAACCTTTTGTTGCTCCAAGCATGGAATCACAACATGAGCCTGACTATTGGCAGGTATTTGGAATGTATAGCTCATACCATCATCTCCCAAACGCTCATAATGACAACCTATATTACCATAAATGCTGCGTGTCGTTACATCCAATCGATTCATATCTGCAGGAATCCAAGGCTCTATATGCACTATATCAAAGCCTTTCCCTGCATTTTGAATACCACCCAACTGAGAGAAAAACCATTCCTCAATATGGTCCATCATGCAGTGATTTTGAGAAAAAGCGCCCACATTCCAATACTCAGGAGTTGTCGTGTAACCTTGCTTCACCCAATAACCATAACTCGGGCAATCTGTTTGATTCGCCATCTGATAAACAATATCATTGTAACCATATTTTGCGAGAGACATAAACAAAGGCTTCAGGCCAATCTCACCAGTCTTTATCTTATAATTGTCCTTCTTCACACGCTCTGCCAACTTACTAGCCACAAGCTCTTCTTTTTCTTCATCTACAAGACCATAATAGAGAGGCATGGCAAACTCCGACTGCTGCCCATATTCATATACACCATTCTTATAGAAACGGGTATTGAATGCCGTCTTTGTCTTTTGTGCCTGTACCAAGAAAGCCTTTGCATCCGCATCTTTACCCAGATAGGTCGCAATCTCAGCCATGGCATTCAACATATAATAATAGGTCGTCGTGATGGTAAACTCACCAGGAACCATCGGATTTACACCAGCCGTTTCTTGCCCCCAGTCACTCAATACACTATAATTACTTCCTGGCATGATATTGTTGACCGTTTTCGAAGTATAATAATCCATCAATTTCTTCATTTGTGAATAATACTTCGTAATTGTTGTAACGTCTCCATAGGTCTTCCAACTACGATAAGGCACCAAGATGGCAGATCCACCCCAGTTAGGGTCATCATCATATACTGCCATGAAATGAGGCACTGTGCTAGGTACCCTACCATTGCTGTATTGGGCATCAAAACAATCGAGCACAACTTTCTTGTAGAAGTTCTCCATATCATAATTATAGACCAAAGAGTTGTACATCTCATTTGGAACATCAAGCCATCCTAATTTCTCCCGATGAGGACAGTCTGTAATGCTATTATACAGTTGGCTTTGGATTGCATCGCGACAAATCACATGAATGTCATTAAGCAAAGAGTTGCTAGTCTCAAAGGTTCCCGCCAAATCCATATCACTACGTAAACGCATTGCCGTAAAATCCTCTGGGCTAGGAGCCTCCTCCAAGCCTATAATCTGGAGATAACGAAAGCCATGATACATAAACTCTGGTCCCCACTCCTCACCATTTTCCTTGCCGGCGAAGGTGTAAGTCTCATAAGTATCTGCAGGTCCTGTATAATAATTCTCCATAAAGACTGATCCATCAGCATTCAAGCTCTCACCCTCACGCAAAGTGATGATCTGCCCATTCTTACCCTTCAACCTAAAGCGGTACTGGCCTGCAAAGTTTCTGCCAAAATCCACGACATAGAGATGGTACCCACCACTATACACACTCTTGACAGTCACAGCTTTCCATTCTTCCACGACACGTACCGGCTCATAGTTTCTAGCCTTCAATACACCCATTCCACTTGCTTGGCTACTTTTGAATGTAGGAGATGCAAGAACTGACACTGGAGTCCAGGCACTCACGTCGAAATGGGCTTCATCGATACCAACAATCTCATTTCGAGCATCATAATCTTCACCACCCCACCAGTTACTACCCAAGGTAGGAGATGGAGCAGTTGTCCACTGACCATCGGTCAGAACGACCTCCGAAGTTCCATCCTCATAATCAATATGCAACTCTGCCTTCAATGCCTTGTCACCACTATTGACAACTTCACCTTTGGAGAAACGACCTGTCAATTTATCAATATGGAATATACCACCTGCGATACGGCCTATCCACGTATTGACACCTTCTTTTAGCAGAGAGGTTACATCGTATGTCGAATAAAGTATAGTTTTCTCGTATTCGCTTTCTCCTGGCTCAAGTTTATTGTCTGTAACAGGTCTCCCATTCAAGGTCATAGTAAACACACCCAATGCAGAAGCATATATACGTGCCCGTTTCACCTTCTTACCAGTAGCAATCGAGAAGTTCTTACCTAAATATGGAACAACTTGGGTCGTATTGATAAAGCTTGGAGCTGCACCATTTGTCACCTGAGTCATAACGGCATATTCCTTATTGTCTTCAGAGGTCTGAATAGTGTAAGAACTTGGAAAATTGGCAGCATCCGTACCGCTCGCCGCTTTGTCGTCTTGACGCGGATAGAGCACAATGCGTTCTATATCCATAACCTTACCAAGATCCGCTATGACATATATATGTTGGTTATTATCAGCTTTCTGGGTGGAAGTATATCCTAAAGTCGTACCTTGTACGATACCATCGTTGATAAAGTTCAAGTTCCAGTTTCCTATAGTCCAGGTGTCACTTGCACTAAACTTCGCCGTACGTGCCACATTTTCACCCCCACTATAAATCTCCATTTCCGCCAATTGCAAGAAGAAATACTTCGAGTCAGTAGAGGCAGGAAGCCCTAATTTTGTCACATCAAGTTTAACATAGCGACAAGAAGCGGTTAGAGGAATTTCGACCTTGGCATTACTTGTCTTAGCAGCTTGTATCCATTGTGCTTCCCATTCATTTGCCTGAAGGAAAGCTGTCTCAAATGTACTTTTAGCCGTTTCAGATGCTTTTCCTTCCTTATCATATACTGTCACGCTCCAAACATATGGGGTGCAAGAATTTAAGGCAGAACCAGCATAGGCTATTTGATTTTGCGACGCAGAAGCCACCTTACCAGAGTTCCACACCTCGCTACCATCAACCGTTTTCACGACTAGTTCATAAGCAGACTGTCTAAAACCTCGTTCATCACTTTTAGTTTGCCAACTGAAAGTTGGATTTGGCGTATCAATCCCCAAAGGAGTTACTAATCCATTCACTTTTAGGTTAATCGGCAGATTTCCCGCGATACCTGGCAGAGAAATCGCAACAAAGTACAAAGTTAGTAAATTTCTTTTCATTGTATATTAGGAATAAATTATTACATGGCTTTTAACAACACTCTCATTTTTTTACGAGAAGTAAACAACTGTGATTCTATGGTACGCTTGGACACATTCAACTCTTTTGCTATATCCCCGGCACACTTGTCATCAAAAAGGCTCATGCGATAAACCTTGGCACAGGCAGGCGACAACTCGTCCATGCAATGCTGGACAAGGCAAAGCGTATCATGATATTCCACCACATGCTCCACGGCACTATATTGCAACACTGCCTCATTGGTCACATATTCTTCCACCCGACGACGGCAAAGCCTGCGACGCAGGATATTCTTGACTTCATTATTTGCCATGGTAAAGACAAACGACAGAATGGTTGCCTCATTGACCATACCTTCATATCTCATCAACTTGACAAAAACATCCTGCACCAAGTCCTCTGCTTCTTCCTTGTTGCCCAGCCTGGCTATGGCAAAGTTCACCAATCTTGTCCGATGCGTCCTATAAAAATCGACTATCATTTGCTGCTTCATTGTTGGTATTCCCATAAATTGCTTAAATCGTTAGTTTATACGGCTGCAAAGTTAGTCCAAAACCTACCAAAGGCATGATTCAATCGTAACAAAAACACATTCCTATTGTAACAACAATACATATCACCCATTATATTGCGAAGGAACGACACCAAACATATCCTTGAAATGCTTGGTAAAATTCTGAGGAGTGGCAAATCCCGTGAGATAACACACCTCTGACACCTGGTACTGCCCCCTCTTCAAAAGTGTCGCCGCCGCCTTCAACCGTACCGTCCTGATGAAGTCGGTAGGAGTCTGGCCTGTCAGGGCTTTCATCTTACGATATACGCTCATTCTCGACATCGCCATATCCGCCGCAAGCGCATCAACCGTATAATCAGAATCTGTAATATTTTTCTCTATCAGAGAAACTATTTCTGCCAAGAACTTCTCATCGGGGGCTGAGCCTGCAATATTCCTTACGTCAAGTGAAGGACTATGCGAAAAGTCCTGGATTCGTTCTTTCTGTTTCTCCAAGAGATTGTCGATGCGAGCCAAAAGTACCTCCAGGTCGAATGGTTTGGAAATATATGCGTCGGCACCAACCTTATACCCCTCAGCCCTGCCGTCATCGGTACTCCATGCCGTAAGAAGAATGACAGGTATGTGGGAGGTCGATAAGTCCTGCTTGAGACGACGGCACATCTCCATGCCACTCATCTGCGGCATCATCACGTCGCTGACGATAATGTCCGGACTACAATCCGCTGCCATCGCAGCGCCCTGCAACCCATCCGCCGCCATCAACACCTTATTATATATACGCCCCAATTCCCTTGCAAGATAATTGCGAAAACCGACGTTATCCTCTACGACCAAGACACATTTGTCTGCAAATTCACCAGTGCCCGCATGATATCCCGTTAGTTCAGAAGCCATCTCTTGTGCCTCCAATTTTAGGTCAGCAGGAATTTCTACAATAAAACAGCTACCTTTCCCTTCCACACTTTCCAAATGTACATGTCCTTGATGCAACTTTACATACTCAGCGACCAAGTTCAAGCCTATACCTGACCCTACATTTGTTGTGGCTTGATTGGAAGAACGGAAAAACCGATCAAACACATGCGCCTGGTCTTTCTGTGATATTCCACAACCAGTATCCACAACAGACATTCGTACAAAATGGCGATTGGCAGAATGACACAAGCACAACTCTACACACACCTCACCACCTGTAGGCGTATATTTGAAAGCATTCGAAAGCAAATTGTTCAAAATCTTACCTACCTTGTCACGATCGAAATACATAAACAGCCCACCAGTCCGGTCATCGAACTTCAATTCTATTTGCCTTTGGGCGGCAAGAGGCGAAAACTTCATCGCCGTATATTTCACGAACTCTCCAAAGATACCACCTTTCAAATCAAGGCGTTCCCCCTTGGTTTCCATCTTTCGGAAGTCCAACAATTGATTGACCAGCTGCAACAAGTCGCCGGCATTCTTGTTCACCTCCTTCAGCTGGTCACGTACTTCATCGTCAGAAGTACGTTTCAATATACTGCCAACCGGAGTGATAATCAAAGTCAGGAGAGTCCGGAATTCATGGGTCACATTGGTGAAGAAACGATATTTCATTTCTTCCAGCTCCTTGTTGTTCTCAGCTTCCCTTCGCAAGTTGTCCTGCTTCTGCTTCCTACGGAACACATAGACGGCCATGCCACCAAGTAACGACAGATACAACAACTTGGCCCACCAAACAGACCAAATTGGAGGCTCCACAATGATGCGAAGCTTGATGGGCCGCTTGCTCCATTTCTTGTCGAAGCCAGCGGAATAAACCTCCAACTCATACTCACCTGAAGGCAAATTGGTATAGCTAGCCTTGCCTATGCCATCCTGTGGACTAACTTCCACCCAACCATCATTGATACCCTTCAGCCTATATTTGTAATAAGTATGGCGAGGCATATCAAAATTCAAGCCAGAGAAACAAACTGTCACAAAGTTCTCATCATACCGCAAGACCACTTTCTGGGTAGATGACAAGGCTTTTTCCAAGACAACCCTCCCATTCAGTTCCTGACCAGGAAAGATTTCTTGGTTATTCACCAACAAAGAGGTAAATATGGGCCTTCCCGAATATCTTAGATTCTGGACTTTGGCAGGATCTACCACATAGAATCCCCCTTGATTACCAAACAAAAGCTTTCCTGCCGCATCACGTGCCAGAGCCATCCAGCCAAACTTCGCATCGCCCAGTTTATTTTGTTCATCAAAGACCATCAACTTGAATTCCCTGTCCCCCACATACGAAAAGCGGCACAACCCATTGGCAGTCGTTACCCAAACGTTTCCCAACTCGTCTTCAATGATTCCCTCGGTCATCTCGTTTGGCATACCTTCTTTCTTGCCAAAATACAGGGCATATTTGTCACGAGGCCGCAACACAATCACCCCGTTCAACGTACCAACCCATACCCAGCCCTTCCTGTCAACAAGCAAAGCTTTGCAAGGAGCACTCAACAAATTGCATATTCCGGCATCATGCACAAGATCCTTCGGGAAATAAGCCTTACGTTGCTTCTGTGAATAACAAAAAAGTCCTTGCGATGTAGCAGCCCACACATTCTCGTCCTTGTCTATCCGAAACTCATTCACCACCTTATAGCGTTCCAGTCCTTTCGCTTCCAATGGGATGATTTGAAGTTGACTGTCCAACGTGCCTATACCACCATGGAAACTGACCCAAATACGATGTCGGGAGTCCTCCAGAAATTCTCGCACGATATTGTAATTGACATCTTCCCCCACCAAAGCACCTTGCATGACATGGTAAGTTTTCTTACCATCCCACATAAAGAAACCCTGGTTGAAGGTACCCACCCAAACACGTTTCCGGGAATCCACCATTCCACGAAT
Source organism: Bacteroidaceae bacterium (assembly GCA_963594995.1). Taxonomy (GTDB): domain Bacteria; phylum Bacteroidota; class Bacteroidia; order Bacteroidales; family Bacteroidaceae; genus Prevotella. Next base: position 24,061 of record CAVBGK010000040.1, read on the forward strand.
GAAGTCAGAACCTTCCAAGGGTAACGGATATGCTCGCATTTGCGGCATCAGCATCCTATAAACACCTTGCGAAGACGTAAGCAAGAGGTCATTGCCATTTCCTCCGTTCAGCATATATTCTCCCATCGGCAAACCACATTCCTGCATGGTTACGTAAGGAAAGAGTTGCATGCTTGGATTGCAAAAGAGGATGCCATGGTTAGCCATTCCTACCATCAGATTACCTTGCCGATACGCCAACGTCTGAATCGCATCCTTCACATTCCTCCCATTCAACACGTTAAATTCACCCTGGGTGCTCAAACGCCCGTCGGCTTCCAACGCCAACAAGCCCGCACGTCGAAGCCCTACATAACAAGTCTTAGGCGACACGGCACACAATGTCACCAAGACATCTTTATCATTCGCATAACGGCATTGCCATTCTTTGGCGACAGGCCGCCATAGAGCCAGCCCATGGTTCCACATCACCCACAGTTGCCCAGAATTCTGAGAGAATTGCAAGAAATCACGTGCCTGCATCTTCCCTTTCCACACAAAATGCCGATTCAGCATCTTGACAATCCCTGAATCCCAACACGTCACCTCACCATTACCATAAACAAACCAATGCTTGTCTGCCCAACTGGCAACATCCCGCACACCTCTGGCACAAGCACGAACAACCTTAGCTTGAGATCGATTCTTGCAATAAAGGAATTTTCCGGAATCGGTCACAAACCAATAGTCCTTGGCCGAGTCTATGAAGAAATTGCAAATGCGCTCTTTCACACCCATGGAGGCAAGCAAGCCTTTCACATCACACACATACCTCTCCGTAGTCAAGTCAAACACAAAAATATGCCCCGTCTCCTTGACCCATATTCGCTGTTCCGCATCCACATAAGCCGTTGGCAAAGCCGCAACATAGTCTGTTGGATACACTTCATTGACCAAAGGGGGGAAAGAACGAAAGTAACAGCCATCAAAAAGAGAAAGACTGGAAGATGTACGGGCACACAACCTTCCATCGGGAAGCCAAAGCAGAGACTTCACTTCATTATCTGGCAAACCAGCAGACATATCCAGCAATCGATAGGCATTCTGTGCACTTATTGATAGCAAACAAGCAAATATTAGGCATATAGACAAGACTAGGTTCTTCATTTCCATATCATCCGTTAATTATTGAGTGCAAAAATAACAATAATCCGTTAACTTTCAAAAAAAACACTAAAAAAATCATTCATATCTAAGAATTTCAGCCTACAGATTTGTATTAGAACTGAAAAGATTTAATAAAACATACAACTCTATGAAAAGAATCCGACTCATAACAGCATTTGCCGCCCTGCTGAACGTTCTTTGCGTATGGGCAGATGGCGCAAACCTCAAGTTGCATTTCGATTTCAAGAACACAACAGGAGGAAATGTTCAAGAAAGCATTTCCGAAGGGAGCATCGTGGGAACCCTGAGGAACAATGCCAAGGTGGTAGCCATGGGAAAATACCATGTGCTGGACCTAGGCTCAGAAAATGGTTATTTCGACATGGGAGAAGGCACTGGTAAAGTCCTGGCCGGATGCAGCGACTTCAGCATCAGCATGTACTACTACGTGGATCCCAGCCAAGACATCTCCGGACTGGGGAACTTCCTGTTTACTTTCAGCAACAATGCAGAATGTAGCCAAACCGAAGGCAAATACTATTTCTACACTCTCAACACACAACGAGTCGGTTCTTCCGCCGCTGGCTATGGCAGCGAGAAGAGCGTCAATGCCGAGAAAGCCTCTAGCAAAGGAAGTTGGCTAAACGTGGTATATGTTCAAAAAGGCTCGGAAGGTTCTCTCTACGTAAATGGTTGCAAGACTGCCACAGCTACTTGCAACACGATTTCCTCGACCTTTGGGACAAATGCGCCCACATACAACTGGATAGGTCGGTCTCCCTTTTCGGGCGACACCTACTTGGGAAACACCAAAGTGGCAGATATCCGCATCTACGACGGGGCGTTGACCGGGGCTGAAATTGCCAACTTGGGAATAGCCGCCGATGATTACGAGCATGAATTTCGCCATGGCACACAAGGAGACCTGAGTACACTGGACGCAACCTTGCAAAAAGCCTCAGTCCTTCTCAACGGAGACACAAGCATATATACCGCTGACGCCATCTCCATACTGTCAGACACGTATGAGGTCATCAAAGCCAAGACTGAAAAAGAGACCCTGAGCCAGTTTGTCATAAATGAATATGTGACAGACCTCGAGACAGCCATCCAAAATGTAAAAATCACACAAGGCCTGGCGTTCACAGACACAGAGTTGATGCCAACATACGACCCCAACCGCGGCTTCCGCCACCCCGGAGGTTTGCATACCAATGCCGACTTTGAGAGAATCAAGGCTCAATTGGCTGCCGGCAACGAAAAGGTCACCCAAGCTTACAATATACTAAAGAGTTCCGAATTCGCACAGCCTACTTGTGCCACATGGCCTGTAGAGACGATTATTCGTGGGGCAGGTGCAGAGAATTACATAAATGCAGCCCGCGGTGCATCAATCGCTTACCAAAATGCTCTTCGTTGGAAAATAGAAGGCAACGTGGATTGCGCTAAAAATGCAGTAAGTGTCTTAAATCAGTGGGCTGATGTCTGCAAAGGTATTGGTGGCAACAGCAACTATGCCCTGGCAGCTGGCATTTATGGTTACGAGTTCGCCCAAGCTGCAGAATTGATGCGTGACTACGAAGGTTGGAAGCAGAAAGATTTCGAAGACTTCAAGCGTTGGATGCTCGACGTTTGGTATCCTTCAGCTATTGGATTCCAACGTGGTCGCAATGGTACCTGGGAAAATGGTGGAAACAAACCTGGCGCTGGTTGGGGAACAGCTGGCGATCGTCCTGGCCACTATTGGAGTAACTGGGGTCTCTGCAATGCACTATGTGTTACTTCCATTGGTGTCCTCTGTGATGATGTGTTCATCTACAACCAGGGCTTGTCATTTGTCAAATACGACCTTGCTGCCTTGACGGGCAGCTGCCCTGGCCAGAAAAGGACAGATACCGACATTTGGAATAATGGCTTGACCGAATACATCGACAACTTGATTCCTAATGTTGCGGATTACGCAGAAGAAACAGGTGCATATGGCAAAGTAGGCCAGATGCAAGAAAGCGGTCGTGACCAAGGGCACGCAACCATGGCACTAGGCTTGGCGGTTGATATTTGCCAGACTGCATGGAACCAAGGCGATGACCTTTATTCATACCATGACAACCGTATGGCTGCCGGTGTGGAATTTACTGCCGCATACAACAACTCCGCCAAAGATGACCTTCCTTGGGTCAATTATCACTATGCAGATTGCCGCACAGCATGGCATGGAACATGGAATCAAGAAGGTCCTAACGGTGGTGGACGCGGCCAAACTCGTCCTTACTGGGCGCGCATCATCGGACATTACGAAGGCGTGAAAGGTGTAAAAATGCCTTTTGCAGAAAAAGCTCTCGAAGATATGGGCATCGATGGAGGACCTTCTGGAAGCACAAGTGGTGCATATGACCACATGGGATACTCTGTTTTAACCTGCACATACGACGGCATTGCCGACGAGCAGCATCGTCCTACCCTATTGACTCCTAAGATGGAGTATGACGGAAAGATTATTGAGCACAACGAATTGGGCGGTTTGGAAAGTACATACCTTATTAACACGAACATGGGTGTACCTACGGGCAAGACCGTGAAATTGATGCCACAGCTTCCTGAAGGTGCTACTGACACGGGAAACTGGGAGTGGAACACGGGCGAGAAGACTCGCGACATCACAGTCAGCACAGACAAGAGTTATCTCTATCGTGCAACTTACACCAATGAGAATGGCATCAAGAGCGAACAAGTATTTGCCATTGCGTCGCAAGGTGACTGCACACCAACTACGCCCAACAGTTCCATCTATGCCGATGGCACCTGGATGGGAGCCACCGAAGCGACTGTCGCCAACGGAAGCAATGTCACCCTCAACATCGGTGGTGCCAGCGGCTGGGGAGAGGGCAGATGGAGTACGGGGCAGACTGGCACTTCCATCACCCTGTCTTCCGTAACCAAAGACCGAGAAATCAAAGGGCAATTCATCAACCAAGGCGGACTGGCGCAAACTGTCACTTTCCACATCCATGTCAAGGGCTTGACCCCTTGTGCATTGGTGAACAATCGCTTGGTAAAGGATACATTGGACTTCATCGTCAACAAAAACGACAACCTAATCCTGTATGCCAACGCTCCAGAGAACATTGTCGCACCCCAATATTCGTGGAGCGACGGAACCGTCGGGAAATACCTCAACTTGTCAGACATTTCAACGACCTGCGACTATACCTTGCATATCACCGGTGAAGACTTTGACGAAAAGATCACCTATCACGTGATGGTCGTTGACGAAAACTATGTCAACCTGCCAGAAGGGAACTATGCCATATACGACATCGCTACAGATTCCTACCTGACGCATGAAGAAGGTGCGGAAACGGCCCACTTCACTTCTTTGAAGAGCGAAGCCGGAAAATACGACCCAACACAGGTTTGGAAGCTAGAGCCAAAGGAGTCTAAATATTCCGTCAAGTACAATATCGCCTCCCTAGCGGGAGGCAGTACCCCTTATTTGGCTGTCTCAAGCAAAATGGTAGCAAAAACATACTACTCATATTCCATCCGTGGACTCATTGGCTCAGATCATGTAACCATCTGCTCTTCCACCAAAGACGAATATTGGGAAGTAAGCGAAGACGGAGTATTGAACACCAAGGGACTCACCAGCCTGACTAAGTTCCCATTGATCATCCTCCCTGTCAAGGATGACCAGATTGCCACGGGCATCTCATCCCCGGATGCCGGGAACGGCATTGCAAGTTATGAATATTATGATGTCACCGGCATGAAGACCCATGGTAACGCCTCTGGTATTTACATTCAAAAAACAACGGATAGCAACGGTAACATCACCGTCAAAAAATTTTCGAGAAGATAAACCATTCAGCAACACCCTTTGTTCCTATGAAGTTATTGACATTCTCCGGATTTTACCGAATAACAAGAAATGATTACGTAAGTTTTTCTTCCGGGATAAGTAAAAGCATCATGCCATTCGTATTATAATAAAAGTGTCTAACATCAACAACAACCGTATGAACAGAATATTGACAACCCTGTCTCTATGTCTCCTCACCCTATCCCTGTCAGCTACAAGCATACAAGCGACACACGAGGAGAGATTAGTGGTAAGTAAAGCTCCGGCAAGTATCGAACTGAAACATGACTTCGAGGTGAAAGCCCGCATCAACGGCGATGACTGGAAAGACATCGATACCTACGCCTTTCGGGTAGATAGAGTGGCAAACGCCAAGCACAACGCAGAAGTGACCTCGGTGGCTAAGTTTGAATTTGATGGCAAAGTAGAAATACAGGTAAAGAGCATGGCTCAGGATATTAAGAGCTACAAGATCCGCCCCAACTCCTATGGTATCGAGGCTAAGCAAGAAGGAAACACTCTAACATTCTCTCTCGACCGCCCTCGCTACTTTTCCGTGGAAATCAACGGAAACATCTACCAAAATCTCCAAATCTTCGCAGACAACGTACTAGAAAAGCCTAAGGTAAAAAAGAAGAAAGACCTCATGTATTTCGGTCCTGGCGTTCACGACTTCAAGGGCGACTCCATCCACATCGCATCGGGCAAGACCGTCTATATCGACAATGGTGCCGTCATCAAGGGATGGCTTTCCACCTATGGCTCCCGTGATGTCAAGATTATCGGTCATGGCATCGTCATGCCCGGCCACCATGAAGGCATCATGGTGAGATATTCCAAGAATGTCTATATCGACGGACCTCTCACCACCCAGTTGCCCATCGGCGGCAGTGATTCCGTTACAGTGAAGAACGCCAAAGTGATGAGTTGGTATGGTTGGGGCGACGGATTCAACATTTTCGCCAGCAACAACATCCACCAAGAGCATCTCTTCGCTCGCACAAGCGATGACTGCTCCACCATCTACTGCACCCGCAAAAAATACCACGGCGGTTGCAGCAACATTACCATCAAGGACTGTGTATTTTGGGCAGACGTAGCCCACCCCATCATGATTGGCCTGCACAGCGAAACACCCGAACTGGAGGAAGTAAGCAACGTAATCTACAAGGACATTGAAATCCTGGAACACGCTGAGAACCAAATAGACTACCAGGGGTGCATCGGCATCAACGATGGAGACAACATCTTGGTGAAGGACGTTATATTCGAGAATTTCCATATCGACAACATCCGCAAGGGGATGCTTCTCAACATACGAGTTTGCTACAACAAGAAGTATTGCACCGCCCCGGGCCGTGGCATCGAGGACATTACCCTCCGCAACATTTCTTATACAGGCGAAACTCCCAACATGGGAATCATCGCAGGTTACGACCAAAAACGAATGGTAAAAAACGTCCGCTTTGAGAATCTCTCCATCAATGGAAAGGTTATCTCGGATGACATGCCAGGCAAGCCCAAGTGGTACAAGACCGCAGACATGGCAAACATCTACGTCAACGACCATGTGGAGAATGTTTCATTCAGCAAATGATGACAAAGGCTGCCCAAAAGGCAGCCTTTGTCATCATGGTTTCTTCAATCTCATAATCATCTGAAAGAAACTTGGAATCATAACGCAGAGCGAGAAACCTACGGCATAATAGACCGTTTTCTCGTCACCATGGAAAAGGTCGATGAGCTTGCCGTCGCTCTGTGGCATAATATTGTTCAAGACATAAGCCATGGTATTGTTCACCCAGTGCATCAAGATACCCGGCACAAGGCTCTTGGTGCGATAATACATCCAGCCCAACAGTAACCCCATCAACAAGGCATTGACAAACTGAGCCGTATTGCCGTGGGCCACGCCAAAGATTGCCGCAGAAATCATGATGGCCACCCAGTGGTTCTTCTTGCTCACCATCCCGAGCAAGGTACGTAGCACAGCCCCACGAAATACGATTTCCTCAGCCAAAGGAGCAAGAATACCCACAGCCACATAGCCCCACGGTTCCTTCATCAACCCCTCAAATATCCGGGAGGCATTCTCATCCATCTCCAAGCCGAGTTGCTCATAGATAAATTCCAAAGGAATAATCGTTCCCAAAGTGAAGAGAGCTACCCAAAGAAGTGGAACCCAAGGCTTTGACAACAAATAGTCACGGGTAAGCGGTGTCCACTTCGCCTTCAGAAAAACCACCAAGGTGATGACATTGCTAAATACCGACGTCAACGCCAAAAGAACCGAATTTCCACCAGTGCCAACAGCATTGAGCACGCTCATGTAACTTTCCTGTTTCACAGCTGCCCAAATGCCAACGCCAGCATACATGACTGCAATCTGAACCACCACGAATAGAATGATATACAGGACAACATCCCAAAAACCTTTCTTCAAACTAATCTTTGCCATAAACTTAATCTAATGCATAATTTATAATGTATAGCATCCTTGCCAAAGGACACTTATTACTCTTTGCTCATATCTGCCTCAAAGAGTGACAGCGCCGTTGCCTCATCCTCTTTCAATTGCTCCGCCAACTCCTCAGGACCCTCAAACTTCCGTTCACCCCTGATTCGCCTTACAAAGCCTACGAGAAGCAGCTGGTCGTAGATGTCGCCATCAAAATTGAAAATATGCGTCTCCAGGGTGATGCGTTTGCCATTGAAAGTCGGGCGATTACCGATGTTCATCATACCCTTCTTCCACACCACAGTATTCTCCAGACGCACCTTCACAGCATAGACTCCCGGAGCAGGCATCATCTGACCGAAGTGGGAGATGTCAAGGTTGGCTGTAGGAAAGCCCAACTTTCGCCCCTCATGATAGCCATTCACCACCTTTCCGACAATGGTATAAGGGAATCCGAGGCATTGGTTCGCCAACTCCACCTCACCCTCTCGCAAGAAAGAACGGATTACGGAAGACGAGACATGAATGTCATTGAGCACAAACGCCTGGTTCTGCACGACCTCTATACCCAGCTCCTTGCCGTATCTCACATAATCATCAAAACTTTCCTCCCGATTATGTCCAAAACGGTGGTCATACCCAATGAAAAGTTTCTTCACCTGGAGGCGGTCACGAAGCACTTGCTCCATAAACTCACGGGCAGAGAGCTCCGCCAACGCCCGGTCGAAATGAAGGACTACAGCATTGTCAACCTCCGTCTTGGAAAGCAAGAGCAATTTGGAATCCAGCGTGCTCAACAGTTCCGGCTGATAGTCGCTCTGCAAAACCTTGCGAGGATGCTGGTCGAAGGTGATAATCGTAGATTCCAAACCCTCGCGCCGAGCCGTTTCTACCAAATGGTGTATCAAGAACTGATGCCCTCGGTGTACCCCATCAAAGAAACCGATTGTCGCCACGCAAGGCTGCGGATGTTCCATCGTCGGTTCGGTTGCCCTCCCATGTGGTTCTGCAATAGTATAATATATGGTCTTCATATCATATATGGGTCACGATTCAACAACAATATAAAAGCCTTACTTGCGGCGCAATCGCTTGAGAGCCCTCCACGCCTCACCGATCCACAAGACGAGAGATGTGGAAACGGCAATGAGCCCCCATTCCTTCCATGACAACGGCTCCGTACGAAACATCTCACCCCCGAACGTCACGATAACCCATTGACCGAAGAGGATGACGCCCAGCACGAGTATCATACCCTTGTCATGCAAGAAATGACGGAAGGCAGAGCGGTTGCTACCTAGTGACTTGGCATTGAAAAGATTCCAAAATTGCAGCATCACGAAGGTGGTGAAGAACATGGTCAACTCATGCACGTCAACGCCTCCCAAGCCTCTACGCTCGCAATATACCAAGAAGGCGAACATCACGATGAAGAATGAGACACCACAGAAGAGGATGCCGAATCCCATCTGCTTGTTGATGATAAAGTCGGAAGACTTGCGAGGCTTGTCCCTCATCACCTCATGCGACGGTGGCAGCGAAGCCAAGGCAAGTGCCGCAAAGGTATCCATAATCAGATTGATCCAAAGTATCTGGGTCACGGTAAGCGGCATGTCTGTACCCAATATCGAGCCACCCAGCACCAAGAGCAAGGCTGCTACATTCACAACCAACTGGAAGAAAAGGAACCGCTGGATGTTGCGATAGAGCGAACGTCCCCACATCACTGCATTGGCGATAGACTTGAAGGAGTCATCAAGCAAGGTCATGTCAGAAGCCTCCTTGGCCACCGATGTTCCAGAACCGAGCGAAAGGCCGACATGAGCATAATGGAGGGCAGGAGCATCATTGGTTCCATCACCCGTCACTGCCACGACATCCCCGTGCTTCTGAAGCATGTGAACCAACCGTTGTTTGTCGGTAGGACGGGCACGGCTCATCACGCGGATATCCTTGGCACGCTCATAGGCCTCCTCATCAGAGAGAGCCTCCCACTGCTCGCCGGTTATCATCTGCTCATCGAGCGAAGTCATTTCCCCGTCAGCCCCGATATTCTCAGCCTCATCCTCAAACACACCTATCTGTTTGCCAATCTCAAGGGCCGTAGCTGCGGTATCACCCGTCACCACCTTCACTTCGATTCCAGCCTGACGGCATTCCTTCACCGCCGCCGGCACATCCTTTCGGATAGGGTCGTTGATGGCAGCGATAGCCTGAAGCTGCAAGTCGGTTGCGTCGAAAATACGTTCGATGATTGCATGGGACCCTTCGGAGACCTCTGTACCTATCTTCTTATAGGCGAAAGCGAGGGTACGCATGGCCTTATGCTGCCACTCGTCAAGTTCTTCCAAAGCCTGTTTCTTCTCCCGACCCTCAAAAACGCATTTCTTCATCACGATTTCGGGGGCACCTTTCACGAAGAGATACAGATCACCTTTCACCTCTGCGAGCGTGGCCATAAACTTGCGCTCTGTAGAGAAAGGCAACTGCTTGTCTATTTTCACTTGCTTGCGAAGAGTGGTATAATCTTTTTGCTTGTCTTGGAGCCAAAGCAGGAGGGCAGACTCCGTAGGATTACCGATAGCCTTGCCTTCGTTGAGTTCCGCGGTGGAGTTGACGGCGACGGCAATGTCAAGCAATTCCTCCTCCCCCTTCTTCAAGAGAAGCGTATCAACCTGCATCTTGTTCTGTGTCAACGTTCCCGTCTTGTCTGTGCAGATGACAGTCACGGCTCCCATCGTCTCACAGGCCTGAAGCTTACGGACAAGATTGTTCGACTTCAGCATTCTCCGCATATTCAAGGCAAGCGAGAGCGTGATGGCCATAGGCAAGCCCTCGGGCACCGCCATCACAATCAGGGTGACTGCCATCATGAAATAGTTGAGCACGATTTCTGCCAGATAGAAATAGTCCTTGCCTCCCCAAGCTGGATTGGTAAGGATATCATGTACGAGGAAGATGACAAAGGCAGCCACCGACACGACAGAACCGACTTTGGAAATCAACTTCGCCAACTTGTCGAGCTGTACATAGAGTGGAGTCTGCACGGCTGTCTGCTCCGTACTTTTCTGGGCCACCTTTCCGATTTCCGTAGCATCGCCCACAGCTGTTACCATAAACTCGCCACGACCATTCATCACCATCGTAGAACGAAGCACCACGCTAGGAGGATAAGCCCCATCGCCCCTATCTTCGAGCGACTTCTCTGCCATCGGTTCACCCGTCAGGGCAGACTCATTAATTTGCAAGTCGGTCACGGCGACCAACTTACCGTCGGCAGGAACCTCATCGCCAACTTCGACGAGCACGATATCACCCACCACCACATCATGTCGTGGAATCTCCATCACCTTGCCGTTACGACGCACCTTGACAGGCTGTTCCTCGCCAAGCGCTGTGAGGACATTAAACTTCTTGGCAGCATCACGCTCGAAATAAAAGCCTACGGTTGTAGCCAGGAAAACGGCGACAAAAATACCTATTGTCTCCATGAAGTTGTTCTCTATGAAAGCGAGAATCAAGGAAATGACCGCAGCTACCAATAAAATCTGGATAATCGGGTCACGATACTTGTCCAGATAGAGTTTCCATAACGAGGTTCTTCGAGGGGGAGTGAGGACATTGCGCCCATGTTGTTCCCTACTCTGCTTCACTTGTTCGTCGGTCAGACCGAATCTGATGTTTTTGTCTATGTCCATTTTCTGATAGAAAACTTTTCTATTATTATAAAAGTACGCATACGTACGTATAAGATGGGTGCAAAGATACGCATTTTTTAGCTTACTAGAAAGATTTTGCCAAAAATATTTGGTTATTTAATAAAAAGCTAGTATCTTTGCACCCGAATTTGTAGAAAATTCTCGGACTTGTAGCTCAGTTGGTTAGAGCAACAGACTCATAATCTGGAGGTCCTAGGTTCAAGCCCTAGCTGGTCCACGATTTTGAAAAGTGCTAAAAGCTTATTTATTAAGCCTTTGGCACTTTTTTATTGGTCTATTCTCTCTTTGGAGCGTACAACTTGCAACCAAAGGCACATCTACCTTATGCCATTTTGTTGACTAATTGTTGACTAATAAAATTAGCGTAAGATGCTTACAATCAAAGCAGAAATTAAAAGACAAGAGCAAAAAGCGAATGGCACTTATAATGTTAAGGTAACCTGGAAGAGGCGAATCTGTTAATTTTCTGTAATTTATCACGGGGTTAAAGACAATATTGCAATTTCACCTTTATATTTGCATATTGAATTAAGAAATT
>CAVBGK010000041.1:0-69467 GCA_963594995.1 Bacteroidaceae bacterium
ATGAGAAGCCCATTGGTAGAATTAAGTACGCACTGAATTAATTCCGCCAACGGGTTATCTATAGCAAACTTGCAACTTCGTCTGGCAATATCACCTTGCAGTTCTGAGGACCTGGAAGTGGCTTTTCCCTTAGAAAAAGGATATATATCACATTCTTTCCCTGGGCAAATGGGGCGAGTGATGTCTTCTTCTTCAGTTTTTCCAAAAGTCTATCGGCATAGTCTGGGGATGTCCATTTGCATTCTCCTACTAATATTGTGTTCTTGTCGTAGAGGTCTTCCGCTACAACATCAAATTCTAGTTCCTCGCTACCAACAGGGGTTCTCTTACCTTCTTCGAAGACAGGAACCTTTCCCCACCAGCGCGAGGCAACGCCCCATGTGTGACCTTCTATTTCATTTCCGCTGACTGCAAGTTGGCACAGTCTTTCCCAAACCTCGGCGACATGGCTGTTAAATCCGTCACTGATGAATTTCTTTGCGATATTGCCACGTCCTAAGGCGATGATAGACTTGTTGGGTTCGATGAATCTGTAGTAGAAAGCCATGAAAGGGTCTTCTATCCGATAGAGTATCTTCTTGGTTTTCGCAGGATTTTCACCAAATGGTACTTCCTTTCTGAGAAAAAACATTTCTGTCAAATGTTTCATCGGCTTGGCAAGTTCTGCCGTTGTCTTTCCCAGGGCATCAGAAATGCTTGAATACTTCTCTTTTCCACTGCCTACAGCAAGCATGATTGACGAATAGGGAGCTAGGTCTGATACCTCATCCAAGAAGAGACGTGCTGGTTCGTCATAGAGATTCCCCATGCCATCTAATATAAGCCCTTGGATGGCATCGTCCAATGATTTGTAACGTTCACGTTGTCTCCAGTATTGTGGAACTCCACCCCATACGGCGTACTCTTCTATGAGTTGCTTGGTAGAGGTATTGATGATTTCTCGCCACCAAGGTAGTGCTACAGGTCGTAAGATGAATATATGGTCAGCTCTACCATAAAGAGGCTCTGAGCCTTGCAAGAGTCCGTGCATCATCCTTTGCGAAGAACCACAGATGATTATATTGCAGCGCAATTCATCTACTCCTGCAATACGCCTGTCCAGGATTCTTTGTAAAACAGAAGGCAAGGAGGGGGCTTTCTGGACAAGGTATGGGAACTCGTCCAAAACAAGTGTTGCATTTTCCTTGCAGCGGTAGTTGAAGGCCATAATGATGTCCTCCCAGGAGGAATATACTGGTTTGTCGAAGCCAGGGTATTCCGTGCCAATGATTCGTGCCAACAGGCTGAGTTGGGTAGCTTTCTCGCTATGGCTAGCCTCAAAGTAGATGTCTCCGTTCTTCAACACTCTTCTGATGAGAGTTGACTTTCCGAGTCTCCTTCGTCCGTATATGACGATGAAGTTTGAGGCGTTAGATTCCAATGCGGTCCGCAGGACTTCTTGTTCCTTGATTCTATCTACAAATTTCATGTTAGTGATTTTTGAATTACTAACTGCAAAAATACTAAAATATATTGGAAAAGCAAATTTAAAGAGGATTTTTTTCTGTATGTGTTCCATTTTCCGTTACGTATGGAAAATTTCTTCCTATTTTTATGCCATTTTATTGTTAATAAAGTTGTTTGGAATGGAATTTTTTACTATCTTTGCCCTCGTATTTCTTAACAACCTAAAACAGTAGATGATGGTAACAACCTTGCGATATTCTAAGAAACTACTTTGGTGTTCGACTTGTTCGATGCTGATGTTATCCGCTATTCCCTTGGGCGTGAAGGCTCAAGGGCTGCAACTTTCTGATTTGGATTCTCTTCATATATCGGGTTCGACAAGCATCGTCGAGCCTCAACTTCTGAAGAAAGGTGTGGTCAACAATGCCTTGGATGCTTTGAGTGGAAAGACGGCAGGTGTGAACGTGACCAATAATGGTCTCGACCGTATGGCGATGCTCAACTCTGTGCGAGTGCGTGGTACTACTTCTATCATGGGCGGCAACGACCCACTGGTTATCATCGACGGCGTAACCTCGGATGTGGCTACGCTTGCTACGATTTATCCTGCCGACATCGAGAGCTTTACTGTCTTGAAGAATGCAAGCGAGACGGCGATGTATGGTTCTCGTGGTGCTTCGGGTGTCATCCAAGTGAAGACCAAGAAGGGTACAGGCAAGGGATTCCAGATTTCTTACGAGGGAAACTATGGCATTGAGGCGATGTGTAAGAGTATGGAGATGCTCAATGCCGCCGAATACATAGCTGTCGCAAAGAAGTATGGCTTGGAATATAACGACAAGGGATATGATACCGATTTCCACAAGGCGATTACCCGAACAGGCAATGTGCAAAACCATTATTTGGCTTTTAGTGGAGGAAACTCTCAGAGCAACTATCGTGCTTCCTTCGGTTATATCGACCACAATACGATTATCCGAAGCAAAGGCTATTGCAATCTGGTGGCTAAGATAGATGTTACCCAAAAGGCTTTTGATAATCGACTGACGGGTGACTTCGGCGTGTTCGGCTCGTCTTATAAAAACAATGACATCTTCGATTCGCAGATGTTGTTTTATTCTGCCGATGCTATGAATCCTACCTATCCATACGATAAGGAGAATGGGAGTTGGGTGAAGAATGGAACGGCTTCGCAGGTGAATCCTCCTGGGGCTTTGCTCTATGAGCGAAATGATACGAAGAACATGAACTTCAACGCGCACTTGAAGGTGGCATACGATATTATTAACAGAGAAAGTTCTAACGAGAAGACCTCTAGCCGAGCATCCGAACGCCTCTATGTTTCCGCCTTCGGTTCATATTCCTATTCTTCCAATGAGAACAACCAGTTCTGTCCTACATGGGTTTGGGCGCAGGGAAATCTCTATCGTGGCGAGTTCAAGAGCGAAGGATGGTTGGGGAATGTATCCGTTAACTATCAGCGCAGTTGGGGCTTCCATGCCTTGAAGGCGATGGCAGGGGCGGAATATCAGAAGGAAACGAAGACTGGTTTCTGGACTTCCGCCAAGGGCATCACCAATAACGATATGCACTATAATAATATAGGTGCGGCGGCTTCTCGTCCTTTCGGTGGAACGGATAGTAATTATGAAGACCCAGCCTTGGCTTCCGTAATGGGTAATATCGACTATACCTTATTGGATAAGTATTCACTCTCGCTCTCCATGCGTGGCGATGGCTCGTCGATGGTGGGCGATGACCATACTTGGGGCTTTTTCCCATCCATCTCTGCTTCTTGGGATGTGAAGAAGGAGGCTTGGTTACTGCCTTCCAAGACAATCTCCATGTTGAAGATGCGCATGGGCTATGGTCGTTCGGGTAATCTCGGCGGCATCTCTTCTTATACCACGATGAATACGGTTCGCCAGAATGGTATTGTGTCGGTGAATGGTTCTCCTACCGTAACGATGGGAATGATTCGCAATAATAATCCCGACTTGAAGTGGGAAACTCGCTCAACTTTCAATATCGGCGCAGACCTCGGGCTATGGAATAACCGACTGATGCTAACCGCCGAGTATTACTATTCTAAGACCACCGATATGCTCTATGCCTACGATGTGCCAGTGCCTCCGTTCGCTTACGACAAACTCTTGGCAAATATCGGTTCGATGAGCAACCAAGGTCTCGAGGTCGGTGTGTCTTTCACGCCTGTTCAAAAGAAGGATGTGGAGCTGAATGTCAACATGAACCTTGCTTGGCAGAAGAACAAACTTCTGTCATTGAGTGGCGAGTATGACGGAATGCAAATGTCGGCGGCAAAGGTGACGGCGATGGGCACCTTGTCGGGGGCTGGTCAGCATGGCGGTTACAACAATGTGGTCTATCAGATTGTGGGACAACCGCTCGGCGTATTCTACCTGCCGCATTGTAAGGGAATCATTGAGGATGGAAACGGACACTATCGTTATGACATTGAGGACCTTGATCAAAATGGAACGGTGGATTTGAGCGATGGCGGTGACCGGTATATTGCTGGTCAGGCAACCCCGAAGGTGACGTTGGGTTCGAACGTCAGCTTCCGTTATCGTGACTGGTATCTCTCCCTTCAGATGAATGGGGCGTTCGGGCATAAGATATTCAATGGCACGGGCTTGGCATATACCAATATGTCAAGTTTCCCCGACTATAATGTGTTGAAGGGGGCACCAGAAAAGAATATCGTTGACCAGAATGTATCGGACTATTGGTTGGAGAAGGGCGATTATCTCAATTTCGAGTGCCTTACTCTTGGTTATGATATTCCTGTCCGGAAAGGGGTGGTACAGTCGCTGAGAGTGTCAGCTAGCGTGAACAATCTAGCCACGATTACCTCCTATAGTGGGTTGACTCCGATGGTCAACAGTTATGTGGTGAACAGCACGATGGGTATCGATGACAAGCGTACCTATCCAGTTTACCGTACATATTCCATCGGACTGAGCGTACAGTTCTAAGTGAAGAATCCAAATATGATACAATGATGAGACAACTTAAATATAATAAGGTGATGGGGCGAGTGGCTTTCTTGGGTGTGCTGCTCGGAGCAGGACTCGGCTTGACGTCTTGTCTCGATGAGCATCCGAAAGACCAGCTTGGCGAGGACAAGATTTACGATTCTGCTTCTAATATTTATACCAATGCCGTAGCTTCTCTTTATAATTATATCGGTGGATCCAACGAGAGCGAGGGCTTGCAGGGCACTTGCCGTGGGGTGTATGACTATAATACGCTCTCTACCGATGAGGCAATCATCCCGATTCGTGGTGGCGACTGGTATGATGGTGGCTTGTGGAACGCCATGTACCAGCACAAGTGGACGGCTGATGACATCTCGCTCTATGATACATGGAAGTATCTTTACAAGGTTATCGTGCTCTGCAATAAGTCGCTCGACATTGTTGACGAGAAATCGTCCTTGTTGTCCTCGGGGCAAATGCAGAGTTATAAGGCTGAGATACGGGCCGTTCGTGCGTTGATGTATTATGAGGTGATGGATATGTTTGGGCGAGTTCCTTTGGAGTTGTCGCAAAAGGAAGACTTGTATTATGCGGACCAGACAGGGCAGGTGGATAGGAGTGTCATGTTCCGTTTCATCTTTGGCGAATTGCAGGAAGTCTTGCCTTATCTCCCTGATGAACATAGCAACAAGGAGGGAAACTGTTATGGTCGTGTCACGCAGCCTGTGGCCAGTTTCCTCTTGGCCAAGCTTGCCTTGAATGCCGAGATTTATGCCTATGACGATTGGACGAAAGGCTATGAGAATCGTCCTAAGGGAACGGAGATTTATTTCTCTGTGCCTGTTGGGGATGGAAATTCCCTTGTCGATAATGCCAAGGTGTCGAATGGCTTCTATCATCTGAACGCATGGGAAACCTGTATGTTTTATTGCGACAGGTTGGCAGCGGATGGTTATGCCTTGGAGGATGACTATGCCTTTAATTTTTCTACTCATAACGAGACTTCCAAGGAGAATGTCTTTACGATTCCGATGGACAAGAATATTTATAGCAACCAGTTTCATTATCTTTTCCGATCTTACCATTACAAGCATGGTGGAGCACTGGGATGGGGAAGTGAGAATGGTACTTGCGCTACCATATCAACGATGAGGGCAAACCATTATGGAGAGACGGATGAGGATGCACGCTGTAAGGTCAACTTTGTGGCTGGTTTCGTCAAGGTGGATGGAAATGAACTGGTGTTGGATAATGGTAAGCCGCTTGAATACCAACCGTTTGAGGTGATGCAGAATCTAACCAACAGTCCTTATGTCAAGACTGCTGGGGCAAGAATGGCGAAATATGAAGTGGATAAGACGTCCTATATGGATGGCAAGCTCCAGAGCAACGACATCGTACTCTTCCGTTACGCTGATGCGTTGCTGATGAAGGCGGAGGCGAAGGTTCGCAATGGCGAGGATGGCAGTCTGGAACTGAATGCCGTGCGTAATCGGGTAGGAATGGCTTCGCGTCCTGCCACACTCGACAATATTCTGGAAGAGCGTTTGCTCGAATTGGTTTGGGAAGGTTGGCGACGGCAAGACCTTGTCCGTTTTGGCAAGTTTACTGGTGCCTACGACCTTCGTGAACCATTGGAGAATGAGGTATCGACGGAATATACCATCGTGTTTCCGATACCTAGCAAGTGCATCGACCTAAACAAGAAGTTGGTACAGAATCCAGGCTATTGATCCCGTTTTTTCAGCTAGAAACTGGGGGCGAAATATACAAAAGGTGTGCCATGGCTAATGACACACCTTTTTTTGAAAAGTCTTACAAGTTATAGAACTCGGTGAAAGCCTTCACGCAATATTCGTGGTCGATGACGCTGCCTGTCTCCCGGCAACTGTGCATGGCGAGGATGGCATTGCCCATATCTACTCCCCTCAGTGGGATGGAAGAGGCTAGGATGTTGCCGAGCGTGCTTCCGCCTGCCACATCACTGTGGTTGACGAATCGCTGGCACGGTACGCCTGCTTGCTCGCAGATTCGGGCAAAGATGGCTGCAGATACGGCGTCGCTCGCATATTTCTGTGCGGCATTGAACTTGATGACGGGACCTCCACCTAGCATCGGATGGTTCGTGGGGTCATACTTCTCGCTGTAGTTAGGATGCCAGGCGTGGGCATTGTCGGCGGAGACCATGAAGGCACGTTCCACGGCCTGATAGTAAGCCTCCTCCGTTTTGCTTTGGGCGAGAGCGATGCGCTTCAGCATATACGAGAGGAAGGGGCTTCCCGCTCCCTGCTTGGTCTGCGAACCTGTCTCCTCGTTGTCGAAGATGGCGAGGACGCTGGTGGTGTAGGAGGCTTTTGGGGATGTGGCGGTCATCGCCTCAACTCCTGCCCAGCACATTGATAGGTCATCGAGTCTTCCCGAGGAGACGAATTCGTCGTGTATGCCGAAGGTGCAGGCTGGGGTGGCATCGGCGAGATAGAGGTCGAAGTCGAGGATGTCGGCTTGTTGGATTTCCTTCTTCCCGAAAGCTTTGCCGTCGCTTGTTGTCGGGTGCTTGTTCAGTTCTTCGAGAATCAAGTTCATCAGGAGGTTACCTTTTTCCAACTCATCGCTGATGATGCCGAGGATGGGCAGTACGTCCTTTTGGCGACTTAGCTTCACACCGTCGTTCACCTGTCGGTTGAAATGGATGGCGAGGTTGCTGATTTGCAGCAAGGGTCGCTGGATGTGGAGAAGCAGCGTGTCAGGATTCATCACATCGTCGCTCTTCACGATGACCCTGCCGGCGAGTGTCAGTGGACGATCGAACCAGGTGGACATGATTGGTCCGCCATATACCTCGGTGTTCAGTTTCACGATGCCTCCCTCGCAGAGCATCTCGGCATTCGGCTTGATGCGGAAGGTGGGGGAGTCGCAGTGGGCGCAGATCATATGGAAGCCTTCGTCGGCGATGGGTTTCTTGCCGATGTGGAAGGCATAGATGCTGGAGTCGTTCTTGGTGACGAAGAACTTGTCGCCCGCCTCCACCTTGCACAAGGTATCCTGTGGGTGGATACGGCGGAAACCATTCTTCTCCAGTTCTTCAGCGATGTTCTTGACAGCCCAGAAGTTTACGGGCGATGCGTCAAGAAAAGATAATAGTCGTTTGATCATATCTCTTAGTGTTTTTAAATTTTAATTTTGGGTTCAAAGGTGCCGAAGAGGAGATAATTGCCATCTGCCTCTATCGTCACATTGTCTCCGATGGCCTCGTTGAGTGCCCCTTGCCAGAGTTCTTGGTAAGGGTAGGGGTTCCATTTGAATCCTTTTCCCTTCAGGCGGGTGCAACCGAAGTTGTAGATGCTTATCTGCTGGCGGGTGAAACTTTCGAAGGTTTGCATGTCCGATGCAGGGGTAAAGTATCCATGGTCGGTAATCATCGTGACATCGATGTGGAAATCTTTCATATACCTTATTAGTAAGGAGATGTTGCCAAGGGAATGGTCTTCCCGTTTGCCGGTGCTGCCCAGGTAAGCGATGCGGCGGAATCCTTTGTCGATGCAGAAGCGTGTGGCTTTGGTCTGGTCGTTGTCCTCCTGCTCGGAAATCTGGTGCAAGATGTCGGCGTACCTGCGCTTGAAGTCGTCGGGCAGTGAGTCGCCGTCGCCCACGATGGCATCGGGAGTACCGCCATGCAGGATGTGGTGCATCCCTGCTCCGTCGCAGCAAACCAGGTATCGGGCGTGGTTGAGGATGGACAGAGGGATGGGGTGCGATGGATAGTCTCCGTCGCAAAGTATCACGGCATCAAAAGTGGATGAGGCTGTGATGAGCGGAAAGATTGTCTTTTCTTTTTTCATTGCTCCTGCAAAAGTAATATATTTCTTCTGAATAAGGTCTTGTTTCATCTGTTTTTTAGTTATTTTATCAGGTAAATTCGCAATGATATCCCATTTTAAACAACTTTGTTTTAAAACAACCTTGTTTAAAATGGGTAATTTTATTATCTTTGCACTCGTAAATCATATAAATGAGAAGATTTTGTCAAATGAGCGACCTCATCTTGGCATTGTGGCTGAAGAGGAGAATATGGAAAGAATAAGGGGGAGATACTAGATAAATTTTCTATAAGTTTCCTGATAAATTGCGGGAGATGATGGAAATATAATTTAAAGTACAAGCAGATGAGAAGAAAAGAAAGAGAAGTGGTGGATAAGGAGGAGATATTCGCTATGATTGACCGCTGTGATGTGGTGCATCTGGCGATGGTGGATGAAGGGAAACCATATGTCGTTGCACTGAACTTCGGTTATGAGAGAGTGGACGATGATGTCGTGCTCTATTTCCATAGTGCTGGGGAAGGCAAGAAGATGGATATTCTTCGCAAGTCGCCTGATGTCTATTTCGAGATGGATTGCGGGCATGAGCTTGTGCCCGGCACCCAGGAGAATCCTTGCGCATACGGCTGGAAATACCAGAGCGTGATGGGAAGCGGAAAGGTGGAATTCGTTGAAGACCATCGGGAGAAGACGCGTGTACTCAACTTGCTCGTTCAGCATGGTGGGAGGATTTCTGATTCTTTTGAGTATCCTGCGGCTATGCTGGATAGAGTGGCGGTTTATCAAGTTCGCTGTTCCGACTATACGGCGAAGAGAAAGCGTGACATCGTCGATTTTAAAAACCAGAAGAAATAAGTATACAATGGAAATAGCTATTGGATTGATTATCGGGCTTGCCGTCGGATTCGTCATTGGCAAATTGATGGCGGCAAAGGCCGCAGGAGAGGAAAAGACGCAACTTGTCGCCAAGGCGCAGGTGTTGGAGTCGGAAATAGAACAACTAAAGGGACAGATAGAGCAGGCTCGGCAACAAAATGAAAGCGAGAAGGAACAATTGGAGTTGCAAGCTGACCGTAAGATACAGACGATAAACGATAACCATGAAGTATTGTTGAAGAACGAGCGTGAACATCATACTGTTGAAATCCGGAATTTGAAGGAACAGATGGCGAACGAGCGACAGTATGCTGCCAAGCTCCGGGAAGAGAGCGACCGGCAGTGGGTGCAGAAACTCGAAGGCTTGAAGCAGGAGATGCAGCGAATGACTGCCGAACAGCAGAAGACTGCCGCAGAGCAACTTGTCGCCAAGCAGTCTGCCCTGCAGGAGAACAACCGCCTGCAGATGGACGAACTCCTCAAACCCATCAAGGAACAGTTTGCCGACTTCAAGCGGTCGGTAGAGGAGAGTAAGACACAGAACGAGGTGAGCAAGAAGGAACTGCAAAATACCTTCGAGGCAACGATGAAACTCTTCCAGCAGGAGCAGCAGCAAGCCGTCAACAATCTCAAGGAGCAGACCCTGAAGATAGGCTCAGATGCCGCCAACCTCACCAAGGCCCTCAAGGGCGACAGCAAGATGCAGGGCGACTGGGGCGAGATGGTATTGGAGACCATCCTGGAGAACAGCGGTCTCAGGAAGGACGAGGAGTTCTTCATCCAGGAGAACACCAAGGACGAGACCGGCAAGAATTTCCGTCCCGATGTCATCGTGCGCTTTCCCGAGGGAAGGAGTGTGGTCATCGACTCCAAGGTGTCGCTGACCGCCTATACCGATGCCCTTGCCGCCGAGGACGATGCCGAGCGCGACCGTCTGATGAAGGCTCATGCCCTGAGTGTGCGCAAGCATATCGACGAACTCGCCGAGAAGGACTACTCCAAGCTGGTGGAGGATGCCATCGGTTTCGTGCTGATGTTCATCCCCAACGAGACCAGTTACATCGCCGCCATGAAGCAGCAGCCCGACCTCAGCCGCTATGCTTACCAGAAGAAGATCATTATCATTTCGCCCAGCAACCTCCTCATGGCACTCCAGCTCGCCTACAACCTCTGGCAGTACGACCGCCAGAACAAGAACGTGGAGAAAATCGTGAAGACCGCCGCCGACCTCTATGACAAGGTGGCTGGCTTCGAGGACACCTTCTCGGGCATCGGCGACATTCTCTCACGCCTTTCCTCCACCTACGACAAGGCGAGGAAGCAGCTCTACGAGGGCAGTGGCAACGTGATGCGAAGGGTGGAGAGCCTAAAGTCGCTCGGAGTGACCCCCAAGAAACAAATCAAGGCTTTGGAACCCGATGGGGAGTAGTGTCCCTGGATGTAGGTCGGAAAAATGGGGCTTCACGACTTCGGCGTAGGGAATGCTTTGTAAATTGTTCAAAAGTGTTTGCTAATTGTTCAAATTTACAAAATATAGTCTCCAAAAGAAAGAGTTATTCAGATTTTATTTGTATTTTTGCCGTGCCTTACTGGTATTGCGGGCATGAGGCTCGCTGGTGAAGAACAAAGGAAATAATAATTAAAACAATATCAAAAAACATTTATTATGAAACTGAACGACATTCTTTCTAACAGTTTTAATGCTGCCGAATGGGAAGCCAAGGGCTATGAGCTTCCTAAGTATGACATCGCAGCCGTAGCCAAGAAAACCCACGAGGAACCTACTTGGGTTCACTTCGGCGCAGGAAACATCTTCCGTGCCTTCCCAGCCGCTATCCTCAACGATGCCCTCAACACAGGCAAGTATGACCGTGGCGTCATCGTGGCAGAGAGCTTCGACTACGAAATCATCGACAAGGCTTACCGCCCCTATAATAATCTCTCTCTTCTCGTCAGTCTCCAGAGTAATGGCACCATCGAGAAGAAAATCCTTGCCTCCATCACCGAGAGCCTCAAGGCCGACAGGCAGTTTGCCGAGGATTGGGCACGTTTGGTGGAAATCTTCCAGGCCCCTTCTCTCCAGATGGTCACTTTTACGATTACCGAAAAGGGATATTCGTTCAATGAGGCTGACCTCGCCCGAGGTCTGGATGCTGTGTTTGCCATGGGTAAGCTTACCGCCCTTCTTTATGAAAGATACAAGGCAGGTGAGTTGCCCGTCACCCTCCAATCTACAGACAACTGTTCTCACAACGGCGACCATGTGAAAGCCGGTGTGAAGGCTTATGCGGTGCGTTGGGCAAAGGATGGCATCGTGGAGACAGGCTTCCTCGACTATATCAATGACAGCAGCAAGATAACTTATCCTTGGTCTATGATTGACAAGATTACTCCTCGCCCTCATGAGAAAGTGCAGGCGATGATTGCCGAGGATGGTTTCGAGGACAACCAGACCATCATCACGGAAAAGCATACCTATACCGCTCCTTTCGTCAATTCTGAGGAAGTGCAGTATCTCGTTTGCGAGGATACCTATACCAATGGCCGTCCACCATTGGAGTTGGGTGGTGCGCTCTATACCACTCGTCAGACCGTGGATGAGGTGGAGACCATGAAGGTGACCACCTGTCTGAACCCTCTCCACACGGCGATGTCCATCTATGGTTGTATGCTCGGTTACACCTTGATTTCCGCTGAGATGGCAGACGAGGACCTTCGTGCTTTCATCCAGAAGATTGGTTATATAGAGGCAATGCCTGTGGTGACAGACCCAGGTGTGTTGAACCCCTACGAGTTTATCGGCACCGTCATCAACAAGCGTCTGCCCAACCCATTCATGCCGGATGCTCCTCAGCGTATCGCTACTGATACCAGCCAGAAACTCTCCATCCGATTCGGCGAGACCATCAAGAAGTATATCGCCCGTGGCTTGGACAAGAGCAACCTTGTGCTTATCCCATTGGTGTTGGCAGGTTACGCCCGTTACCTCAAGGCACTCGATGATGACCTGAAGCCTTTCGAGCCATCATCAGACCCGTTGTTGGCAGAGCTGCAGGCCATCGTGGCTCCTTTGGAGGTAGGCAAGGAAGGTCAGGACTACTCTTGCCTCAAGCAACTCTACTCTCGCAAGGATGTCTTTGGACTCGATCTCTATGAGGCTGGCTTCGGTGAGCAAATCGAAGGTATGGTGAAGGAACTCTTCGTCGGTCAGGGTGCAGTTAGGGAAACCTTGCATAAGTATGTTTTGGCTAGATAATTCATCAAGATAATACATTATTATATATATGGAAAGAACATGGCGTTGGTTTGGCAAGAAAGATAAGATTACTCTTGCCCAGTTGAAGCAGATTGGTGTTGAGGGCATCGTTACGGCATTGCACGATGTGTCCCTCGGCGAGGTGTGGACTCGTGAGAAAATTCATGAACTGAAAGAGTACATCGAGTCGTTTGGTATGAAATGGAGCGTGGTGGAGTCTCTGCCAGTCGTGGAGACCTTGAAGTATGGTGGCCCCGACCGTGACCATCAGATTGAAGTCTATAAGGAGAGCCTTCGCAACCTCGGCGAGGAGGGCATCAAGTGCATCTGTTACAATTTTATGCCCGTGCTGGACTGGGCACGCACCGACCTCTCGCACGACAATCCCAATGGAGCCAACAATCTCTATATGAACTGGGGCGAGTTTGCTTATTTCGACATCTATATCCTGCAGCGTGAGGGTGCCCGTGAAGACTGGGCTGCTTTCTCCAAGGCGCATAAGTGGGGCAGAGACCTCGTGGCTGAGGCTGACGAAATCAAAAAGACTTCTACTCCAGAGCAAGACCACGCTTTGGTGGAGAACATCATCATTAAGACACAAGGGTTCGTGTCGGGCAACTTCAGCGAGGGCGATGCTGCCCCAGTACAGAAGTTCCGTGACTTATTGAAACTCTACGAGGGAATTGACAAGAAGAAGTTGCAGGAGAACATGAAGTACTGGCTGGAGGCCATCATGCCCGTTTGCGACGAGTACGACATCAATATGTGCGTTCACCCCGATGACCCTCCTTATCCAGTGTTCGGTTTGCCACGTATCATCGGTACCGCCGAGGATATCCAGTGGATGCTCGATGCCGTGCCCAACAAGCACAATGGCCTGACCTTCTGTGCCGGTTCGTTCTCGGCAGGCGAGCACAACGACTGTGTGGCGATGGCAAAACAATTTGCTGACCGCACCCACTTCGTTCACCTCCGTTCTTGCCACATCTTCCCTAACGGTAATTTCACCGAGGCTTCTCATCTGGGCGGTCGTGCTGACCTCATCGAACTGTGCCGTATTTTCGAGAAGGCAGAGCAGGAAGGCAAGTGCAACAGCGGTCGCCGTCTCCCTATGCGAGTGGACCACGGCATGACCTTCACCGATGAGCCGGGAGGCGTGTTCGATGAGAGCACTCACGGTCACAATGCCGGTTATACCCTCTTGGGGCGTATGTTTGCCATGGGACAGATTCAAGGTGTCATCGCCACGGTAGATCGAGAGCTTGGCATAGAGTACAAGCAGCCGGGATTCTACGACTGATTTAATGGTA
Organism: Bacteroidaceae bacterium; assembly: GCA_963594995.1. Taxonomy (GTDB): domain Bacteria; phylum Bacteroidota; class Bacteroidia; order Bacteroidales; family Bacteroidaceae; genus Prevotella. The sequence continues at coordinate 13,706 of CAVBGK010000041.1, forward strand.
AAAGATAAAAGAAAGGCTAGTGCGTCATCATGCACTAGCCTTTCTTTTATCTTTGGCATTGTTGCAAAGCCACTATCTTGGCACAGCTGTATGTCACTGTGAGTTTGTGGTGTATTCCTCCACATACTTCACGAGCGAGTCCTTGCCGTTGAGAAGATAGAAATCGACACGTACCACATGGTTGATGTCGGCACATCCCTTCACCTTGACGTGCCGAGTCTTACTATATAATAAGGTGTCACGGCGAGAAGGGTAGGAGACGAGTTGTATCATTTCCTTGGTAGATTCGCTACCGACATAATACAGCCCCACGCTATCCACGATGGTCTTTTGTGTTGAGTAGGTTTTGGCTTTTTTGGCACGGATCGTTGTAGTGTCTTCTGGGTAGAACACACTAGCTGCCACCGTGTCGCCATCGTTTTGGTCGGGGGCGAACTTGCAGCTGGTGGCCGTTGGGATGGATGTTGTGGCTGCAATCATTGCTGCCACGATATATGCTAGTTTTTTCATGTTGCCTTGGGCGTTTTTGTTTCTGGATGCAAAAGTACAACAAATAGTTGAGAAAAGAAGTGAATCCTTGATTATATTTTGGGAAAAGACGAGATCTTGCCCATCTCTATGTGAGGCATCCTGTAAGCAGGGGCATTGTTTAGAAAATCTTTGATTGGAGTTAATTGTATGAATTTGATGCGAAGTTAGCAAAAAGTTTTTGTTATTCGATTGGGGAACAGATATTTTTTGTATTTTTGCATAGGAATATTTGATGTTTTGACATATCGTGATTAACATAACATACAGATGGCTTATGAAAAGAAACATAATAGCACTCCTGACGCTACTGTTTGCCGTGGTACAAGTGGTGGGGCAGACTTATGACAACTTGTGGAAACAGGCTTGTGCCTTTCAGAAGAAAGACCAACCTCGTTCTGAAATGAACGTGATGGAGAAGATTGTCCAAAAGGCGACCTTGCAGAAGGATTATGGACAGCTCTTGGCTGCCGAGATGCGACAGGCCCTTTTGTGGAAAAGCATCTCGTTAGACTCTTTGGCATCCGCTGTCCATAGGATGGAAATGCAGGCGCAGTTGGAGCATGATCCCATGCTGCAGGCGGTGTGGAACGCTGCCTTGGGCAAAATTTACCGGGAACATCAGTTTGACATCGACGCAGAAGATTCGAACCGGGAAGAGGTGAATGAACGGAAAAGTTTCGAGTTCTTCAGAAAAGCCCTGGCAAATCCCGAGATGCTTGCTGCACACGCATCGACCGAGTATGTGCCCTTGACACTCAAAGGTATGGACGGCTCGTCATTCAACAATGATATGCTGCACCTAATTGGCTTCGAGGCTGACTCTCAAGAGGCTTACCTACTGATGCACGACTATTATGCAAAGATGGGAAATCGTGGTGCTGCATGTCTCTGCGCCTTCGAGATGACGCAAAAAGACAGGCTGGAGGACACCAAGTTGGTCAGGAAATCTAAATATCTTAATACCATTGATTCTCTCATCCATGTTTATCGGGATGTGCCGGAGGTGGGCGAACTTGCCGTCGAGCACTACCGCTTCATGGAAGGAGCCATGGATGCCAAGGTTTCCGACAAAATCAGTTATATCAACTATGCTTTGAGTCGTTGGGGTGGATGGCCCCGGATGAATGTGCTCCGAAATGCACAGAAACGCTTGACCGAACCGATGTTCTCTGTTGATGAGGTTTCTTGTGTGGTTCGCCCTGGCCAAAAACAATGGATCAGGGTAAATGTGCGCAACCTCCAATGCCTGAAAATGAGCATCTCTCGTCTGGGCATTACTGCCGACAATGAATACGATATCAACGATGAGGCAACTTACAGGATGCTGCTGAAAAAGACATCTCCTCTTCATCAGAGGGACAAGGTCATGCAGTTCTATGGCCATCCGGAATATGAGACTGTCAAGGACTCCTTTGAGATTGCTGGCTTGCCGCTGGGGGCTTATCTGATGGAGATGTCTTCCGACAATCCATCTGTGCCATCCCAGCGTATGATTTTCTATGTGAGTGACTTGGCCTTGCTGTCCCAGCAACTGCCTGATGACACGCAACGTTATGTGGTCGTGAATGCGACCACGGGGCAGCCGGTAGCTGGTGCCCAAATCTTAATCTATACGAATGATTGTGACTTAGAGAAGAGAAAGGACAAAAGAGAGGCTCAGGTTAGTTTGACGACAGATGAGAATGGTGAGGCCATCTGTAAAAAAAAGGATGGCGATATCTTGATTTTCACAACTTCCGATAAATATACGCCTGCCAGATATACCCGACTTTCCCATACTCGATATTACGAGAACAATCAGGAACTGGAGAACACACGGCTCTATACAGACCGGTCTATATATCGACCAGGTCAGACGGTTCATGCCATATCGGTCTCTTACTTTGTCATGAAGGGAAGGGACGCTAGGGTCGTGGATAGTCGAAAGGACGTGAAGTTCACCTTGCGTGATGCCAATTATAAGGTGGTGACAGAGAAATCTGCACAAATGGACGAATATGGCACAGCTTCCGTGGATTTTGAACTTCCACAGGGCGGCTTGACAGGTAGGTATATGGTGATGACGGACAATCGGGGAGTCGCCAGCTTTAGGGTCGAGGAATACAAGCGGCCTACCTTCGAGGTGATATTCCCACAAGTAAACGAAAAATATGCGTGGGGCGATACAGTGGTTGTTAAAGCTTCTGCCAAGACCTATGCTGGTGTGCCCGTGCAAGGAGCAAAGGTCTCTTATCGGGTCATGCGACGTTCTCCTCTATGGTGGTGGCGAAACCGTTCTGCAGACCAGACTGTGATGAAGGGCGAGGGTGTCACACGTGAGGATGGAACCTTTGACGTGGAAATCCCGATGGACGGATCTGATGATTGTAAGTCCTTGCCAGCCATGAACGATTGGAGGAGTAAGGCCCGTTTCTTCAATTTCGACGTGGAGGCGACCGTGACAGACGCCAGTGGCGAGAGCCATGAGGGTGAGATGAGTTTGCCCCTGGGTACCCGGGAGGTAGCCTTCTCTTCGGATATGCCTGGCCGCATAGAGGCGGATAGCTTGAAAAATGTGACCTTCTCCTACTGCAATGCTGGCGGTATGGAGGTTGCTGGAGTCTTGCGCTATCGCATCGACCGGGGAGCGTGGGTGAACGCGGAGACCAACAAGCCCATATCTGTCAAGGAATATACGGAAAAGCAATATGCCGCCCAGATGACCGATGTTTCCAAACTTTGGCTGTCGGGCAGGCATGAACTCGAAGCAGTCTGTGGTGAGGATACCTTGCGTCAGGATTTCGTCTTGTTCAGTATCAAGGATACCCATCCTGCGGAACCTACCGTCCATTGGAGCTATCAGACGGCAGGAAGTTTTCCTCGTGATGGTAAGCCAGTGTATCTGCAAGTGGGAACTTCTGAGAATGGGGTTCATATTGTGTATTCTATCATCGCAGGTAATAAGTTGATTGAGAAAGGAGCTTGGGAACTGGGTGACAGCATCGTCACCTTGCCGTTCACTTACAAGGACGAATATGCCTCGGGCATCGTATTGAACTATAGTTTCGTAAAGGAAGGCAAGTGTTATACCAACGTGATGCGCATCGCCCGTCCTTTGCCGGAAAAAAAGTTGAATGTGACATGGAAGACTTTCCGCAACCGCTTGACCCCTGGGCAGAAGGAGGAATGGACGATTCATGTGACTACTGCCGACGGCAAGCCTGCCAGGGCGCAGTTGATGAGTGTGCTCTATGACAAGTCGCTCGACGCTATCGTGAAAAATACTTGGGGCATGTCGCTGGGCTTGTACCAGAATATGCCTAATTGCTATTGGAATCATAATCTTCGTTTCGGGTCTAGAAGGCTTGCTGGTTCTTTTCCGACCAAGTACTATGAGGAGAGCGAGTTGACGGTGGATAGGTTTGATACAGAATATTTTGAATGTTCCCGATACAAGTTTGCGTATGAAAATAGCGTGATGCTAAGCAAACTTCAGACTGTGTCAAATGACAGAAGTTTGGCCGCAGTCACAAAGGAAAAACACATAAGAGTGGGGAAAATGGGGACTTCTGGTCCATTCTTGGATTCAGATGTGGAAAAAGAAACACGAAACTCTGGGGAAATCCAAGTACGTGAGAACTTGAACGAGACTGCCTTCTTCTATCCGGCCCTGGAGTCGGATGACAAAGGAAACGTCGCCATCAAGTTTACGCTCCCCGAGAGCGTCACTACCTGGAAGTTTATGGGCTTGGTTCATGACAAGGAGATGCGCAACGGAAGTATCGTGGATGAGGCGGTAGCCAAGAAGACCATTATGGTACAGCCTAATATGCCTCGCTTCCTTCGTGAGGGCGACAAGGCCACGATTGTGACCAAGGTATTCAATACCTCGGATAAAAAGGTAGGGGGCAATGTCCGTATGCAACTCATTGACCCCGAGACCAACAGGGTGGTGTGGCAGTTTGTCCGGAAATATAGCATTGAAGCCAACGGAACAGCGATCGTTGGCTTCGACCTGCCGGAAATCAAGGAAGGTATATATATTAATAAGGTTGTGGCGACAGGCAATGGCTACAGCGATGGAGAGCAGCACTATCTGCCTGTGTTGAGCAATCTGGAGTTGGTAACTAACACCTTGCCTTTCACCCTCACCGAAAAGGGCGTGAGGAGTTTCGACTTGACCAAGGTTTTTGTTGGCAAGGACAGCAAGCTGATTGGGAATGCCAACGATGCGAAGGTGACTGTCGAATACACCAATAACCCTAGTTGGCTGATGATTCAGGCTTTGCCGACGGTGAGCAATCCGAAAGAAGATAACGCTATCTCATTGATGGCGGCGATTTATAGCAACAGCATCGCTCGATACATAATGAGGTCTTCTCCTGTCGTCAAGCAGGTGGTGGAACTCTGGAAGCAAGAGGCGGTTTCCACCAACGCAAAGAAAGAAACTACGCTGACGAGTTGTCTGGAGAAGAACTCCGAACTCAAGAATGTCATCCTCAGCGAGACTCCTTGGTTGATGGATGCAGATCGGGAAAGCGAACAGAAAGCCTTGTTGACCTCTTATTTCGATGAATCCTTGAATGCAAGTCGCTTGGTTGCGCAAGTCGCTAAGCTGAAGGCTTTGCAGCAAAACGACGGCTCCTTCTCTTGGTGGAAGGGTATGTCTGGCAGTCGATATATGACGACGGCGGTGGCCAAGATGATGGTTCGCTTGAACAAGATGGTAGGTTCTCTGTCGGAAACAGCAAGTATGCTGACCTCAGCCTTGTCTTTCTTGCAGAAGGAAACGGCAACGGAAGTGAAGGAGATGAAAAAAAAGGAGAGAGGGGAGAATAAAGAGAAGGCAGACCTCCGACCTAGTGACTGTGCCCTCGATTATCTCTATATCTTGTCTGTGGATGGCAGAAAACTGAACGAATCGGCTTCCGCAGACATGGATTACCTAGTTAGGAAACTGGAGGACAAAACTTGTGAGTTTACCATTTATGGGAAGGCGCAGGCTTCTGTCATCCTTGCTAAGAACGGCAAGCTACAGAAGGCGGCGGAATACCTGCAGAGCATCCAGGAATATTCTGTATCGACATCCGAGATGGGGCGTTACTTCGATACCCACAAGGCTTACTATAGTTGGTGTGATTATCGTATTCCTACTCAAGTGGCGGCGATTGAAGCCGTCAAGGCGCAAGGTGGAAAAGTGGATGATATGCAACTTTGGTTGCTCCAGTCGAAGCGTACCCAGGCATGGCAGACTCCCGTCAATACGGTTGATGCGGTCTATGCCTTCATGGATGGACAGACACAGACTTGGGAGAAGGCATCGGAAAACGCCGCACTTCGACTCGATGGCAAGTCGCTGGTCCTACCTAAGGCTACGTTAGGACTTGGCTATGTGAAGGTGGCTCGTCAAGGCACTGCAAGAACACTGCGTATTGACAAGAAGAATGAAGGAACAAGTTGGGGCGCCGTTTATGGGCAGTTCACCCAATCCGTGGGTGACATCGAGTCTGCTGCTTCTGGTATTGCGGTGACTCGTAAGATTGGGAAAGGCGGTCGTGCTCTGGTTGGCGATAAGGTAAAAGTGGTCTTGACCATTACCGCAGACCGTGATTATGACTTCGTGCAAATCGTAGACAAACGTGCCGCTTGCCTGGAGCCGGTAAACCAACAGAGTGGGTATCAGTGGGGCTTGGGATGCTATGTTTCTCCTCATGACTATGCAACAAATTTCTATTTTAATCGTTTGTCTAAAGGTAAGCATATTGTAGAAATGGAATATTATATAGACCGAAAGGGCACATACCAGTCTGGAAGTTGCTCTGCACAGTGTGCTTACAGCCCTGAGTTCTGTGGGCGTGCTTCGGCTTATCAAATGAAAGTCGAGGAGTAAACAGGACAAGTAAAAATAGTATTGATTCAAAAAAACAAAGAGTATGAAAATGAAATTAAACGATCATAAGTTGGGTTTGGTCATGTTGTCTTCGATGTTGGCCATGTCAGTTTCCGCACAGAAGTTAACCACCCAACATGAGGTGGTGGATTGCGGACAAATCGTCTTCCGCCATCCGGTGACAACGGAGTTCCGTCTGAAAAATGAGGGCGACCTCCCTTTGGTTATCAACCAAGTGAAAAAAAGTTGTGGATGCACCTCTGTGGAGTATCCTACCAACAGTATAGCCTCTGGCGAGGAGTTTACGGTAAAGATGACCTATGATGCCAAGCAGATGGGTACATTCGTCAAGCAGTTGCTCCTTTACAGCAATGCAGGGGAACCCTATATGCTGACGATGCAAGGTAAGGTTGTAGAGCAGGTGACTGACTTCGCTGGCAGCTATGACTATATGCTGGGTGAGTTGAAGTCTGATGCCCAGGAAATCGAGTTCGATGATGTCAATAAGGGCGACCGTCCAGTGCAGCGCATTCATATCTTCAACCCGACCGACCAGACAATGGAGCCAGTCGTGATGCACTTGCCGGCTTATCTCTCGGCGCAAGTCTCTCCTTCCAGATTGGCCCCCCATCGGGCAGGTGAGGTGACGATAGCTCTGGATTCCAAGAAATTGCACGATTTTGGCTTGAACCAAACCAGTATTTACCTGGGCAGTCGCCCGGGTGACAAGGTGTCTTCAGACAAGGAAATTACGGCATCAGCCGTGCTCTTGCCTGGATTTGACGAGATGACACCGTCCCAAAAACTTTCCGCCCCCAAGGTCAAGCTCTCGACATCGAATTTGGAACTGGGTAATTTCAAAGGCAAAAAAAAGTTGAAAGGTGAGGTCTTGATTAGCAATGAGGGCAAGACCGTCTTGGATATTCGCAGTATGCAGATGTTTACGATGGGATTGCAAGTTTCTCTCAACAAGAGCAAGATTCATCCTGGTGAGACAGCGAAGTTGAAAGTCACAGCTGTTGCGGCGGATTTGAAGAAAGGTCGTACCAAGAGACCTCGCGTCTTGATTATCACGAACGACCCCGATATGCCGAAGGTAGTAATCAGAGTGAATGTTGGAAATTAGCTGTGAAGAATGAATAAAACAGGTGGTACATCTTCTCCCGAAGACCTACCACCTTCAAAAAACAGTAATTAACTCAAAATTTTTATATCTATATCATTACTTTCTTGTCAATTCTTTTTGCAAATATATACAAAAGAACTATAGATTCCAATTACTTTTCAATGAATATGAGGGGTCTGTAGCTGAACTTTTTTGATTTAACGTTTTTTTACAGTTACGACATGTTTAATAGCCTTGTGTAGCCAACTTGAATTTCTCCATCAGCCATTCCTTTTGCTGTGCAATTGTCATTTCGCTGTTGTCTAGCAAAATGGCATCTGCGGCTTGCTTGAGTGGGGAAACTTCTCGATGGGTATCTATGTAGTCGCGTTCTTCTACATTCTTGAGGATGTCATCGAAGTCGGCTGGCATCCCCTTGGTATTCAGTTCTTCATAGCGGCGTTGTGCTCTTACCTGAGAACTGGCGGTTACGAAAATTTTCAGTTCTGCGTTCGGGAACACGGTTGTGCCTATGTCGCGGCCGTCCATGACAATGCCTTTTTCTTCACCCATCTTTTGCTGTTGTTCCACCAGTGCTTTTCTTACAAAAGGTACGGCGGCCACCGGACTGACATGGTTGGAAACTTCAAGGCTTCTGATTTCTTTTTCCACACATTCACCGTTGAGATAGCAGTTAGGGCAACCTGTGGAAGGGTTCAACTTGAACCCAATCTGAATCTTTCCCATTTCCTTTTCCAACTTTTCCGTCATGACGCTTCCATCTTCATAAAACAGGTGCTTACGTAGGGCGTAGAGGGCTACGGAGCGATACATGGCTCCAGTATCAACATAGATGTAGCCTACTTCCTTGGCGAGACCTTTTGCCATGGTGCTCTTGCCGCACGATGAGTAACCGTCTATGGCTATTGTTATCTTTTTCATAATCTTGTGTTGTTTGTTTTTATGTAATTTTGTTATAGACTGTATGCCAGATTGATGATGAGACTACTGCTGCTGACATGATATTTGCCGTAAGCCACATTGAGGTGAAATCTCTCTAAGTTGAGACCGCCACCGAGCGAGAGACCAGCGCCGTGGCTGCTGCCTTTCTCGTCGTTCGTAGCCTCGATTTTCATCTCGCTGGTTCTTCTGAAGTTGTAGCCACAACCTATCCAGATACTTTCCGACAACAGGATGTCTGCTCCGATGACGGCATGCTTGATAAGCCCCGAGTCCCAGTTGTTGAGGTTGACAAGTGTGGCGGAAACTCTGAATGGGGTTTGGGCAAAGCGTTTGCTAACTCCGACTTGTACATCAATGGGCATCTTGTCGTATTCCTCGTCGTAGGCTTTCAGTTGACCGCCCAGATTCTTTGCCACGGCAGAAAGCGACCACTCATGGTCTGGGTCGTAATAGTTGATGCCTAAGTCAACCCCCACGCCCAAGGAATTGTAATCACCAATGTAGGAAGTAATCAACTTTGCGGTGATGCCGCCCACGACCTTGTCGCTCAGCATATAGGAAAAATAACCAGCTACGGCTATGTCCTTGGAAGAAAACTCTCCCAATAGTGTGTTGTTCTCGTCAGTTTCCTTTATTTTTCCATAGTCCATATACTGAGCGGACACTGCCCACGATGCTTTTTCTTTGACGATACGGTTGAATGAAGCCGAGGCCGTGTTGCACCCCGACATATAGTTCATGTAGTTGAGATTGATGGTCTTGTCACCGACCGAAGCAAGCAAAGCCGGATTTTGGAATATGAGAGCGCCATCATCCTCGATTAAGGTGATGTTGTCTCCGCCAAGAGCTGCAGCATGGGCACTGACTGGCAAGCGGAGAAAATTATATCCCGTTTGGCTCTCTTGAGCATACAATTTCGTAGAGAAAAGCGTCAATAGAGCGAAAAAAACAACTTTTTTCATTTAAATTCTCTAATTATTTTGCAAAGATACACCTTTTTTCAAGAATAAGAAGTAAATTTGCAATGATTTCGTATAAAATAACGAAAGTTGCATTTAAATATTGTAGTCTATAACGGCAAAAACAGAGGTAATCAAGTGGAAATAAAGAAGTCTGATAGCGCATCTTTGGAGGACAAGCGGGGCACGTTTTTCCTGCTAGGACTGGTTCTTGCCTTTGCCTTCATCTTTGTCGGTTTGCAGTATCGTGACCATTCACAAAACTCCGACTTGGATGCGGAGAGTTTTGAGGATTTGGCGCAAGACTTGGCTCTTTCTGCTCCTACCGAGCAAAAAGACATGGTTTCGGCTGAGGCACCTTCTGCTCCCGTCTCGAAGTCCATCACCCAAGAGGTAAAGGCGGCTGAGAAGGTGGAGGAGACTCCGCAAAAAATCAGTACGACGACGAGTGAGCTTGTGATAGGTGACGGACAGGGTGAGGTAGATGGCTCGCAGGTAAAGGAGGCTGCTACGGAGACGGTGGTTGACAGACCAAGTTCGGCAGCGTTGGCTGAGGCTCCCATCAACTTCACGGTGGTACAACAGATTCCTGTCTTTCCCGGGGGGTGGTCGAAGTTCATGCAGTGGCTGACCAAGAATCTCAAATATCCACCGGCTGCACGGCAAGCTAAGATACAAGGTACGGTGGTCTGCTCGTTCATTGTCAACAAGGATGGTTCCGTGAGCGACGTGAAGGTGAGCAAGTCCGCCGACCCGATGCTCGACAGGGAAGCGATGCGTGTGATGCGGATGATGCCTAAGTGGAAACCTGGACTTGACAAGAACAAGGTATGCCGTACCATGATAGCCGTGCCCATCGTGTTCCAGTTGTAAAGCATAATAGCACTTTTGATTATACATTATAAATTATACATTATTAGTTAAGTATGAAGACTGCTGATGAAATATTAATCATGGTGAACGACTTTCTGGCAAATCTTTCTTACGACCGTAAGCCAGCGTCGCTCTATGACCCTATTCGATATGTACTCTCCATGGGGGGTAAGCGTATTCGCCCTACCTTGATGCTCTTGGCATACAATCTCTATCAAGAAAATGTAGAGAAGATTCTGATGAATGCTATCGCTTTGGAAACTTATCACAATTATACATTGTTGCATGATGATCTGATGGACAATGCAGATATGCGACGGGGTAATCTGACTGTCCACAAAAAGTGGAATGCCAATGCGGCGATTCTTTCAGGCGATTCCATGCTGGTGCTCGCTTACGAGCGAATGGCTCAGTGTGGTAGCAGACACTTGGAGAAAGTGCTCCACTTGTTTACGACGACGGCTTTGGAAATCGGAGAAGGACAGCAGTACGACATGGAGTTCGAGACCCGTAACGACGTGACGGAAGAGGAATATATCGAGATGATTCGTTTGAAGACGAGTGTATTGCTGGCTTGCGCCTTGAAGATTGGTGCGATTTTGGCAGACGCAAGTGAGGAAGATGCAGAAAACCTCTATAAGTTTGGTGAGCAAATCGGTTTGGCGTTCCAGCTCCAGGACGATTATCTGGACGTGTATGGTGACCCGGCTGTCTTTGGCAAGGAAATCGGAGGTGACATCACTTCCAACAAGAAAACTTATATGCTCATCAATGCTTTCAACCACGCCAACGATGCACAACGAAAGGAGTTGAAAAGTTGGGTGGATGCCACAGAGTTTGACCGAAAGGAAAAGGTGGCGGCGGTGACACGCCTATATAACGAAATCGGTATTGACAAGATGGTACAAGACAAAATCGCTTATTGCTTTGAGCAAAGTGGGAAGTATCTGGAAGCAGTGCAGGTACCAGAAGAACGCAAGGTGGAGTTGAGAAAATATGCACAGAAAATGATGAAGCGCAAATACTGATGGTAAAGATTGTTGATACACACTCCCATCTGGATGCAGAGGAGTTTGACGAGGACAGAGGGGCTGTTTTTGCACGGGCGCAAGAGGCCGGCGTCGGTGCGGTATTTTTGCCTGCCATCGATGTAAGGACTACCCGTGCAGTTCTGGAATTGAGCCAGCAATACCCTGGATATGCCTACCCGATGATAGGACTGCATCCGGAAGAGGTGAAGGATGACTGGAAACTGCAGTTGGGAATATTGAAGGAGATACTGGACCAACACTCCTCAACGGATGAAGAGGGGCGAGTTTCAGTATCGGACTTTATCGCTGTGGGCGAAGTTGGCTTGGACTATTATTGGAGCCGGGATTTTGAGCACGAGCAGTTGGAGGCTTTTGAAGAACAGGTGAAATGGTCGGTAGAGACCCGTTTGCCATTGATGATTCATTGCCGAAAGGGACAGAACGAGATGGTTCATCTCTTGCGCCAATACGAGAAGGAACTTCCTGGTGGCGTGTTTCATTGTTTTACCGGAAACCCGAAGGAGGCAGAGGAACTTCTAAGGTTCGACAAGTTTGTCTTGGGGGTAGGAGGCGTCTCCACATTCAAGAGTAGTCATTTAAGGGAAGACCTTCCTGCGTCAGTACCTTTAGACAGACTGGTGCTGGAGACCGATAGTCCTTATATGGCTCCAGTTCCTTATCGGGGCAAGAGAAATGAAAGTGCTTTTGTCGTGGAGGTGCTGAAGGTTTTGGCGCAGGCATACGGTGTCTGTGAAGAAACCATGACGCAGGCAACCAATGATAACGTGGCGCGGATATTCGCTCATCAAATGGGACATTTTTCAGCCTCGATGGCTGGTTAAATAAAATTAAAAAGAAGGTATTGCTTTTGGTGTTTTGGCAGAAAAGTAATACCTTTGCAAACCGAAAGCGACAAGAGGCTTGAAATGATATAAGGAGAGGTGCTCGAGTGGCTGAAGAGGCACGCCTGGAAAGCGTGTAACCGGCAAAACCGGTTCGGGGGTTCGAATCCCCCTCTCTCCGCTTATATATTAATAAGGTATATGAAGAAAAAAGGTATTATTGCGCGTTTCGCAATATTGTCATTCATGATATGTTCTTCTTTGCCCATGTTGGCGCAAGAGGAAACTATAGGATTCCACCAGGCTCTTAAAACTAAGTTTATAGAGGGAAACGCAGGGTTTATGTCACTTGTGGCTATTGCTCTCATTGTAGGCTTGGCTTTCTGCATTGAGCGAATCATCTATTTGAGTCTTTCTGAGATTAATGCCAAGCAACTCATGGCTGACATAGACAAGAAAATGACAGAAAATGATGTGGAAGGGGCCAAGGATTTGTGCCGCAACACACGTGGTCCGGTGGCATCCGTCTGTTATCAAGGTTTGATGCGTGTCAAGGATAAGATGGATGATATAGAGCGCACGGTCTCCAATTATGGTTCTGTGCAGGCTGCCAATCTGGAGAAGGGTTGCTCTTGGATTACGCTTTTTATCGTCATGGCTCCTTCTTTGGGCTTCTTGGGGACGGTTATCGGTATGGTGATGGCTTTCGACCAGATTCAGCAGGCGGGAGACATCAGTCCGACGATTGTGGCTTCGGGTATGAAGGTCGCCCTGATTACCACCATCTTCGGTATCATTGTTGCTCTGATTTTGCAGTTGTTCTATAATTATATTCTTTCCAAGATAGAGCATATAACGAGTCAGATGGAAGAGTCTGCCATTTCTTTGATGGACATTATAGCAAAGTTTAAGGATGAAAATAAGTGATATAAAGACATGGTCATCTGAAATGATTTCACGCCGCATCTTTTATCTGTTGATTGGGGTGTCGGTGCTGGTCTTTGCTTTGTTCTTCTTGGTGGGGTATGATATGCCGTTTGAGGAGAACCCTGACTTCAATGCTCCTTTGTTTACCAACGCTCTGATATTCTTGATGTGCGTTCTGCTCGTCGTTGCTTTTGTCCTGGTTGTTGCCTCTTTTGCTTGCAGCCACCGTAATGGGGCTGTCTTGGGTGAAGCCCATGTCAGGCAGATACCCGAAAGGGGGATTGCAAGATGTGTTTGGGGTGGACTTGCCTTGTTGCTCCTCACCACTTTTTGTTTTGGCTCTTCGGCATCTATCCGCATCAATGGGAGTGATTATGCGGATTGGACTTGGTTGAAAGTTTCCGATATGTTGGTATATACATCTCTGGTGCTTCTTTTGTGTGCTTTTGGTGCAGTCGCTTTTGGTGCAACTCGTTATATTAGAAAGAAAAAGAAATGATTATCCAAAGGAAAAAACGTCTAGTTCCTGGGTTGAATACCGCATCGACGGCTGATATTTCTTTCATGCTGTTGATTTTCTTCCTTGTCACCACTTCTATGGATGTTGACAAAGGACTTTTCCGTATGCTTCCTTCACCCGAGCCTCAGAAGATGGAGCAACAGCCTACGGTTGTGGATTCATCCACGCTGATGGCCTTGCATGTGACCTCAGGCAATCAATTGCTCTTGAATGATTACCCCATACGTGTGGAGAAGTTGCAAGATGAAATTGTCAAGTTTGTCAACCGTTTGGGGAAACGCCACTTGATTTCTATAGAGAGTGACCGAGAGGCCAACTACGACTTGTATTTTCAGATGCAGAATCAAATCATGATGGCTTATGGTCGACTTTGGAATCAATATGCCCAAAAGCATTTTGGCAAGGCTTACTCGGCTTTGGATGCTGCTGGTAAGGAAAAGGTTCGCAAAGCTTGTCCGCAGCGCATAACGGAGTCGTATGCTCATGCGAAAGGGGGCAAGCTATGAGTATGAGATTTCGCCGCAAGGTTCGGGAAGTGCCGGGATTGAACACTTCCTCTTTGCCTGACTTGATATTCAGCGTCTTGTTTTTCTTTATGATAGTGACTCATATGCGCCAAGTTACCTTGAAGGTCAAGTTCCAGGTTCCGCAAGGCAAGGAGTTGACACGCTTGACCAAGAAGTCGGCAGTCAGCTATATTTATGTCGGTAAGCCAGTATCTTTCTCTGCTGGCAAACAGATGGGCGACACGACCCTTGTCCAACTGAATGACAAGTATGCCACACCTGCCGAGGTAACGGATTATCTCATGGCGGAGAAGAAACGGATGTCCCCGGAAGATCAGCAACAGATGACTGTCTCCATCAAGGCGGACAGAACCACAAAAATGGGCGTGATAACCGATGTGAAGCAAGCTTTGCGCCGTGCAAAGGCCTTGCGTGTCAATTATTCGGCATCAGAAAAACAGTAAATCATGTAAATATATAATTAAATTTGCTGAAATAGTTGCGGATATTAAATATTTGTGCTAACTTTGCAAGCAAATTATAATTGTTATGTCAAAACAAATATTAGATTCATTGGATAGGCAAATCCTGAAGTTGATTTCGCAGGATGCCCGTATTCCTTTTTTGGAAGTGGCCCGAGCTTGCAATGTGAGCGGTGCGGCCATTCATCAGCGTGTTGCCAAGCTTACCAACCTAGGCATCATTAAGGGGTCTCAGTTTATTATCGATCCTGAGAAAATAGGCTATGAGACCTGTGCTTATATGGGGTTGTATTTGAAAGATCCTGCCAGCTTTGACAAGGTTGTTTCCGAGTTGAAGAAGATTCCGGAGGTGGTGGAATGTCACTATACGACTGGTGGCTTTGACATGTTTATCAAGATTTACGCCTCCAACAATCATCATCTTCTTCAGATTATCCATGATAAGTTGCAACCGTTGGGCTTGTCTCGTAGTGAGACAATCATTTCCTTCAATGCGGCAATCAATCGCCAGCTGCCTTTGGCTGATATGGAGGATGATGCGGATGACGATGATGATGATGTGGTTGTCAATTGACGGCTGAAAACTTGACCATACATTAGGAACGAAAAAAGCCAAGCTGATCAGCTTGGCTTTTTTTCATATGTTCTAATAATATATATATATTGTATAAGTAAAAGATGATTCCTGGCGTTTCCCAACGCCTTTTCTCTAATTATGTTGCAAAGATACTTGAAAAGTCCATTTCATAGGGGTAATAATTGTTTTTTGTGGGTGTAATATTTTCTAGTTTTGCGTATTTAGATAGTTTTTATGACTATTTTGGACATTTTTTAGCCTAATATGCGCTTTTGCCTGTAAAATCTTATTTTCTAAAATTACAAAAGTAAATCTGAAAACCTCACTACCATCAGTAGTAACCTCGGTATATTCTTCTTCCCAACTGGTTCTCCACTCTTCTTTGTTAAAGGCCGGAAACATGGAGTCCACCTTTTGGGTGGTTTTGTCCACGATAGTGAGGTACAGTCTGTGCGCCTTTTGGATGGTTTGCTCATAAACGCTGGCACCGCCGATGATGAAAACTTCCTCTTTGTCCCTACACGTTTGCAAGGCTTCTTCTACTGTGTGGCAAATTTCACATCCGTCTAGCTTCACGTCTTGGTGGGTGATGACAATGTTGTGTCTGTTGGGTAAGGCACCATTGGGCAGAGAGTCGTATGTCTTTCTGCCCATGATGATGGTATGCCCCATAGTCAGCAGGCGAAATCTTTCCATGTCTTTCTTGATATGGAAGAGGAGGTGGTTTCGGTATCCGATTCCACCGTTCTTGTCTATACATGCAATGAGGTTGATTACCATTCTATGATATTGTTGTTGCCTTCCGGTATGTGACTGCTCTTGATTTTCCATTCTTGTGGATACAGGTTGTTGGCTCTGTTTCCTATGTTCTTCATCCAGCCTATCGGAATGTTCCTGTAGGTTGCTAATACATAACCTTTAGTGATGTGGGGTGGGAGGATGACGGCTTCCTTGCGAAGATAGTTGATGGCATCTTCGTATGAGAGTTCTATTTGTTGGAATCTCTCCTTGTTGATCTCCGTGGACAAGGCTAGGGATTGGTCGGGTATCAAGTCCTTGCCTTTCATGTTGGCCACTTTGATGCCGGCGTGTATCACTTGTAGGCTTTTGGTGGCTTCGTCGAGAATGGATTTCCATTGTGCGTCGATGGCGTAGATGCCGTTCTCTGTGTGTTGATAGCACCACTCCCTATCGTTGTTTAGCCAGTTGTTGGGTATGGCTAAGCTGTTCCTTGCCTTGCTGCCTTTCTCTTTTTTGTTCTTTTTGTCCTTTCCTTTCTTTTCTCTTTCCTCTTCCACCTTGCCCTCTTTTCGCAAGACGGCAAGGAACAGTCCCTCCCCTCTGCTAATTCCCGGTATGAAGTGATACATCGGTTCGCTGTTCACAAGGCTACCCGTGATGTTCCATGATGGTTCTGTGGAAATCGAAAGCAACTCTGCCCCAAGGTTCTCCATGATCCAGTCAACGTTTTCTTCGTCTTCATGTGCATTGAAGGTACAGGTGGAGTAGATGAGGATGCCGCCGGGCTTCAGGCAATCCCAGATGTCGCTGACTATCTCTCTTTGTAGTTTCCAGCAATTGGTTACATTCTGTGTGCTCCATTCCTTAATGGATCCCTCGTCCTTTCTGAACATACCTTCGCCGGAACAGGGTACGTCCGTTAGGATGGCATCAAACTGCAACTTCGTTTTCTTGTAGTCATGGGGATAACTGTTGGTGACGATCACGTCGGGATGACCGAACTTCTGCAAGTTCTCCGCAAGGATTTGCGAACGGGTGCGCATAGGCTCGTTGCTGAACAGTAAACTTCCTTGTGGCAAGGCTGATCTCAACGCTGTGGATTTCCCGCCGGGTGCAGCGCAAAGGTCGAGCATCTTGATGGGCTTATGGATATACTGGCGCACGACCCTATCTACCAACATAGACGCGGCTTCCTGCACATAATACAAGCCGGCATGCAATAGGGGGTCGAAGGTAAAATTCCTTCTGGTGCTCAAGAATCTTCCTGTGGAAGGACACCAAGGTACTTTCTGTTCTTCCACTTCTTCTGTGACATGAACGTTCTGTGGGCATTTGAAGGGGTTAAGACGAATGCTGGTCGGAGGCTCCTGCTCCATTCCGGCGAGAAACTTGGCATATCGTTCGTCACCCATCAGCTCTTTCGTGTATGTGGTAAACTCTTTTGGTAATTCCATTTCTGTTTGATTTATCATGTTTCATTGGATGAGCAATCGTGCCTATTATATATAATAAGGTGTAAGGCGTTTTTGGCTCAAATCCTGTGCAAAATTAAAAAATATTTTGTTTCTTTGCAACTAAAAAGGCAGAAGAAGCGTCTAAACCGTAGAAAATAATTTAAATAACATCTTAAATGAACAAAAAACAAAGATAGATATGAAGAAAGCAATATTGACTTTGGCACTCCTGTTGGGTATGGGTGTCGCTACAGAGAATTGGGCATCCTCCGCCCCCAAGCATCGCTATACTCCTGCTGCACAACAGGTGGATGATAAAGCCTCTGCACCTAAGGAGGAACAACAAGCGGATGCTCAGGAAGGACTTGACGAAGGCATCGAAGCTTATTCTGACACGGCGAGTGTCGATACTGCGACTGTGGATGCGGATGATGCGGACAGCACTCCGTCTTATCATTCCAAGCACAGTTTGGCCAATTATGATGACCCATTAGACTTTTTCGGTTCTGGCTTCGGCAGAGGAACATTGGTGTTCGTTATCATCTTGTGCGTGTTGGTTGGTCTTTTGTTTTTCTTTGCGCCTTTGATAATTGTCTTCATCATCGTGCGCTATCTCTATCGTCGCCATTGCGATCACGTCAAGTTGGCGGAATTGGCCATAGAGAAGGGTGTCAACGTTCCGGAGGGTGTACGTCCGATAGACAAGCAGAGCAATGAGTATCTGCAGAAACGTGGAATACGTAATGCCTTCTTCGGAGCAGGCTTGGGTATCATGTTCTTGGTCTGGGATGCTAATTTCCTGGCAGGCATCGGTGCCTTGATATTCTTCTATGGCATGGGACAGGTGGTGATAGGTTTGCTTCCAAGCCTTAAGAAATGGTGGAATGAGAGAAAAGCTGAAAACTAGGAGTTGCTTCTTGTTTCGCACGATTAGTTAATAGATTTATATATAGCAGGGTGGAAAAATTGGACGATATCTCTCTCGTTACGCAGGTGACTGTATTTCATAACCGGAAGGCTTTTGACCGTCTGGTTGTGAAGTATCAGTCACCGATACGTAGCTTCTTTCTTCGTCAGACGTTGGGAGATGCCCAGTTGAGTGATGATCTGGCGCAAGATACCTTCGTCAAGGCTTACACTCGTCTTTCTACCTTTCATGGACTGGCGGGTTTTTCCACTTGGCTCTATCGCATCGCCTACAATGTGTGGTATGATTACAATCGAAGCCATAGGGTGACGGTTGACATAGATTCGCCTTCTGTGGCGGGAAAGAACGCAGCCGTGACCAATGGAGGGCTCAAGATGGATTTGATGAATGCCCTCGGAATTTTGAGTGAAAATGAGAGGATATGTATCACACTGCAGCTGATGGATGGCATGCCGATAGATAAGATAGGAGAGATTACCGGACTTGCTTCCGGTACCGTTAAGTCGCATCTCTCACGTGGAAAGAATAAACTTGCAAGTTACTTAAAACAAAATGGCTATGACAGATAATGGAAAAATGAAACGGAATGTTGATAATCTTCTCGGTATGTTGGATTCGGCTGACAGTATGTCGGTTGGTCTCGAGGACGAGCAACTGATCCAAAATTTCTTTGCCGATTTCAAGGAAGATATTCCAGACGATGGTTTTTCTGATAGGGTGATGAGTCAGATACCCGATATGGCCCACCAGCGATTGGCTCGTTGGTGGCAGGCGGCGTGCGTTGTCATTGGCATAGTCTTCCTTTTCTCCGACCCTGTTTGGGGCAGCTTGCAAGATTTCTTGTTTACGTCCAAGATTAATATGATGCTCCAGTTGTCAAGGGGTGTCTGTCGCTTGGAGGAAGCCTTGGGGCAATCGCACAGTTTGCTGATGGCGCTGGCAGGTATGTTTACCCTTGTCTGTGTATGGGGCTACAACGAATGGCAGGATGTCCGATTGGGCTAGTTTCCTGCTATTCAAGGATGAAAATGTCTTCATCTCCCTTTGGCTCCTCCTGCTTCTTGGGCTTGGGAGGGTTCTTCAGGTTACCATTCTCATCGAACATTCCGTAGGTGGTGCGGAGAACGATAAACTCGGTGCGACGGTTCAGTTGGTTGCATATCTCTTGGTGATCTTTTGATTGTTTTAGGATGAACTCTTCCGTCAACTTGTCGCCTTCCTTGAGCCATGGGTATCTCTCTGTCACTTTCTTGCGAATCACCTTTGGTTGTTCCTTGCCGTAGCCCATGGGCGTCAGTCTGTCTTTGGCTATTCCTCGTTGTATCAGGTAGTTGACCACCGATTCTGCTCTCCTTTGTGAGAGTCGCTTGTTGTATTCTGTGCTGCCCTTGTAGTCGCAGTGTGCGCTCAGTTCGATGGTGACGTTCGGGTTCTCTTCCAGAAGTTTTACAAGTTCGTCTAAGGCATACGTGCTGCTATCCGTCAAGGTAGCCTTGTCGAAATCATAGAAGATGTTGTCTATCAGTACGGGGGCGGTGATGGAAGCCAATGGAAATTGCAAGGTATATTCCTTGCTTTCTGATGCGGAATCGACACGGATTTCTTCCTTGTGGTTGAGGAAACCTTTGCAGGATGCCATCAGGAGGTAATCTACCTGTGGGTTGATGACCATGCTGAACGACCCGTCTCCTTTGACCGATAGTTTCTTGTAGGTGCCATCATTACCGACCACCGTCACTAGTGCCGCCGGCAGTTCGTAGCCTCCCATCTCATATACCCAGCCCTTGACGGTGGTGACAATTTCCGGGTTCTCAAATGAGTAGATGTGGTCGTATCCCCTTCCGTCCTTTCTGTTGGAGGAGAAGAAACCCTTGTTGAGCGGTCCCTCGAAAGTCATTCCGAAGTCGTCTCCTTCCGAGTTGAGGGGATAGCCGGGGTGATATACCTTGTATTTCTTGGTCTTGGGATCCACCTTGGCGATGTAGATGTCCAGTCCGCCCATGCCTACGTGTCCGTTGCTGCTGAAGTAAAGGTCTCCGTTCGGTCGGAATGTCGGGAAAGATTCGTCTCCCGGCGTGTTGATGGGTTCGCCTAGGTTTTCCACGCCTCCCAGGCCGGAAGAGGTAATTCTCACTCTCCAGATGTCCAGACCTCCCATTCCGCCCGGCATATCAGACGTGAAGTAGAGCCATTCTCCGTCGGGTGAGATGGCAGGGTGTGCGTAACTGCTTAGAGTATCTTTGGTGATTTCCAGTGCCGTGGGCTTTCCCCAGGCAGCGTCCGAACGGGGAGAGGTCATAATCTGGGCATAGCGTGGGGAGGAAGGGTCGGTGACGCACTGGGTGAGGTACATATCCCTTCCATCGGGGGTAAAGCAGCAAGCTCCCTCATCGTAGTCGGTGTTGAGTCCTGTGCTGATGGACTCGGGCTTGCTCCATTTCCCTTTGTCATCCTTTTCCGACAGGAAGATGTCGCCGTTCTTCGTGCCCGTGATTCCGCTCAGCTCGTCGCCTTGCGCCTCGTTTCTGGTGGATGTGAAATAGAGTTGGTCGTAGTCGTCGCCAAAGAGCATCGGGGAGTAGTCGTCTCTCCTTGAGTTGAACACGTCCATGCGCTTCACGGTGTATCGGCTTCCCTTCTTTTTCCACTCGGGGGCCATTTGTGCCGACTTCAATCCGTTCTTGGCGAGGATGTCGTATCCTTTTTTCGTCATCTCCTCGTTGGGGAGTGAGTCCAGTACCGCCTTGAATTCGGTGGCTGCTTGCTTGTAGTCGCCATTCTTCAGGAGCATCCGGGCGTATGCCAGGCGGTCTTGAAGCGACGCTTGGTTGTATCTGATGGCATTCCGGTAGGAGGCGATGGCTTTCGGGGTGGCGTTGATTTTCTCATAGCAATATGCCATCTTCAAGGCACGCTGGCCTCGCTTGTCTCGTTCCTTGGTGGAGGTCTTGGTGTAGGCCTGCTTGAATTGGTCGGCAGCGTCGAAGTACTCGCCCAGGGCGAGGAACTTCTCGCCCTTCTTGAGGTTCTTGTCGATGCCGCAACCTGTCAGGAGGAGGCTACCCATGATTATATATAGGAAAACCTTGAATCGTCTCATTTTGTATTTGAATGTAAAAACTCCAATGATAATATAATAACGCAAATTTGGCTGTTATATTATAATTGGAACAATCGCATTTGTCACATCTGGGCGAAAGGTTGTCGGTATTGGCAGCCCGCCTTCCAGTTGCTGCAACCGTATGCGACCTTTCCCTTGATGATGGTTCCCTGACCGCATAGAGGACAGGTCTTTCCCACGATGCCGTCATCTGCTTGGTGACCTGTCGGTGTCGCTGGGGATGCGGTTGCTCCGTTCGCTGGCTTGGCAGTCTTTTTCGAGGCAGTCTTTTTCTTGGTCTCCGGCTTTTTCTTGAGGTCTTCCTCCGTTGTGATGGTCACATGGCGGGCGCTGTTGTCGGAGAGCACGTCCCTTACTATTTGGTTGATTTGTTCCTTCAGACCGTTGATGAAGTCAGTGGGGGCATAGGTCTTGTGCTCGATGTCACGGAGTTTCTTCTCCCAGATGCCCGTCAGCTCGCAGCTCTTCAATAGTTCCTCGTGGATGGTGTCGATAAGCTCGATGCCCGTGGGGGTAGCCAGTAGGTTCTTGCGCTGGCGGCGGATGTAATGCCGCTTGAACAGGGTCTCGATGATGCCGGCACGCGATGACGGGCGACCGATTCCGTTCTCTTTGAGGGCGGCACGTAGTTCCTCGTCTTCCACAAACTTTCCTGCGGTCTCCATGGCGCGGAGCAAGGTGGCCTCGGTATAGTATTTGGGCGGTGTGGTCCATTTTTCGGTGAGGGTAGGGGTATGGTCTCCGCTTTCGCCCTTGACAAACGGGGGGAGTGTCCTTTCCTCCACGTTTTCTTTCTTGGACGTACCATTTCCGCCTTCGAGGCTGTTGTCGTCATCGTCCTGTGAACTCTTGGTGTCTTTGGCATACACGTCACGCCAGCCGGGTTCAAGTATCTCCTTGCCGCTCACCTTGAACTCGATTTTCTCAGGTTTGTCACCATCCCCGTTGACCACCTCGCCCATGACTGTGGTGGTAGAGAACTTACAGTCGGGGTAGAATACGCAGATAAACCGCTTGGCTATCAAGTCATACACGTTTGCCTCCATGTCGGTAAGCCCTGTCGGTGGAACGCCCGTCGGTATGATGGCGTGGTGGTCGGTCACCTTGCTGTTGTCGAACACTTTCTTGCTCTTGGGTAGTTTCTTCCCCGTGGCGGCGAGTTGTTGTATCAAGGGCAGATATTTCTGTTGGCTGGCTATCTTGGCTTGGCTCACGCCGTTCAGTATCTGTGGACATTTCGGATAGATGTCGTCTGTCAGGAATTGGGTATCTACACGGGGGTAGGTTGTCAACTTCTTCTCGTACAGGCTTTGGATGAGCTTCAGGGTCATGTCGGCGGAGTAGCTGTACTTCTTGTTGCAGTCCACTTGTAGC
The DNA here is from genome assembly GCA_963594995.1 of Bacteroidaceae bacterium. GTDB lineage: Bacteria > Bacteroidota > Bacteroidia > Bacteroidales > Bacteroidaceae > Prevotella. The sequence continues at coordinate 36,509 of CAVBGK010000041.1, forward strand.
GAGGTCAGGTCGTAGAGGTGTGGGGGAGCTTCCGTTCCTTTCTTCTTGGTGACGCTGGTCACGGTGAAGGGCTTGCCGGCGATGGTGGAGAAGGCCTTCTCGCCTTCCTCCTTGCTGGTAAACTTGCCCGATGTCGCCGTAAACTGGGTGTTGCGGTAGATGGTGGCGAGCACCCAGTAAGGCTCCGGCTCGAAGTTGTCTATCTCCTTCTGCCGGTTCACGATGAGGGCGAGGGTGGGGGTCTGCACGCGACCGATGCTCAGCACCTGTCGGTTCTGACCATATTTTAGGGTATATAGTCGTGTGGCGTTCATGCCGAGTATCCAGTCGCCGATGGCGCGTGAGAGCCCCGCCATGTAGAGGGGTTGGTACTCGCTTTGGTCTTTCAGTTCTTGGAAGCCTTGCTTGATGGCCTCGTCGGTCATCGATGATATCCACAACCTCTTTACGGGGCATTTGGCCTGTGCTTTCTGCATCACCCATCTCTGTATCAGTTCTCCCTCCTGTCCGGCGTCACCGCAGTTGATGATGCTGTCGGCGGCCTGCATCAGCCGCTCGATGGTGGCAAACTGCTTCTTGATGCCCTCGTCGTTGATGAGTTTGATGCCGAAACGCTGGGGAATCATGGGCAATGCCGCCAGACTCCAACGTTTCCACATTGGAGTGTAGTCGTCTGGCTCCTTCAGCTCACAGAGGTGTCCGAAAGTCCATGTCACTTGGTAACCGTTTCCTTCCATATAACCGTCGCGGGCTGAGTTTGCACCGATGATTCTGGCTATGTCCTTGGCTACGCTTGGTTTCTCAGCTATACAAACTATCATGCTTATTTTTTTCTGTTTCAGTTTGCAAAGGTACAACAAAATAATGAAATACCAACATAAATAGGTGGAAAATCGTCCCCATTGAGGTCTGTCGCCCATGAAGGCACCCGCCCAAAGTCAATGAGGCTGACTACTAATTTAGCATGCTACATCCGCCTTAAAGTTCCACGCCAAGAAACTGTGAGTTCCACGGCATGAAATTCACGGTTTCACTGGGTGAAACTCATTACTACCTCCTCATCTATGAAAGATAACCGACTTGTTCATGGAAGTCTCGGTCGCATTGGGTAAAAGGGTGATAGATGGTAAACGCAGAGCCGCTTATGTATTTTGTAGATATTTTGCTGTCATCCAAATACTTGTAAGATATAGCACAATAAGATTTTTGTGGAATAGAATTGACAGTCTGTTATACAGACATACAGAATACATGGAAGATACAGCAAGAGCTTACCGTCACCAGTCACCCCCAAAAGTTTTTAGGGGGATGAAGTTTTAAGGGGAGTATTGAAAATAATCGCCGAAACATTTCACAGGTTTGACCAAGGAACAAGTGAGCCCATTAAAATAGAAAGTCAAAACAAAGTGGAATGGCAATGCTGCAGCATTCAATGGCTCGTTGTTTGTATCTCAAAATGGACGATTAAGAAGATTAACTCCCATAGAATGTGAAAGACTTATGGGATTCCCTGATAATTATACGGCAATAGCAAATCCGCGTTTGACGAATAGGTATCAAGCAACAGGAAATTCATGGGCGGTACCTGTTATCAGATGGATAATGCGTCGTTTACTTGAAATGACAAATAATGGGGGAAGTCACCATATTGAGTTGCCCACACCGTATTTACATAAAAATGAATGGACAGTAGTGTAGGATAAATGAAGGCAAAAAGGTGATAGATGATGGCGAAAAGGTGATAGATAAGGTCGAATTAAAATAATCTATCACCACATTAACTTGCACATTATCAATAAGAAAACTATATTTTGATGATAGATGACAGATATTTTCAAAAAACTTTTTGTATGCACGCATGAAGACATAGGTGGTGTTGGAAGTGTTAAACAAGTTCAATTCGCATATTTTTCTGTTTGTACCTTTTTTTGTTTGCGAATATTTTGTTACTTTTGCAGAGACGTTTAGAGACGTGTAAACAAGTAAAACAATAGCAAACAAGATTTACAACAACAATGAAAGTCGGTTTATTCGTTCCTTGCTATGTAGATGCCCTCTATCCAGAGGTGGGTGTCGCCACATACAAGTTGCTTAAGCATTACGGACTGGATGTCGGCTATCCCGAGCGACAGACTTGTTGCGGCCAGCCGATGGCGAACGCTGGATTCCAGGACAAGTCGGAGAAGGTGATAGAGACCTTCGACGAGATATTTAAGGATTATGATTACATCGTGGCGCCCTCAGCCTCCTGTGCCGCATACGTGAGAGTGTATTACCCCAAGATACTACAAGGCAAGCATGAGTGTGTCTCCTCCCATAAGATTATGGACATCGTGGAGTTTCTGCACGATGTGATGCGGGTGGATCACGTGCCAGGCAAGTTCCCTCATGCGGTGAGTGTACACAACAGTTGCCATGGCGTGCGCGAGTTGGGGTTGTCATCTCCATCAGAGAGGAATATCAAGCCTTTTAACAAGATTATCGACCTTCTCCAGATGGTGGAAGGCATAGAAATCCACGAACCAGAGCGCAAGGACGAGTGCTGCGGTTTCGGTGGAATGTTCTCCATCGAGGAACCGGCAGTCTCCACCCGTATGGGCGAGGACAAGATTAAGCGTCATATCGCCACGGGAGCAGAATATGTGACAGGCCCCGACTCCTCTTGCCTGCTGCACATGGCAGGCATCGCCAAGAAGGAGAAACTGCCCATCCAATTCATTCATGTCGTTCAAATACTAGCAGCAGGACTATGAGTACAGAACATTCCAAGAGAGCCGCCGTCTTCACCAAGAACGCAGAGAAGACCACGTGGCACGACAATACCTTCTGGGCTGTGCGCCAAAAGAGAGGCGCAATGGCATATCAACTTCCCGAATGGGAAGAACTTCGTGAGCATGCCTCACAAATCAAGATGCACATCATCACACACCTTGCCGACTACCTCGATATGTTTTCCAAAAACCTGGAGAGCCGCGGGGTGAAGGTTCACTGGGCGAAGGATGCACAGGAGTTCAACGAGACGGTGCTTGGCATTCTCAACGACCATGGTGTGAAGAAAATGGTGAAGTCGAAGTCGATGCTCACCGAGGAGTGCGAGATGAACCCTTACTTGGAGCAGCATGGTATCGACGTGGTGGAGACCGACTTGGGAGAGCGCATCATCCAACTCCTACACCAGAAACCTAGCCACATTGTGATGCCCGCCATCCACCTGAAACGTGAGGAGGTAGGAAGAATGTTTGAGGAGAAGGGTATCTCGAAGGAGACTGGCAACTACGACCCTACTTACTTGACCCGCTGCGCACGCTATCATCTGCGCAACCAGTTCATGGAAGCAGGAGCTGGTATGACTGGCTGCAACTTCGGTGTGGCTGCCACTGGCGACTGCGTGGTGTGTACCAACGAGGGCAATGCCGACATGAGCACCTCTATGCCCAAGTTGCATATCGTAGCCATGGGCATCGAAAAACTCGTTCCCGATTATCAGTCGCTCGCCGTCTTCCAACGCCTGCTTTGCCGGTGCGGCACGGGACAGCCTACTACCACCTTTACTTCCCATTTCCGCCAGGCTCGTCCGGGCGCGGAGATGCACGTGGTGTTGGTCGATAATGGCAGAAGTGATATGCTCGCCGATGAGCAGCATTGGCAAACCTTGAAGTGTATGCGCTGCGGAGCCTGCATGAACACCTGCCCAGTGTATCGCCGTTCGGGAGGTTATAGCTACACCTATTTTATACCGGGTCCCATAGGTGTGAACTTAGGTATGCTGAAGAATCCTCAGAAATATTCTGACAACGTGTCGGCATGTACTTTGTGCTTGTCTTGCGATAATGTGTGTCCCAGCAAGGTAGGCCCTGGTTCGCAAATCTATGTGTGGCGCCAGAGTTTGGAAAAGATGGGCAAGGCAGACCCTGTCAAGAAGGCGATGTCTGGCGGCATGAAGTATCTCTTCGATCGTCCGGAACTCTATGCGACGGCACTGAAGTTTGCTCCTGTCGCCAATTATATCCCCGAGTGTTTCACCCACTTTGGCCGTTTGAACGCATGGGGCATCGGACACGCCATGCCTAAGTTTGCCAAGAAATCATTTCATCAATTATGGAAGGAAGGGAAGGTAAAATGAAGAAAGAAGAATTACTGGATAAGTTGCGTAAGAATACGCGCGTTCAATACGATATGCCCGACACGGAGGTTCAGGGCATCCAATACGAGGATCCGCTGCTACAGTTTGTCGAAATGACCCGGCAGGTCGGTGCTCGTGTCATCGAAGACGCACCTGACGGCAGTAACCTGAATGACTTGGTGCGTTTGGCTTATCCTGATGCCGAAGTCTTTGCGAGCAATATGCCGGAGATCAAGGAGGAGATGCTGAAGGCGAACGCTTGCGGCGAGTGTAATCCTGAGAAGGTGGAACTTCGTAATCCCGACATGGTGGCGGATGCGGACGAGCTCAATGGTGTGGATGTAGGTATAGTCCGTGGACCCGTCGGTGTGGCGGAGAACGGTTGCATCTGGATTCCGCAGACAATGAAGGAGAAGGCGATGCTCTTTATCTCCGAGTATCTCGTGATATTCCTTGACAAGAAGAACATAGTCAGCAATATGCACCAGGCATACGAGCGCATTGCAATGCACCCACTCTACAACTTCGGTACGTTCATCAGCGGCCCCAGCAAGACCGCCGATATCGAGCAGGCTCTTGTCATGGGAGCACAGGCGGCGAAGGGTGTGACGGTCGTGCTGCTGGATGAGTAAGGGGCTTAGAACATCAAACAACAATGCGTGTCGATGGAAGAATGTTCCGTCGGCACGCATTGTCGTTATAACTCCCATTCGTAGGTGTCATAAATCACTCCTCTTCCGCCGAAGCCCTCCTTTTGGTAGATGAGCGATGTGTTGAGCATTTTTCCTCCGTCTTCGTTGGAAGTGCCGAAGTCGAAGTAGATGTAGCCTTTGTAATCTTCTTGCAGTATCTTTCTGAAGACGGCATCGATGGCATGACTGTGTTTGCCTTCGGGAGTTGCGGAAATGTACTGGGCATGGACTACCTGAGGAGTTATATATAATAATGTGCCGCCCAGCATTTCTTTCTCTTTATAGGCGGCATAGAGCTGGATATTATCAGGAAAACGAGATTTGAGCAATTGGATTTCCTCTAAAGTGTGAACAGGCTTGGCCTGATAAGTTGCCATGAGATTATCTTCCAAGATTTTCCAGAAAGAAGCAAAATCTTCGCTCCGTTCTGTGATGATGCCGTCTGTGTGGGCTTTGTTGGCACCATAGTGGCGGTCTCGATTCCATCTCGGTGGATGGCTCATGTCGATGACGGAGGCGATGTTGCGTACCTTCAACTGGGCACGACATTCCTTGAAGAGGGCGTAGAGGTCTTCTTCGGCAGGTATTTGTTGGTAAATCCAAGGTATCGCCTTGTAGATGACTTTTCTGAAACCGTTTGTTTTCAGGTAGGCATTGATTTGTATGAACACGTTGCAGACGTCTTCTGCCGTGGCCTTGCTGTTGGTGATGAATCCACCGTAGGTTAAGCCTTGGTGGGAATAGAAGGTTTGCTCTGATTCGTTGCCGGGAAGGATGGCATATAGCTTTTCGTTCTTGTAAATCATCAATGAGTGGTCGTGGAAACGGTCGCTATGATAGTCCATGTACGAACGCTCGAGCAGGAATGTGCCCTGTTTGCTGTCCTTGACAAACTGGTCCCATTCCTCCTTGTCGTTTTCTCCGTTGTATCTCCTGATGTCAAATGCCATTTCTTTCCTTTGTATATTTCATGAAATCCTCGTATTCATAGATGTAGTCTTCCGCATCATATAGCTCCGATGCCAAGACAAAGCAAACCGAACCTGAAGCGAAGTCCTCTAAGGTTCGCCAGATTCCAGTGTTGACAAGCAGTCCTTGGTAAGGCTGGTTGAGATGGTAGGATTGTTTGGTCTTGCCGTCATCGAGGGTTACGGTAAACGCCCCTGCAGCTGCAATGATAACCTCTAAGCATTCCTTATGGGCATGACCGCCACGGGCAGCCCCTGCCGGAATGTCGTATGTCCAGTAGGTGCGCTTGATATGGAACGGCACGCCGACAGCGGATTCTACGGTAGTGCAGAATCCGCTGTCAGTTTGCTGTTTGCTTAAATCTATGATTTTCCCGATTTCTTTCATGGATGCTTTTGCCTTTTCAGAGCGTTATTTCTTCATATATGGGTCTGTGCCCAATATGGTCTTGGCGAGACGTTTGGCTTTGTCGCGGAGGGCGTTCAGGTCTTCGCCCACTTCGCCATAGCAGAGCACCACGCCCATACGCCTTCCCACATGTGCCTCTGGCTTGCCGAAGATGCGGATGCGGGTACGGTCTTCCTTCAGGGCCTCTACGAGATTGTAGTTTAATGGTTCGGTACTTTCCTGCGGAGAGAGGACGACAGCAGAGCAACCGATGTGCTCCAGGTGGATGCCGGCGATGGGCAGTCCCATCACGGCACGGAAGTGAAGTTCAAACTCGCTGAGGTTGGTGGTATGGCCCAGTGTTACCATGCCCGTATCGTGCGGACGGGGGCTCAATTCGGAGAAGATAACCTCGCCTTGTTTGCTGAGGAAGAACTCTACCCCCCAAAGACCGGCACCGGTCAAAGCCTTGGTTACTTCGGCTGCGATATGCTGAGCCTGCTTCAAGGCATCCTCGGGCAACTGGAACGGTTGCCAACTCTCACGGTAGTCGCCGCCTTTTTGTATGTGTCCGATGGGTGGGCAGAAGAGGGTAGGACCATCCTTCTGGGTTACGGTGAGGAGAGTAAACTCTGAGTCGAAGTCAATGAATTCCTCGATGATGACTTCCTTCACGTCGCCACGGCCTTCCTCCATTGCCTCCTTGTATGCCTCCACCAACTCGTCATCGTTGTGTACATAACTTTGTCCATGGCCGCTGGAACTCATCAGCGGCTTCACCACGCACGGAAATCCAATCTCGTCGGCGGCGGTCTTGAACTCTTCGAAGGTCTTGGCGTAGAAATACTTGGCGGTGCGAAGACCTAGCTCCTTGGCGGCGAGGTCACGGATGGCACGGCGGTTCATCGTATAGTTGACTGCACGAGCAGACGGCACAATCTGGATGCCTTCCTTCTCAAAGTCGAAGAGACGCTCGGTGCGAATCGCCTCAATCTCTGGTACGATGATGTCTGGGTGATGCTTCTCCACCATAGCCGTCAGGGCTTCACCGTCGAGCATGGAGAACACCTCACGCTCGTCCGCCACCTGCATGGCAGGTGCGTTGTCATACTTGTCGCAAGCGATGACATACTGTCCGGCACGCTTGGCGGCGATGGAAAACTCCTTGCCCAGTTCGCCTGAGCCCAAAAGCATAATCTTCTTCATTTCGATTAAACATTATTTAATTTCTTTCTGATAAACTCAGCGATAAACTTCTCGGTCTCTTCCAGTCCCAGTAGGCTGCTGTTGATGCAGAGGTCATAGCTCTCGCTGTGCCCCCATTGCTTGCCCGTGTAGTAGTTGTAATAGGAGGCACGCTCGCTCTCGTGGCTGGTGATGAACTTGTGGGCAGCTTCGGGTGAGATGTCCTTGCGCTCGCTTACCGCCTTGATACGGTCTTCCATATTGGCGGTGATGAAGACATTCACCACGTTTGCATATTCGCGCAGTATATAGTCTGCAGTGCGGCCTACGAACACGCAGTTGCCCTCGTCGGCAGCCCTCTTGATGGCATCGCTCTGAAACTTGTACAGACCTTCCTGCGAGAAGTCGTTGTGATAAAAGTTGTTGTCGCTCAAGAACGGCAGGTGAGTATGGAAGAGTGTCTTAAAGAACCCCTTCTGCTCGTCGTTCTGTTCGAAGAACTTGGTGGAAAATCCACTTTCCTTTGCCGCCAGGTTGAGGAGCTCACGGTCATAGCACTTGCAACCGAAGTCCTCGGCCAGTTTCTCGGCGATGATATGGCCGCCACTGCCTATTTGGCGTCCCACGTTTATGATGATCTTTTTCATGAGGTACGATTTATAATGTATAATGTATTAAAGTGTAATTAAGCGAGAGATTCTTCACCCTTCACTCTTCGTCCTTCATTTTCCTTATGTTGTTTCTTCAATTTTTTCATGTACCATACCATGATGATGGCGGCGATGACCGAAGCGGCAAAGTCGGACAGAGGCATACTGTACCACACGCCGTCGATGCCCCACCAGACAGGCAGCAAACCTAGCAAAGGAAGTAGAATGAGCATCTGTCGTGACAAGGAGAGAAAGATGCTGACCTTCACCTTGCCGATGCACTGGAAGAAGTTGGTGACAACCATCTGGAACCCGATGAATGGGAAGAAGAACATCACGGTCCTGATGGCTTTGATTGACATTTCCAGCAAGATTTTGTCGGTGGTGAACATCCTGGCGCAATAGTAAGGCAGGAACATGGCTATCAACCAACCAACTACCATCAGTGCTGTGGCGGCGACAATGCTTAGGTTGAGCACCCTCATTAGTCGGTCGTATTTCTGGGCGCCGTAGTTGTAGCCGGCTATAGGTTGCATACCCTGGTTGATGCCAATGACCAACATGACAAATACCATGGCGATGCCGTTGGCGATGCCGTAGGCACCCACGGAGAGGTCGCCGCCGAAGCGCACGAACTGATTGTTCATGAAGATGACGATGATACAGGCGCACACGTTCATCAGGAAAGGTGAAACGCCGATGGCGATGATGTGCTCCACGAGTTTCTTGTTCAGTTTATAGATGCCCCGCTTGAAGTGAAGCAGCTCGTTCGGGTTGCTGAACAACTTGAGTTGCCAGCAGAGGGCGATTACCTGCGAGAGGATGGTGGCGATGGCTGCGCCACGGATGCCCCATCCGAAACCGATGATGAAAAGAGCGTCGAGCACGATGTTCATGATTACCGTAAAGATGGTGGCAAACATGGCTTGCTTGGGCTTGCTGGCTGCCCGGAGCAGGGCGTTCATGCCAAAATACATGTGGCTGAACACGTTGCCCAGCAAGATGATGACCATATATTCATGGGCGTATGGCAATGTTTGGTCGCTGGCTCCGAAGAACCGTAGGATGGGGTCGAGGAAGAGCAGGCAGATGATGCTCAGTCCGATACCCACGAGTAGGTTCAGGGAAAACGTGTTGCCCAGGATGTGTTGGGCGGTCTTATAGTCTTTCTGTCCCAATTTCACGCTGATGGCAGTCGATGCGCCGATGCCGATGCCCGCTCCGAAGGCGGCTGTGAGGTTCATGAAAGGAAAGGTGATGGCGAGTCCGGAAATAGCCATGGCTCCCACCCCCTGTCCGATGAACACGCGGTCCACGATGTTGTAGAGCGAGGATGCGGTCATCGCAATCATGGCAGGCAAGGCATATTGTGTCAGCAGCTTGCCCACCGGCTTGGTGCCTAATTCTAGTGTTGCTTGTTTATTTTCCATTTACTGTTTTACTTCTTGACTGCAAAAGTACAAAAAATATTCCATACCTTATTATATAAGTAGGCAAAAACTTGCGAAGTGTGCAAAAACTTGCCGTTTCTTTTGGCGTTCTCATGCGAAAACAGTAATTTTGCAAATCAGAAATTCGACAACGGTAGCAATCTGAAACAATCACAGTGATTAGCAATCGGTCCCATAACTTAAGACCTTGACAAATGAGAAGATATTTATTGCTGTTTGCCATCCTGTTGGCAACGCTCCCGTCGGCAGCTCACGACGAAAGTGTCAGCGACCTTGAGCAAATGATGCGTCTGCCACGCATCACCGAGACCGACATGGTCTCCTTTCCCGGAGGCAAGTGCTTGATGTATCGGCTGTACTTGAAAGACAAGGATTTGCAGCATACCCCATATAACCTTGACCGCCCCGAACAGTATCTTTCAGCCCGGTCCATCGCACGCCGTAAGCGCCAAGGGCTTTCCCTGGACGTGACCGACCTGCCCATAGCTCCTGCATATGAGGACTCCGTAAGGGCGGCAGGCATAGAAATCGTGGGCAAGAGTAAATGGAACAACACCTTGCTCGTCCGGATTCACAAGGAAAAGGAACTGCGTCGTCTCGACGGTCTGTCTTTCATCAGTAAGAAGCTGAAAGTGTTTGCGGCCCCCGACTCCATCACGGAGCGCAAGCGTTCCAGTTTCCGCAAGGAATTGAGTAGCTGGGAGTCTGCCTCATCCTCCACCTATGGCTCTTCCGAACAGCAGGTGATGTCGCTGGGAGGTATCCCCTTGCACGATAAGGGATTCCGGGGGAAAGGTATGATGATAGCCGTCTTTGATGGTGGTTTTATGAACGTGGATAAGATACCCGCCTTGCACGACATCAAGTTGGCGGGCTTGAAAGACTTTGTGGTGCCTAAGTCTGACAATATCTTCCAGGAGATGGAGCACGGAACGATGGTGCTTTCCATCATGGCGGCAAACACTCCCAATCATTATGTGGGAGTGGCTCCTGAGGCGGAGTATCTTCTGGTGCGCTGCGAAGACGAACGAACGGAAAGCCTGGCAGAGGAAGATTACTGGGCCGAGGCGGCTGAATATGCCGACAGTGCGGGGGTGGATGTCATCAACTCCTCATTGGGCTATCATGGCTTCGACGATGCCACGACCGACCATCACTATTATGAGCAGGATGGGGAGAGCACGCTTGTATCCCATACCGCCTCGATGTGTGCCGACAAGGGTATCGTCTGCGTCAACTCGGCGGGCAATGACGGAATGGGAACTTGGAAGAAAATCAACTTTCCTGCCGATGCCAAGGATATCCTGACCGTGGGGAGCATCAACGAGCAGGGCGTGAATGCGGCTTTCAGTGCCGTGGGACCTACCGCTGACGGAAGAATCAAGCCTGACGTGATGGCGTATGGCAGTCCTACGTCGGTGATAACAGGACGGGGGAGCATAATCAATGACAACGGCACCTCGTTCTCCTCGCCCTTGGTGGCAGGTATGGTGGCTTGTCTTTGGCAGGCTCTCCCCCACAAGACCGCCAAGCAAATCATCAAGCTCGTCAGGTTGGCAGGCAACAACCAACAGCACCCCGACAATGTGTTCGGCTATGGTGTGCCAGACTTTTGGAAAGCTTACCAGACGGGTAAGGCTATCAAGTGAATGTAAAGAAAAAAGACTTAAAAGATGTAAGCATGATGAAGCATTTGTCTCTATATGAACTGAATTCGCTGGTGCGTGACATCATCTCGATGTCACTGCCCGACAGCTATTGGGTGGAGGCGGAACTTTCCGAGGCTCGTGAGGCTTACGGTGGGCATTGCTATATGGAACTGATTCAAAAGGAGGAAGGAACGAACACGCCTGTGGCCAAGGCGCATGCCTCTTGCTGGCGCAATCGGTGGCTCGCCATAAAACCTTACTTCGAGCGAGTGACTGGGCAACACATCCACGCTGGGATGAAAGTGCTCCTGAAAGTGCATGCCCAGTTTCATGAGAACTATGGCTTCTCATGGATAGTCGATGACATCGACCCCAACTACACCTTAGGCGACATGGTGCGCAAGCGGATGGAAATCATCCAGAATCTGAAAGAAGAAGGGGTCTTCGATCTGCAGAAGGAGTTGGCCCTCCCGATGTTCTGTCAGCGTATCGCCGTCATCTCCAGTGCTTCTGCGGCGGGCTATGGCGACTTCTGCAACCAACTAGCCGACAATCCCTACGGTCTTCAGTTTTGTACTCGTCTCTTTGCTGCGACGATGCAGGGCGAGGGAGTGGAACAGAGTGTGATAGCTGCACTCGACCAAATCAATGCCCAGTGGGATAACTGGGATTGTGTCGTGATTATCCGTGGGGGTGGTGCTACGAGCGATTTGTCCGGCTTCGACACCTTGGCATTGGCTGAAAATGTCGCCAATTTTCCCTTGCCGATTATCACAGGCATCGGACATGACCGGGATGAGAGTGTGCTCGACATGATTTCCTTCCAACGGGTGAAAACTCCGACGGCAGCGGCAGCTTTTCTGATAGACCACCTGACGAGCGTCTATGTCAGGGTGGAGGATGCGCAGGAGGCAATCATCAACTATGTGCAGCGTCGTTTGCAGTTGGAGCGAATGCGCTTGGAACGGCTTTCGGAGAACATCCCGACGCTCTTCTCATTGGTCAAGACCAAGCAGGGTGCTCGGCTAGACCGGCTGATGAACAATTTGACGGCTAGCGTGCAGTTGAAATTGGCGAATGCCCGTCGCAAAATAGAGATTCTCTCACAGAACATCCAACCGATGCTGGATCGGAAAATACTGACGGAAAGTCATCGCCTGCAGATGTTGGAGCAACGCATGAAGTCGCAAGACCCAGAGTTACTATTGAAACGAGGGTACAGTATTACCTTGAAGGATGGAAAGAGCGTGAGGAATGCCACCTCATTGAACTCTGGTGACACCATCGAAACGAGATTTTCCAAAGGAACGGTTCGCTCTACGGTACAATAACTAAACATAAAACATAGATGTAATATGGCAAAGAATGCAATGAAATACGAGGAAGCGGTGGCCCAGTTGGAGGACATCGTGACAAAGATGGAGAATGATGAACTTGACATCGACCAACTCTCCGAACAGTTGAAGCGTGCCAAGGAATTGGTGAAGGTCTGCAAAGACAAACTCACCAAGACCGATGGAGATATCAAGAAGCTTTTGAGTGAAGAGTGAAGAATCCCGTAGCTTTTGAGTGATAAAAATAACGTTTCTGCCAAATAATAGCTGGAAAAGTTGCAGATTAACGGAATATTTTGTAATTTTGCAGCTAAATATTAGTAGAACATTAAAAAATAAGATGTTATGAAAGACTTGGATTGGTCTAATTTGTCATTTGGCTATCGCCAGACTGACTACAATGTTCGCTGCTACTATCGCGACGGAAAATGGGGTGAGATTGAAGTTTGCTCCGATGAGTATCTCAAATTGCACATGGCTGCCACCTGTCTGCACTATGGTCAGGAAGCATTCGAGGGCTTGAAGGCCTATCGCTGCCCGGACGGCAAGGTGCGCGTGTTCCGTATGGACGAGAACGCAGCTCGTTTGCAGAGTACTTGCCGTGGCATCCTGATGCCAGAGGTGCCCACGGAATTGTTCGAGGAAATGGTGAAGAAGGTGGTGCGTCTCAACCAGGAGTGGATTCCTACTTATGAGAGCGGAGCCACGCTCTATATTCGTCCTTTGCTCATTGGTACGAGTGCGCAGGTGGGTGTGCATCCCGCCACTGAGTATTGCTTCTTGATATTCGTGACTCCAGTGGGTCCATACTTCAAGGGCGGTTTCTCCAGCAACCCATACGTCATCATCCGTGAATACGACCGGTCAGCTCCTTTGGGAACAGGTATCTATAAGGTGGGTGGCAACTATGCAGCTTCTCTCAAGGCCAACTCTATCGCCCATGAGAAGGGATATGCTTGCGAGTTCTACCTCGATGCCAAGGAGAAGAAATACATGGACGAATGTGGTGCAGCCAATTTCTTCGGCATCAAAAACAATACATACGTTACTCCTAAGAGTTCGTCCATCCTCCCTTCCATCACCAACAAAAGCCTCATGCAGTTGGCTGAAGACCTCGGTATGACCGTGGAGCGTCGCCAGATTCCTGAGGAAGAACTGGAGACCTTTGAGGAGGCTGGAGCCTGCGGTACAGCTGCCGTGATTTCTCCTATCAGTTACATCGATGACTTGGAGACAGGCAAGCGTTACGACTTCGGTCCAGAGCCAGGTCCTGTGTCAAAGCACCTCTACGAGACCCTTCGTGGCATCCAGTATGGTACTGTTGAGGACAAGCATGGTTGGACAACAGTCGTGATTGAGTAAATGGGCAAGGGAAAATTAGCGAAGTTTGCCGATATGGAGGCATTCGAGAATGTCTTCCAATATCCTTATAGTGTGGTGGATGACGTGCCTTTCGACATGAAGGGCAAGTGGCGTGAGAACTATTTCCACAATGACAACCCCATCGTCCTGGAACTGGGATGTGGTAAGGGGGAATATACTGTGGAACTGGCTAAACTCTATCCCGAGATGAATTTCATCGGTGTGGATATCAAGGGGGCGCGTATGTGGACGGGTGCCAAGAAGGCGATTGAGGAAGGACAGAGGAACGTGGCGTTCCTTCGGACCAACATCGAGATTATCGACCGTTTCTTCGCCGCTGACGAAGTACAGGAGATTTGGCTTACCTTCTCCGACCCCCAGATGAAGAATCCTCGCAAGCGTCTTACCTCTACTTATTTCATGAACCGCTATCGCCACTTCCTTGTGGATGGTGGGGTCATCCATCTGAAGACGGACTCCAACTTCCTCTTCACATATACTACTTATATGGTGGAGGAAAATAATTTGCCTGTGCTCTTCCGTACCGAAGACCTTTATCATCATGAGGGCATCGATGAGGTGACCCGCAAGATTCTTTCTATCCAGACTTATTATGAGAGTATGTGGATAGAGCGTGGCTTGAACATCAAGTACATGAAGTTTGAGTTGCCTCATGACGGCAATCTGGTTGAGCCCAATAAGGAAATACCTCTTGACGACTATCGTAGCTATCGCCGTGACAAGCGGACTCCGAAGGAAACGGGTATTTAGATGGAAATATGAAAAATGCCAAAAGTGCAGCGAGTGTGGCTGGCTTTTGGCATTTTTTTTCTTATTTTTTGTGTGCTTCCTGCTACTTCACTGGAATCATGTAGTATTCTCTATCTACGTCGAAGTCGAGAATCCACTGGTCGAGGATGACAGGTTCGTTGAGTGCCTTGATCTCGATGGTGTGGTTGCCCCGTGAAAGGGTAGTGTAGAAACTCTTCCGTGTCTGTCCGCGCCAAACATCCAACTTCCATTCGCTGTGGTTGTAGGCATCCTTGAGCGAGATGACAACCGGTTCTTTCTGGTCGATGCTGACGCTTACCTGCATATCCCCCTTTTCGTTGAAATAATCGGGAATGGCAGCGAGGGTAAATCTGGCATCGCCTTCCATGTCCGTATAGACCACGTATTTCAAACTTGCTTCATGTGGTAGCCATACTGCCTTCATGCTATGCCCAAGGTAGGGGAGAGGGGTGATGGCTTCGGCATCGGAATCTTGTTTGTCACTCTCAATGCTCGATGTCCATTGGCTGGCATTCTTGGCTATCACGTCCTTGGTCATGGCGTAGGAGAGCGGCTTTAGGTCTTCGTTTCTGTCGAAGGCTTCTTGCAGGCAGTTCTTGATTTCCGTTTGTGTCAGAGTGCCAGGTAGAGCTGGGGGCTGTGTTGTAGGGGCGATGCTCTTCAACTTCTGGTAGGCTGTAAGGCTCAAAGCTGCGGCTGCCTTGGCTTCGGCATCTTTGTCAAACAGTCCCGGACGGGCGATGTGCCGGGCTTCTTGTGCTTCCAGTTCCTTCTCGGCGGTGAGAGCGGCGGTGTAGATAGGTATCTTGATCGTTTGCACGAAAGCGTCCTGCTGATAGGAAGACAACCTTTGATCGATTTCTGCCACCTGGGCTTTCAGCTTGTCGTAGTCGTAGAGGTATCGTTCCAGTTCGTTGCCAAACTCGCCGGAATGGAATTCCCAGTCACCGTATGGCATTGCCATGTACTCGGTCGGTCGGATGTTGGTGAGCCGGTAGTATTCCTCGATGATTGGCTGCAATTTCTTACTGAGCCCTTCGCCAAACTGAAGGTTGAGGAAGCTTTTCAAATGTGCGGGGATCTGCTTGGCGGTGACGGCGTGTTTGTTCCATGCCAAGTCCATGAAGAGCGACAACTTGTAGGTTGATGTCAGTGGATTCTGTACATTTGCCATCCAAGCTCTGGTACTTCCATTGTTGTGGCTGCTGTGTGGTTTGTGCCCCTTACCCTTGGGACGGTTGGCGGAAAGCGAAGAGGTTAGCTCGCCCAGGATGAGGGTAGGCGGAATGGTGGCGAATGACAGTTGTCCGTCCGCCCCAATCGTCTTGAGTTCATCAATGGTTTTCTTGTGCTTCTTATGTTTCTTTCCGACCGTCTCCACCACCTTCCCCGACTCTCCGATGACGATGTTGAAACTGTCAGTCACCTGCTTGTTGTATGCAACCTCGTGTTTGTTGTCCCCTTGCCAGAGCGCATTGGCTTTCAGTCGTAGCATCAGACGGCAGAGGCTGCTGTAGTTTTTGCGGTCCATCCACTCGGAGGTGTTGAGCAAGAGACCCCGATAGCTGATGCTTGGTATCTGTAAGTCCTCATAGCCCGATGGAGTGGAAAGAAACTTGCGCTGTTGTGGCTGCATCTTGGCATATTCTTTCCAAGGCGAGACTCCTGCCAAGCGTGAAAGTTCCAGGATGCCGTATGCTGTGCCTCTTGCGTCACTTCCCACGACGATCAATTTCCCTTTTCGGGTGCCTATCCAATAGCTGTCTTGCTGTGCGATAAACTGGTGTATGGGTGTGTTGAGTTTCTCCAGTGCCGAAAACTCCTTGTTGGTGAGCTGGTCGAGTTGGTATATCAGGATGGTGGCGCTTGCCTTTTGTTGGGCAGGATAGCCCAAGACGGACTTCATGTCATCGGAAAACATGCCGATGGCTATTTTGACGACTGGTGAAAGGATTGCATTAGTGTTGTAGGAAACCTTGCCGTTGCTGTCGTTCCAATAGATGGTTGTAGGAGCAGCCGCCTGCACGGTTTTCTTGCTGGATGCCACAAGGGACATGCAGCCCCATGTGAGGAGGGATGCCGATAATATGATTTTCTTGAAATTTATCATTGTATAGTAGGATTGAATGTCTGATGTGCAAAGTTACACATTTCTCGCCGTTATTTGAAATATTTTAGTCTTTATTTTGGTTATTCTTGAAATTATCCGTACTTTTGCACTAAAAACAAATACGTATGACATTATATCCTAAGTTAATAGAAGATGCTCTGGCTACAGTAGTATATCCAGGCACGAAGAAAAACCTGATAGAGAGCGAGATGCTCGCCGACACGCCTTCCATCAATGGGATGAAGGTGAAGGTGGTGTTGCTCTTCCCACGTGATACCGACCCTTTCTTGAAAAGTACGGTCAAGGCGGCTGAGGCTGCTATACACTATCACGTTTCCAAGGAGGTGGAAGTGGAAGTAGTCACTGAGTTTAAGTCGGCTCCCCGTCCGGAAGTGGGCAAGATGTTGCCACAGGTGAAGAACATCATCGCTGTCAGCTCGGGCAAGGGTGGTGTTGGCAAGAGTACGGTCTCCGCCAACTTGGCGATAGCCTTGGCTAAGCTGGGGTATAAGGTAGGCTTGCTCGATACCGACATCTTCGGTCCTTCCATGCCCAAGATGTTTGGTGTGGAGGATGTCCGACCATACGCAGTCAACAAGGATGGGCGTGACCTCATCGAACCGGTGGAGAAGTATGGCGTGAAGTTATTGAGCATCGGTTTCTTTGTGAGTCCTACCACGGCCACCTTATGGCGTGGCGGCATGGCTTGCTCGGCACTCAAACAGTTGATTGCCGATGCCGACTGGGGGGAGTTGGACTATTTCATCCTTGATACTCCACCGGGCACGAGCGATATCCACCTCAGTCTGTTGCAGACCCTGGCCATCACGGGAGCGGTCATCGTGAGCACTCCTCAACAGGTGGCTCTTGCAGACGCACGCAAGGGCATCGACATGTATCAGAATGAGAAGGTGAATGTGCCAATCTTGGGATTGATAGAGAACATGGCTTACTTTACCCCTGCCGAATTGCCGGAAAACAAGTATTACATCTTTGGCAAGGAGGGCTGCAAGAACTTGGCGCAGGAGATGAACGTACCGTTGCTGGCTCAGATTCCTATTGTGCAGAGCATCTGTGAGGCTGGTGACGACGGAGAACCTGCCGCCACCAAGGTCGATTCCATTACAGGACAGGCGTTCTTGAGCTTGGCCCAGAGCGTGGTGACGGTGGTGAACCGCCGAAATGCAGAGAAGGCTCCGACCCAAATCGTAGGCACGTCCAAACACTGACATTGCCCATCGTGATTTATGCTTGTAAGGTCTCTTCTTCACCAGCTTCCGCCACCAGTCCGGCATTTCTCCTAGCCATCCTGATTTGGTGCCTATACACCAAGCAAGCGGTGAGGAAATAGACTCCTACTTGAATCCAGAGAGCCTTAAACTCCGGTTCGATGTCGGCAAGGGAGGCTCCCATGCTGCTGATGCGCAGGAAACCGCGTACGCCAAAGGTGCTCGGGAATATCCAAGAGACACACTCCCAGAAGTGTGAGATGCTGGACTGAGGCCATGAGATGCCTGTCAAAAACAGCAATGGAACGGAGCTGAAAACAATAAGGAGCATCACGTTCTCTCGGTATCTTACCATGCACGACACCGTGAGTGCAAAGAAGATGCACGCCAGGATGAAGGGCAGGAGGAAACCGAGGATGGTTGTCCATGTCACCATCGACACAAAGCCAAACAACTTGGGTATCACCAATGCCAGGTACATTCCCATCACAGCGTAAATCATAAAGTAGCAGAGCGATTTGCCCAACACGATGCGGAAGATGCCGGCGTAGTGCTCGCTCACGGGCACCAACTCCTTGTTGCGGTTTCTTTCTCTTGAAGTACCTGCCGCCATACCCACTCCCAACAAGAGTGTTTGCTGCAAAATAAGCATCAGCACACCCGGCAAGATGGCATTGCCGTAACCGCCCGTTGTGTTGAATATCGGAACCTCGTCGAAGTCGAGCGGTTTGGTCGTGATTTCATCATCCCGATTGGTAAATCCTCCCGATTGTTTGATTTGGATGCCGGCATTGATGTCGCTAGCCACGGCTTGTGCCGTCTGGTAGATTGCCTTGTAGGTAAGCATCAAGCTCATGTCGGTATAGACGCTGACATGCGCTTGCTCGCCACGGTTCAGGCTGATGTCAAAGTCTTGCGGAAAGTATAGGATGCCATGCACGGCTTGTTTTTCCACCAGCTTTTTGGCTTCTCCCAGGCTGGTGCAGTAGTAGGTGGCGGCAGTCTCTGGGGCAGCGTCGTAATGGCGGATGAACTCCCGTGAGGCATGACTGTGCGAGAGGTCAACGATGGCTGTAGGTACCTCACGCACCGCCTCGTTGTTGTAAATCCACGAATAGAGCAGGGGATAGCCCAGCGGCACCAAGATGCAAAACATGAGGACACCCTCGTCACGGAACACGTTGCGCATCTCGTGGGCCCAGATAAACCACATGTCCTGCAATCCTCTGATAATCTTATATAGTAAACTGCTTTGTCTCATAAAAAGTCATTTGAATTCTTCACTCCCCTTATGGGATATATTTATAAACCAGCATAGCTTTCCTGATATTCCAGATGGTGAGTATCGGGAGGGCGCAGAACAAGACGAGAGCACCCCAGTGCAAGACGGCTTCGCCCATCGGGAAACCATTGAAGATGTTCATTTGGTAAATCATGTAGTAATGGCGGAGTGGGAACAACTGGCCTATGGCCTCGATGGGTGTGTCCATTGCGAAGATAGGGAAGGTTGCGCCACAGATGGAGAAACTCACCACTGCCCACAGCGAGCAGATGCTCATCGACATACGGAGCGATGGCATCAGCCCGAAGGCGAAGATGCCAAAGCATTGGCAGCCAAGCACGCTCAGCAACCCCAGCAGCAAGATGGGCAAGGCTCCTCCTGGGTGTGGAAACTTCAAGACATAATAGATGTAAAACTCGAAGGCGTAGAAGATGGTGAGGAAGGTAATCGTGTGGGGCAATATCTTGCCGGCGATGGCGATATGCGGATTGTTGCCTGCCAACTTCATCCATTCCCTGGCCCTGCCAAACTTCATTTCGGTTCCAATGGAGTAAGGTGTAATCAAGAAGATGAACACCATGATGAGGCCAGGGACCATCACGCTCGACAGGTAATAGTTGTAGTTGGCGTATGGGTTGCCAATCATGTGGAGGTCGATGGCTATCGGCTGCAGGAAAGTGGTTATTTCCCTGGAAGTCTTGCCTAGGGCAGACAACTTCTGCATGCCAACAGCCGCAGAACCTAAGGTAGAAATCGTCTTCAGGTCTCTCATCAGCAAGGAACCGGCAGCCAGTGACACACTGCTGTAGTAGAACGAAACCTTGGGCTGGCTGGAGGTCATCAGTCCTGCTTCCGTGCCTTTCGGAATCAAGAGAAAGGCATAAATCTCATTTCTTTGGATAGCCTTCCGAGCCGCATTCATATTCTCATAATGCCCCACCACATGAGTGGTCTGGAAGGCATCGAGCTTACGGACCAATGCACGTGAGGTCGCCGAGTTGTCTTGGTCAACGATGCCGACAGGCATATCTGTTGGCACGCCTTCCTTCATCAGACTGGTAAAGAAAAGAATGACCACGACCGGGAATATCACCATGCAGAACAGATAGATGGGGTTCTGGCGGATGATACCACACTCGCGCACGGCTATACGATAGATTTGTTTCAACATGAGCTAAAACTTTCTGATAACTAAGACAAGAGGATTCTTCACTCTTCGTACTTCACTTTTCATTTCTTGACAATGAGAGACATGCCTGGACGCAAACCTTCCAGCTTGGTGACAGGGCGTGCCTTTACCTCGAAGGTCTTGCGGTCGTAGTCGCCGTTGTCCTTGGTTGCCTTCCAAGTGGCGAACGAGCCTTCGTCCTTCAGGTAATAGACTTTCATCTTGATTTCCTTGTTGAAGGCAGGCACGAATGCCGTAAACTCTGCCCCCTTGTTCAAGCCGGAGAGATGGTCTTCACGTACATTGAATGTACCCCACATGTCGCTCATGATGGAGATGCTGATGATGGGGGAACCCAAGCCGACCAGTTCGCCCACTTTAGGATAGACAGCACTGACTTCGCCTTCTACCTGGGCTACCTGTACGGTCTCCCTCAGGAGATCCTTGACCACGTCGATGGCACTTTTGGATGCCTTGGTGTTGCTGGCGGCGACACGTTTTTCTTGTTCACGACTTCCGTTCTTGGCCATTTCATATTGGCTCTTTGCCGCCGCTACCTGTGCTTCTGTTGCCTTGTAGGCGGCAAAAGCCTCGTCACGCTTCTGACCGCTGATGACCCCCTCGTTGTAGAGGTTCTGCATACGGGTATAGGTCTTCTGGGCAATCTCGGCCGCAGCCTGAGCCTGTTGGTAAAGTTGGTATGCTCCCTGTACCTGTTCCTTGCGTGCGCCGGCGTCGGTCAGGTCTTGCAAGGCTTCCGTCGCCTCGTTGGTTGCCTGGAGCACTTTCTCCTGGGACTTCACCTCTGGAACTTCAAGGATGGCGAGCGTGTCGCCAACGTGTACGTAGTCTCCCTCCTTGACACGCAGTTCCACTACACGACCTGGAAGTTTGCTGGAGACGCGGTATTCCGAAACCTCCACCTCGCCTTGTATCGTCTCGTCATCACGTTCCAGGGTAAGGAAACCGATGACACCCACGATGATGACTACGGCTGTGAAACCAAGCACTGCCAATAGTATATTGTTATGTTGTGACTTCTTTGACATGACGTATATAATTAATAATGTATATTATAATTAATGTGTAATTAGGCTTGTGCCCTCATTTCTAACTTCTAATTTCTCGTTTATTGCAGGATTCCCAGGGCTTTGTTCAGTGCCACGAGGGTGAGCTTGACATCAATCTCCGCATCAATCTTCTGACTTTGTGCCTGTTGCCAGGCTGTCTGTGCAGCCATGACATCAGTAACTTCCATCACACCTTCCTTGAAACCGATATTGGCGCAACGGAGGTTCTCTTCTGCGCTCTTGATGTTTTTCTGTGCCATGCCCAGTTTCTTCTGCGCTTCTTTCACCTTGAACTGGCTTTGGGTGATTTGTAGATGAATCTTCTCACTGGTGTCTTCGAGATTCATCTGGGCGATGTTGGCGGAAGCCTTGGCGGCACGTACCTTGTAGGTTCCGTCAAACCAGTTCCAGATGGGTACCTGGACCAGGACCCCGACGTTCCATACTCCTGTGAAATTTTTCTGGAAGCCATTGAATACATTGGGGTTGGAAATCATGTATCCGCCTGTGAGGGCCACGTGTGGGAGATAGGCGGCACGTACTAGCTTCACGCTCTGCTTGGTGAGGTCAACTGTATTCTGGAGCATTTTCAACTCAGGACGGGTGCTCTTGGCAGAGTCGGATGCGGCAGCACGTTGAGCCTGTACGTCTGCTGACAATCCGTCCAAAGCCACAGTTTCCTTGTTCTCGTCGGCCAACTGTATTTCTTGGCTCATCGGTATGCCGCAGAGTTGGCAAAGAAGCATCTTGGAAAGTGACAGGCCGTCCTCCACCTGCATGATTTGCATGTCGGCTTCGTTGACTTTGACATCTACTTTCAGACCATCAGCCTTGGTGGCTACACCTTCTTTGATCATCTTGTGTACGTCCTCATCCAGTTTCTTGACCAGGTCGCGGTAGCTGGTGGCAAGTTTTTGCTTTTGGCGGAGCGACACCACTGTCCAGTAGGCGCGGTCGATACTGTAGAGCGTACCTTGTGTCTGCATATCAAGGTCGTTCGCAGCGATTTTCTCGCCGATGTCAGCCATCTTGTTGGCTGCGATGATGACACCGCCCATGTAGATGGGTTGGCGGAGCATGACGCTTCCTGCCCAGATGTTTCGTGTATCTGTGCGGAAGGCATCGACAAGCCCTTGCCCCAGAGAGTTGGCTTTCCCCTCCAGTGCCGGGAGTTTCTCGCCCAGGGACTGTCCGATTTGCTGTGCCATCTCCTGCGAGATGAGACCTTGACCCACGAGGTCACCCATCAAGTTGGTGAGGTTGCCGGAGATGCTGGAACCCAAGTTTGTTCCGATATGGCTAAAAGTACTTTTTTGATTACTGTTGAGAAGGGATATCTCTCGGCTGAACCATTCATATCCTCCTAAGGCATCTACTTTGGGAAGGTATTTGGTGCGTGCCGACTTCCTCAGGTTGTAAGCGACATCCTTCTTGAGTCTGGAAGCATTGATTTGCTTGTTGTTGCGCAGAGCCATGGCTCTACAACTGTCGAGGCTCAATGTGGTTTGAGCCTCGGCAGGGAGTAATGCGCCCAGCAACAAGCAAATGGTTACAATCTTATTCATTGCACAAAACTTATAGTGATATATAATTTTTGTGCAAAATTATGGATAATTTCTTAAATACCAAAGACTTTGAATATTATCTATTCTTTAAGAATCGTAAAATATCTATAATTGTGGAAAAATGGAACATTCGTGCGAAGGCGGCACATCCTTTTTCAGAATTGGTATTCGTCTTCTCCTGCCCATTCTGGGTCGAATTCAAATTCTATTTCAATGTCGCCGGTGCCACCTGTCGGATTGTCGGCAAACAACTTGCCGCTGTACTTGGTGATGTAGTTCTTTTTGACGATGACATCCGTGAAAGTGTTGGAGGCGATGGTAAATCCACTTTCGTTGAGTATGCTAATGGTCATCTGCAGTTTTTTCCCGTCTTCATGAGGGAAAGTATAGACCTCGTATATCTGTTGCCCCGGTGTGATGTCCAAGGTCTCGGTCTGCTTGCTGTTGACGCATCCGTAGCCCGATACGGCGTTGAAGGTGCTGCTTCCTCCTGTGTAATAGAATTGGATGCGCTTGGCGGTGGCGGGTATCTCGTCTTTGATGTTCAGACGGAACATGGCGACGGCTCGTTTCAAGGTGATAGACTCTGAGGTCTTTTCGCCATCCTTGACCTCAATTGTGCCATAGTGATAAAAGGTGTCTGTCACTTTGTTGTTGGTGAAGGTAATCTTCTCGGGAGTGGTGATGGTGCAGTTGCCCGTTCCGTTGTGACCGATGGCAACGATACGGTAAGTGCCTGGTGACAGATTGAGGTGGATGGCTCCGAAGTCGGAGTCGTCGGTGGTCTGGCTGATGGTCCCTATCTTCTCGCCAACCTTGAAAAAGCTAAAGGTGGCTTTCTTGCAAACCGTTTTCACAAGTTCTCCTTTCGACAAGTTGAGAACTACGTTTGTTTTCTCTTCGCTGGCCTTTCCATTCTCGGAAGTGAATTTTTCGCATGAGCACATCAGAATCGTGATGGCTAGCAACGCATAGAATTTGATTGTTTTCATGTCTATTTGTGTTATTGATAAATAAATATGGTTGTCTATACTTGCATATATTGTTTTTTTCTTGTCATAGGTGCTGCAAAGATATGTTTTTTGGCTGATAACGCCAAAGAAAATCGTGGATAATTTTGTATTTTACTCGTTTTGCAGTAATTTTGCACGCAAAAAGCAAAGGTTATGATGGAAAATAAGAAAATTAAGGCGTTGTTTTTCGACATCGATGGTACATTGGTGAGCTTCCAGACGCATTGCATTCCGCAGAGCACGATAGAAGCCTTGGAGCAAGCCAAGCGCAATGGGGTGAAGGTATATATATCGACGGGGCGGCCGATTATGCTTATCACCAACCTGGGGCAGATCGAGCATTTGATAGACGGCTATATCACGACCAATGGTGCCCGGTGCTTTGTGGGAGACCATACGATAAGTCTGCATCCTATTTCTTCTTCCGATGTGGACAAGGTTATTGCGGCTTCCGACCAGGGTGGCTATCCCGTCATCGTGGTAGGGGAGAAGAACCTTGCCATACATCACTTGACACCCATTTTGGAGGAAATCTTTGTTAAGGGACTCGGTGTCGATTCGCTTGATTTTCATACGGATGTGGCCGACTTGGCAGGAGAAGAGATTTTGCAGTTGACTTCCTTTTGTAGTGCGGACCAAGAGGTAGAGTTGATGCAGACCTTGGAGAATTGTACTTCTGGACGATGGCATCCTGCTTTTACGGACATTACAGCTCGTGATGCCGACAAGGGAAAGGGGCTTCATGCCATGGCTGCATACTTGGACTTGGATGTCGCCGAGACGATGGCTTTTGGTGATGGAGGCAATGACCTGACGATTATACAGGAGGCAGGCATTGGCATTGCGATGGGCAATGCCGGTGAGAACGTAAAGGCGGTAGCCGATTATGTAACGACTTCCGTGGATGATGATGGCGTCAGGAATGCGCTGCGCCATTTCGGCGTGATTGAATAAATTTGACAGACGGGTCTTTTGTCAAGGGGGAGTATTTCGCCCTCTCATACCCCACTTTCATTTCTACATCGGGACGTAAAACTTTTTCTCTCCCGATGTAGAAATTTTTTCCTCCCGATGTATTTTTTCCTGCGTCGGGACGGTGATTTTCATTCTTGCGATATTTCTTTACATTCGTTTGCTATGTGTATGTGAGTGCCATTGATGAGGTGCTCTCTATGCGCTCATTATTATGTAAAGTGAGAGGGAATAAATCGGAAAGTAGGTAAAATATGCGAAAAATATACATAAAGATAGTAAAAATGCCGTATCGTTGTCATTTTGTTTAGAAAAAGTTTGTTAATATAACAAGAAAAGTGTATCTTTGCACCCGATATTTGTAAGTTGTTTAATTATTTAAGAGAGAGAAATTATGGTGAAAAGATGGACCATGTTTATGGGGGGGCTGGCTCTTAGTACGAGTATGGCTTTCGCCCAAACTACCGTTACAGGTAAAGTTGTTTCTCAGGAAGACGGTGAACCGGTGATAGGTGCATCCGTTAGAATAGTAGGAACAAAGACCGGTACAGCGACTGATGTCGATGGTAATTTTACTCTTCCAAACGCAAGCAAGGATGCTGTTTTGGAAATTAGTTACCTAGGTATGCAGACAAAGACAGTGAAAGCTTCTGCCAAGATGAAGGTCATCTTGACTTCTGATGCCAGAAATTTGGATGAGGTTGTGGTTACAGCCATGGGTATCACTCGTAGTGAGAAAACCCTTGGTTATGCTGCCACAACAATCAAGAATGACGAGATTGTAGGTGCACGTACCACTAATGTGGCTGACGCTCTTTCCGGTAAGGTGGCCGGTGTTCAGGTGAATGCCACCAGTTCTGACCCAGGTTCTGTGAGCAATGTCGTGATTCGCGGTTATGGTTCTATCAATGGCAGTAACCAACCTCTTTATGTGGTTGATGGCGTGCCTTTGCAGAATAATATGGTTTCTGGCCAGGGTAAGAACATCTCTACAGGCGGTATCTCTAATATCTCTCCAGAGGATATTGCCAGCATGACCGTACTGAAGGGTGCTGCTGCTACAGCTCTTTATGGTAGCCGCGCAGCCAATGGTGTTATCTTGATTACTACCAAGAACGGTTCCAAGGGACAGGGACGCAACTTTACTATCAACTATAGTGGTAGTGTCCAGGCACGCATGGTAGCTACTTTGCCGGAAATGCAGAACAGCTTTGGCCAGGGTTGGAATGGTCGGCAGACCTATATAGAAAATGGTTCTTGGGGTCCTGCTTTAGATGGTTCACAACAGGTTTTCGGTCCAGAATGGAATCACCAGCAGTTGATTCACCCTTACAGTGCTTTGAAGAATAATGTGAGGGATTTCTTCTCTACGGGATGGTCTCAGAACCATAATGTCTCTTTGAGCGGTGCTTCCAACGATAATAAGATGACTTATTATTTGTCTTATTCTTACACGGGTGATGATGGTATCATGCCAGGCGATAAGGATACGTACAACCGTAATACTCTGGCTTTTCGTAATTCTTACCAGGCCACAGATTGGTTGAAGTTGTCTTCTTCGGTCAATTTCGCACGCAGTTATACTGATGCTGTGGGTACATATCAGGGTACTTCCGTAATCGACGGTCTCTATGAGTTGCCTCGTGATGTCTCCTTGCTCGACAAGAAAGACCTTTCAAGCGCTTTCAACACTCCAGAGGCTTACTTCACGCCTTATGGAATTACCAACCCTTATTGGGCTTTGGAGAACAACTATAACCATACCGATGCCAAGCAGATCAACGGCAAGGTGCAGGCAGACATTACTCCAATCAAGGACTTGACCTTGACATATCGTTTCGGTTTCGACTATACCGACTATGACAGCAAGATAGGTTATCCTCAGATAGCTCTTGATGACAAGTTGATTACCGATAACAAGGGCTATGCTCCAAGCAACATGAACCAGTCTGGTTATGTTTATGCACGCTATGGCCGTATGTATGAGTTCAATCACGACTTCATGGGCAATTACAAGAACAAGTTTCTTGACGACAAGCTCGATTTGAGCGCTACTGTGGGTCTCAACGTGAATGAGCGTTATGAAACCTATATGGTAGGTGAGACAGATGACCTGACTTTCGATACAGGCTTCTGGCAGTTGAGCAATGGCTCTACCAAGACAACTTTGACAGAAAGACAGTCGAAGCGTCGTCTTATAGGTCTCTTTGGCGATGTTACATTGGGTTGGGACGATATGGTATATCTTGAGATGACTGCCCGTAATGATTGGTCATCCACATTGCCTGTCGCCAAGAACAGTTTCTTCTATCCAGGTGCGACATTGAGCTGGATTTTCACCAAGATAATCCCTGAAAACAA
This sequence comes from Bacteroidaceae bacterium, assembly GCA_963594995.1. Taxonomy (GTDB): domain Bacteria; phylum Bacteroidota; class Bacteroidia; order Bacteroidales; family Bacteroidaceae; genus Prevotella. The sequence continues at coordinate 63,873 of CAVBGK010000041.1, forward strand.
AGTGCTTACATTCGGTAAGGCTCGTTTGGCATACGGTAAGACCGGTAATGATGCCGATGTTTATCTGACAGGTTCTACCTATGACCAGGCTAGTATTCGGGGATATTATGGTACAGGTGTTTCCAAGTTCCCTATGAATGGTGCCAACTCATTCCTTTTGGGTAACACAAAGGGTAGTAACTCTCTGAAACCAGAGATGACTACTGAGATTGAGGCTGGTATCAACTTGCAGTTCTTTATGGGGCGCATTGGTTTGGATGCTTCTTTCTACAACAGAACAACCAACGACCAGATCTTTACTTTGCCAGTAGATCCTGCTACAGGTTACTATTATCAGGTAACCAACTTTGGTTCCGTACGTAACCGTGGTATAGAATTGTTGCTCACCACAGTGCCTGTGCAGACCAAAGACTTCAAGTGGGAGTTGTCTTTCAACTTCTCCAAGAACTGGAACAAGGTTCTTGAGATGCCTTCAAGTCTTGAGGGTGGCAAGGTAGCTATCTATAGCTTCTCAGCCGGTAACGATGCAGTTTATATGTATGCGGAAGAGGGACGCCCAATGGGTGAGTACTATACCTATTTGCCACAATATACCGAAGATGGCAAGCTGATTGTCGATTCCAATGGTCAGCCTGTTCTCGGAACTTCGGTAGAAGATACAGGTAAGAATATGAACAGTGACTGGACTGGTGGTGTGACAACAGCTCTGACTTATAAGGGTGTAACACTGAGTGCAGCATTGGATATCCGCAAGGGTGGTTATATGTTCTCACGTACCAAGAACTTGATGCAGTTTACTGGTAATGGTGCAGTGACAACCTACAACCAGCGCCGTCCGTTCATCATTCCTAATTCTGTGGTGAAAGATGGTGATACATATGTAGAGAATACCACTCCTCTTTACCTGACCAACAGTAGTTATCAGAATTACTATAACAACTATGGATATGGTGATGGTGGCGAAGCTTATTTGCTCGACCGGTCTTACGTGAAGCTGCGTAATATCAGCTTGACATGGAACTTGCCTCGTACATGGGTGAAGAAGGCATATTTGAGCAATGTGGCTCTCACAGTGTTCTGCAACAATGTGTTCACGTGGACAGCTAGTGGTAACAGATACATCGATCCGGAAACCACTACAGTGAGCCAAAGCTCATATGGTGACTTGGCAACTCAGTTTGGTGAGCTTTATGCCAACCCATCTTGCCGTACATTCGGCGCCAATCTTTCTGTGACATTCTAAATTTTTAGGAACAAATATTAATAAGGATATCAATATGAAGAAATATATATTCATGTCAGCTCTCGCATTGGGGCTTTGCTTCTCTTCTTGCGACAGCTATCTGGACATCAATCAGGATCCGACATCTCCTACCGAAAGCAATGTCACCTCTTCTATGATTATGCCTGGTGTGGAAATGTCCATCGCCAATGCTTACGGCAACTATCTGCGTATTACGGGCGGATACTTCTCACAGGTGTATGCCCACCTCTTCGGTACATCCAACTATCTGGACTATTCTCAGTTCCAGCAGTCGGCTACTCGTAGCAGTACGATGTATAATCAGTTCTATGAGCAGGCTTTGGTCAACCTGAAGACGATACTTGAAAAGTCTGAGGCTTCAGAGGATTGGGGAACTTATCTTGCAGCAACTACTCTGCGTGCCTTCTCTTTGGAGGCTTTGGTAGATTGCTATGGCGAGAGTCCATACACAGAGGCTCTCGATGCAGACAATATCTCGCCCAAGTATGATGACGGCAAGACTGTCTATGAGGGTATTGTTGCTGAATTGGACAATGCTTTGGAAAAGGCATCTGCTTCCAATACCGTATGCACAAACTTCCTTTTCCCTGGTGAGACGGCAGGTAGTTGGATCAAGTTTGCCAATGCATTGAAGTTGAGACTTCTTATGCGTATGGCCAATGTAGATTCTTCCATTTTGCCTAAGGTTCAGACTTTGGTAGCAGAGAACAATTTCCCAACAGAGGATGTGGCTTATACCAGTTGCTGGGGTAGTGAAGCTGGCAGCATGAACCCATATTATTCTGAAGAGTTTGCATCTTCTTGGGGTAGTACACAGACCAATGTCTGTGCAAACCTTGCCATCATCGGCTCTATGCAGGTGAAAAATTCAACTGGTGATATAGTCTATACAGATCCTCGCTTGTCAGCTTTCTTCGAGAAGAATTCTGACGGTAAGTATATGGGAGGTATTTCCGGCACTAATTTCTCAAACTCCAAGACTTTGAATAAGTGGTGCCGTCCTGTAATGGCATACAATTCTCCTTTGGATTTGATTACTGTGGCTGATACAGAGTTCTTTATTGCTGAGTATTATGCTCGTACGGGTGACGCTGCCAATGCTGAGGCTCACTATAACAAGGCAATTGAGGCATCCTTCGCTTCTGCTGGTGTAGATGGCGCGGCTGAGCATATCGCAAGATATCCGTTCGATATGTCAAACTACAAGAAGAGTATTGGTGTGCAGAAGTGGATTGCACTTTCTGGTACAGATACCTTTGAGGCCTGGTGTGAGGTGCGTCGTCTTGACTATCCTGCATTTGGAAGCAAGACAGGTGGCAACTATTATGACAATGTAAACGATGCTTCTTACAATGATGCTCTCTACGATTATGGTACGCTTTACACTCCTATTCAGGTATTCGGCCAGGTGGGGAACAACAAACTTTTGGAGCGTTTCCCATATGCAGAGTGTTCTTCTTCTCGTAACAGCAACACTCCTACATTCAGCAATTCAGACTATACAAAGCCTGTATTTTGGGGAGAGTAATCGTCTAGTGTTTCAAATTAAATGAATAGCGAAATGAAAAAGAATATATTTTATGTGATGCTTTTGTTGTTGACTTCTGCTGTTACTTTCAGCAGTTGCGACAATGACAGTTCTGCCGGATTCACACGTATCACTTATTACCCAGTGTTGAGTCTCAATGGTGATGCCACGATGCATGTTGACAAGGGTTCGGCCTTTGTTGACCCAGGTTGTGCTGCCGAACTCAATGGGGAGGATGTTAGTTCTAGTGTTACTGTGGGTGGTTCGGTTAATCCGGAAAAGTCTGGTGTTTATACCCTTACTTATTCTGTTGTAAACGAAGATGGTTTCAGTGCGTCCATTTCTCGTAAGGTTATTGTGACAGACCCAAAAGATGCTAAGGAGGGTGTGTTCTATACAGATGCCAACAGTTATCGCGACTATAGCGGTCAGAAAGCTTTCGGTGACAATTATGAGGTCGTAATTACCAATAATGATGATGGGACTTATCATGTCGATGACTTGTTTGGCGGCTGGTATTCTCAGCGTGCTGGCTATGGCACCAACTATAATATGGCGGGCGATGTCTCTTTTGCTGAAGATGGCACTATGACGCTCAAAAACAGCTTGGTTGCTGGCTGGGGCGACAGCCTCGTCGGTTTCTCCGGCAAATTTGATGCAGCTTCAGGTTCTTACACTTGGGATGCTGAGTATGTTAGTTCGATGAAGTTCCATGTAGCTTTGAGCAAATAATCATAAATTAGACATTTAATTATGAAGAAATTATTATATTTGTGTATCGCTGTCTTGAGTATGACGTTCGTTTCGTGCGAGAAGGACGAAATCGGCGGTACAGCCACCGAGTCTTTGGCCGGTGAATGGTATGTTAGCGTAGATGCTGTAGATAATCAGGGTAACACGGTTTATGAAGATTTCTACGGTTTGGGTAAGTTCCTGGTAAATACTTATAACACTTCAGCCAATTTGGCTAGCCAGATGTGGGTAGATGATAAGGGTAATTTCTGGGGATTCAAAGTAAAAGCTACTTCCGATGTACAGAGCCTTACATTCACTACTAATGGTGAAGTTACCAACACTACTGCCTCCGAAGATGGTAGCTACTGCAAGGTGAACATCGAAGGTGGAAAGGTGCTGCCTAAGGCTGGCCTGACTCCCCACGGAACAGCTGCCGACAGTATCGTCTTCTATGTCAGCTTTGATGATGATCCTTATCCGGCAAAGTATGGTTATTCCAAGTATAAAGTATCGGGTATCCGCTATACTGGTTTGACACAGGATGATTGATATGAATATTTTTAATCATAGATAAATGGATGATATAAGGCAAAGTGATTTGCTACGTTGTTGACATTGTCAACACTTATATCTCTCTCGTTACAGGGACTAGCGGTGGCTAGTCCCTTTTTCAGGTTTATTTGTAGATAAAGTAAGTGCTTTCGTCGCTCTTGCAATATTTCTTCAACAGTTCTTGGATGAACTCTGCGTTTTCCCTTACCTGCTTCTCATTTCCATCGTAGCCGTTGATGAGTACTACAAGGTGAGAGGTGTCAATCGTCATCTTGGTTCTCTCGTTGTCGCTGGTAGGGGTACCAACGCCGCCTTGGACATCGCGATAAACTGGCAATCCCTCGATGTTGATCATCCCCCTGCCGATACCTTCGTATGGCTCGTTTGCCTTGCCAATACCTAGTGTCAGCGTGTTGCCCACAAACTTGTCTGCATCAAAACCGCCGATGCTGTAACCAAAGGCGATGCTTGCCAGATTGACGAGGTCAACGAGGGTGTCTATCTGGTATAGTGACTTTCCCTGGAGCATTCTGCGGATAAGAGCTTCTGAGGCAGGACGGTAGCGAGAAGGGTCTTTGCCGCAAGCCCGATACACCTTACGTGTGGCTGCAATGCCGCTCATCTCTTTTAATGTTTCGGTGGTAAGCGTCTGTTTGTATTTCTCGCCGAGGGCGTTGATTTCTTCCCAAAGTTCTTGGCAGTAGGGGGAATTCTCTACCTTTGCCTCTACGCAAGCCCCGACAAAATTTGGGCACACGCTTTCGATTTCCTGTGATACGATGATTTTCATGTTTGCTTCTTCTTCTTAGTTATTGTTGTATATTGTTTGCAAAAGTACTAAGTTTTGTTCTAAACGCCAAACCTTTTGCGTATGATTTATGCTCCGATTCTCACCTGATACCAAATGAGGATTCCATAAGACGGATGATTTCACCAAACCATTACCAACTTTTGGAAGTTTGTTGGCGCAAGTAAAACAAGAAAAAATAATGTAAATGGAATGCGCCAGTGTGTGCGCCCATTCCTGTGTGCGTGAACGTGCGTATGTATATAATAAAGTGCGAGGTGTGTTTCCGTTCTCTTAAAAATAAACGAATGTTAAAATTGTATTGTTTTTGTAATTTTCTTGCCGAAAAATTTGGTGGGTTGCGAAATAGATTGTACTTTTGCACTCGCTTTTGAGAAATGCGGTTTCTCTAAGCAAATAAAGAAAGAGTTCTTTGAAAGATTTTACATAAACAGACAAGTAGTACAAGAAGCGGTTTGGCTACACCTTATTATATTGTATGGAGTGGTCAGACTGGGTAAAAGAAACGAACCGTCAAGCAATTGACAATCAGGTTTCCGAACTTCAATGAACGTTCAGTCTAACTATATGATTTGAACACTGGATATTCGTCCTAAGAACAGACACAGACAAACCAAGCCGTAAGGCGGGGTAAAAATGATATTTTACAATGGAGAGTTTGATCCTGGCTCAGGATGAACGCTAGCTACAGGCTTAACACATGCAAGT
>CAVBGK010000042.1:0-74070 GCA_963594995.1 Bacteroidaceae bacterium
AGCTGGTTTAGAGCATCTGCCTTACAAGCAGAGGGTCGGCGGTTCGAATCCGTCAACGCCCACAAACAATACTCCATTTCCTGCTCACCAAATAGCACGGGCGTTTAGCTCAGCTGGTTCAGAGCATCTGCCTTACAAGCAGAGGGTCGGCGGTTCGAATCCGTCAACGCCCACAAAGAGTCTCACAAGTTTTTTTGTGAGACTTTTTTGTTTTTAAACTAATTTATCATTATTTGTTCTCTCATTTCGTATAAATTAGTTACCTTTGCAACCTATTCGAATATAATAATACGTATTAGTTATGAATTTAGATTTGTTGACAGCCATATCACCCATAGATGGCCGTTATAGAGGGAAGACTGAGTCGCTTGCTGATTATTTCTCAGAGTATGCGCTCATCCGTTATCGTGTGAGAGTTGAAATCGAGTATTTCATTACTTTGTGCGAATTGCCTTTGCCGCAGTTGGCTTCGTTTGACCATGCTCTTTTTGAGCGTTTGCGTGACATCTATCGTAACTTTGATGAAAAAGAGGCACAGCGCGTGAAGGATATTGAGAAAGTGACCAACCACGACGTGAAGGCAGTGGAGTACTTCATCAAGGAGGAATTTGACAAGATAGGAAACTTGGATGCTTACAAGGAATTCATTCATTTTGGTCTTACTTCGCAGGACATCAACAATACAAGCGTACCACTTTCTGTAAAAGAGGCTTTGGAACAAGTGTTCTATCCACAGGTGGAGGAACTGATAGCGCAGTTGCGGACTTATGCCGATGAGTGGAAGGATGTGCCCATGTTGGCTAAAACACATGGACAACCCGCTTCTCCTACTCGCTTGGGCAAGGAAATCATGGTCTTTGTCTATCGTCTTTCAGAACAGCTTGATTCTTTGAAGGCTTGTAAGGTGACGGCTAAATTTGGTGGTGCCACGGGTAATTACAATGCTCATCACGTGGCTTATCCACAATATGACTGGAAGGCTTTCGGCAACAAGTTCGTCAGTGAAAAGCTCGGTTTGGAGCGTGAGCAATTTACGACCCAGATCAGTAACTATGACCACCTTGGCGCAATCTTTGATGCCATCCGTCGTATCAATACGGTTATTATTGACTTGGACCGCGACTTTTGGATGTATATTTCCATGGAATATTTCAAGCAGAAGATTAAAGCGGGTGAGGTCGGGTCAAGTGCCATGCCGCATAAGGTGAATCCGATTGATTATGAGAACAGTGAGGGTAATTTGGGCATTGCCAATGCCATTCTGCAGTTCTTGTCACAGAAGTTGCCGATAAGCCGTTTGCAGCGTGACTTGACGGACAGTACAGTACTGCGTAACATCGGTGTACCTTTGGGACATAGTGTCATAGCTATCCAGAGCACTTTGAAGGGGCTGCGTAAGCTGATACTCCATGAGGAGAAATTGCAGGCAGACTTGGACAACACCTGGGCTGTCGTGGCTGAGGCTATCCAGACCATCTTGCGCCGTGAGGCCTACCCACATCCATACGAGGCTTTGAAGGCGTTGACTCGTACCAACAAGCATATGACGGAGGAGAGCATACACGAGTTTATCCAGGGATTGGATGTCAATGACAACGTGAAGGCTGAGTTGATGGCTATTACGCCAAGCAATTATACGGGTATTTAATTATCATAAATATATATTTACTAACCCAGCCGTGAGGCTATTTAATTAAAAGAATTAAGAAAATGGATTCAGAATTCGAGAACAAACCTCAGGATCAATCGACAGAGAATGAGAGCACCCGTGAGGGTGGTTATAACCCAGCAGGCGGTTATCAGAGAAGTTATCGCAGCACAGGACGCTCGCAGCGTCCACGTATCAACTCTCAGCGTGCCTATAGCAGTGATAGGGGCAGTAACGAAGGTGGTTTCCGACCAGAAGGTTTCGGCGCAGGTTTGCAGGGTACTAATGGTGGTGAACATGTTCAGCGTGGTGGTTATCAGCCACGTGGCGGTTATGGTCGTCCTCAGCAGGGTGGCTACAACAGCCGTGGTGGCTATGGTCATTCTCAGCAGGGTGGCTACAATAACAATCGTGGTGGTTATCAGGCTCGTCCACAAGGTGGCTACCGTCCACGTTTCAATAATAATGATGAGGAGGGTGGCTATCAGCCACGTCAGCAAGGTGGCTATCAGCCACGTCCCCAGCATGGTGGTTACAACAATAACCGCGGCTACGGCCGTCCCCAGCAGGGTGGTTACAACAATAATCGCGGCGGTTATGGCCGTCCCCAGCAGGGTGGTTACAACAATAACCGCGGCGGATACAACAATCGTGGTGGCTATGGTCGTCCTCAGGGTGGATTCCGTCAGCACACTCCTGATTATGATCCAAACGCAAAGTACAGTCTCAAGAAGCGCATTGAGTACAAGGAGGAAAACTTTGACCCGACAGAGCCGTTGCGCTTGAACAAGTTCCTTGCCAATGCAGGTGTTTGCTCACGCCGTGAGGCTGATGAGTTTATCCAGGCAGGTGTAGTTACTGTCAATGGTGAGGTTGTGACGGAGTTGGGTACCAAGATACTTCGTACAGATGAGGTGAAGTTCCATGACGCTCCTGTTTCTTTGGAGAAAAAGGTGTATGTGTTGCTCAACAAGCCTAAGGATTATGTGACAACCAGCGATGACCCTCAGCAGCGCAAGACTGTTATGGACTTGGTGAAGGATGTATGCCCAGAGCGCATCTATCCCGTTGGTCGTCTTGACCGCAATACAACGGGTGTGCTTCTCTTGACCAACGACGGTGACTTGGCCTCCAAGTTGACTCATCCTAAGTTCTTGAAAAAGAAAGTATATCACGTGCATCTCGACAAGAACATCACTGCACATGATTTGGAGCAGATTCGTGAGGGTATCACTTTGGAAGATGGCGAAATCAAGGCTGATGCCGTGGAGTATGCTGACGAGCGGGACAAGGCACAGGTTGGCATCGAGATCCATAGTGGTAAGAACCGTATTGTTCGCCGTATTTTCGAGAGCCTAGGCTATCGTGTTACTAAGCTCGACCGTGTGCAGTTTGCTGGTTTGACCAAGAAAAATCTCCGTCGTGGCGATTGGCGCTTCCTTACGGAGAAGGAGGTGGATATGCTTCGTATGGGAGCATTTGAATAATTAAACTCATAAGATGGAAAAGGTAAAAAGAACTAAAGTCGTAGATGCGCTCAAGAGTACAGCCTACGGCTCAATCGTGAATGTAAAGGGATGGGTTCGTACCCATCGTAGTAGCAAAGCAGTCGATTTTATCGCTCTTAACGATGGTTCTACGATTAATAATATTCAGGTCGTAGTCGATCCGTCTAAGGTCGATGAGAACCAACTCCGCCAGATTACAACGGGTGCTTGTATCAGTGTCGTTGGTACATTGGTTGAGAGCCAGGGTAAGGGACAGGCTGTTGAGGTTCAGTGTGATACCATCGAAATTTATGGCCTCTGTGGTAATGACTATCCTATGCAGAAGAAGGGGCAGAGCTTCGAGTATATGCGTCAGTATGCTCATCTCCGTCTCCGTACCAATACCTTTGGTGCTGTGATGCGTATCCGTCACAACATGGCGATGGCGATTCACACTTACTTCCATGAGCACGGCTATTTCTACTTCAATACGCCGCTTATCACGGCCAGTGATTGTGAGGGAGCCGGACAGATGTTTCAGGTGACAACCAAGAACCTCTATAACCTCAAGAAGACAGAGGACGGAAAGATAGACTACTCTGATGATTTCTTCGGCAAGCAGACTTCCTTGACGGTTTCTGGTCAGCTGGAAGGTGAGCTGGGTGCCACGGCGTTGGGCGCCATCTATACCTTTGGACCGACCTTCCGTGCTGAGAACAGTAACACGCCACGTCATTTGGCTGAGTTCTGGATGATAGAGCCTGAGGTGGCGTTCATGGATATGGACGGATTGATGGAGTTGGAGGAAGATTTCATCAAGTATTGTATCCGTTGGGCTTTGGACAACTGCAAGGATGATCTCAATTTCCTGAACAGTATGATTGACAAGGGGCTTATCGCACGTCTTGAAGGGGTGCTGAAGTCAGACTTTGTTCATCTTCCATATACAGAGGGAATCCGTATCCTTCAGGAGGCCATTGCCAAAGGCAAGAAGTTTGAGTTCCCATGCGAGTGGGGCGATGACTTGGCTTCTGAGCACGAGCGTTACTTGGTGGAGGAGTACTTCAAGAAACCTGTCATCATGACCAACTATCCTAAGGCCATCAAGGCATTCTATATGAAGATAGACGAGGAGGAGAGTGGTTTCGGTGGCAAGAGCGGTCAGACCGTGCAGGGTACTGATGTTCTGTTCCCGCAGATTGGTGAAATCATTGGTGGTTCTGTTCGTGAGGAGAGCTACGACAAGTTGATGGGTGAGATTGAGAGCCGCAATATCCCTATGAAGGATATGGCTTGGTATCTTGATACACGTAAGTACGGTTCATGCCCTCATGCTGGTTTTGGTCTTGGTTTCGAGCGCCTGATTCTCTTCGTGACAGGTATGCAGAATATTCGTGATGTGATTCCATTCCCACGTACTCCAAAGAACGCTGAGTTCTAAACTGAAGTTATTCTTTAAATATGAAAGGGTGAGTCGCATTCTACGTCTCACCCTTTTTATTTGATTTTCGCTTTGTATTGGAATTGTTTTATTTATTTTGTATGATGTTCCATGATGTAGCTTACTTTGCAATCATGATGGTTACACGGTTCTTGTCATTCTCAGAGAATGGCTGAACACGAGAGCCCTTGGAGTCCTCTGTGATTCTGTCGGCAGAGATACCATACTTCTCCTTGAGAGACTTTACTACGGCTGCAGCACGCTTGGCGGCGATGCGGTCGTTGATGGTGTTGTTGCCTGTGCCTGCGTCAGCATAACCCGTAACGACTACCTTAGCCTCTGGATACTGGTTCAAGAAGTCAACAACTTCCTTAATCTTAGCGTCCTCAGTAGCAGTGATTTTGTTGGAGTTGATGACGAAGAATACGTCACGACGGATTTCCTCCACCTTCTTCTCCTCTACCTTTGGCTGTGGCTTTGGCTGTGGCTTCACGTACTGCTCTACAGGGCGTGGAGCGGGAACTTCCTTCACTGGCTCAGTCTTGGTGTAAGTCTTGCCGAGGTTGATGCGAAGACCGGCGAGTGCGTTGAAGTACCAGTCTGGGTTGTCTGCCTTCTTGGAGTTGTACTTGTCGGTGGTGATGTTGGCGTTACCCTCAACCATGATGCTGACAGCCTTGCTCACCTTGAACTCCAGCTCCACACCTGCACGGCCGAAAGGACGTACCTTGGTGCCGTCCCAGATGTATTCGAGGTTGTATTTCTCCAGGGAAGACAATGTGCTGGCAATCTCGTTGGCCTCGTCGTTGCCCCAGGCGATGTTGGCGCCACCGCCAATGAATGCAGTCACGTTGAACACACGGTTAGGATTCCAACCACAGATGAGGTTGCTGAGGTTGAACATGAAGTCCAAGCCTGGAGCCACATATTTGTATTTGTAGAAAGCCGTGAACGCTTCCTTTTCTCCTGCAGGCAAGAAACCGTTCCATCCGCCCTTGCTCTGCCAACCGTTGGCTTGCAGACGCATTCCGAAGATGGGGTTGAACTGGTATCCGATGCCCAATTGGACATTAGGTGAGATTAGGTCGCCGAACTTGGCCTCGCCAAGGGTGTACTGGGCACCACCTTGCAAGTCAAGGAATACATGTTTCTTAAACTGGTATTCGTTACCTTCCTTGTCTGTATAAGTGGCTTGAGCCATGGCTGCTGTACTGCTCATGGCGAGTAAAGCAACAGCAAAAGTTTTTGATACTTTCATTCTATTTGATTTTATAGATTTAACAATAGGAATATCTAACTTGAAATCAAAATTCTATCATTGGCAGGGGTTAGTTCTCGGTGGGTGTCTCGACTTTATGCTGAGTTTTCTTCTCGTAGTTTTTCTCCACCGAATCACGCTTGTCTGGGTTGACGACCCCCTTGTCGCCGTATGCCGTATTGGTGAGACACAGCAACCAGTTGCCCATATAGTTGACAGGCTTGAAAAACATCTTGGTTGACATCTCCGGCATGTCACCTTCTGCCTTCTTGATGATAACATAACAAAGCACCTCGTTCTGATAGTCTTCGTCAAATTTGATGTAGTCGATGCGGTAATCAACCATTGGCACAGACTCTAACATGTTTTTGACATCAGCCATCTCCTCGTTGTTGAGCAATTCTGGTTCATGGTTCTCTGTTGCGTCATTGCGGTAAAGCATACCGGCTGCCTCGCTGAAGTTCTTCTCTTTCACGAAGGTAAAGAACTTATCTACCAATGCCTTGACAGAGGCGGTGTCCTTGGCGGTCATGCCCTGCTCAAACTGCGTTGGAGGTGGTCCGGCGGGCTGCTCTTTCTTGTTGCCGCAAGAACTGCAGGAGCTTAATTCCAGGATCAGGAGCGGAACCAAGAACAAAATAGATCTTTTTGCGAATTTCATACTGTTATGATATTTAGTCCAAAATACAAACACTCAAACTTGAAAAGGGAGGACGGAGTTTCTCTCCGTCCTCCCAATTTATATTTAACTAGAGTCTAATCTTAGTGCTTCTTGGCTGTTGCTGCAGGAGCGGCTTGAACCTCAAGCTTAACCTCTGTCTTTAATGTACCCCAATTGTACTCAATCTCAATTGGTACCCATACGTTGAAGCCATTGGCGCGACTCTGGTTAACCTGAGTCAAAGTGATTTTACCCATGTCTTCCTTCACGCCAAAGAGATTTGGACGATAGTTAACAGGACTAGTGTACTTAACCTTGATGTCATTCTCATCGATTGTCTTGCGAGCGCCGCTATAGTCTGTCATGATATCGCCAACCTGCTTGATAGACTTGATGCCGTAGAAATCGAAGAATGTCTTACGCTTGTTGCTGTTAGTCCAGAACTCATCCTGTGTATAACCGTTGAAGTCCTTGAACTCAAACTTGACATCCTGTGTCAAAGTAGAGTAGTTGTTCAACTGCATACCCTTGATAGTTGCACTCTCAACGAAGAGAGGCTTGATAACCTTCACGTCGAACTTGTTGTTCTTCAAGTTGATCAAGTTGGTAGCTGGCTCACAAGTCTTGACATTAGCCTTGATGGTCAAAGTCAAAGCGTTTGTCAAGTCAGCGAGGTTAGCGTACTTGTTCAAGATATCCTTGGATACATTGTTCTTTGCAACATCGATAGTGCCATTATCTGTGGTGATGGTAGCAAGCAATGTGCTGTTTGCATAGATCTCAGTACCGGCAGTATTTACAGTAACCTTGTAGTTGGTACCGCTTACACCTACATACTCCTTGTGGGTCTGTTCTCCTACTGGAGCGAATGTAAATGTCACGCCTGCATTGTTAGCAAGCTCACTGTAAGTAGAACCAAGACCTTCTTTCACGATATCCAATACACTCTTGTTGAATGTGTTGGCGATAACCAAGTTCTCATACTCGCAAGTAGCTTTAGGGTCTGTAGCGTTGCCTACCTGGATGTGGAGCTGATCCCAACCAGCTGTATTGGTGTCAGCCTTGTGCCAAGCAGCTGTCTTCTTGTGCTCAGAAGTGTTCAAGATAGAAGCCTCTGGAGCCTTGTTGATAACCTTAGGAGTCCATGTCAACTCTACATAGATAGGAGTATCGGTGGTCTTCTTAGGAGTGAACTTAACCCAGATAGACTTTGTTGTTTTCTTCTCTGTTACGAAGTAAGTATAAGCTGTAGCATTGTCAACAGTCCACTTCAATACATTAGTCTGGTGACCAAGCTTGTCATCGGTAGTCTTAACGACAGTTCCGAACTTATCAGCAACTACAAACTTATCCTTGCTATCCTTCTTGTACTGGTTGGTTGCATCGAATGTCCAGTTATCCTCAAACTCTTCCTTGCTTACGCCGAGCTTGCCGCAAACCTTATTCTCAACCTCTTCCCAAGTGATAGCCTGAACGCCATTGAGAGCATTACCCTCGCACTTAACGGTATATCCGTTGTCGATTGGATCTGCTGTTGCCTCTACAGGAACAATCTCCTTATCTGTAATCTTAACAACGATATAACCAACAGAAGCTACCTGGTTGTTGGTGTTCTCGTCAACCAATGTTACACGTACCAATGGTGTACGGCCAATGATCTGACGACCAGTCACTTCCTTGTAACCATTAACGGTCAAAGTTGTACCGGTAATCTTAGCATGAGCACTTTCGTTGGTGCTATGACCATTGGCGAGATAACCTACGAGAGAGTAAGCCAACTTGAAGCCCTTCTTGTTGACAGTAGCCTGGCCACCCCACAATTTGTCGCCTTCACCGTTATTGTTGTAGTGTACGTTGATCCACTTGTCAAGGTCGATACCTTTCTCATCGTCATACTGGATTTCGAGAGTAGGGTAGTCGTAGTTACCTTGTCCGTCATGCTTGGTAGCCAGAGTGGCTGTCTTAGCCAAGTGATTATGAGCTACCTCTGTCTGACCAGCTGCCTCTGTCTGACCAGCTGCCTTAGCCTTGTTGATGATGAAGTCCTTAACAACATACTGCTTCAAGGCTGCCCAATCAGAAGTGATAGTTGTATCATTGTTGGTAGTCTCTGACTTGTATGTGTAGCGGAGTGCTGCAACGTCAACCTTACCATCACCTGTCAAAGGAATCTTAGCGATGTTGTCAGCATTCTTCATGGAGAATGTAACCAAAGCCTTGCCATCTTCTGCCTTGACGCTCTTGATGGTGATGTCGCTTCCCTTAGCTGCACGAGTGTAAGCAGCGTTCTGAACGATGAACTTATAGTGGTTCACATCCTCATCAACAGTTGCGTTGGATGGGTTCAAGTAATATGTAGCTGTTACATCAGGTACTACACTTGTCGTCTCATTTACTGTTGCTGGAGTGTTATCAGCAATCTGATCCTTCTCTGCGTTGTAAGCAGGCAATGTCTTCACAGCTTGGTAGTTGTAAGACCAAACACCGATTGCCTCGATACCCTGATAGTACTCAGAAGGACCGAATACCAAGCTCTTGAGCTGATGACTCAGTGCTGTCAGCAAGTCTATCTGCTTCTGGAAGTTGTCAGAGAGAGTTTTCATCTCACCTCTAAGAGTACTTACAGATGTGTTTATGAGGCTGTTTATGTTTTGGATGTCCTGTCCGTACTTCTCCTTGAAATCATTGAAGCTTTTCTTCAATGAAGTAAGGTCATTGTTCAAAGTCGTGAACTTGCCCGACAACTCAGAAACGGTTGATGCCTTGGCGTAGTCTGCAAGTTTTCCATTGACAGCGTCAATCTGGGTCTGAAGAGACTCAACATAACCTTCGTCGCCAGTAATATCCTTAATCTTGTTTTGCAGGTCAGTGATCAAACCTTCAAGTACTGTATCCTTGTTCTTCAGATTGCCAATCTCGGAGTTAAGGTTTGCTACGCTTTGCTGGAACTCGCCTCTCAAAGTTGTACCCAAGTTGGAGATAGCATTGGAGATGGCGTCGTTAACTTGCACCTTATATTCCTCCAAGGTGGTGTTTGTTACATAGTTGCTCAACTCACCTCTAAGTGTTTCCAGTTTGGTCTGCAATTCGTAGATGCTTGTCGTATTGTTTCCGACAGCAGTGGTGAGTTCATCTGCTTTAGTCTGCAAGTTGCTAATCTTTGTGGAGTTAGCGTCAATGTTTCCCTGAAGTTCTGCCTTTGCATCGGCGATTTTCTGTGCGAGCTCGCTATCTGCAGCCTCCATCTTGTTGGTGAGGTCAATGACAGCGGTAGCCAATTTGTCAGAAGTGTTTTTGATCAGCTCATTGGCTTCAGTAAGATCTTCCTGAAGTTTCTGGATATCACTGCTTACCTTGTCGTTGACAATCTTCTGGGCAGCCTTCTCCTCTTCAAACTTATTCTGCAATTCTGTGATGGTAGCTTCGTTTGCTGCGATGCGTGTAATTGCTGCGGCAAGGTCTGCCTTTATTGTAGCGATGTCAGCGCCGAGAGCTTCCTTCAATGCAGCAACCTGTGTGTCTGTGTATGCCTTGGCGTTGGCCAAGTTCAACTCACACTGGGCCTGAACTGTTGCGAGCTGAGTTCCCAAAGCCTGTAGATCCTCAGTGTTCTTTGCAATCTTGGTCAAGAGAGTTGCGTCAGCGTCCTGCAAAGCCTTGATGGCATCAGCGTTGGTAGAGATGAGTGAGTTTACCTCAGCCAATTTTGCATCTATTTCAGCTTTGTTGTCGGCGATGGCTTTTGTGTTGGCATCCACCTTCTCACCAAGTACTGAGATAGACTTCTCCAAATCAGTCTTCACCTTGGTCAAGTTCTCTGAAACCTGTGCCAAAGTAGCGGTATTTGCGTCAGCTGTAGCCTGTGCAGCCTGTGCGGCGTCCAAAGCCTTCTTGGCGGCAGCTTCTGCATCGGCCTTTACTACGTTGATGGCATTCTGCAACTCATTGTCTGCGTCAACGAGCTTGGCGATGGACTCAGTGTTTGTAGTAACCTTAGAGTTCACTTCGTCAATACGTGTGTTGGCGGAGGCGATGGCGGCGTTGATGACTGCGACGGCATCGTCAATGTTTTTCTTGGAAGCCTCGATGGCAGCCTTCTGGGCAGCGGCAGCCTGAACGTCTGCGTATGCCTTGGAATCTGTCTCAGCCTTCTTGATGGCTGCCTCGAGATTGCTCTGGGCAGTCTCCAGAGCCTTCTCCAATGTCGCCTGCTGGCTCTTCAAGTTGGTCAACTCGGTGGTGAGGTTGTTCACCTTCTCGTTAACCAAGCTAGTGAGAGTAGTGGCGTTGTTTGTGATTTCCGTGCGGAGGGCGTTGATGTCATCATCGTAGTCCTTGCAAGAAGTCATCACGCTTGTAGATGCCACAGTCATGGCAGCCATAAGCAATGCGCTAAAATACTTTCTTTTCATACGATAAAAATTAATTAAACATTGTATATATTAACTACATTATTCTATGCTCTGAATTATGTATCTCCTGCGGGCAGATATTATGGAGATATTCTTTTTGAAGAAAGATGGGAGACTGGTAAACGACATGAGTTTCAAATAATTATTGGGAAAAGTTTGGAGGTTATTGGGAAAATGCTTACTTTTGCACAGGCATATAAATAATGACATAATTATGAACTACAATAAGATAAAGAGAATACCATACGGAGTTTCCGACTTTGTCGATGTAATTGAGCGAAACCAATATTATGTTGACAAAACAATGTACATCCCTAAGTTGGAAGATGAGGCTGATAATTTGTTCTTCATTCGTCCACGCCGTTTTGGAAAGAGCATATTTCTTAGTATGCTCCATGCTTACTATGATTGTAGTACAAAAGATAAATTCGAGGAATGGTTTGGAAATTTGTGGATAGGCAAGCATCCTACGTCACAAAGAGGAATGTTTCAAATTCTTCATCTTGATTTTTCGCAAGTGGGTGGAAACATAGAGCAACTTGAAGGAAATTTCAACTCATATCTCAATGTGGAACTGAATGAGTTTATGGATGTTTATGGGGATTTTTATCCAGAAGAGACCAGAAAGGCGGTTTATGGGACAGAGAAAGCAACGGAGAAACTTAAAATCATTCAGGCAAAGGCCAAGACCCTTAGATTGCCTCTTTATCTCATCATTGATGAATATGACAACTTCACTAACACTGTCCTTAATGAGCAAGGTGAGAAAGTTTATTGGGCAATTACACATGCTGAGGGCTTTTATCGCGATATGTTCAAGAAGTTTAAAGGAACTTTTAATCGTATATTTATCACTGGTGTCAGCCCAGTTACCTTAGATGACGTAACTAGTGGCTTTAATATAGGATGGCACATCTCTACCAAGCCTGCCTTTAATCAAATGTTGGGGTTCTCCACCGAGGATGTTCGGAGAATATTCGAATATTACAAGGAAGTAGGGAAAATTAGCTCTGATTGCAATGTGGATGCTATAGTTGCGGACATGAAGCCGTGGTATGACAACTATTGTTTTTCAGAAGATGCTTTGCGAAATCAAAGCAAAGTGTTCAATTGTGATATGGTGCTATATTTTCTGCGCAATTTTCTTGAGACAGGGGAAGCTCCTAAGCAGATGATTGATCCTAACACCAAAACCGACTACAACAAGATGAAGAAACTTCTTCAGCTTGATAAACTAGACGGAAATCGCAAGGGAGTAATCTTTGAGATAGCCGAAAAAGGAGAAATTACTTCAAATCTACAGACTAGTTTTCCTGCGAAGGCTTTGACTACCCCAAAAATGTTTGTCAGCCTGTTGTTCTATTATGGAATGTTGACCATTAAAGGAACTCGTGGAAGTCGATTGATATTAGGTATTCCAAACAATAATGTACGTAAACAGTATTACGAATATTTGTTGGAACAATATGAAGAGAAAGCTCCTTTAAATACAAACCAACTTGAAGATTATTATGATGGAATGGCATACGATGGCAAATGGCATGATGCTTTGCAATATTTGGCCGATTCATACGCTAAGGTCTCTTCTGTGCGTGATGGCATAGAAGCAGAGCGTAATATACAAGGCTTCTTCATGGCATACCTCAACTTGAATGCATACTATATCACAGCCCCAGAACTAGAGTTGAGCCATGGCTACTGTGATTTCTTCCTTTTGCCAAACTTGACCCACTATGCCTCTAAGCATAGCTATATCATCGAGCTGAAGCTGATACCAAAGAGAGAGAAGGGAATGAGTGAAGAGACACATGAGGCTCTGATTGCTAAGCAGTGGGATGATGCTGAGATTCAAATCAAACAATATGCGTCAGCTCCTAGGGTTGAGGCTTTGCGCCAAGGCACTCAGCTGCATAAAATCATCATGCAGTTTGATGGTTGGAAACTAATGAGAATGGATGATGTGGATTAAATGCTGCAATAATAACAGCGAGGCTTCTTGGGAAAGTTACCCGAAGAAGCCTCGCTTTTTTTTGTAGTATTATTCTAAACCTTGCTCAGAATATTTTTTCTGATTTTCCAGTAATATTACTTGACAATCATGATAGAAACACGATTCTTGTCATTCTCAGAGAATGGCTGAACACGAGAGCCCTTGGAGTCCTCTGTGATTCTGTCGGCAGAGATACCATACTTCTCCTTGAGAGACTTTACTACGGCTGCAGCACGCTTGGCGGCGATGCGGTCGTTGATGGTGTTGTTGCCTGTGCCTGCGTCAGCATAACCCGTAACGACTACCTTAGCCTCTGGATACTGGTTCAAGAAGTCAACAACTTCCTTAATCTTAGCGTCCTCAGTAGCAGTGATTTTGTTGGAGTTGATGACGAAGAATACGTCACGACGGATTTCCTCCACCTTCTTCTCCTCTACCTTTGGCTGTGGCTTTGGCTGTGGCTTCACGTACTGCTCTACAGGGCGTGGAGCGGGAACTTCCTTCACTGGCTCAGTCTTGGTGTAAGTCTTGCCGAGGTTGATGCGAAGACCGGCGAGTGCGTTGAAGTACCAGTCTGGGTTGTCGGCGTTCTTGGAGTTGTACTTGTCGGTAGTGATGTTGGCGTTACCCTCCAACATGATGCTGACAGCCTTGCTCACCTTGAACTCCAAGTCGAGACCTGCGCGACCGAATGGACGAACCTTCGTGCCATCCCAGAGATACAACAAGTTGTACTTGTCGAGGTCCTTGATATGAGCACCAATCTCGTTAGCCTCGTCATTGCCCCAGGCGATGTTTGCACCACCACCAACGAAGGCAGTAACATTGAACACACGGTTAGGGTTCCAACCGCAGAAGAGGTTGCTGAGGTTGAACATGAAGTCCAAGCCTGGAGCCACGTGCTTAAACTTGTAGTCAGCGGTGAATGGGGCGTCGCCAATCTTGTCACGATAAGCAGCCCAGCCACCCTTGCTCTGCCAACCGTTAGCCTGGAGGCGCATGCCGAAGACAGGGTTGAACTGGTAACCGATGCCCAACTGTACGTTAGGTGAAATCAAGTCACCGAACTTAGCCTCGCCAAGGGTGTACTGCGCACCACCCTGCAAGTCGAGGAACCAATGCTTTTGGAAAGTGTACACGTTCTCCTCTGAGTCGGTGTAAGTGGCCTGAGCCATAGCAGCTGTGCTCATACCCATCAAAGCAGCAGCCAATAAAACTTTAGACTTTTTCATAACTGTTTAATTATTTTATTATGTTATACTTATTGTTTTTACTTCTTGACAACCTTCTTGCCGTTGACGATATAGATGCCAGGGCGAGACATGTCTTGTACTCGGCGTCCCATCAAGTCGTAGATGACGGTAGGCCGGTTGGAGTCGGTTGTAACTTCGTCGATACCTGTAGCCTTGTCGTTGTTGACAATATAATCAAAATTACGTCTTGCGTTGACATAGCATGACTGTGCGCTTACGGAAGTCTTGTCTGCAAGGTATTTGCCAAAGTTTGCATCGCCGAATGTTCCTGCTTCAACTACTACGGAGTATGTACTTGGAGCGAAAGAACCTTCTATGATAGGAGCGTCCAATACCAGCTTGATGACAGTGTAACCTGGAGCCTCATTTTCGGGACAAGCCTCAAAGTGACCCGTTGCCATTGTATAGTTGTTGCTGTACTTCGCTACACGTACCGTCTTTGTAGGGTCTGCCACAAGTCCTGAGTAGTCACCATTGATAATTCTGATGGTGAAGTTGTTGAGGTCAGAATCTTTAATGTAATCACTATTTACAGATGGCTTGACGATAAACTGATTGTAAGTTTCGTTGAACTTGCCTTCATCACTAGAACTATCCTTGCCGATAGTGAATTCCTTTTGAATCAACTGAGTCTGTACAGTCTTTCCATTCTTTTGATAAAGGAATGAGCCTTCAGGGAGTACTACTTGATAGTTACCTTCGTCAAAGCCTGCAATGCTTATTGAGAACTGGTTGTTTTGCGTTGTAGAAGGTATTACAGAAATACTTTCTATTCTTGCGCCAGAAGCATTGGCGATGTAAGCGTCAATTCCGTCAGCAGCCGTTACTGTTGTTGACACCAGAGCTTTTAAACACCTTGTCTGTGACCTGCACAGTTTGGGCATTTTCCGACATCGGTGTTATGGAAGGATTCAGTGCGGTAGGGTTGGTAAAATCAAACACTGCAGTTCGACGTATCTGTGCAAATGTTTGTACAGACACCAAAAGAAGCAGGAATAGTATAACCTTTTTCATACGTTTTTAGTTTATAATTAGCGCATGGTCTTGTCTATCTCGTCATCTGCTGTTTTGACGCAGAGTTTCCATTCGCCGTTGATTTTTACAGGATTAAACATATAGGCTGTCTTTGCAGGCTCTGGTGTGCCAGCCTTCTCTGCCGTAGCCCAGGTTACCTCGTATTTGACATCGTTGCATCCTTCCAGTTGGAATGAATAATAGATGCGATGGTAATCCAAAACAGGGAAGAACATGAACTTTCTGCGGTACTTGTTGGCTACCTCCTTGCTCAGAGGTTTCAGCTCCTGGGTAGAGTCGGTATATTCATAGAGAGAAGCCAGCACTTTGTCGTAGTTCTTGTTCTTGAGTTCCTCCATGGCGTCATCACAGAGTTTGAGCATGGTAGCAGTGTCCTCTTTGTTGAGTTCGCTACGGAATTCTTCTATTTTCTCCTCACGACTTTTTCCATCTTTAGAACTGCTGCATGAATTACAGGAGTTCAAGGAAAGCAATGCACATATAGTACCTGCCAAAAAACATAATTTCTTCATAACGATATAAATATTATAAAGTAAAAGAGGGTGTGCCTGCTCTTTTAGGCACACCCTCTAATTAGAGCTTATAATCTTGCGTTAAGATCTCTAACTTTTAATTAGTGACCTACAGTACGCTTGATGTTAATCTTAACAACTGTCTCGAATGAACCCCACTCGTACTCAACTGTTACAGGAACCTTAACGTAGAAGTCGGTAACGTTGTCACCGTTGTTCTCATAGTAGATTGCACCGAACAACTTCTTGTTAGCGTTCATGTAGTCGATCAAGTCTTGGTTCTTGATTGCGTAGTCGTAATCAGCCAAGTTGAATGAGTACTTAGTAGCAGTCTGAGCCATGCTTGGATAAGCATACAAGTGAGCATCTGTAGTGATTTCATTCAAGAACTTCTCACCGTTAGCCACGTGCATGTTGGTCTTAACATGAGCTGGGTCAACATCTACTGTGATAGCCTTTACATTGTAGTAAGCCCAGAACCAAGTCTGGTTGCCCCACATGTAACCTGCTGTCTCACCACGCCAGTCGAACATCTTCAAGATGTCGAGGAGGTAGATGACGTTACCGTTAGTGTTAGCATCGATAGCAACCTGCTCTTCAGTAGCCTTCAAGTTGATTGGACGCTGCCAGCTTGCGCGGAAGATACCCTCCTTAACCTGATTAGCGAGCTCGCACTTAGATGTAGATACAACACCTACCCAAGTGTTCATCTCTGTCAAGAGGTTAGCGTGCTTCTCTGCGTAACCTACTGCGTTCAATACATCCTTACACTGGTCATTCTTGATAAGAGTGATTTCACCAGTTGTAGGGTTCAATGTAGCAATCTTGGTATATACACCAGCGTTCTCAGCATACAAGTCAACATTGTTGAATGCACCTGCGTCATACTTAACAGCACACTTGTTGAGAAGCTCGTCAAGAGTTGCGTCATTGTATGGGTGAACATCAGCTGTAGGAGCTGTTACATACTTGCAGAACAAGTTGTTCCACTTAGTATCTGCAGCACCGCTCTTCGCTGTGATAGTGTAAACCTTACCATTCTGAGCTGTAACAGTTGTGTTCTTTGGTACGAAGTAGTACTTGTGAGTAGCTGTCATAGCCTCTGTATTCTCTACCAAAGTAGAACGTACACCACGAGAGAATGTTCTGATATCGCCACCATCTCTTGGCTCACGAACGTCGAGTGCGATAATGTTAGCCTTGGATGTCCAAGAAGAAGCATCTTCAGCCTTCAAAGCTGCACCATCAACGAACTCGTTACCTACCTGACCGAACCAATAGTTGGCGTTCTTGTTACCGAATGCTGTAGCTGTGATGTTAGCACGGCTCAACTCGTAAGTCAACTTGATGTAAATGTATGGATACTTAGCGTTAGCACCAGCCTTAGCCTTGTAACGTACATAGCGAGAAACTGTGTAAGGAAGAGCCTTGTCATGTGTCAAAGCCTCAGCCTCCTCAGGAGAGATTGTCCAACCAAATACGTGGTTAGTTGTACCCTCTGTATTCTCGTAGTAAGCAACAATACCAAGTGCTGTAGCAGCAGTACCTGCACCCTTTTCTGTGAAGCTTGTGAACTGCTTCATTTCATAAACCTTGTTACCACCTGCGTCTGAATTGATAGCAGCGTTAGATACCAAGTCTGGCTCATACTGAGCATCGAAGTCGTTCTTAACCATGTTCTCCATAGCGTCTGTCAAGACGAACTTAGAGAACTGTGACCATGTAGTCTCAAGGTTGTCAACTGCATTGCAAAGATCGAAGGTTGACTTCTGAGTTGGGAATGTAGTGATTTCCTTGTTAGGCATCTCCTCTGGAGGAGTTGTTGTGATATGGATAAGGATATAACCATCCAAAACAACATTACCGTCAGCATTCTTAACAAGTACCTGAACCAATGGCTCACGGTTTACAGATGTCTGAGACTCAGCCTCTTCCGTCTTTCCGTCAGCAGATACATTGTATGCACGGAGTACACCATTCTTTTGGTCAACCCACTTAGCGTAACGGCTATCGATAGTGTTGTTACCATCGACCTTGTATTCAACGAGGTTGAACTCGAATGTCAAGCCCCACTTAGCAGCCTTTTCAGGACTCCATGTCTGAACAGAATAAGGATGATTTTCTTCCTTTACATTCTGTTGCATAGCATGGATAGCAAGGTAATTCTTGATATTGATACCTGTTGAGCTGTTGTAGTACAACTCCAAAGCTGCACCATCTGGATCAGCGAGTGCCTCCTGTGGAGAATCCCATACGTGAACACGGTTGTTAAGACAATCCTTAACTGTACCGTTCTCATCGCCGAGACGACCTGCTGCAGTCGTCTTGTTCAAGTCAGGAGCAGTACGAGCGTACTGAGGCTTCTTACCCCATACCAAACCTTCGAGGTATGCCTTCTCTGGCTGAATCAAAGCATAGTCAGAAGTAATGGTTGTAGCATTACCGCTGTTGTCCTTTGTGCCAACCTGAAGGGCGATTGTGTTAGCCTTCTGGGATGTTTTTGTAGTTGGGAACTCATTCAAGAGTTGTGGATTCTTGATTTGCAAACCTGCTGTCAAGATACCGTTGTCGTTCAAGAACAAGTTTTCACCTGCTGCATTCTTCTCAGGAGAAGTTACACCGAGGTCAGAAGCCTTTGCACGTGTATTGTAGTAGATAACCTCTGGCTCCAATACGTTGTAACCCTTAACGTCACCATAAACAGTGTTAGAGTTAGATGGATTCATGTGGTAATCAACGCTCCAAGCTGGACCATAGTTGAATACCGTGTTTCCTGTACCTGGCTTAGGTTCGTTTGCCAAGTAGTCTGGACGCCAATCCTCAAGACCAGAGATACCCTTTACTTGACCTTTGTTGTTCTTCATTGTAGGACGGCTAGTACCTGTAAGGTCAGCTACCTTATTCATAGTGGTATCCTGCAACCATGGGTAAACTACAGTCTCGATACCATCGAGGTACAAGTTTGGCATGAATACCAAGCCACGGAGGTTAGCATCCAAAGAGATAACTACTGTACCGCCTGTAACACCGTCAACACCGTTCAAAGTCAATGTCTTTGAGTTAGCTGTATCCAAGATACCAGTGATACCATTACCTGTAACGGTTGTGCTGCCTAAGTAGCTAATCTTAGAATCGTAAGGGTCCTTGGTGCCGTCACCGTAAATCCAGAATGTCTTAGTCTCTGGGTTTGGAACGTAGTACTTGCCAGATGCGCCTGTAGAACCATCGGTAGCATCCTTGCCATCCTTACCGTCTACACCATCTTTTCCGTCTACACCATCCTTACCGTCTACACCATCTTTTCCGTCTTTACCATCTTGGCCGTCTTTACCATCTTGACCGTCTTTTCCGTCCTTACCATCTTGACCGATAGCCTTGTAGGTGGTCTTTTCACCATTTTTCTCCCAATAACCGTCAGAACTGATAGTCCAAGCTGTACCAGCAGCACCATCTTTACCATTTGAAATCTCAAATGATTTGCCATCGCTTAAGGTAACTTTAACACCGTTGTCAGTGTTGGTCACGCTAGTGATTACGCTTCCGCTCTTGATCAAATCCTCAATGGACTTGATAGCCTGAGTGTTGGCATCGATTTGCTTTTGCAAATACTGGATGTCATCATCGTAATCCTTACATGACTGCAAAGTAGTAGTGGCACCTACTACCATCGTGCCCATAAGCATAGCACTAAAAAATTGTCTTTTCATACGATAAAAATTAATTAAACATTGTATATATTAACTACATTATTCTATGCTCTGAATTATGTATCTCCTGCGGGCAGATATCACATTCGCTGGAGATAATATATACATCACCACCTTGGGGCTCAACCAAGGCAAGTACACTGGCTTTGCTCAGTCGGAAGTGTTGTCCGATGACTTGTTGTTCTGTTGATACACTGCCTCTATCAGAAGGTCGTTGTTGCGGTCTATCACATCCGCATCGACGCTTTTCAGATAGATTTGGGTCGTTTTCTCGGAATTATGTCCCATGCCGTCGCTAATCACACTGATAGGCACATTCTTCTCTTTGGCAATGGTGGCCCATGAATGTCTCGCCACATACATCGTCAGATGCACGCCTAGCTCCAGCCGTTCCGCCAATCGCTTCAAGGCCACATTGATGTGGCACTGCTTGTAGTGACACTGAAAGCGCAGCGACTTGTCCGATTTACAGTCAAGCAATCCCAACAGATGCACGCCATCGAAAGAAGGGTACTTATCTACGATGTCTTGCATCTGTTTTCTCCATGCCACCTTCAATTCCTGCCCTGTCTTCTTCCTCTTATATATAAGGTAGCCATCATGTATGTTTTTTATTTCCAGAAAAGCGATGTCAACAAAAGCCATGCCCCTGGTGTAGAAACTGAACAAGAACAGGTCGCGTGCCAATCTCTCCGTCGGATTCTTGACCGTCGCCGAAGCTAGCTTCTGGATGATGTCGAGTGGGATGGCTCGTTTGGAGGTCTTCGTCATCTTGGTGAAAGCATGTTCGAACGGTCGGCAATCCTTGGTCAAGCCTTGATGGACAGCCCGGTTGTAGATGGCCCGCAAAATCCGCATGTAAAAAGAAATCGAATTCAGCGTAAGTCCTGCTTGTTTGAGGTAACACTCGTAATCCTCTATCAACTTTTGGTTGATGTCGGCCAAAAGAATGTCTTGGTTATTCATGAACCGCATGAAACTTCTCTTGGCGCAAGAGTAAGTCTCTACAAGCCTGTGCTTCTTGCGCTCCCGTAGTCGCTGTAAGACTGATTCCACAAACTCGGTAAAGCGAGACTGAGCGGAAGTGGAGCACTCGGAGGGCGAAGGTTGCTCCACGCCACCAGAGGCATTGGGAATATGCTCGACAGAGCAGGTGTATTGTTGGCTGGTAAACTTGATGACAATTTCGTCACCTGCGCCAAGAACCATGCTGATAGGGATTTCAATTTTCAAAACCATAATTGTAAAAATAGCAATAAACATAGAATAATACATGACACAAAGCGACACTCATTTCGATATAACGAGCAAAGTTGGGAAATATTGGTTAGGATTGTATAACATAAGGGGGCACACTGCTCAAAAAAGGCGCAAAAGCCGTTCCTGTTGTAAACATAAATTACCGATGCGCCCTATAAATATAATAAGGTGTAGGACGGAGCACCAAAAAGGCGGGAACATAAATGTTAAAATCGTCTGGAACCACAGTGGAAGGAGGGGCGATTCCTTAAAATTAAGGGAAATTTGATGTTTTTTCTCAAAAAGTCTTTCAATTATTTGCAAGTTTCAAGAATTTTGTGTAAGTTTGCACCGAAATATAATATCTCCCCGCAGGAGATACATACTTCAGAGCATAGAATAATGTAGTTAATATATACAATGTTTAATTAATTTTTATCGTATGAAAAGAAAGTATTTTAGCGCATTACTTATGGGTGCACTTACTGTGGCAGCCATGAGTACTGTTACGTCTTGTAAGGATTACGATGATGACATCAATCACCTGCAAAAGGAGATTGATGACTTATCTACTTTCAAGACCGTGAAGACTGATCTCGAGACAGAAATTTCTAATCTCAAGACTCAGTTGGAAGCGGCAGACGGACAGTTGCAGGAGGCTATCAACAAGAAGGCTAGCACAGAAGACTTGGAGAAGCTCGCCGCTCGCGTTGCAAGCTTGGAGTCTCAGATTAAGACTGCGGAAGATGCTAACGCCACACTCAAGGAGTTGATTGCTGGCAAGGTTGACCAAAGTGCTTATGACAAAGAGGTTGAGGCCTTGTATGCAAAGATTGCCACTGTAAGCACAACTTTGAGCGAGGAGTTGTCAAATAACATCAAGAGCCTCAAGGATGGTCTTGACAAGGAGACAACGGCTCGTGAGGCTGCAGATAAAGACTTGCAGCAGCAGATTGATGCCTTGAGACTCTTGGAGGAGCGCGTCAAGACTTTGGAAAACAACACTGCTACTGAAAGCAAGATCAAAGAACTTACCGATGCCTTGGAGGCATTGCAGAAGAAGGTAGAAGGTGACGAGACAAGCATCAGCGACTTGAAGAAAGAGTTGAAGGCCGTTTCTGACCAAATCAATGACTTCCAGTCTGAGATCAACGTCCTCAATGTACTTCTTGACCAACGTCTCCGTAGCTTGGTATTCATTCCTGAGAGCTACTATTGGGGTATCGAAGCTCAAAGCTTCAAGTATCTTCAGGCTAAGTCTTGGACACTTGCAGCTACTGACTATAGCACAAAGGAGCGTGGCTATGCTTATGGCACTACAGCTACAGATGACCAGGTAAGCGACGACAACCTTGCTGTAGCAGGAAAGCGTGAAGACCACGGCAAGGGTCTTTATCCAAGTGTAGATTATACTAGCGTAATGGATCTTTGGGCACAGTATCACCTGAACCCATCTGATGTGAAGGCAGATGCATTCAAGTCTGTTTCTGTTCTCGATGGTGACAAGGCTTACATCAATACACGTGCTTCCCAGGCTGCGCTCTCTGTAAAGAAGGATGCAGACGGCAACGGTATTTACACTGTGAAGGATGGTATCCTGAAGGTTCAGTTGGATGTTGCCAATCCAGAGAAGATTATGAGCGTCAAGGAAAACTCTGCTGTTACAGTGTTCGCAACTCAGGTTCACTTGAACAACAACAGCAAAGAGTCTGTTGATACAGTCATTACTTCTGACTACGCAACTTTGTATGCTGACAAATATACCAATATTCGCCTTTCACATACAACAAAGGGCTATCACTGGAACGCTGAGGTTGTAGGAAAGAACAGCAAGGGTGAGAACATTACCGTCGCTGCCCACAACTCATTCGATGCCGCTAATGACCAGCACAACACTCACTGCGGTGCTTGCGGTATAAATGGCAAGGATGGCTTGCACTTGATGGCGACAGTACACGAGGCTACAACCTTGAAGGCTCAAGACAAGTGTAACTGGAACCAGACTTTGGACCTCCGCGAGTTGGTTGAGACTCACTGGGTTAACACTTCCGGCAAGGAGGAGTGCGTAAGCTCTAGCAATATGGATTTGTATGGTTTGAGCTACAAGTTTGAGTTGACTGGTTATTGGACAGGTAAGAACAATACCGATGAGTCTGCTCACGCAGCAATCAACCCAGAGGATGGTTACACATTCCGTCCACAGATGCCAGAGCAGGTTACAGGTAAGCAGCAGGCTTATGGTGCAGTACAGGATATCCAGACAGTAGGTCGTACACCTGTCGTACGTGTTTCTTTGGTTGACAAGTATGGTAAGGTTCTCGACTATGGTTACATCCGTATTGAGATTACACGTCCAGAGACTGCTCAGGAGTATAACTATAAGGAGGTTGATTACACCAATGGTGGCAACAATGGCACATTCACTGACGCTTGCCACATTGACTTCAAGGGTTACAACGTTTACCAGACCAAGTGGATTCAGACCGAGTATGACATTTACAACCTCTTGGGTATGTCACGTGAGGACTTCGAGAACTACTATGGTGAGGAGCCTGTACTCTATACAGACAAGTCTGTAGCTCAGTGGAAGAAGGATGCCAGCGGTAAGTATGTCAAGATAGAAGAGGCAGATACTTTGGGTAAGGTTGTCAACATTCCTGATATGGACAACGAAACTCACACTCAGACCTCTACTCTCCAGTGGAACATCGGTAGCTACAAGGATGGCTCAGCCAACAAGATGTTGAAGAAGCTCTACGACGAGTGGACTACAGAGACTAGCCGTAAGACTGCCAAGACTTACACTGTTGAAATTGCAGTTAAATATACAGCTAAGGATAGTGTAGATGCTACTATCGCACCAGACGTATATGTTAAGTTCAAGACCCAGGTTACATTCAACCCAATGACACAGTGGGCTGCAACAATCAACTGGGGTAGCGCTAAGCTTTCTGACTACTGGTACAACACAAATACAGAGGTAACTGGCGGTACACAGGATGAAATCCATGTAAATGTATTGACTCCTGAGGATACAGATGCTGATGCTGAGGCTCGTCCTTTGGACAACAAGTTGTCTGACAACTTTGTTGGTAACGACGTAGTTAAGAATTCTATGGTAACAAGCACTCAGTCTGGCTTCAAGGCCTCTGAATGGAAGTACTCTTTGGCATTCGACAAGAGCAATGTTGGTAAGAAGTTCTTGGGCAACGATGGCAAGACATACGTTCTTGGCGTATCTGCCGACGGTAAGTTCTTGACAGCTTATGAGGAGAGTAAGTCTTCTGTTGTAGAGACAGTAGCTGAGTTGAAGGTTGACGATGACCATGTTGGTCAGGCTGACGAGGCAGACTTCACAACTGTTGATTACAAGGAGAACAAGTTTGCAAAGGCAATGTTGAACTACGCTTCACGCTATGACTATAAGAACGCCAATGCAACAGTGCTCAACAACACATTGACTGCTGTTATCGGCGTTGTAGCCAAGAATGATTGCCAGACATTGGCACTTTCCAACAATACCTTCAATGTACGTTTCATCCGTCCAATCAATGTTGAGAACATCAACAAGTCTATTGAGGATGCAAGCACCGAGGGATTGCAGGTTATCAAGTTGCTCGACTTGGTTAAGTTCACAGACTGGCGTAATGCTTGGAAGGGTGA
The DNA here is from genome assembly GCA_963594995.1 of Bacteroidaceae bacterium. GTDB lineage: Bacteria > Bacteroidota > Bacteroidia > Bacteroidales > Bacteroidaceae > Prevotella. The sequence continues at coordinate 24,307 of CAVBGK010000042.1, forward strand.
GAATCCTGGCGGTGAGTACTACAAGTACTATGGTGTCACAGGCGTTAAGATTGCAGGTGTAAACGATGGTGAGGTTATCAGCCAGAACTCTGATGTCAAGGCCGACATCAACAAGAGCGGCATGAAGAGCTTGTCTAGCCAGACCAAGCAGCTCGACTTCATCTACAACTCTGCTAACGGTGGTACTATCACATACCGTAACTTGAGCTCTACAGTAAATACATTCAATGTTGAGATTCCTATCACAGTATCTTACATCTGGGGTGATATTTACACAACAGCTACAGTAACGGTCAACAAGACTGCAGGTGCTAAGAAGCACTAATCTTTTCGACAGATTAAACTCATTGGGGAGGGGGTCATACTCCTCCCCTTTTTTAATTTTTAACGACATGAGAAATAAAATTGCCATCATCGGCATCCTAGCAATATCGATGCTGTCTTCTTGCACTGAGAAGAAAAAAACACAACTGCATAATGAATATCTCAGACCGGCATCCATAGAATATACCAAGGAGGATACCTCTAAAATCAACGATCTTGTTGACAACTATTTGAATTGTTATAAAAACCATGACTTGGAGGCAGCTTCGCGGTTACTTTACAAACTGAACAACGATACGATTCAACCTCTGTCTGAAAAAGAAAGAAAAGGATATGTGGAGGCGTTGTCGCAGTTTAAGGTTTATGATGCCAAAGCAACGGGGTTTGTGCTTAGAAGTGACAAAAACAACGAAATGACAATTACACTCCAAATCGTACCATCGCCACAAGGCAGTATCGAGAAAGGCACCGGTGTGATGCAGTTTGCGTTGAACCCTGTTTTAAAGGATGGTCAATGGTATCTTACACTCAAAGACAAGAACGCCGAAGGTGTCGAAAATTATTACGAGGAACATGCACACGACTAGTAAATCACGTCTAAACTGCATTGCAAGTTGTGTGGCCTTCCTGCTATGTTTGGTTGCTTGTCAACCACGACCTGCCGAGATGAAACTGGAACAATCCACATTTGACCTCGGCGATGTTCGTTTCCGGGACGGCATACACCACATCAACGCTCATTTTGCCAACGTAGGCGACTCCACGCTCATCATTAAAGAAATTCTGACAGACTGTCCGTGTACGACAGCGAATGTCAACCCAAAAACATACCAAAAAGGAGGAAAAGGTACCATCGAGATACAGCTCAATCTTCATTCTTTTTTCCCTGACTCGATAGTCAAGAAAGTGAGAGTTTACACCAACTCCCCCCTCAGGGAATATGAAGAAATCACTCTCAAATGCAACTTGTTGAGTAATTAAAATATCGCCCTATATGAATTTTAAAATCATAAAAAGAACATTGCTTGCCGTTGGCATTGGTATTAGCTCTTTCACCTATGCCAGCAGCAATGTCAGCTATATGCTCATTATTCAGAAGAACGGATCTGATGCCAATGACTCTATCTGTGTAGGGTTGTCTAAGCAGCCCAAGATAGAGTTCGACGGCGAAAGCTTCTCCATATCTTCTGAAGGCATTACAGTCACTTATGAGAATACCGTAAAGATTGCTTTTACAACGAGCCTTCCTGTTGTTGACCGTATTGAACAGGCTAAGGTTGAACAAGAAAAAATGTTGTTCCTCGACAGAAACACCATACAGATCACGGGGCTGTCATCAAGCAACGACATCCGTATCTTTGCACTTGACGGAAAATTGGTGTCATCGTCAATTAGCTTCTCGGATGACAAGGCCATCGTTCACTTGGATGCCCTCTGCCAGGGTATTTACATCATCAAAACAAAACATCAATCTTTTAAAGTTGTAAAAAAATGAAAAAAATATTGTTTTTGCTTTCCTTTCTCCTTGGCATGACTTCGCTTGCCCATGGACAGTTGAAATCTGCTGCAGGAAAACAACAAAAAATATATATCAACTTGGCCAATGGGGAACAATGGGTCAAAAATGTTTGGGAAATAGAAAGCATTACTTTCGGGCAAGATGACAATACCTTGTCATGTGTCGCCCCCGACTCTTCGGTTGACCTTGGACTGAGCGTTGCATGGGCTCCTTTTAACCTGGGTGCGTCATCTCCCAAGGGAAGTGGATATTTGGTAGGATGGGGAGACATCACGGGGCAGAACTGTTCCACCAACAACAAATATTTCCCGATGGCGAATCCTACAGGAAATATCACAAGTACACAATATGACCTTGCCAAACTGATGTGGGAAGGGGAATGGCGCATGCCAACAAGCAAGGAAATGAATGAACTGATAGATGGATGCAACTGGACATGGGTGGAGCAAGATGATAGCATCGGTTTTCTTGTAACTTCCAAGACTGGCGATGGGGAAATTTTCCTTCCTGCCACGGGTATCCGCAAAGGAACTCTTGACAAAGAAAAGATTGACAATGGCTTTTACTGGAGTGGCAACCTAGCTTCTGACAACCAGGAAGCGTCCTTCCTGCATTTCGCGGATGGGCAAGTTACCTTGGCCGACACCTTGCGATACCTGGGACTTGCCATACGTCCCGTTTACGGAAAACTCAAGCTGGGGCTTACCCTTGCAACGGAAATCATTGGCACGCCAAGTCAAACCTCGGCGAATATAGCCATCCACATGAAAGGAGACCTCGATGAGGTATCGGAATATGGAATATTGTATGGCTTGAACGCCGATGAGTTGACAAAGAAAATTGTTACAGGTTCCTCTGCTCCAACTTCAGAAAGTTTCCAGGCAACCTTGGGCAATCTGTCTCTCAACACCACTTATTATTATACGGTTTATGCCGTTACTGACAACCAGTATAGCTATAGTGACACCTTGTCGTTCACGACGCAACCCAAATATACCAAGCCGACAGCCGCTGTTGATTTAGGTTTGTCTGTGAAATGGTCACCATGGAACATGGGCGCTGGTCGCGAAAGTGACGAGGGCTTGTATTTGGCATGGGGAGACCCTACAGGAGAAAATCCCGATTATTCCAAAGGCAATGAGTTGGAAAACATTGCGGGCACAGACCTTGACATTGCTCACGCAGTTTGGGGAGGCAAGTGGAGAATGCCTTCGCAAAAGGAGTTGCAGGAGTTGGCTAACCTGACTTGGACATACAAGGAGATAGAGGGCGTTTCTGGATACACCATAACCGGCACAAATGGCAATTCCATCTGGCTGCCTGTCCATGGATATAAAAGAGATGGTACGCTTGCATATGTGAATAGTGGGTACTATTGGTCTTCCGAAACAGACAATAGCCTTCATCCAGGAGTGGCGCAGATATTGACGAGTAACTATATTGTGAGTGTAAATGTCAGCGACAAGACATGGGGGATGTTCATCAGGCCCGTTTATGACGACAATTCTTCCGACCCAGTCAGTCCTGAGGTTGAAGACCCATACAAGAAGCATGCTGTTGACCTCGGACTGTCCTGTTATTGGTCGGACTGCAACCTGGGAGCGAAAAGCCAATCTGAACTTGGCGACTTTTATGCATGGGGTGAAACAGAACCAAAGACTAATTTCAGCAAAGACAACTATACTTATACCGACGTAAATGAAGAAAGCGGCTATCAGGTGATAGGAACTAAGGGAAAGTTGATTTCTGAAACAGAATATGATGCAGCAAAAGCTAAGATGGGTGGGAAATGGCACATGCCAACCATTTATGAAATCCAGGAATTGGAAGAAAACTGTACTTGGGAAGAAGCGACCATAAACGGCGTTTCTGGCTATCGGGTAACGGGCCCCAATGGAAATCACATATTCTTGCCTTATACGGGGTACATGACTGATGCCTTGTATGGTTCTGACTCCTCTGCAAATTATTGGTCGGGGACAATCTATGAGCATGGTTATACTAACCAATGGGGTGGCACATTATGCTTTTCCGCCAGTTCGTCTGAACCATACACTCATGGCAGATACCGTTACCAGGGTTGCGCCATTCGCCCTGTCAAGACCAAATAAACTATATGGAAATATTATAAACTTTTAAATAAATAACTATTATGAAGTCATTTAAGTCAATCATTCCCATCGCTGCAATGGCATTGAGCACATCTACAGCTTTGGCTGCCACCTACACAGACAAGGATGGCAACGAGTATCAATTCAACAAGCACTGGTTCCTTGACCTGCAAGGTGGTGCGCAGTACACACTTGGCGAGGCTAAGTTCGGTGACTTGATTTCACCTAATGTTCAGTTGGGCATCGGCTATCAGTTCAACCCTGTCTTCGGCATGCGCCTGCAAGCCAACGGATGGCAGAGCAAGGGCGGCTGGAACGGTTTTGAGGCTCAGCATACAGGTAATCCCTACACTGCTGACTACAAGTTCAACTATGTGGCCCCGGGTTTGGACTTCATGTTCAACCTCAGCAACCTCATCTGTGGTTGGAACCCTAACCGTGTGTTCAATGTGACTGCATTCGTCGGCGGTGGCGCCAACATCGCCTGGGGCAACGATGAGGCAAACGATATCGCCAAGACCATCAAAAACTTGAGCGATTATAACCTCGAGTACATCTGGGACGGCACCAAGGTACGTCCTTTCGGTCGTGCAGGTGTGGAGCTGGAGTTCAAGGTGAGCAAGGCTGTCAGCATCATGGTTGAGGGTAACGCCAACATCACCACCGACAAGTACAACTCCAAGAAGGCAGACAACCCAGACTGGTACTTCAACGCACTCGCCGGTCTTCGCATCAACCTCGGCAAGACTTACACCAAGACTGAGCCAGTGAAGGAAGTTCCCGCTCCACGCCCTGTAGAGCAGTACGTGAAGCCACAGCCAAAGCCACAGCCAAAGGTAGAGGAGAAGAAGGTGGAGGAAATCCGTCGTGACGTATTCTTCGTCATCAACTCCAACAAAATCACTGCTACTGAGGACGCTAAGATTAAGGAAGTTGTTGACTTCTTGAACCAGTATCCAGAGGCTAAGGTAGTCGTTACGGGTTATGCTGACGCAGGCACAGGCAACAACACCATCAACGACCGCATCGCCGCCAAGCGTGCTGCAGCCGTAGTAAAGTCTCTCAAGGAGAAGTATGGTATCTCTGCCGACAGAATCACAGAGGACTCCAAGGGTTCTCGTGTTCAGCCATTCTCTGAGAATGACAAGAATCGCGTCTCCATCATGATTGCGAAGTAATGAACTAGTTTTAGTTCGTTTTTACTAAGACATCTCAATATAGAAAGCGAGTTTTCTATGGACATCAGTCTAAGAGAACTCGCTTTTACTATGATAGGATAGATGCCTCTTATGCGTGCGCACGAAAAAAGTTTTTGGGGAAAACATCTGTCATCTATCACCAAAGTATAGTTTTCTTCTTGATTATAAACGACTTAACGTTGTGATAGATGATTCTTATTTAACTTTATCTATCACGTTTTGCCATTATCTATCACCATTTTGCTTTTATTCATTGTCATTTTTCCGAGGCGATTGATGCATTCACGGACAAGTCAGTTATCTTTCATGGATAAGGAGGTAGCAATGAGTTTCACCTAGTGAAACTGAGAGTTCCATGGCGTGGTACTCACAGTTTCTCGGCGTGGAACTTTTCGGAGGATGCAGTTAGTGACTTTTCTTGATGCGTTTTCAAGTTTTCTTTACAAAAAGAACTTTTGTTCCGATGTTGGGCTAGCCTTCCATCTAAGAACGTAAGAGTCAAACCTTACCAGGCAACTTACGATTTTCATTGTTTTTATATATCTGCGCAATAATACGAAGAATTGCAAAAATATAACCAACCGAACATCAGATAGTTATGCTTGATATAACACACTTTCAGATTGAAAGATGCCACGAAAGCAAAATGTAATATCTCCTGCGGGCAGATATTATATTTCAGGATAGGGGATGGGGAGAATCCGATAAACGAGGAAAGAAGGTTTTTGATGTAAATCTATTTATAATCATTGCGGTATCTGTCTTTTTTGTGCTTTTTATGGGCATTTTTCGATAAATTGTTGTACCTTTGCACGCAAAACGTTAAAATGCAAGAAAATGGGAAAAATCATATTGACGGGAGACCGTCCCACAGGTAAGCTCCATTTGGGGCACTATATCGGAAGTTTGAAGCGTAGGGTAGAGCTGCAGAATGCCGGAGACTTCGACAAGATGTTTGTATTCATGGCGGACGTACAGGCTTTGACCGACAATGCGGACAACCCGGAGAAGATTCGTCAGAACATCATCGAGGTGGCTCTAGACTATCTTTCTGCTGGACTCGACCCTCAGAAGTGTACGCTCTACATACAGAGCCGCATTCCTGAGTTGGCGGAGTTGACCACTTATCTGATGAACCTCATTACCGTGTCTCGCGTTCAGCGTAATCCTACGGTGAAGACAGAAATCAAGATGCGCAACTTCGAGGCGAACATCCCTCTCGGTTTCTTCTGCTATCCTGTGAGCCAGGCTGCCGACATCACCGCTTTCAAGGCTACTACCGTGCCGGCCGGAGAAGATCAGGAACCCATGTTGGAGGTGACCCGTGAGTTGGTGCGCCGTTTCAATCAGATTTATGCCCCTGTCTTGGTGGAGCCAGAGATTATGCTCCCTGAGAATGCCGTTTGCCGTCGTTTGCCCGGTACTGACGGAAAGGAGAAGATGAGCAAGAGCCTCGGCAACTGCATCTATCTGAGCGATGATGAGAAGACCGTATGGAAAAAGGTGAAGAAGATGTCGAACGGTGAGCCACGAATGAGCATGGACGAACCAGGACATTTGGAGGGCAATGCTGTGTTCACCTATATGGAGGCCTTCTCGACACCCGAGGACTTCGCAGAGTTCTGGCCTGAGTTCAAAAACTTGGATGAGTTGAAGGATCAGTATGTGAAGGGTGGCATCGGTGATGGTACCTGTAAGAAGTTCCTCAACAGCGTGATCAACAAGATGCTTGACCCAATCCGTGCTCGCCGTCACGAGTTTGAGCAGGACATTCCCGAGGTGTTCAACATCTTGAAGAAGGGCAGTGATGCGGCCCGGGAGTATGCGGCCCAGACCATGGACGAGGTTCGCAAGGCCATGCGCATCGACTACTTCGAGGATGCTGCCTATATCCAGGAGCAGGCAGAGAGATTTAAGATGTAATGAACAAAAAAATATTGGCATTAGCGGTACCGTCGATCATTAGCAATATCACGGTGCCGCTTTTGGGTTTGGTGGATTTGGCCATCGTAGGTCATGTCGGCGATGCTTCCTATATCGGTGCGATAGCCGTTGGCTCGATGCTCTTCAATGTCGTTTATTGGATCTTCGGCTTTTTGAGAATGGGAACTAGCGGCATGACTTCACAGGCTTTGGGCAGGCGAGACTTGGCTGAGGTGATGCGGCTATTGTTGCGTTCCTTGGCGATAGGTGTGGGAATCGGGTTGGTGTTTCTGGTGCTTCAGCGAGTAGTTATCGATTGTGGGATGTGGGCGATGTCGCCCGACGTTCATGTGGTGGATTTGGCTTACAGATACTGTGGCATATGCGTCTGGGGAGCACCGGCCGTGCTCGGGCTTTATGGCTTTACAGGATGGTTTGTCGGCATGCAGAACACGCGTGTCCCGATGGTGGTGTCTTTGTCGCAAAACTTGGTCAACATCGTAGCCTCCTTGGCGTTGGTCTTTGGGTGTCGTCTCACGGTAGAAGGTGTGGCGCTCGGAACCGTCATCGCCCAATGGTGGGGATTCCTGATGGCTTGCGTGCTTTGGCGCATACACTACCGCAGGTTGGGAAAATATGAATTTCGCAGCAATCTTTTTGCTGCCGCCCCCTTGAGACGTTTCTTCTCTCTGAACCGTGACATCTTCCTTCGCACCCTTTGCCTTGTGTCGGTCAATTTGTTCTTTACAGCCGCAGGCTCACGGGAGGGGACGATAGTGTTGGCAGTCAACACCTTGTTGATGACTCTCTTTACCATATACTCTTATTTTATGGATGGTTTTGCTTATGCGGCAGAGGCTTTGGCAGGTAAGTATCATGGAGCGGGCAACCGGGATGCTTTCCAACGTATGGTGAGGAGCGTCTTTGTTTTCGGCACGGTCGTATCGGTGTCTTTCACCTTGTTATATGTAGTCGGCGGAGAAAACTTTCTTGGACTGTTGACCAGTGACGAATGGGTGGTGAAGGCATCGGGTGATTATTTCTGGTGGGCTGTGCTGATACCTTTGACGGGGATGGCTGCGTTCGTATTCGACGGCATTTTTGTGGGTGTCACCCAGTCAGGGAGTATGTTGTTATCTACATTTCTGTCGGCAGTGTGCTTTTATGCGCTTTTCTTCATGTTGCATCCCCTGATGGGCAACCATGCCTTGTGGCTGGCCTTTCTGGTTTACCTTTCTGTCAGAGGAATCGTGCTATTATTCATTTATCGCAGAAAACTGCGATAAATGAATAATAGTAATTTGCAACATCTTTTGCGAATTATTGCACATTCAAATATGGTGTGCGCATTTTTGCGAAAATCTACATTAATTTAGTTTAAAACTTACGCTTTTATTCTTTTTCTTTGCTTTATTTTCGTAATTTCGCCAAACGAAAGACAAATTATACAGAGTAAAATGACAGCAGAAGAGTATTATCAACAAGGAAACGCCTGGCGGAAGCAAGGCAACTTTAAGCGTGCCCTGGATTGCTATATGGAGGCTATCGATCTCGATCCGGAGAGTCCTGCCGTAGCAGCCAAGGAGATGCTTGATAATATCATGGACTTCTATTGCAAGGACTATTACAATCCTTAGGAGGGGAGTCGCTCTCTTTGCGCTTACGTATTTTTCTCTTTGGAAAGAAATAGAAAGAAAATAGAATATGAGCAAGATTAAAGGGGCTATTGTGGTCAATGCGGAGCGGTGCAAGGGATGTGCGCTCTGTGTGGTGGCTTGTCCTCATGATGTCATCGCATTGGCAGAGAAGAAGGTCAATGTGCATGGCTATCGCTATGTGGAGGCGGTCAATCCTGATGCATGTATCGGTTGCACATCTTGTGCCATCGTATGCCCGGACGGTTGTATCACCGTTTACAGAAAGAAGGAGGACTAAAAGACAATGGCAAATCAAGAAGTAACTTTGATGAAAGGCAATGAGGCGATAGCCCATGCCTGCGTCAGATGTGGGGCGGATGGTTTCTTTGGCTATCCTATCACCCCTCAGACAGAGATTATAGAGACTTTGGCGTTGCTCAAGCCTTGGGAAACCACGGGTATGGTGGTGCTCCAGGCGGAGAGTGAGGTTGCTGCCATCAATATGGTGTATGGCGGAGCCGGAGCCGGCAAGCGGGTGCTCACCACTTCGTCAAGCCCTGGAGTGGCATTGATGCAGGAGGGCATCGCCTATATGGCAGGAGCGGAGATTCCGGGCGTCGTCGTCAATGTGCAGCGTGGTGGTCCCGGATTGGGTACCATCCAACCCTCGCAGGGCGACTATTTCCAGGCTACCCGTGGCGGCGGCAACGGCGACTACAATGTCATCGTGTTGGCACCAGCCTCCGTACAGGAGATGGCTGACTTCGTGGACTTGGCTTTCGAACTCGCCTTCAAGTATCGCAATCCGGCGATGATCTTGAGTGATGGTGTCATCGGACAGATGATGGAGAAGGTTGTCCTCCCGCCGATGAAACCTCGTCGCACGGAGGAGGAGATAGGCAAGGAGTGCCCTTGGGCTACGATTGGCCGTCCGAAGACTCGTCAGCCCAACGTCATGACTTCCTTGGAATTGAAACCCGAGGTGATGGAGGAACGAAATATAGAATTGCAGAGGAAGTATTCCCTGATTCGTGAGACGGAAGTGCGCTGTGAGACGTTGCAGTGCGATGATGCCGACTATGTGATTGTGGCTTTCGGAAGTGCCGCCCGCATTGCGGAGAAGAGCATCGAGACTGCCCGTCAGGAGGGCATCAAGGTCGGATTGTTCCGCCCGATTACCCTTTGGCCTTTCCCTACCCGGGAAATCAGTGAGTTGGCAAAGACCAGGAGGGGCATCCTCGTGGCAGAGATCAATGCAGGACAGATGATAGAGGATGTGCGTCTCGCTGTCAATGGACAGGTACCCGTGGAGCATTTCGGACGTCTCGGCGGCATCGTTCCAGAACCGGAGGACATCGTCGAGGCACTGAAGGAATTGCTAATTAAGAAGAATTGATAATGTGTAATATACAATTTATACATGATGAACGATATCATTTCACCAGAGAATCTGGTATATAAGAAACCTGCGCTGATGAACGACATCCCGATGCACTACTGCCCGGGCTGTTCGCACGGCGTAGTGCATAAGCTTATCGCCGAGGTCATAGAGGAGATGGGGATGGAGGACAAGACAGTCGGCGTTTGTCCTGTGGGGTGCGCCGTGTTCGCTTATCGTTACCTTGACATCGACTGGCAGGAGGCGGCGCATGGCCGAGCATTGGCGAATGCCACTGCCATCAAACGCCTTTGGCCTGACCGCCTCGTGTTTACTTACCAGGGTGACGGCGACTTGGCTTGCATCGGCGCTTGCGAGACCATCCATGCCTTGAACCGTGGCGAGCATGTGGCTGCCATTTTCATCAACAATGCCATCTATGGTATGACGGGCGGCCAGATGGCTCCCACCACCTTGCTCGGTCAGAAGACTTCCACTTGTCCTTATGGCCGTCAGCCAGACTTGCATGGCTATCCTCTCAACATCACGGAGTTGGCTTCTCACCTTACCGGAACTTGCTATGTGTCTCGCCAGAGTGTGGAGACCGTGGCTAGTATCAAGAAGGCCAAGAAGGCTATCCGAAAGGCTTTCGAGGCAAGCATGAAGGGACTGGGCTCCAGCCTGGTGGAGATAGTTTCCACTTGTAACAGCGGTTGGAAACTTTCGCCTGTGGAGGCGAACAAATGGATGGAGGAGAATATGTTTAAGGCATATCCCAAGGGAGACTTGAAGGATACAACGGGAATTTAAGTGAAGAGTGAAGGATTCATTTGCTTTTCTCTAAAATAACATAGAACAATGAAGACAGAAATCATTATATCAGGCTTTGGCGGACAGGGTGTTCTCTCGATGGGTAAGATCCTGGCCTATTCAGGGCTGATGGAGGACAAGGAGGTGACATGGATGCCGGCCTATGGACCGGAGCAGCGTGGCGGTACTGCCAATGTAACGGTCATTGTGAGCGACCAGCGCATCTCTTCGCCTATCCTGAGTCATTACGATGTGGCCATCGTCTTGAACCAGCCGTCACTTGACAAGTTCATGCCCAAGGTTAAGCCGGGTGGCATACTGATTTATGATGGCTATGGCATCATGAGCCCGCCTCAGCGCAAGGACATCGCCGTTTTTCGTATAGATGCGATGGACAAGGCTGCCGAGATGAAGAGCTCGAAGGTCTTTAACATGATAGTATTGGGTGGCTTGCTGAAGGTTTGTCCAGTGGTAAGTACCGATGGACTGAACAAAGCTCTCTACAAGTCATTGCCCGAGCGTCATCATCACCTGATACCACTCAATATGCAAGCAGTGGAAGAGGGGATGAAAATCATAGAGAAGGTGGATTAAGATAGAATGGCGCTCAACCTAGGATATGGGTTGCCGGGATAGAAAAAGAAGAGGCTCGCTTTTGAAGGCGAGCCTCGTTTGTTTTTTTTATTTCAATTTTTTGTAACCATACTGAGCTACGCTTCCTAACTCTTCCTCGATGCGGATGAGCTGGTTGTACTTGGCCATGCGGTCGGTGCGGCTCATGGAACCTGTCTTGATCTGACCGGAGTTGGTTGCTACGGCGATGTCGGCGATGGTTGTGTCCTCGGTCTCGCCGGAACGGTGAGAAGTAACGGTAGTATAACCATGGCGATGAGCCATTTCGATGGCCTCCAAAGTCTCTGTGAGGGAACCAATCTGGTTAACCTTGATGAGGATGCTGTTGGCAGCTCCCATCTGGATGCCCTTCTGCAAGAACTTCACGTTGGTGACGAAGAGATCATCGCCCACCAACTGGCAGCGGTCGCCGATGGCAGCGGTGAGTTTCACCCAGTTCTCCCAGTCGTTCTCGTCCAAACCGTCTTCGATGGAATCGATAGGGTACTTCGTGATAAGTTCTTCCAAATACTTGATCTGTTCCTCGGCAGTGAGCTTCTTGCCGTTAGGGTCTTTCTTCTTGCCGTCTTTCAACTGGCGATAGTCGTAGAACCACTCACCATTTTCCTGTACGGCAAACTCAGAGGCAGCGCAGTCCATGGCAATCTTCACGTCCTTGCCTGGCTCGTAGCCAGCGTCCTTGATGGCTTGGCAGATGCTTTCCAGGGCGTCCTCGATGCCATCGAGCGCAGGAGCAAAACCACCCTCGTCACCCACGGCGGTGGAGAGACCACGGCTCTTCAAGAGCTTAGCCAAAGCATGGAAAACCTCGGCACCCATGCGAATGGCCTCTTTCTCGGAAGGGGCACCTACAGGGCGAATCATGAACTCCTGGAAGGCGATAGGGGCATCGGAATGCGCACCGCCATTGATGATGTTCATCATAGGAACTGGCAATACGTAAGTGTTGGCACCACCAATATAGCGATACAGTGGAATGTTGAGAGCCTTGGCAGCGGTCTGTGCTACGGCGAGGGAAACACCCAAGATGGCGTTGGCACCGAGCTTGCTCTTGGTAGGAGTGCCGTCGAGAGCGAGCATTTTGTAGTCGATGGCACGCTGATTGAGCACGTCGTCGCCTTTGAGAGCAGGAGCGATGATGTTGTTGACATTCTCCACAGCTTTCAGCACGCCCTTGCCACCATAGCGAGCCTTGTCGCCGTCACGAAGTTCCAGAGCTTCGTTCTCGCCAGTGGATGCACCGGAAGGAACGCTTGCACGCCCCATGACACCATTGTCCAATGTTACTTCTACCTCTACTGTAGGATTGCCTCTTGAGTCGAGGATTTCTCTAGCATGTACTTTTTCAATTACCATGATACTTTTAGTTTTAAACGTTTATTATTAACATTGTTTTTCGGTGGCAAAGGTACTGATAGTTTTTGGATTGTGCAATACCTAGAAATGGGGAATTTTTACAGGATAATGGTGTCTGCAAGCTTATTCTACGGTAAGCAAGGCTTTTTGAAGGTTTTGACTGTTAGGACCAGCCATAATCTGGAAATCACCTGGTTCGATGACGTGTTTCAGCTCTGCATTATAGAACTTGAGCATATCAGGAGTAATCGTAAAAGTAACCTCTTTGCTTTCGCCTGCTGCGAGATGGATGCGCTGGAATCCCTTCAATTCGATGACTGGGCGAGCAATGCTTGCCACCATATCGCGAATGTAGAGCTGTACTACCTCGTCGGCATCACGTTTACCTGTATTCTTGACAGTGATAGTTGCTGTCATGTTAGCATCGCCATTCCAAGCTTCAGCCTCTGCATTTGTAATGTTAGCTTTGTTGGTGCTGAGATGGAAGTTGCTGTATTCGAAGGTGGTGTAACTCAATCCATAGCCGAATGGGTAAAGTGGACCGTTGCTCACGTCAAGGCAGTTGCTGGCATACTTGGCAAATTTAGAATTGTTGTCTGGCACTGGACGACCTGTGTTCTGATGATTATAATAGAGAGGTTCCTGACCAGTGGCCTTAGGTAACGAGGTTGTCAATCTACCAGAAGGTACCTTGTCACCAAAGATGACATCACAGAGGGCATCTCCCATTTCTGAACCTCCAAACCATACATTCATGATGGCTGGCACGTTCTGCTTTTCCCAAGAGAGGACGGTAGGACGACCTGCAAAGTTGAGAAGTACGACAGGCTTTCCTAGTTTAACGAGTTCTGCGAGGAGTTCGTGTTGTACATCAGGCATCTCTAGATTGGTGCGAGAGCCACACTCACCACTCATGTCAGCACTTTCCCCCATGCAGCATACGATGACATCAGCATCTTTTGCTATTTTGAGTGCTTCAGCCTTCATTTGGGTATCATCACCATGTTGTAATGGTTTGTCGAACTCACCATTCTTCTGTAACTGGGCATCGTGCCAGATATTGCTACCCTGTGTATATAACAAGGTGGCACCTGTCCCCTTCAGGTACTGCTGCATAGCCTCCTTGATGGTGGTATATTTTTCAGGAGCTTGTGTCACACTCCACGTACCAGCGATATTATTACGAGTATCAGCGAGCGGACCAATCAAGGCAATTTTACCTTGTTTCTTCAAAGGAAGAATATTGTTGTCATTTTTCAACAATACGAATGTTTCTGCAGCCACATCGCGAGCAATCTTTCTGTTTTCAGCATTATAAATGTCTGTCTTCTGGCGTTTGCTGTCACAATAGCGGTATGGGTCATTGAAAAGACCGAGTTTATATTTGGCTTCGAGGATGCGACGGCAAGCAATATCAATGTCTGCTTCACTCACTTTGCCTTCTTTTAGGCTTTGTGCCAGATTCTTGACAAATCCATTAGAACACATATCCATGTCGGTGCCTGCCAAGAGTGCTTTCTCTGAAGCTTCCTTTAAGTTCTTGGCTGTACCATGATTTAGTATTTCTGCGATAGAGGCATAGTCAGTTACCAAGAGTCCCTTGAATCCCCAGCGATTACGCAAAACATCAGTCATCATCCACTTGTTGGCGGTGGCAGGTACATAGTCGATGAGGTTGAATGACGACATCACGCTACCTACACCTGCTTTTACTACAGCCTCGTAAGGAGGTAGGTATTGATTGAACATACGCACCTTGCTCATATCCACCGTATTATATTCCTTGCCGCTTTCTACAGCGCCATAGAGGGCAAAGTGTTTGAGACAAGCCATGATGTGCCCTTTTGGCAGAATGAAATCGTTGTTCATGTCAAAATATTGGTAACCTTTTGTCATGGCTGCTCCCATTACTCCACTCAAATAAGGATCTTCACCATTGCCTTCTGCAATACGTCCCCAACGAGCATCGAGTGCGACATCTACCATTGGAGAGAATGTCCAGTTGATACCATCGGCACTGGCTTCCTTGGCAGCAACTTCGCCCACTTTCTGCATAGCTTCTGTATCCCAAGAGCAAGAGAGTGCTAAAGGAATAGGGAACATGGTCTCATAGCCATGGATAACATCCATGCCCACGAGCAAAGGAATACCTAGGCGACTCTTCTTGATGGCAATGTCTTGCAAGGCTTTAATCTTGTCAAGGCCTTTGATGTTGAATACGCCACCTAAATTGCCTTCAGCGATATCGGTGCCTACTTGGGTTTGTATGGCACCACCTGTGGTAATTTCACCAGCCACGGTGAGATTGAGCTGCCCTATTTTTTCTTGAAGGGTCATTTTTGCCATCAACTGGTCGATGTATTCCTTCATAGGTAAGATTTTGCCTGTTGTAGGTTGCTTTCTGGCTTGTTTCTTATTCTTTTGAGTGGCAACAGATTTGGGCGTTGTTGCCATCACTTGAGTTGTTGGTATGGTTAGTCCCAACATCATCAATGATAGTGATAATAGAGTCTTTCTCATTGTTGTTTTGATTATAGCGTTAAAGTTTTATGGTTATATCTTATATATTTTGCAAAATTAATAAAAAGATTGAAAAAATGGGAATCTTGATAGTAAAATGTGGATAAAAAATAAAAATATAGATAGATATGTTGTTGAGAAGCAGAGAGTTGTAACTTCTCTCATCTTCTTAAAAAGTGGATGCTTTTTGATGAAAAAAAGTATTTTATTAGTAAAAATAGGAACGTTAAATTTGGGAGTTTGCAAAATAATGATTATCTTTGCCACACTTTATTAAAAGAATAACCTAAATAGAACGGAAGATTAAAATCCAAAGCCTTATGAGTAGATTGATAAGTATAGTTTTCCTATTACTATTGTCAAATGTGGCAATGGCTAAATGGAATGTTGATTCTTTATACAAATGCTTGGATCAGGCAATTGAGCAGTCACCTGAATTTATCAAGCAGCGTGAAAGTCGTATTGATAAGCTTATAGTGCAATGGAAGAAATGTCGTACGAAACAAGATAAATACAAATGTGGTTTTGCTTTGTTCAAGGAATATCAAGCTTTTCAAAATGATTCGGCTGTAGCTTATCTTAATAGATGTGTTGACCTAGCACAGCAGATGGGTGACGAAGTAAAGGAGGGTAATGCAAAAGCATTGTTGGCATTTCAATGTTCTACCACTGGTGATTACACAGAATCTTATAGCTTGTTGAATGAGATTGATACATTGAAACTTAACTATGAGGGAAAATGTAACTATTTATGGGCAAGTCTTCACTTGTATGGAGAGTTGGCTTATTATGCGAATGTGCCAAAACTCCAAAAGTATTATTCTTTGAAAGCTCAAGAAACAAGATTATTGATAGAGCGTAATTTCCAACATACTGATGATCGATATTTACAGATGTTGGAAGTGGATGCTCGTGACAAGAAAGATTTTAAAAAGGCATTGGCTTTAAATGATAAGCGAATGTCGTTTGTAAAGATGGATAGTCATGAGTATGCTATTGTGGCATATTATCGTGCTGTTACATATAAAAATCAGAAAGATGATAATTCTGCACGTTATTATTTTTTGAAGTCGGCATTATGTGACGCCCGTCAAGCAGTTATGGACCAAGGTTCGATGTGGGAATTGGCAAACTTATTGAATCAAGATGCAGAACAATTCCAACGTTCGTATGCTTATATTCAATTTGCGTGGGAAGCTGCCAAGACTTTTAATACGCCTATACGCAGTCGTCAAATCATGCCTGTGCTTTCTTTTATGGAAGAGACTTATAAGAATGAAATCACTCAGAATAATAAACAGCTCAAACTGATGATTATTCTTTCAGCTTTCTTATTGATTTTTATTCTGATGTTGCTTTTCTATGTTAACAAACAGCGCAACCGTTTGGCTTTGGCTCATCAAAATTTGGCCGAGGCAAATAAACGCTTAGCTCAATCTAATGAGGCGTTGAAATTGTCGAATGAAAATTTAAGACAGTCTAATGAGTGTTTGCAAAATGCTTATGCTAGTTTGAACGAGAGCAACAAGATGAAAGAAGTATATATCGGTAGATTCTTGCATCTTTGTGCGGTATATGTGGATAAGATAGAAACCATGCGTAAGCGAGTGGTGAAGCTAGTAAAGGCTCGTGAGTTAACGAAATTGATAGATCAAATGCAGTTGGATCATGAATATGTGAGTGAGCTTTACGATAATTTCGATTCAGCATTTTTGAAACTCTTTCCTAACTTTGTAAACGAGTTTAATGCTCTATTGAAACCTGAAGAGCGCATCATTTTGGAAGATGATAATAAACTTACTACAACCATTCGTATCTTCGCTCTCATCCGACTGGGTATTGAGGACAGTTCCAAAATAGCAGAATTCCTTCATTATTCCGTTAATACCATCTATAACTATCGTGCCAAGGTAAAGAATGGTGCCTTGTGCGATAGGGGAGTATTCGAGGAGAAAGTGAAGGAGATAGGAATGAAATAAAGGTAAAAAGGTCTCTTGCTGATGGGAAGCGAGAGACCTTTTTGCTTTTACTCTTTTACCTTTAACTCAAATGCTTTTTTGAGCTTGAGGTTGTCAGCGGCATTTCCCACGAGAGCCTCAAACTGTCCTGCCTCAGCCTTCCAAGAAGAGGTTGCCTCGTCATAGAAACTGAGAGCATCCTTCTGGATAGTGATATTTACATCCTTGCTCTCACCTGGCTGGAGGTAAATCTTCTGGAATCCTTTCAACTCCTTGTAAGGGCGATCTACCGATGCCTTTACATCGTGAATGTAGAGCTGGACAGTCTCTGCACCAGCACGCTTGCCCACATTCTTCACGTTGACAGTGAAGGTGATAGAACCATCTGCATCCATCGCTGTCTTGTCGGCACGTAGGTTGCTGATGGCAAACTGGGTATAACTCAAACCATGACCGAAGGAGAATGTAGGGCGAGTCTTATGAGCATCAGCCCAACGATAGCCTACGTAGATGCCTTCCTTGTATTCCTCGTCGATGATATTTCCTGAAGCCTGTGCACCACCTTCCTTGCGCCATGTGCCAGGATAGGTGTTGAGGGCATGAGCACCCACTTCGTGTAGAGAGTTAACCCATGTAAATGGTAATTTGCCGCTAGGGTTGGTGTCACCTGTAAGTATGCTAGCCAAAGCCTCACCTGCCTCACTTCCGATAAACCAACCTTGTACGATGCCAGATACCTTTTCCTTCCAAGGCATAGCCACGGCATTACCAGAGATGTTGACATAAACGAAGTTCTTGTTTGCCTTAGCCAAAGCTTCGATTACCTTGTTCTGGTTATATGGCAGTTCCAGCTCCTTGCGGTCGTGCCCCTCACAATCTTGATAGTCGCTCTTGTTAAGACCGCCAAACATCACTACATAGTCGGCATTCTTAGCCTTTTCCACAGCCTCAGCGATAAGCTCAGCTTCGCTGCGCTTGTCTTCCAAGTTCTGACCTGTAGTCACACCATTGTAGTTACCTGTTACATCGCCTACGTATCCACGTGCATAATCCACTTCAATACCATCCTTGGCGAGTCGAGCTTTCAAACCATCAAGCGGGGAAATCTCACGCTGTACTTTGAGCGAAGAACTGCCACCACCAACAGTCATCATTTTCACGGCATTTTCGCCTACGACTAATACACGCTTAGCCTTCTGTACATTGATAGGTAATACGTTGTTCTTGTTTTGCAAAAGTACAATACCCTCCTCAGCTATCTGCTTGGCTGTAGCATAATGGCTTTCTGAGCAGAGGAATCCGTGCGGACGGTTTGGATTCATCGTGGTGCGATAGAAGAGACGCAATGCACGGCGCACTTTTTCATCAAGTTCCTTGGTTGTGTATTTACCTTCCTGTATTCCTTTTATATAAGGCATGGCGAGGTGGTAGTTGTCGTAGGCGTTGCTGGCCCCCGTAGTAAGGCCATTGGTCCAAGAGCCAAACTCCATGTCGAGCCCGTTCTTTATGGCTTGGTCGGTATCATGTGTACCGCCCCAGTCGCTTACTACTACGCCGTCATACTTCCAATCATGTTTTAAGATTTTGTTAAGTGTATATTGATTATGGCAATTGTGTTCGTTCTTATAAAGATTGTAAGCTCCCATGATGGCCCAAGTTTTTCCTTTCTCTACGGCAGCCTTGAAAGCAGGCAGGTAGATCTCATGCAAGGCACGATCGCTTACGATGACGTTCACTTGATGGCGATATTCCTCGTCATTATTGAGACAATAATGCTTTACGCATGCAGATACCCCTTTTGATTGCAAACCTTGTATATAAGGTACTACCATGACACTAGCCAAGAATGGGTCTTCGCCCATGTACTCGAAGTTACGGCCATTGAGCGGTGTGCGATAGATGTTGACACCAGGCCCCAAAATCATGTCCTTGCCACGATAGAGTGCTTCTTCGCCAAGAGCCTCGCCATAAATACGACTCATCTGAGGATTCCAAGAGGCAGCCAAGCAAGTGAGGGCAGGGAAGGCTACGCAAGAGTCGTTGGTTTGACCAGCCTGCTCCCATTCATCCCACAATACGTCAGGACGAACTCCATGAGGTCCATCGTCTGTCCAGAAGTCAGGGAAACCGAGACGAGGAACTCCTGCAGATGAAAATTTACTTTGTGCATGGATGATGCGAATCTTCTCTTGCAAGGTCATACGAGCGATGGCATCATCGATGCGTTGCTCTACTGGCTTGGTATTGTCAAGATAGATTGGCAACTGATGTTGTGCGTTTGTGGCTGAGAATGCTGCCAACGAAAGCACGCAAGATAATATTAAATGTTTCATGTAAGTTAGTTATTTTTGATTCGGTTTACGTTTCGGTTGCAAAAATAATAAATTATAAAGTAGAAAACTAGCCTATGCAATATGAAAGTGGACGAATGTTACAGGTAGGTTTCTGTAAGCTAGTTGATAACTAGTGTGGTATGAAAAATATTGGATGTGGGAAAAGTGGGCTTGTGTGAATTCGTAAAAAGTGTAGAAAAACCAATAAAATAGTTTTTATCTATAGAAATCGTATCTTTATTTAGACCACTTTCAATGAATGTAAAAAATATATTAAACAGCTATCAATGAGTATGTTATGAAAAATGCAAAGTTAATTTAGTCCACTTATCTAGTTGAAAGGATAGGAAATACGAAAAAAACGTTATATATTTGCAATCGCAAAACGGAAACACATATTCGAGTAATGCACATCCGCACAATTTAAGAGTTACATTATAATATAAGATTTAATATAACCGAAAATAATAACGAAAAATCAATTTCTAAACTAACTTTCAATATGAAAACAAAAAGTCTATTGCTGGCGACTGCATTGTTAATGTCAACGTCAGCGTTCGCACAAAAGAACACTTTCAAAGGTGTCGTGTTGGATGACCAAGGTGAACCTGTTATTGGTGCAACCGTTCAGGTGAAGGGCAACAAAAATGTTGGAACTATCACCGATCTCGATGGTAACTTTACTATTGAAGCAGATGCTAACCAACCTCTCATTATTACTTATGTGGGTTATCAAAATGCAGAAGTAAAGCCATCTGCAAACATGAAAATTACATTAAAGCAAGATGACAAGACTTTGGACGAGGTTGTAGTTGTTGGTTATGGTACTCAGAAAAAGAGTGTTGTAACAGCTTCTATTGCTAAGATTGGCGCTGATGAATTAGGAAAAACTCAGCCAGTTCGTGTAGATGCAGCTCTTAAGGGTTTGGTATCAGGTGTGCAAGTTACCACTGCTGGAGGTCAGCCAGGTGCAGCTAGTAAAATTCGCATTCGTGGTACAGGAACTGTTAACAGTGCAGACCCATTGTATATCGTTGATGGAATGCCTATCGAGGGTGGTATTGATTATTTGAATCCTAGTGATATCCAAAGTATCGAAATTTTGAAGGATGCTGCATCTGGTGCCGTTTATGGTGCTCGTGCTGCCAATGGTGTTGTTTTGGTGACAACAAAGAGTGGTAGTATAGGTAAGACTACGGTAAAATATGATTTTTCATACGGTTGGCAGAATCCTTGGCGTAAGCGTAAATTGTTGAATGCTGAGCAATATACTACTTTGATGAAAGAAGCTGCTGCCTATGCTGGCGAGAAAAATATTGACAGTATCTTGGCGGGTATGGGCAATAGCGATACCAATTGGCAGGATGTACTCTACAATGATGATGCTTCAGTTCAGAATCATCAACTTAGCATCAGTGGCGCCTCTGATAAGTTTAATTACTATCTCTCTTTAGGCTACTATAAGAGTGAGGGTGTAATTGGTGGTGATTATGGACGTGCTAACTATGAACGTATGACTATCCGTTCTAATACTACCTATAATATCTTTGATGAGAGCAAGGTGCGTAATTGGCTTAAGACCGGTAAGGTGGGTGTAAACTTGGCTTACTCTCGTATCTGCAATACTAGCATGGAAATTAATAACCTTACGGGTGGTTCAGCTCTCGGTAATGCTATGTTCCTTTCTCCATTGATGAGCGTGTATGCAGAGGATGAGGATGCACTCAACTCTCAGTATGCTGGTGAAATTGCTAAGTATGGTCCATTGGTACGAGATAAGAAAACAGGTAAGTTGCTTAATGTACCTACCAAGGATTTCAATGAGCTTTCTAACCCATTGGCATGGCTCTCTCAGCCTGGCGAGAAATATAACTCAGATAAGTTTGTTGCTAATTTCTGGGCAGAACTCGGTATCTGGGATAACTTGAAGTTTAAGACCTCTTATGGTGTTGACCTCAGTTTCTGGGGAACCGATGGTTGGAACCAACCTTATTATATGAATGCTGCACAGCACAACGACAAGTCTTCTGTATGGAGCTCAATGAATCGTGGTAACCGTTGGCAGGTTGAAAATGTACTTACCTATGATAAGCAGCTTGGTGAACATAACTTTGCAGCAGTGTTGGGACAGTCTGCTATCAAATATACAGGTCGCCAGGTTGGTGGTTCTGCACAAGATATGATAGCATTGGATCCTTCGAAGGCTAACCTTGATTTTACTACAGGTTTGGCCACAGATGGTAAGCGTGATGTGTATGGTGGATTGTTTAGCCCTCATACATTGGCCTCTTACTTCGGTCGATTCTCTTACAACTATGCCGAGCGTTATATGGCTCAGTTTACAGTGCGTCGTGATGGTTCTTCTAACTTCGGTCCAAACAACAAGTGGGGTACTTTCCCATCTGTATCTTTAGGCTGGAATGTTACCAACGAAAAGTTCTTGGAAAAACGTCCTGATTGGTTTACCAAGATGAAACTTCGCTTGAGTTGGGGTAAGAATGGTAACGAGGCTATTGGTTCATTCCGCTATACAGCCAATGTAGCTATGGGTAATAACTACACATTTGGAGGAGCAGGCAACCAGATGATTATTGGTGGTAGCAAGCCATCTGGTACTCCTAATGCTGACTTGAAATGGGAAGAGAGCGAACAGTATGATGTTGGTCTTGATTTCAGTTTCTTCAACAATGCCTTAACATTTACTGTAGATTGGTTTAAGAAAAAGACCAATGGTATGTTGAAAACAATGAGTGTACCTTCTTACTTAGGAGAGTCAAAACCTTGGGGTAACGTAGGTGACATGGAGAATAGTGGTATTGAGTTCGAAATTGGTTATAAGTTCCGCAAGGGTGATTGGGCATTTAATGTAAACGCTAATGCCAGCTATTTGAAGAATAAGCTCATTAACTTGGGTAATGATACTGGTTATGAGACTTCCGACAATGTGCACCAGATTGGTAATGTGAGCCGTGCAGAAAATGGCCAGCCTTATCCATTCTTCTATGGTTATAAGACCGCTGGTATTTTCCAAAACCAAGCCCAGGTAGATGCTTATGTCAACAGCAAGGGTGAGAAATTACAGCCAAATGCTGAGCCTGGTGATGTAATCTTCGTAGATTATAACGGTGATGGTGTAATCAACGATGCTGATAAGACCAATATTGGTAAGGGTGATCCTGATTGGACATTCGGCTTGAACTTTGGTGCTAGCTGGAAGCTGCTTGATTTCTCTATGTTGTGGGCAGGTTCATTTGGCAACAAGATTTTCGATGCAACTCGTCGTGTTGACCTCCGCTATGTAAACCTTCCTGAGGAGTTTATGGATCGTTGGCATGGTGAAGGTACCTCTAACACAATGCCTCGTTTCGCATGGTCAACAGCCAATGATAACAATAAGGTGTCTGATCTCTATATCAAGAATGGTTCATACGTTCGTTTGAAGAATATTCAGTTGGGTGTAACATTGCCTAAAGAATGGACCAAGACGGTATTTATTTCTAATCTCCGCCTTTATGTTGCAGCAGAAAACTTGTTAACCTTCACGGGTTATAAGGGTATGGAGCCAGAGATTTACAATGGTACTCAGTCTGGTATTGACCGTGGTTTCTATCCACAAAACCGTACTATTACAGTGGGTGCAAACGTAACATTCTAAAAACAATTTAAAGATTACAATTATGAAAGCAAAGAAAATATTATTATATAGTGCAATGGCAAGTATGGCTTTGTCTTTGTCTTCTTGTGGTGACGACTTCCTGTCGGTGGAGCCAGCAAGTAGTTTGCCTATTGATGGATATTATAATACCAAGGCGCATATAGACGAAGCTGTTACTGCAGCATACGCTCCTTTGGCATGGTATGACTATTTCTCAGGATGGTGTCCACTTTTCTTGGTATCAGATGCACAAGGTGATGATATCTATGTAGGTGGTGGTAGTACTACTGACCAAGCTGAGATTCATCTAGCTTCTCAATACAAATCCACAAGTTTGATGAACTTTAAGGGTGCTTGGACTACTAGCTATTCTGGTATTAACCGTTCTAACTGGGTTATAAAGGATGCAGAGGAAGCTACAGAAATTTCTGATACAGAAAAGGCTGCTTACATTGCAGAGGCAAAGACCCTGAAGGCATTCTATTACTTGCAGCTTTGGAAGTTTTGGGGCAACGTGCCTTACTATGAGAAGAACTTGGAGTTCCCTTATATAGCAGAGCAACTTTCTGCCACAGAGATTTATAACAATGTAATCGCCATGTTGGAGGAAGTTATCAAGATCAATGCTCTTCCTATGAAAGAAACCAATGCTCGTTGCGGTCATGCTACCCAGGCATTTGCCGAGATGCTCTTCGCAGACTTCGTGATGTATCAGAAAGATGAGAGCCGCTATCAGCAGGCACTCGGATATATGGAAGATATTATCAATAGCAATAAATATAGCTTGATGGCAGATTATGCTGGCATTTGGGAGTATAGTGGTGAGTGGTGTGATGAATCAATCTATGAGATCAACTATAGCTCAAAGGGTAGTAAGCGTGCTTGGGGTAATGCCAATGCTCCTGGTGGAACTGTAGTTCCTGCCATGATAGGTATCGACGGATTGAGTTACAAGGCTTCTGCTGCTCACTTGGCAGAGAACCCAGCTTATGCTCCTGTGCAAGAGTTGAATGGTGGTTGGGGATTCTGTGATGTCTCCAAGGAATGCTATGACCTTTATGAAAAGGATGATATCCGCCGCACGGGTGGTGTCTTGAACATGGATGATTATGCTGCTGACTATAAGGCTCGCACTGGTGATGAGGTTACATACGGTGGTCGTTACCAGAATACAGGCATATTCTTGTTGAAATACTTGGGACGTCCTGGTGGAAATGATGGTACAATAGCTGCTGCCGACCTCGGTTGGGACAACAACCAGCGTATTTATCGCTACTCTGAGACTTTGTTGAATGCGGCAGAGTTGATTCTTCGCACCAATGGTGATGTTGCCAAGGCACAGGGCTATTTCAACCAGGTTCGTAACCGTGCTCATGCTTCTCAGCGCACTGTATCTTTGGATAATCTCTTGGAAGAGCGTCGCATGGAGTTCGTTGGTGAGGGCAAGCGTTACTATGACTTGATTCGCTTTGACAAGGCTGCTGAGGTCTTGAAACCTGGTGGTGGAAAGGTGCTTAATACGGCAAAGACCGCATATGATGTTCAAGGTATTCCTGAGCGTATCCAGTGGACTGAAAGCAAGAAGTACTTGCCTATTCCTCAGGATGAAATAGAGGCAGCTAAGGGTACATTGGTACAGAATAATTATTAATACCCCTTATTTGATACAAATGTTGCGGTTTAAGTTATATTATTTAGGTTTATATTAGTTTAGGTTTTGTAAAATTATAGGGATGCTTCTTGTGGAGGCATCCCATTTTTCTGTTATCCTTAATTCCGCAAGCTAATAATATTGTGTAGATATGTTGCGGTCGAGCGCACGAAAACTCCACATGTCTTTGTCTGCCGTTTCCAGATACCAAAGTCTGGCATTGGGGGCTGAAACAGAAAGAATGCGGCGAATATGTGACCAACTAAGATTGTGAACACGCGTGTTCACAATCTGTATGTTCGGGAAAAGAAGATAGAAACGTTTGTAGTAGTCCAAATTGCGCTTGTTATAGGTCGCTCCGTATTGAGGCACTATTTTCAGAGCAAGTTTCTTTATAACTTCTGCGCCATATTCTGCACGCTCCTTACCCTGCTGTTCCTCTTCCACAATACGGCGACCGCTATTCCAGAATGTGACAACAGCTGACTTTCCAGCCGCGGTATAGGTTTTTTTCCTGCCTGTTTCAATGATGTCGCAAACATCATTTACAAGCGAAGCCATTGTTCCTTTCTGTATCTTATACTCCATTTTTCTAATTCATTGAAAGATTTTCTAATTGTTTCTATCATCATCACCAACTTTCTGAAGAAGGCGCAATATATGCCCCCAAGGCAAAAGTGCGACAGCTTGTCGCACTTTTATATCTGAGTGGCAGAAGCGCTCATAGAATTTCTTCATATCCCACAGATTTCGTGGCGAAACTTCCATCTTGGGGTATCGTTCTTTCAAGTCAGCCGACAACCGTCTGACCACGCTGTCACCATATCCGCTTTCTATCTTGCGCTCATGGAGCATCTGACCAATATCTTTATTGTCCGTTGTCATTTTATCAGTCTATGTTATCTTCTCTGAGAAGGTCAGTCACTTCTACTTCAAGCAGTTTGGCTATCTTCATAAGATTGCCCAAATCTGGTTGACAAGTATTAGTACACCATTTAGAAATAGTGGTTTTGTCCTTTCCCAGTTGTTCGCCAAGCCATTTGTTTGTTTTCTTCTTTTCTGCAAGAACAACTTTTAGCCTGTTTAATTCTTTATTTGCCATATTCAGATGTGAATTTGAATGCAAAGGTAACTATAAAAGACTACAATCTCGCATAAACGTATTGAAATTTGCGTTTATTTAGCAACTTGATGAATATTCCTCACTGTATATAAAGTTTGCTTTTCACTCTCTGTACGGTACTTACGCCTTTACCACTCAACTTAGCCACATCCCTAATGGAATATCCTTTGCGGAGCAGACTTATTACTTCCCTATATTTTAACTTAAAACAAAAAGAAGGTGTCATTCTCAGCAACTCAATGCTTTCGAATGACACCTTCTTTTTATGTCTATTATTCTTTACCCTTTATTCTTTATCATTTACACTTTATTAATCCTCCCAACTATCCCAGGCGTTGAACTTTTTGGAGGCAGCGTCTCCAGCCTCACCGCCTTCTTCGGTTTCATCTTTAGTGATGAAACCGCTATGACCACCTTCAATGTCTGATTGTGAAGCGGAGTTGAGCAAACTCTCCATGACGATGGAGGCTACTACAGAGGTCATTGGCTTGATATATGTTGCTTTCATTTCTTTTACTTATTTAATTTATATGTTGTTAGTTAGAATATCTTTTGGCATTGAAGGTTATTTGATGATAACCTTCTTGCCTTTGATGATATAAATGCCTTGGGAGAGTCCATCTGTAGAACTTGCGTTTCTGCGAACGAGCTGACCGCTTATATTGTATATGTTATATGTCTTATGGTCGTTGCCATCAATGACAACATCATCAATGCCTGTGGTGAAATCATCGAATGCTAACTTTAACTTGGCTCCTGCTGACTCTGCGCCATCTTGCTCTCCGTCTCCTACGACAAAGCCACGAAGACCTTTCATCGAAAGACTGTTGACAGCAAACTTGAATGAACCATCTTTCAGCATATAATAGCTCTGTTTTGGCATAAATGACTTCTTCTGGTAGCTAGCATAGAAACCGTATTTGAAGGTTACACCATCTTTCTTTACTCCATTGATGATATTGAAGTTGTCATCTGTTTTGACAATTTCGACATTGTCAGCATTTGTTTCACTGTATGAAGTCTGTTTGTCGCTATTCAATGCTATGGCATTAGCTTCAGAACTTTCACCACCAAGATTCATCTTCAAGAGATATGAGTTCTCCTTGTATTCTGGTTGGATGAGAATCGCCGTGCCTTTCTTGAAAACCAAGTCATGGTCCTTGAGATTATCTAACTTCACGCTCTTAAATTTAAGTACCTTATTTATACGACCCGCAAAGTTCCAAACCTTACTGTTAGCTCCGAATGCATCTACAAATGTTGCCTTCGTAACATCTACTGGCAAGGCGAGGGTAGAGTATTCGTCATCTTTCATACCACTGAAATCACGATAGACTGTGATATAATCATAATGCTGGGCTTCCAACGTATTGTCTTTATCTTTGTCATTCAGAATACTCACTTCATTTGCTCCATTAAAGCTAGTGATAACATCAGAGTTCTCGAAGATGGCGCGATGCTTGACATCTTCTGTTAGGCGATTATTTTGATTCAAACCATACCAACCATAGTTGCGGCTATCTTTTTCTTCCTGTGTTAGTTCTTCATTGGCTGCACGTTGTACGGTTGATGCGCTTTTGAAGGTTTCTGATGCATTGACCCATTTATTCTTGAAGTTATTATAACCATCGGATAAATGAATCTTAAACTCACCATTGATACCATAGAAACTATTGTAGTTTCCGTTCTGGCTCTTAGGGGCAGTCTCTGTTGTGGTCAGCATGATGACATTCTTGACAGAGCTACCCATAAAGGCATCTTGACCTATTTCGGTAACACTGTTTGGTACCAGGACTGTCTCAACACTCTTGGCGTTGTAGAAGCATCTGTGAGGAAGTTTCTTGAGTCCTTGTGGAAAATTGACAGTCTTTATCTCTGTTACTCCCTCAAAAGCACATGCTTGCACTTCTTTGACAAAATGATAGATGTCGAATGTCTCATCACCTTCATAGAAATGTGGTTTGTATTTGTTTGGCACCTTGAAGAGTTTGTTGTGAGCCTTGTTGTAGAGAATGCCGTTTTCATCAACATAGAAGTGGTCGAGCTCGCTTTCTGTTGATGGAGGGGCAAATTGCTTCAAGCTGTTGCACTCTGAGAATGGGGCAAGTCCGAATCCCTCTTCCGTTAAATTCTTAGGAACATAAAAAGTCTCAAGTCCACAACCCTTGAAGCATTCGTCTTCTAGTTTTATGACGGTATCTGGCAATTTAATGGTCTTGGCATTCTTAACGCCATAAAAGGCTTCCTTACCTACAGCAGTGACGTGCTGTGCATCATCAATGTTTGATAAGTCAATTTCTGTTTTATCAAAAGCTTCAGGCACTCTAAAGATGCTGTAATATTGCTCATCACCGACTTTCGTGCCTTTGGTGTAAATAATATTCTCTACAGTATAATAATTAGCATTTCCTGATTTAACAGAGAGGGTAGCCAAAGCGCTGCATTCATTTACAAAGTTGTAGGCAATCTCTGTTACAGAAGCTGGAATTTCAAGTGACGTAAGATTTTTGCAGTTGATGAAGGCTGATTCTCCTATCTTAAGAAGTCCTTCAGAAAGTGTGATGCCCTTCATGGCGCAATCATGGAAAGCCTTTGAGCCAATCTCTGTCACGTTTTTGCTGTCTATGGTTGCAGGAATCGTGATAGGCTCAGAGTTGGCGATAGGGCAACGAACGACAGAAAGTGTACTATTCTTGATTGCATACAATATGCCATTTGAAGTTAAATACTTATCATTGGAGGTAACTTCACCTTCCCCTGCTATCTTGATATGTTTTAAATTGATGTCATTAATGTCAAATTCAGAATCAATATCTTGGATAGACCTAGGGAATGTGATGGAAGTCATTTCCTTGCAGCCAGAAAAACTGATACCTTTTACACTTGTTATGCCTTCTGGGAGAACAATATCTCCTTTCAAGCCTGTGTTATTAAACGCATTTTGCCCAATCTCTACTTGGGCATTTTCCTTGATGGTGACGATTGGCAACTCTATCATGCTTGTGCAACCTTCGAATGCCCATCCTTCTACTTTCTCGACATCTTTGAACTTGAGGTTTTTGAGATTGCCACAAGTCTGGAAGCAACCGGCCGGTATGGTCGCAAGGCTTAATCCTTCATTGTTTTCTGTGTTGCTCCAATCGCCAATGGTCAGCGATGTAAGATTTAGACAGTTGGTGAACAGGTTGTCTGAGAGGGTAGTCAATGCTGGCAACTTGATGGTCTTGAGTTTGTCGGCACCATTAAACATGCTTTTAGGCAATGTCGTGACTTCCAAGCCGCTCATGTCGAAACCTGTGACATTTTGCCAATTGCTCTTGGCATACTGTCCCATGAATCCAAAGGCTTTGGCTGTTAACTTGTCTTTGTCACAGGTTGCATCCAAAGTAAATACTAAGTTTACATCTGATTTCCCGCTTAAATCATAATCTGATTTCATCGAAGCATCAAATGCCTCTTGATTTTCTGATGTCAACATCGCTTCTGTTAGCGTAACATTGACATCTCCTGCTTTGACTGTTGCGGAAAGCAACAGCAAGAGAGTAAGGAGAATTGAGTGGAGTTTTGTAGAATCCATCTTTTACATACTTTAAGTTGTTGTTTTGAGTTTTTAATACTAAGTTGAGTATTTAATCGCTGCAAAGTTATGAATAATATACGTGATTTGCAACTATATAATATAAAGTGGTGGTTGTTTTGTAGTCACACTAATTGTAATGCGTTGTATCATAGTAAGTTATCTCTATGGTGAGGCTAGAATAAAGTGGAAGAATAACAGGTGTGTGTTTAAGGTGAGGTGAAAGTGAGTAGTAGGTGAAGGTGGAAATGTGGACGTAGTAAAATACGTTAAGACTTTAAACCGTTGATATACAGTGAAATATGGAAATTGATAACAAGCAAAAAAGTGGTGAAAATGAAAGATGAGAAACTCTAGATGAAGTGTATGATATGTTTTGTAGAGGTTGTGAAGTAGCATAAAGTGAACAACTTTCAAGATAGATTATTACTTTTGCATCAAAATTAAAAATCATAAATTATGTTATTATCTAACTTAAAAACCATGAGCATAAAGTATTGCAATCTGTTCAAGAGCAATCCTAAGCTAGCTATCCCTATGATGATGGCAGCTTGTGCTTTGGGTTTGTCTTCTTGCAATGACAAGAATGACGAATTCGATGACAAGGGTAGTGTGCAAGTGGTTTCAATCGTTGCCCCATCCACAGTTAATATGGGTGACAGCGTTGAAATCAAGTATTCAATCAAGGCCAACGTTTTTCGTGCCAACCAATCCAAGATACAGTTGTATCTGGGTGGAGAGATGGTATCGGAGCGAATGATGACTACACCTGAGAATGGTGAGTACTCTGGCAAAATCTATATACCTTATTATAAGGGAATAGAAGATCAGGAGGTGACAGTCAAGGTTCGTACCCAGAATGAGCGCTTTGCTGCTGCGACAGCTGAACAAACCATGCAATTGGTTAGACCAAAGTATGACAAGTTGTATCTTGTGGACAGCGAAGGAAAGCGTCACGTGATGTTGCCTTCTGCTTCCGATCCTTTCCTTTTCACAGTCACAGATGAGTTCCCATCTGAGTTGTATGCTACCATCGTTGCTCCTGCTTACGGAGAAAACGGTAACGAGATTGTATTTGGTAGCTCTGACGGCGCCATTACCAATGGTGTGACTGACAACATCAACTTCTCTGCTGATGAAGATGGTAAATATACCGTCACCTTCAATACCAAGACCTATCAGGGCACACCTTTCATCAAGTTTGCTGTCAACGGAGTAGAGTTTGTCAAGGTTGACAACAACAACTTCAAGGTAGATGGCGAGCTCAAGCAAGGTCAGGATATTGAAATCACTGGTTTGAAGTCTGATTATGCCAACTATTGGATCAACCCTACCTTCTTTGAAGTAGTCAAGGGCACCAATGGCAAGAAACTTCGTTTCCGTGGTCAGACTGGTCAGTATCGTATCACTTGCGATAAGAGCAAGAAGTACTTCCGTGTATTGCCTTTGGGTAGCGATGGCTCTTCATTGGCAGACTTGACCAAGAATGAACCAGGTGTTTGGGTAATTGGTGACGGTAACATCGGTTTCCCATCTTATAAGTCCAACAAGTCAAACTGGGGACCAAAGGAGACCAATGCCATCCCATTCTGTCCGATGGGCAATAATATCTATGAGCTTGTGCTCTTGGCAGGCACCAACTTGAACCCAGGTAGCATCAACTACAAGTGTTTCTACCAGAATGGTTGGGGTACAGAGTTCGTATATGGTAACTATGCAAGTTGTGATGGCGTACAGCCATACTTTGTGGTTAACCCTAGCGATGGTAACATCAAGAAGGGTAGCGCAGGTATTACCAGCGGCAAGTACTATCGTCTTCGCATGGATTTGAGCAACGGACCAAAGAAGGCTGTTCTCACCTGTACCGAGGAAGACCAGATTCCAGAGATAGAACCTTAAAGAGTAAATTTTTGTGGATAAGAATTTTAAAGGAAAAAATCATGAACATGAAATATAGTGCATTGTTGTTTGCCTCTGCCTTGGCAATGGGTAGTTCTGCCATGGCTGCCGGAACAACAGGAAAATCACTTGCTGCCCAGGAAGTGACGCAGTCTGGAGAACGTACAATCTCTGGTCTTTTGACAGAATCTACTGGTGACCCTATCATCGGTGCCACTGTCAAGATTACTGGTAAGCAGGGTGGTGTCGTTACTGACTTGGATGGTCGTTATAGCATCCAGGTGAAAGATGGTGATGAACTTGTCTTCACATATATCGGCTTCGAGACTGAGCGTCGCAAGGTCAAGAAGGGACAGACTTCCATCAATATCCAGATGCAGCAGTCTTCTTCCAATTTGGACGATGTCGTTATAGTAGGTTATGGCCAACAGAAGAAGGAGAGCGTGGTAAGTTCTGTCAGCGTCATCAGCGGTGACGACCTCCACGTAAGTAGCCGAAGCTTGAACAACTCCTTGGCTGGTAAGGTATCAGGTCTCTTGGCAGTACAGCGTTCTGGTGAACCAGGATGGGATGATGCCAAGTTCTGGATTCGTGGTGTAAGCTCCTACGCAGGTGGTACCGACCCATTGGTTATCGTGGATGGTGTGCCTCGTAAGATGAACGATATTGACGTAGAGGAAATCGAGTCTTTCTCCGTATTGAAGGATGCAGCCGCAACAGCAGTCTATGGTGCCGAGGGTGCCAACGGTGTCGTATTGATTACTTCTAAGCGTGGTAAGAGCCAGAAGACCGTCATCAACATGTCGGCTGAGTATGGTGTTTCTACTCCTATTCGTGTGCCAAAGTTGCTTGACTCTTACAACTATCTGAGCCTTTTCAATGAGGCAGCTTGGAATGATAAGGGCAATCCTACATCAGGTTTCGTATCTCCAGTCTCTGACGAGGTATTGGAGATGTATCGTACAGGTGCTGACCCAGACTTGTATCCTAACGCCGACTGGATGTCAATGCTTCGTGACAATACACACAACCAGCGTTATACCATCAACTTCCGTGGTGGTAGCGACAAGGTACGTTTCTTCGTGTCAGGTGCTTACTATACAGAGGATGGTGTCTATAAGAAGAACAAGGATGCCGTGTTTGACTCCAACGTGAAGTTCGACCGTTACAATTTGCGTTCCAATATTGACTTCGACTTGAGTCGTACCACAAGAATGGCAGTCGATATGAGTGGACAGTATATCAGTCGTGTGGCACCAAACAAGACGGCTAGTGCCATCTTCAGCGGTATGACCTTGACCCCTGTACACTTGATTCCTATGATTTATTCAGATGGAACTGCTTCTGAGCACCCAGACTCAGATAACTCTGGTCTTCGTCAGAACCCTTACAACTTCCTGTACTTCAGTGGTTATAGCAAGTCTTGGAATGTCTTGTTCCAGACCAAGGTGACCTTGGATCAGAAACTTGACTTCATCATCAAGGGGCTCTCTATCAAGGGTACTGTCAGCTTCGATGGCAAGTCGGGTCAGTACATCAACCGTACGATGTCTCCTAACTCCTTCTATGCTACAGGTCGTGATGCCGATGGCAAATTGATCTTCACACAGCGTAATGCAGGTTCTGCCTTGAGCAACCCATCAGCTGCAGCCGATGGTGGTGAGAAGAAGATTTACTTGGAGGCAGCCCTCAACTATAAGCGAGTATTTAGTGAGAAGCACGATGTAACAGGATTGTTGCTTTACAACCAGAAGGAGACACAGCTCCAGAATGCCAGTGGCTTGAGCCTCTTGCCTTATCGCAAGCAGAGTGTCGTAGCCCGTGGTTCTTATTCATACGATGGTCGTTACACCATTGAGGGTAGCTTTGGTATGACAGGTTCCGAGAACTTCGCTCCTGGTCATCGTTGGGGTATCTTCCCTGCTGTCGGTGGTGCTTGGTTTGTGAGCCATGAGAAGTTCTGGCAGCCTATCCAGCGTGTCATCAACAAGTTTAAGCTTCGTGCATCTATCGGTGTTACTGGTAATGATGACATCGGTTCAGGTCGTTTCCCTTACTTGGAGAGCATGAACCAGGGTGCAGGTGGTATCAACCTGGGTGTCGGTGGTATCTCCAACGGTTCTGGTCAGAACTGGATGGGTGGCTTGGCAGAAAACCAGGCGGCAGCGATTGCCCTGCAATGGGAGAAGGAGCGCAAGGCTGACGTAGGTTTCGACCTCGGTTTGTGGAACGGTCGTATTGACTTGTCTCTCGATTACTTCAACAACCGTCGTTCCGACATTCTCTTGACTCGTACTACCATTCCTTCCATGACAGGTTTGCGCAAGGGCCCTACCCAGAACTTCGGTATCGTATCCAACCAAGGTATTGATGGTAACATCACCTTCAAGGAGCATATTGGTAAGTTGAACATGACTATGCGTGGCAACTTCACTTATACGAAGAACAAGATTGTGGAGTGTGATGAGATTCCTCACATCTATGGTTACCAAGACTATACGGGTTGCACCATCGGTACACCTTATATATATGTAGCCGAGGGCCTCTATACTCCAGATGATTTCAATATCACTGTAGATCCAGCTACTGGCGCACAGTCATATACATTGAAGTCAGGTTTGCCTAACCCAGGTGCCGACGTGAAGCCTGGTGATATCAAGTATAAAGACTTGAACGGTGATGGTGTCATCAACGATTATGACCAGACCTATCGCAGTGGTGTGAACTCTCAGAACCCTAAGATTGTCTATGGTATCGCCATCGATGTCGATTACAAGGGATGGTTCGGAGGTGTATTCTTCCAGGGCGTAGGCGGTTGCTCTGTTAACTTGATGTCAAAGGCAAGCAACTTCATGCCATTCAACCAGGGTAAGGATGCTTCATCTGCCAGAACTGAGGCATTGAGCCGTTGGACAGCTTCTGACCCATACAATCAGAACGTTCTCTATCCACGTATGCACTCTTCCAACTTCTCATACAACTTGAAGGCTAGTACATGGTGGTATCGCAGTGCAAGCTTTTTGCGCTTCAAGAACGTAGAGTTTGGTTATCAGTTTAAGAGACAGCAGCTCAAGTCGCTCGGCTTGCAGAACTTGCGTATCTATGCACAGGGAACCAACTTGATAACTTGGGATCATGTGAAATATTGGGATCCAGAGTTGGGTAACGCCAATTCAGGTGCACAGTACCCAATGTCACGTGCATGGAAGTTTGGACTTGAAGTAACATTCTAAAAGGAGAAAACAATGAAACTAAAGAATATATTAAATTTGGCAATCGTAGGTTGCCTTAGTTTGACCGCCACATCATGCTCTGATTATCTTGATGTGTCGAAAGAAATGAATGAGAACTTGACCGAGCCAAAGGTTTGGGAGAATCCTACCTATACTCGCAACTGGTATGGTAACATCTACCTCTGTATGTCGGAGTATTCTGAGACAGGTTCTGAATGTGGTGCTTTCAGCAACCCTTGGTCTAATATGTGTGGTGAGATAGCTTCACAGATGGCTCCATCCAAGGATGCGATGGTATCAGGCTATACAGCTGGTAGTGCTAGCTTCCACCGCTGGGCAACGCTCTACAAGTATATCCGTCAGGCGATGATCTTCATCCGTGATGCCAAGGACGAGGGTGTAGGTTCCGACCAGAATGTGATTACTGCCGATGAGATGGCTCGCATGAAGGATGATGCTCGTTTCTTGTTGGCTTACAGCTACTTCTCTCTCTTTGAGTTGTACGGTCCTTTCTGTATCGTCGAGAACATCGATGACCCTGCATATCCTACATACACCGACTATAAGCGTGCCACTGTGGATGAGTGCGTGAACTATATTGATAGTCTTCTCGCTGATGTCTTGAGCCGTGATAACTTGCCTGAGACCGTTATCACCACCAAGGGTGACAATGCTACAGGCGATGCCTTCAACTTGAACGAGGTGGTTCGCCCAACCAAGATTACTGCTCGTGCCCTTCGTGCCAAGCTTTGGGTATATGCAGCCTCTCCTCTCTTCAATGGTGGATGGGATAAGGCTATGGAACTGAAGGATGCTGATGGTACCCAGCTCTTCCCTGCTAGGGACCCTAGCAAGTGGGTTACTGCCAAGAAACACTTGGAAGAGCTCTTGGAGGCTTGTGAGGAAGATGGTCATGGACTTTATGAGTATCAGGTTAACGGCACCAATAACCCAGAGATGTCTGTCTATCGCTTGTTCCAGGATTTCAACCGTGAAATCCTTTGGTGCTCTACCAACAATAGCTATAGCGATCAGTACAAGATGGAGAAGCGTACCAATCCTCGTGATGTAAACGGATGTTATGGTACAGTAGGTCCTACTCAGAATGCAGTGGATATGTTCTTCACCAAGGATGGTCTGACTATCGACGAGGATCCTAACTATCATGAGGATGCTTTGGTACAGGTTACCAACACAGCATACGATGATGCGGGTAAGGAAACTCATAATGATCCTAACGTGTTCAACATGTACTCTAACCGTGAGCCACGTTTCTATCAGGATGTCATCTATCAGGGCAAGAGCTGGTTTAAGGTATTCCAGACCAAGAGTGGCAATGCCAATTATCAGATAGATTTCTCTCTCCATGGTGGAGCAGGTCCTGACTCTCGTGATACTCCATTGTCTGGTTATATGTTGGGTAAGTTTAAGAATCGTTCAGTTAACCATGCTTCTGGTGATACTCAGAAATACTCTCGTGTTTCCATCATCTATCGCTTGGCAGAGTTCTACCTCTTCTATGCTGAGGCGCTGAATGAGATCAACCCTAACGATCCTAAAATTATCGAGTATATCGACAAGGTACGTGAGCGTGCAGGCATCCCTACTTACGCTAAATTGGAAGAGGAAGGCATCAAGACCATCCGTGGCAACTACGAGAAACAGAAGGAAGCTATCCAGCGTGAGCGCTTCGTAGAGTTGTACTGCGAAGGTCAGTGGTACTTCGATATCCGTCGTTGGATGATTTGTGGCAAGGGTCAGTTGGCTGACCAGACCGTATTCACTGGTATGAACGAGTATGGTACTACAGACGTGACCATCGGACAGCAGGGTTCTTACTTCCGTCGCACCAAGTTGGAGAATCGTCAGTGGGATGACAAGATGTATCTCTATCCTGTTCACCAGAATGTAATCCAGTTGGGTGCTGGTTCTATTGTTCAGAACCCAGGTTGGTAATGATTTTTCAATAGCAATCGATATGATAAGGCAAGTGGTTGGCAAGGGCTAATCACTTGTCTTTTTGGTGATGGAGGCATTTCATATATTTCGTGATGATTGGTTTGAAATAATCCATCTGCTAGCGAGATGTAGTTTCGATGTAGTGAATTATTTCTCTATCTGAAAAATATTAGTTATATTTGCATTGTCAAAAGCTGGAAAATATATTATCTAATAATTAAATCGACATGAAAAAGTGTAATCTATTATCTTTGGCATGTATCTTATTTCTATTCCTCGTAAATTGTATGTCGCTGAATGCCAAGAAGGTATCTAACGACAGGGTTGTCGTGGCTTATGTCACTTCTTGGTCAAGAGTCATCCCTGATCCAATGGTGATGACCCATCTCAATTATGCCTTTGGTGGTGTAAATCAGTCTTTCAATGGTGTAAATATTGACAATCCCGACCGTCTGAAACAGATGGTGGCATTGAAGAAGAACAATCCCAAGCTGAAAGTACTCCTCTCCATTGGAGGTTGGGGTGCAGGACGTTTCAGTGAGATGGCTGCCAGTGATGACAACCGAGGTAAGTTTGCCACAGACTGTAAGAGAGTGGTGGATGAGTATGGCTTGGATGGTATCGACATAGACTGGGAATATCCTACCCAGAGCAGTGCCAATATCTCCTCTTCGCCAGATGACACGAAAAATTTCACGCTCTTGATGCGTGACATCCGTAAGAAGATAGGTAAGAAAAAGCTCTTGACTTGCGCTACGGTGGCAAGTGGTGAGTATATCGACTTCAAGTCCTGCATCCAGTATCTTGACTTGGTCAATGTGATGTCTTATGACATGGGCAATCCTCCACAGCATCATTCCGCCCTGTATCCTTCCAAAATATCAGGATGGATGACAACATCCAAGGCTGTAGAGAGCCATTTGGCTAAAGGGGTTCCTGCTAATAAGTTGGTCGTAGGTATGCCTTTTTATGGAAGAGGTGATCAGAAGTATCACGCTTATTCCAAGAACCATAATGCCAAGGTGAATG
The DNA here is from genome assembly GCA_963594995.1 of Bacteroidaceae bacterium. Taxonomy (GTDB): domain Bacteria; phylum Bacteroidota; class Bacteroidia; order Bacteroidales; family Bacteroidaceae; genus Prevotella. The sequence continues at coordinate 62,134 of CAVBGK010000042.1, forward strand.
CTCAGGAAAAGTGGAATGAGGAGTCACAAGTGCCTTACTTGGCAGATGAGCAAGGTAAACTGGTCTTCGGATTTGAAAACCAGAAGTCACTTGCCCTCAAATGTCAGTATGTCATAGACCACAATCTCCGTGGAGGTATGTATTGGGAATATGCCGACGACAATGCGCAGGGTGACTTCAGAAATATTCTTGCCCTGAGTCTCATGAAAAACAATAAGGCAACGATTCCAGCTCGTCGGGTATTGGTCATCGCCGAGGAAGGAACACCACACCAGGGATTTGTCGATGCGGCTCGCCAGTGGTTTAAGAACAATGAGCAGCGATTGAACATGCAGAGCACTTTTGTGGTAGACTTACGCACGGCTCAGTTGGATGATTTGAGCTCTTATCATCTTATCTTGCAGCTCAACTATCCTCCATACGCATGGGGAAAATATGACAAGCAGTTTGTTGAATATATTGATAAAGGCAAGGGAAGCTATATAGGTTTCCATCATGCTTCCCTCTTGGGTGACATCTTTGGCGCAGGAGAAATGTGGCAATGGTTCAGCGACTTCATGGGTGGCATCCGTTGGAAGAACTATATAGCACCTACTGCCGATGGTACCATCTGCATCGAGGACAAGACACATCCTGTGATGAAGAATGTGCCAGATACTGTGCTGATTCCTAAGGATGAGTGGTACACCTATGACAAGAGTCCACGTCCGAATGTGCATGTCTTGGCACATGTGGATGAGCATAGCTACTCTCCAGCCTCTGCCATCAAGATGGGTGACCATCCTGTGATTTGGACAAATGAGAAGAAGGCGGCTCGCAATGTCTATTTCCAGATAGGACACGACAAGAGCCTCTTCCAGACGGAAGGCTTCCTTACCATGTGGGAGAATGCCATCAAGTGGGCTCTCTTCGATGAATAATCAAATAATAATATGACAATGAAAAAGTATTTTTTTAGAATTTTCATAACTTTCGTTCTTTGTGCCAATGCCATTGCGGCATTGGCACAAACTAAAGGTGAGTATGCGGCAGATTATGCCTCTGCTCCTCGTTTCAATGTGTTGTTTGTATGGAATCCTCAAGCAGAGGAAGCTCATGTGCAGTTTGATAAGCAGGCATTGAATTTCTTCCATAAGCTTAGCTATGGTAATGGTTATACTTATGAGAAAACCACCGATTTTGGTGCTTATGTTGATAAGTTGGACCAGTTTGACATCATCGTTATGCTGAATGCCATTCCTTCTGGTGACAAGCAGCGCAAGGCTTTCGAGAAGTATATGGAGAATGGTGGTGGATGGATTGGTTTCCATGCCTCTGCCTACAATGACCGTAACACCCACTGGGATTGGTATAATAAGTTCCTGGGATGTGGACAGTTCTATTGCAACAACTGGCCTCCACAGCCAGCCTTGTTGCAATGTGATACCAATAAGCACCCTGTCACTGTGTCCTTGCCACAGGAGTTTGTGGCTCCTGCCAGCGAGTTCTATCAGTGGAGTCCTAGTCCTAGGGAGAATAAGAATGTGGAGGTATTGTTGTCTATTTCGCCTAAGATGTATCCTTTTGGCATTAAGGATATAGTGAAGTGGGGCGATTTTCCTGTCGTATGGACCAATAAGAAATACCACATGGTCTATCTGAATATGGGACATGGGGATGAGGCTTTCATCGATGCTACCCAGAGTCTCTTGTTTGTCAATGCCTTTAGATGGTTGGCAGACCAGATGAAGCCTTTGAAAAACAAATAATTCTGTTCCTGAAAATTGATAAGTACTAATACAAAAGAAGGAATGAGCACAGGTTGGCTCATTCCTTCTTTTGTATTATATTGGTATGCTAATTGTTATGTTTATTCCATCTTCTGCAAAAATTCAGCTAGATTGGCTTTCTCGTCTAATCCTAGTTTCTTGCGTAGGCGATAGCGACCGATTTCTACACCGCGTACTGATATGTTGAGCAGAGGAGCGATTTCCTTCGACATCAAGTTCATCTTGATATATGCACAGAGCATCTTGTCTTTATATGAGAGTTGTGGATACTCGGCATCCAACTTCTTGAAATAGTCGTTGTGGACAGCGTCAAATGAACTTTGGAAGTTGTCTAGGTCACTGTCGTGCTCGATATTGGTGTCTATCTGGTTGATGAGCCTGAGCATTCCCCTCCGGATATTCACCAGGTTGCCATCGTTGACGGAACGTGACAGGCTTTCTACGTCCTTCTTGATCTTCTGGAGAATCTCATTCTTGCGAACCACGTTGAGGGTACTCTTTACTAGTTCGTCAGACTTGAGTTGGAGCTCCTTCGACTTGAATTGTAGTTCTTTCGACTTGTAGTCTAGCTCATAGCGTAGTTTCTCTTCTTCCAGTCTATCTATCTGCTTGTTCTTCTGGTCGATATCTTTCTCAAAGTTGCTTTTCTGCCGATGAAGCTCCGCATCTTTCAGCTTGATGAGCTTCTCTCTTCCCTTCTTGTATATGTTATATACATAATATGTGGCGGCTCCGATGAGAAGTAAATAGAAAAGGTATGTCCACCATGTGCGATACCAAGGTGGTAATATCTTGAACTGGAGGGAAGCTACGACGGGATTGTTGGAGCCATCGGCCAACATCTTGACCTCAAATGTATAGCTACCTTCGTCCAAGTCTGTATATTCCTTATGGGTGTTTGTCGTAAACTCGCTCCACTCCTGGTCAAATCCCTTGAGACGATAAGAATAGGTGGTAGCTCCTGTTTGGTCGTATTTGTTGCAACCATATTCCAACCGGATAGAATTGTCACGGTAATGGATAGTGACAGGCTCTGTGTTCTTGCAGAAACTCTGACCGTATATTAGGGAGTCTTTCCTGTTGGTTACATATAACTTCCTGATTTGCAAGTTTATTTTTGTCTTTGTGTTTTGGCTTCCCTTCAAGTCGAGAAATGCAAATCCATCCTCTGTGCCGATGATACATTGGTTGTAATTGAGGAAGTTCATGTCCTCGAAGTCCTCTATCATATTGTCTCCTAGGAATGAGCTTTTGTGCTCGCCATTGATGTCGCTCCTTTTGAGAATACCATTGGTAACATACCAGACGCGTCCGAAGTGATCTTGCTGGATGTAGCTATAAGGGCAAGTTCCATCCAGCATCTTTTCCATCTGGTGATAGGGAACAAGGACATCTCTGTTGGGGTCGTATCTAAACAGACCTTGTCGGGAGGCGATAACTATGTTTCTGCCGATTTGTGTGACATAGACATTGTCGCCTTTGGGAAGTTGGGAACTATTGTAGCATTTCTTGTGCAGTACTTTCTTAAAACTGGTGTCCAAGGCCAGTCGCCAGAGTCCATCACTCTTGTTGGCAACCCATACATTGCCAGATTCTGGTTCGAGAAACATGGTCTTGGCAGACAGTTTGCATCCTTCTATCTTATTGGTGAAGTTCCAGTTGCCGTTTTGCTTTCTCATGATTTCCAATCCCCAGTAGGTTCCTACGAGCAAGATGTTGCCATCTCCATTGATTGGAAGGACATGCCAAACACCTCGTTTATCATATTTATGGTACTGGATACCGTCTATGACGGCAAAAAACTTTCTTCCACCGCAGAAGAGCTTGTTGTCGTATGGGTACATACAGTGTACAAGACCAGTCATGTTGGGCGAAAATTGTAAGCTGACCTCCGTATTGATGGAAGTCGGTAGGCTGGTAGTATAAACTCCCTGGTTAGTGCCCAGATACAACCTAGAGTTATAATATTGTGAGCAATAGCCAGCTCCAACAGATGAAATCTTGCTTCCCAAGAAGAATAATTGTGTGTTTAATGGGATGTAGTCGATTCCATTGTCCAATCCTAGCCACAGGTTGTAGGCTTGGTCAAACTTGAGCGACAGGAGCGATTTGTTTTGCAATCCGTTGGCTATGTTTATCTTTTCCACATGGTTGTTGGAAAGATTGATGAGGTACAGTCCGTTGTTTATAGTGCCAATGGCGAGCAGATTTTGATAGATACTGGCACAAGTGACCCTATGGGCTGAGAGTTGGGAGTCGATGTTGGCAAATGGCTTTTTAAAGTCTTTGCCATCATATAAGTAGAGTCCATTTTCGGGAGTGACAATCAGCATCTTGCCTTGGTAGGGCAGGATGCTGACGATGTTGTTGCTGGTGAATTGTTGGGATTGTGGGATATGAACTATTTTCTTATCTTTGAGCCAAGACAATCCCTTGTAATTGGTGAAGTAAATGCGATTGTTAAAAATGGAGGAACTTCCCACTCCATCACAATCGATGGCACTTACCTTGCCCTTGTCGTAGCAAAAAATATATCGGTCACCTTGGAAATATACCTTATTATCTAGTAGGTGGATATTCCAAATGTTGGATACAGTATGCTTGTCTATGTTTTGGGACAGGCTATGGTAATCCAACCCTCCCAGGATGTTGGGCGTGAAGTAGCCAAATTCTTTCTGTCCACCAGCATAAATCCTGTTATCATTCCCCACCTTTACGGAGCGCATCTTGGCTTGGTGGGCGATAGGGTACAGGTTCCAGTAATTTCCGTCAAATTCGAGAAGACCTTTGTTGTTGGCAAAGTACATCCAGCCATTGGGATGTTGGTCTATCATCCAGTTTTGATTGGCTGCATTGTACGCATGGCGGTCGTAGTTGACAACAGGGCGTTGCCAAAACATTTGTGCTTGAATGTTTGTTGTCAGAAACAACAATATAGTTAGTAAAAGAACTTTCATAAGTTTCAAAGTAAAATTATAACGCTGCAAAGTTACTAAAAAAAATGTAAACTGCCAAATTATTCCTTAAAAGAAAGAAATGGAAGAAAATGGATAAGTCGTTGAAAATCAAAGGTACATTATGTATGTGAGAAAGTGATGATGTATTGGTTTTGCTACTCCTATGTAATTGTGATGTGGTCATAAACGCTTTTCTTCTATTTATTTTGACTAACTTTGTAACCAGAAATACAACTAGCAAATTCATAAAACATAAATATTTTCATGAGAACAAAAGCCTTTTTATTTTGCACCTTATTGAGTCTCTCTGTTGGTGCCTCTGCTCAATCTGTTCTTGATAAGGAACAGCTAGCTTATGCCAAACAGCATATAGATGACCCTTGTTATAAGCAAGCTTTTTTATCATTGAAGAGTCAAGCAGCTTATGACTTGTCGATGAAGCCACTCTCAGTGGTGAGCAAGAGTTATCTTCCAGGGAGCGGAACGAAGCACGACTATGTAAGTCTGGCACGTTATGCCTGGCCTGATGAGTCAAAGTCTGATGGCTTGCCATATATCATGCGTGACGGTGTGTCCAATCCTGAATTGAATAAATTTGACCGCAATAAACTTTCTGCGATGGCCAATGCGGTTTACCGCCTCTCCCTAGTGTATTATTTTAGTGGGGAAGAACAATATGCCAAAAAAGCCACGGAGTTGATTCGAGTATGGTTCTTGAACAAGGACACGAAGATGAATCCTAACCTTCGCTATGCCCAGCATATTCCTGGTGTGGCAGACGGTAGGTGCTATGGTGTCATAGACACATACTCCTTTGTGGAGATGCTAGATGGTGTGCAACTCTTGGAGCGTTCGAAATCATTTACATCCAAGGATTCTAAACAGTTGAAGAAGTGGTTTGCCAATTTGTTGTCATGGCTCCTGTCACATCCTCAGGCATTGGAGGAGAGCAACCAGAAAAATAATCATGCCATAGCTTATGATGTCCAGGTGGCAACCTATGCTCTCTACACAGGAAACCAGAAAGTTTTTCAGAAAGTTATCAGTCAATTCCCAAAACGTCGCATCGAAAGCCAGATTATGCCAGATGGCAGTCAGCCTTTTGAGTTGCGTCGTACGTTGGCATTTGGCTATTCTCAGTATAACCTCAGTCACATCATAGACTTGATGCTGATGGTAAAACACCAGGGCTTGGACATTTATCGTTATTGTGTTTCGGGGGAACATAGTTTTTTCAAGGCAATGGACTTCATGGCTCCCTATATGGGCAAAAGTGTCAAGGAGTGGCCTTACCAGCAGATAGCAGGGTGGCATGATAAGCAACAAGAGATGGCAGAAGATTTCTATCGTGCCTATACGCTGGATGAGAAGCACCATGATTATTTGCGTATCTATCATCAGAATAAAATTACGGAATCAGATGACCTGTTTACCTTATTATATGTGAAACCAACCAAGGTGGAGAATGCCATGGCTGAGGCTGACGCACAGTTGAGATACGCCTTGAAATGTGCTGATGAAGCTCGAAAGACCGCAAAAGGTGACAGGGTAACCCCTCGGTCGATAGATAAGGATGGCAAGTTGGTACTAGTCGGTCCTAAGGATTGGTGTTCTGGATTCTTTGCTGGCAGCCTTTGGCAGATGTACCAATACAGCCATGAACCATTTTGGCGAGAGAATGCAGTAAGCAACACTTGGCTGATAGAAAGTGCCAAGTGGCATCGTGGAACCCATGACTTGGGCTTTATGATAGGTGACTCTTTTGGAAAGGCATACCAGCTGACGGGCGAACAGTCATATCGTGATGTGATGCTCCGTGCGGCTAGGACTCTGATTACCCGTTATTCCCCTAAAGTGGGATGCATTCGCTCTTGGGACCATAACGCTGACAAGTGGAAATATCCAGTCATCATCGATAACATGATGAACTTGGAGATGCTTTTCGAGGTGACACGATTGACAGGTGACTCCACTTTCTATAAGATAGCCGTCAATCATGCCAATACCACGATGAGAAACCATTTCCGTGATGATTATTCTTCCTATCACGTGGTGGATTATGACCCTCAGACAGGTGCGGTTCGTATGAAGGTGACCCACCAAGGCTATAGTGACGATTCCTATTGGAGCCGTGGACAAGGATGGGCACTCTATGGTTACACAATGTGTTATCGCTATACCCATGACAAGCGTTATCTGGACCAGGCGAATGGTGTGGCTCGTTTCCTCTTCTCACTCAAGAATATGCCAGCGGATGGCATCTTCTATTGGGATATGAAAGATCCTGCCATACCTAACACACCTCGTGATGCTTCGGCTGCAGCGTTGGTAGCTTCTGCTTTCTATGAGTTGCAAGGATATGTGGAGGCTAGTCTGGGCAAGCAATATCGTGCTTATGCCGACAAGATTGTCAACTCGCTCATCGACCATTACCAGGCTCCTGTGGGTAGCAACCAGGGATTCCTCTTGCTCCATTCTACAGGACATAAGCCTGCCAATAGCGAGATAGATGTGCCTATCAACTATGCCGACTATTTCTATATGGAGGCATTGCGACGCAAGGCTCAGCTCGACAATGAATAGACAAATATCATGGAAAGTATGGTGGAGAACTAACTTATCAATATAATAAATGATGAAATATCATAGAATATTCACTTTTATCTTTTTGTTGACTATCGTTGGGACGACTGCGATGGCACAAAGTGTTATCCAGTCACTCAACGATGGTTGGGTGTTTAGTGAGGATAATGCTCATTGGGAAGCCGTGAGCTTGCCACATACTTGGAATACGGATGCCTACAGTACACGTAACTATAAGCAGGGCAGGTATTTTTATAAAAGAATGTTGCGTTTGCCAGGAATGGTAGGCGGCAAAGATGCAAAAACAACAAACAAACGCTACTTTCTAAAGTTGGAAGCAGTGAGTAAAACATCTACGATCTATATAAATGGTAAGGAAGTTAGTCTGCATCGAGGAGGATATACTGCCTCGGTGTTCGACCTAACACCTTATCTCAATCAAGAAACTAACGAGTTGCTTGTCACAGTGGATAACTCCGACCAACAAGTGGCTCCTATCTCTGCCGACTTTACTTTTATGGGTGGTATCTATCGCAACGTGAAGTTGATAACTACCCAAGCTCAGCATTTCTCTATGACCGAAGATGGGGCTGATGGCGTATTCGTAAGCATCCCACAAGTGAATGCAGAGAAAGCGAGTGTGAGCGTGAAGGCTAGATTGCGCAATGATGCTAAGATGGCAAAGGACTGCTATGTGGTCAATACGCTCTATGCTCCTGATGGCAAGATAATCTCAACCCAGAAAAAACGTATTCGCCTCTTGGCAGGACAAAGTATGCAACAGGAGATGAATCTACCACAGGTGAAGAACCCTATACTTTGGAGCCCTGAGCATCCTTATCTTTATAAGGTGAAAACCGAACTCTTAGATGCCACAAAACATAGAGTTGGGGGTGAAAACTCTATGAGTTCTGCTCTTCTAGACAGCCAGGAACACTATGTGGGTATGCGTTGGTGTGAGTTTGATGCCCAGAAAGGTTTCTTCCTCAATGGCAAGCCTTACAAGCTCAACGGCATGTGTCGTCATCAGGATATGAAACCATATGGCGTGGCTCTGGATGATGACATGCATCGCCGTGACCTACAGATGATGAAGGACATAGGCTGCAACTTCGTTCGCTTAGCGCATTATCCACAGGCGGAAGCAGTATTGGAAATGTGTGATAAGCTCGGCATGCTGGTATGGGAAGAAATACCTGTAGTCAACTATGTGCCTACGGATGCAGCCTTTGCCGACAATGCTTGTCAGCAACTCAGAGAGATGATTCGCCAACATTACAATCATTCTTCCGTCATCCTTTGGGGTTATATGAACGAAATACTCTTGAAAGCTCGCAATGAATTCCCACAACAAAAGGATTTTGATGAAGAGATACAATGTATAAATGCTCTTGCTGCACGGCTAGAGAAAATCGTGCATGAGGAAGATGCCACTCGTCACTCTACGATGGCATTGCATGGTAGCGACGACTATAATAAATATGGAGTTGCCAACCATAGTCAAGTATTGGGGTGGAATCTTTATCAAGGCTGGTATGGTGGAGATTTGAAAGATTTTGAGCGTTATCTTCAAAATCAACAAGAGAAACATCCCAACCATCCTGTTATCGTGAGCGAATGGGGAGCAGGAAGTGATCTTCGTTTGCATAGCGACCGAGGCGAAGCTTTCGATTTCTCTTGTGAATACCAGCAGAAGTATATCGAGCATTACTTGCCAGTCATTAGCGACACACCTTATATATTAGGTGGCAGCTATTGGAACTTCATCGATTTCTCTTCAGCAAGTCGAGGTGAATCTATGCCACATATCAACAATAAGGGTGTAGTGACTCCAGAACGTCAAAAGAAAGATGTGTATTACTACTTCCAGGCGGCATGGACAACAGATAAACCTGTGGTTCATATCGCCACACGCGATTGGCAGCATCGAGAGATGGTAGAGAAACGACAGCAGGTTAAGGTTTATACCAATGCCAAGGAGGTGGAACTCTGGCAGAACGGCAAATCGCTGGGTAAGCAACCTGTGAGCAATCATTTCGCTCTGTTTGATGTGGTATGGGAAGAGGGTGAGAATCGCTTGATGGCTAAGATTGCCAAGATGAGCGATGGAAAAGATGCCGACAATGTGATAGATGCACTAGTGGATAATGCTGTGGTGACTTATAAGAACGTGCCAACTGATGCCTCCCTGTTGCAAGACATCGCCATCAACGTGGGTAGCCATTGCTATTTCCAATCAGACAAGACGGGTATGACATGGGTAGCTGATAGGCCTTATTCTGCGGGCAGTTGGGGATATGTGGGTGGCAAAACTACCAATACCCAAACAAAGATAGCTTGTACGGAGGATGGACCTCTCTATCAAACAATGCGGAGTGGGATTGAGGAGTATTGTTTCGATGTGCCACAGGGCAGATACGAATTGGAATTTCTCTTTACGGATACACGTCAGAAGCAAGCACAATCCATCTATCTGTTGGGCAAAGACAATCAGGGAACAGATGCCCATTCTGCTTTAGAAAAAAATGGCTTTGCAATAGAGGTAAATGGTAAGGTGCTGGAAAGTGATTTCATACCAGGTGCTGAGGCTGGCTATTTTACAACCATCCGTCGTAGCTATCTCATAGATGCTCAGCAAGAAGGTGTAGTCGTCAAGTTCACTCCTCAAGCGGATAAGGCTTTTCTTTCTGGCATCCGTCTTCGCAAGCTATAGTCGTATTATTAAAAGATTGCATATAAACAAAGCCTCGTCAAGTGATTTTGGCGAGGCTTTTTGGTTCATCATAGAACCTTCTTTGATATAAAAGTTAGTTAGATTAATGTTTCCCTAGGCAAAGCACTAGGGAGTATTTTGGGGCGTTTTATTCTGCTTTTAATCCCATGGATTTGATGTAGTTGATTTGTGGTACGCAGTTTTGCTTTTTTGCATTCTCTACGAACTGCATCAAGAGTTTCTTGCCCTGCTCTTGGTTAGGGCGAGCCTTGCGAATGGCATCGAAACTGCTGCGGTCTGTCTCGGCAAACTTTACGATAATACTATCCCAGTCGGCTGGCTTCTTGATGCCCATCATGCACGACTGGTCTATCTTTTTGTATGGCCAGAAGGTATAGCCAATGTTGGCATTCTTCATGGTGGTACAAAAGTCGGCTTGCCACTTGTCTGTATTGTGACCTATCTCGCCCATGTACATAGGCAACTGGGTTTTGTCTCGGAAGTCTATGATGCTCTGGATGGCAGCCTTGGTTGGCTCGCCGCCATAGCGATGGCAAGTGTATATAATCTTGTCATCGAACTTCCAATCGCTAAAAGGCTCAAAGTTGCCGTTCCATTGTGAACCTCCCAAGAGGATGATATGGTTGTTGTCAACTTCTCTGATAGCTTTGGTTGCTCGCTTGTAGAGGGCTTCGAGCTTGCCGTTCATCTCAGCTTGCAACTCCTTTGAAAACATAGATGCTATCGGTTCGTTCATTAGTTCATAACCCAGAATCACGGGCTCATCCTTATATCTGCCAGCGATATTCTTCCAAATGTTGCAGAACAACAGCTGGCTAGCCTCGCTCTCAAAGAGCCAAGGATAACCGTGCCCATTGTCGATGTTATCACCAGTCTGTCCGCCAGGGCAATCGTGCATATCGAGAATCAAGTGTAAGTCATACTTGCGGCACCACTCGATGGTCTTGTCCATCATCTTGAATCCCTCGTTCTCATCATTCTTGCCCATATAATCCTCACGTGTGAAGAGCTTGTAGTTGAAAGGCAAGCGAATGGTGTTGGCACCCGTCTTGGCAATGTATTCGATGTCGGCTTCAGTGATGTAGTTGTCCTTGAAAGCCTGCCAAAACTTGCGAGCGAAATCTGGTCCTGCTAGTTCGCATACCATGTCATTAATCATCCACTCACAGTTTGTCTTGCGGAAATTGAACATGTATCCTTCAGGATTCAACCAGTTGCCGAGATTCGTACCTATAATATATAGTTTACTTCCATCAGGCTTAAGCAGGTTCTCACCCTTTACGATGATATATTGGCTACCTGTTGGAGTGAGTTTCTTTACTTCTTTCTTTGCCTTCTTTTTACCAATGGTGTTGGCAAAGGTTGGCTGACTGCCTATGCATAACAATAATGATAGCGATGCGGTAAGATAGTTAATTCTTTTCATGTTGTTAGTGTTTGGTTTGAATTCAATTCTTATGCAAAGGTAATAAAATATGTTTGTTACTGGATGCATATAAAAAATAATTGTGGAAGGAAATGATAAACGATATCTATAAGTGCTTGATAATTAGTTGTCTGTAGAAAGCTGTGATGATAAAAATGTGGATGATAAGTAAAAGCATAATCGTGGAAAAATGATTTGTTATCTTTTACATTATTTCCACTTTGTTGGAATTTGAAAGCTTTGTTTAGACGTTGGTATATAAGAAGTTAGCTTTTTTCTTGAATGAAAACAGTCCACTAATTCAACTCTTATACTTGATTGGTATTCAAAAAAAGATTATCTTTCCTTAATTCCGCAGGTTAATGCGTTAACTTTATTTATAATTACCTGAGCAACATGGTAACTATTCAGCAGCCCCCTACCCAATAGGCTAGAGGCTCTGCTTTTGGGATGGGGGCTGCTGAATAG
>CAVBGK010000043.1:0-17070 GCA_963594995.1 Bacteroidaceae bacterium
TTTTAGCCCTCCCTTGAATACGTGTATCCCTTTTTCTAGATGACTGAGTAGTTACTCTTTTTGTGGGCTTATTGGCTTTTTCCCTCATATATTTTCGTAATTTTTACACGCAAAAATTAATCTGTGTGTTGAGCATTCTTTTTTCTGTCATGGGGTATGTCAGGATAATGAAAAAGAATGGGTTTTAGACAAAACTTTTGGAAAAATTATATAAACTTGCCTAAAATAAACGATTAGTAAGAATAGTGTAAGATGTGCAATAATGTCCGTAATTTTATTTGAAAAACATAAAAAAGATAGGAAAACGCTATATTTTCTTTCAAAAATTTGCAGGGTTTGGTGATTTTTTGTACTTTTGCAAACGTTTAGTGTGAATGAATTCTGTGAAAAGAAACAAAAGAAACGGAAATACTGTTAGAGAAATTGAAAGTAAAATATAGAGTTTTAATTATTTAAGAGAGAATTTTATGGAAAAAAGACTGCTTTTCTTGTTGGTCAGTATCCTCCTCTTTTGTGGGGGGGCAATGGCTCAAACGAAAGTGACAGGTACCGTAGTTTCTCTGGAGGATGGTGAGCCGATTATAGGTGCCTCCGTGATGGTCGCAGGTGCGGGCAAGACGGGAACGGTCACAGATATAGAGGGACACTTCTCCATGGATGTACCTGCAGGTAAAAAACTTGTAGTTAGCTACCTTGGTATGGAATCCCAAACCGTAGCAGCGTCTGCCAATATGATTGTGAAACTGAAGGCAGACAGCAAGAGCCTTGACGAGGTGGTGGTTACGGGTATGCAGAAAGTGGACAAGCGACTCTTCACAGGCTCTGCCACTAGCGTGAATGCTGCTGATGCCAAGCTTGATGGTGTCGCTGATATTAGTCGTTCGCTCGAAGGACGTGCTGCTGGTGTCTCTGTTCAGAATGTTTCGGGTACATTCGGTACCGCCCCAAAGATTCGAGTGCGTGGTGCAACCTCTATTTATGGATCTTCCAAGCCTCTTTGGGTGGTAGATGGTGTTATTATGGAGGATGTTGTGGATGTCAGTGCCGACCAATTGTCTTCAGGAGATGCCAACACTTTGATTTCTTCTGCCATCGCAGGCTTGAACTCAGATGACATTGAGAGCTTCCAGATTTTGAAGGATGGCTCCGCTACCTCTATCTATGGTGCTCGCGCCATGGCAGGTGTGATTGTCGTCACCACCAAGAAAGGTCGCGCTGGGCAAGCTCGAATCAGCTATACTGGTGAATATACCATGCGCCTGAAACCAAGTTACAGCGACTTCAATATCATGAACTCACAGGATCAGATGTCGGTTTATCAGGAGTTGGAGCAGAAGGGTTACTTGAACTATGCCGAGACATCCACGGCAGATGACAGTGGTGTATATGGTAAGATGTATCAGTTGCTGAGTCAGTATGATGCTACGACTGGGCAGTTTGCCTTGGCCAATACTCCCGAGGCAAAGGCTGCCTATCTGCGTAGTGCGGAGTATCGCAACACCAACTGGTTTGATTCTCTTTTCTCCAATGCGATTCAACACAACCATTCTGTAAGTGTCAGTGCAGGAACGGACAAGGCGCAGTATTATGCCTCTGCCAGTGCCATGTTTGACCCAGGATGGACTTTGCAGAGTAAGGTAGAGCGTTATACCGCCAATTTGAATTCTACATTTAACATCTCTGACAAGTTGAACTTAAACCTGATCAGCAATGCGTCGTATCGTAAGCAGAAGGCGCCGGGTACATTGAGCAGTAGCATAGACGCTGTGTCTGGTGAGGTAAAGCGCGATTTTGACATCAATCCGTATTCGTATGCGTTGAATACCTCACGTGCATTGGATCCCAATGAATATTATACCCGCAATTATGCCGACTTCAATATCTTCCATGAGTTGGAAACCAACTATATGGACTTGAATGTTACCGATTTCCGCTTGCAGGGACGTATGAACTACAAGCCCATTAAGAAGGTGGAGCTTTCTTTGTTGGGTGCAGTGAAGTATTCTGCCACCTCACAGGAACACTATATTCTGGATAGTTCCAACCAGGCCTTGGCTTATCGTGCGATGGGCACATCTACCATTCGCAAGAAAAATCCTTTGCTCTATACCGACCCAGACGATGTGTATGCCTTGCCTGTCTCTGTGTTGCCAAATGGCGGTATCTATGAGCGCACAGACAACCGACTCTTCGGCTGGGATATGCGTGCGTCGGTAAGTTATAACGATGTTTTCAATGAAGACCATATCGTCAACTTCTATGGTGGTATGGAAACCAACAGCAACGACCGCCACTCTACTTGGTTCCGTGGTTGGGGTATGCAGTATGCTATGGGTGAAATAGCCAACTATGCTTACCAGGTATTTAAGAAAGGTGTGGAAGAGAATTCCGACTATTATACATTGGTCAACAAGCATCAGCGTAGTGCGGCATTCTTTGCCAATGCCACCTATTCTTATAAGGGGAAATACACGGTGAACGGTACCGTTCGCTACGAGGGAACCAATGGCCTGGGCAAGAGTCGTACTGCTCGTTGGATGCCTACATGGAATATCTCCGGCGCCTGGAATGCGCATGAGGAAAGTTGGTTTGATTCTTTGAAGCCAGCTTTGTCTCACTTGACATTGAAAGCATCTTATTCATTGACAGGTGACCGCCCCTCAGTAACCAACTCTTATGCCGTCATCGGTAGTGAGAACCCATGGCGTCCATTTTCTGGAGTCAAGGAAAGTGCTTTGTATCAGAAGGAAGCTGCCAATAGCGATTTGACATACGAGAAAAAGCATGAGCTAAACATCGGTTTGGAGGCTGGCTTCTTGAATAATCGTATTAATTTTACCCTGGATTGGTACAAGCGTAACAACTATGATTTGATTGGCCTCGCCAACACATGGGGTCTTTCAGGAGAGGTGCAACGTTATGGAAACATCGCATCCATGAAGTCAAGTGGTGTTGAAATCAGCTTGAATACCACTAATGTCAAGACAAAGGATTTCTCTTGGTCCACAAGTTTCATCTATTCTCACACGCATAACGAAGTGACAGACTTGAAGACAAGCAAGCGTATCATCGACCTGGTGTCGGGTACAGGTTTTGCCCAGGAAGGTTATCCGGTGAGAAGTTTGTTCTCTATCCAGTTCATGGGCTTGAATAACGAAGGACTTCCAACCTTTATCAATCAAGACGGCGAGGTAACGGTGAGTGACATCTATTTTCAGTCTTCAGACCCGGAAAACTTGAAGAATTTGAAATATGAGGGAAGTGTGGATCCTACGGATGTGGGAAGTTTTGGCAACATCTTCAAGTATAAGGGCTTTACCCTGAATGTGTTCCTGACTTATTCTTTTGGTAACGTGGTTCGTTTGGACCCTGTGTTCAAAAATGAATATGATGACTTGACATCTACTCCAAAAGAGTTTAAAAATCGTTGGGCAGTACCTGGTGACGAGAACAAGACAACAGTTCCAGTGATAGCCAGCAAGACGCAAAACAAGGTTGACACCAATCTGAAGTATGCTTACAATGCCTACAACTACTCCACGGAGCGTATCGCCAAGGGTGATTTCATCCGTATGAAGGAAATCTCTTTGGGTTATGAATTCCCTAAGGCATGGATTTCGGCCTTGAAGTTGAGCAACCTGTCATTGAAATTGCAGGGTACCAACCTTTTCTTGCTCTATGCCGACAAAAAGTTGAATGGTCAGGATCCGGAATTCTTCAATACGGGCGGTGTGGCTGTTCCAATGGCACGCCAGTTTACATTGACATTGAACTTAGGTATTTAATTAAAGGAGACAAACGTATGAAAAAGAAAATATTATATGTGTTGATGGTCTTAGCTGCAGGAACATCGCTGACTTCATGTGATGACTTCCTCGACACCATGCCTGACAACCGTACAACCGTAGATTCCGAGGAAAAGGTCAAGAGCATTCTTGTTTCTGCCTATCCTGACAAGACTTTTGCCTTGGTTACGGAGTTGATGTCAGACAATGCCGATGATTATGGAGCATCCAATCCATATACCGACCGTTTCGCAGACCAGGTGTATGCTTGGGAAGATGTTACAGAAACGAATAACGACTCACCAGAGGGATATTGGGAGGCAAGTTACCAAGCCATAGCCAATGCAAATTTGGCTCTTGATGGTATCGAGAGCTTAGGGGGAGCCACTACTACGGCATTGAAAGAAGAGAAAGCCGAGGCTTTGTTGTGTCGTGCTTATAATCATTTCGTCTTGGTGAACCTCTTCTCAAAGGCTTATAATTCCCAGACCAGCAATGAAGATGCGGGCATACCTTATGTTGACGCCACTTCTACGGAGTTGATGTCGCAAGTTCCTCGTGGAACAGTCGCTGAGGATTATGAGAAGATAGAAAAAGATATCCAGGAGGCTTTGCCTATGGTTGGCGATTCTCATCTCGATGTACCCAAGTATCATTTTAACACTCGTGCAGCTTATGCTTTTGCCTGCCGTTTCTACTTGTATTACGAGAAGTGGGACAAGGCATTGGAATATGCCAATAAATGTTTGGGATCTCAGTCCAAGACGATGTTGCGCGATTGGAAGTCAATAGCAGGACTAACTCAAACGTATGAGGCAGTCACCAATCAGTATATAGACGCGGGATCCAACTGTAACCTTTTGATTACTACGGCAGTAAGTAGCGTTGGTATGGTGTTTGGACCCTATAGGCTTTACTCCAAGTATTCTCATGGAAACTATGTGGCTAGCCATGAAGATGGGTTGGCAGACAATATATGGGGTTCGGCTTCTTACTATAGTTCTATGAAGAGATATTCTGCAACCAACCTTGATAAGGTTATCTTCTGGAAAATGCCGTATAAGTTTGAATATACCGACCCTGTGGCGGGCATTGGTTATCGTCGGTCTGTCATGACCACCCTTACCACAGATGAATGTTTGCTCAATCGTGCAGAGGCATATATCATGCTGAAAAAATACGATGAGGCTGCGGCAGACTTGACGCTTTGGATGCAAAACACTATCAGGACCTCTCTGGTTCTGACCCCATCAAGCGTTCAGGAGTTTTACAAGGACATTCCTTATTCATATACCGTGACAGAGGATGATCCCCAAGGTGTCGGATCTACAATCAAGAAGCATTTGAATCCTGCCTTCACGATTGATGCGGAAGGAAGTGTACAGGAGAGTATGCTTCAGTGCTTGCTCGACTTCCGTCGTATTGAGACGATGGAGGGTGGACTGCGTTGGTTTGACATCAAGCGGTATGGCATCGAAATCATTCGCCGTACCATGAATGCCAGCGGTATTCCTGCCACCAAGACGGATGTCTTGACAAAGGATGACGAACGACGTGCCATCCAGATACCTCAAAAGGTGCGTGATGCAGGTTGTCCGGCTAATCCACGTTCGGAGAGCAAATGATGCAGGCACGATGCCTTAGTTATTAATTTTAATTGGGAAATTATATGAAAAAATATGTATTATACGCCTTGCTGGCGGTGGCAACCAGTACTACATTCGTCTCTTGCTCGGAAGACGAATTGAGTGGTGAGAGCGTCATTACGGCAGACAAGAAACAAGCCAATGATTTCGACAAGTGGCTTACGGCCAACTATGTCAATACTTATAATATTGATTTCAAGTATCGCTATGAATACAAGGAGACGGATGCTGATTATTATACCGTTCCGGCTGATTTGAATCAGGCGATAGAGATGGCGCATTTGGTGAAGTATCTCTGTTTGGAATCGTATGACGAGGTGGCTGGGGTGAATTTCACCCGTGCTTACTTCCCTAAAATGATTTTCACCATTGGTGAATGGGAGTATCGCAACAATGGTACGTTCATCTTGGGTACGGCAGAGAGTGGCAAGAAGATTCTTTTGACGGGTGTCAATTATCTAGACCAATACTTGGGTAGTTCGGCGATGCTCAATGAGTATTACTTCAAGACGATTCACCATGAGTTTACGCACATCTTGAATCAGACAAAGGAATATTCTACGGAGTTTCAACTGATAACGGGTGACTCGTACGTGGCGGATTCCTGGAGTGAGTCTCCTTATAACGTGGACTACCTCACTCGAGGGTTTATCACCAGCTATTCTCAGCATTCTGATACGGAAGACTTTGCAGAAATGATGTCTGTATATGTAACCAATTCGAAGGAGCAGTGGGACAAGTGGATGGAAGAGGCTGGTGAGAATGGCGCACTACTCCTGCAGGCTAAGCTTGACATCGTGAAAGCTTATATGCAGGATTCTTGGGGTATCGACATGGATAAGCTTCGCGACACAATCCTTCGCCGTCAGGCTGACCTCACTGCCGATAAGGTAGATTTAACTGATATTAGTGTGAAATAACTCTAACATGTAGGAATATGAAAAAGAAACTGTTCATATATTTATTACTCCTCTTGCCTCTGTTCACCTTTCAGTCTTGCCTGAAAGATCAAGAGGACATATTCGACAAGGATGCTTCCTTGAGGGTACAAGATGCAATGGACAATGCCGACAAAGTTTTTGTCAGTGCAGAGAATGGGTGGGTATTGGAACTCTTCCCAGAGGAGAGTCAGACGTATGGTGGTTATGTCTTCACCGTCAAGTTTGCTGATGGAAAGGCCACCGTGGGGAGTGAACTTGCCCCCGGTGAATTCGTTGAGAGTCTTTATAAGATGACCAATGACCAGGGCCCCGTCTTGACATTCGACACTTACAATACGTTCATGCATTACTTCGCAACTCCTTCTTCTAGCAATTATGAGGCTTACCATGGGGACTTCGAGTTTGTCGTGGACTCCGTTGGCTCTGACCTCGTCAAGGTGCATGGCAAGAAAACCTCCAATGTCTTTTATTTCCGTAAGCTCGAAATTCCTGCGGAGGACTATATTGCCAAGGTGGGCGATATAGAAGAAGACTTCATTGTTTCCGGATTGGAAGGTACCGTTGGGACAACCCAGTTCCTTGGGGAATTTGACTTGGATTACAATCAACTGTTGATTTCAGATGCTGATGGAAACAATGCGCAGCAGCAAGCCTTTGCCTTTACCGACAAGGGAATTCGCTTCTACAAACCATTCGACATCAATGGAGAGCAGTTGGGAGAGTTGGCTTTCAATGCAGAGACGAATGTCTTTACTGGCACAACTTCTGCAGGGACAGTCGTTACTTTCCAGGGCACTTTACCAGCTGACTATGTGAAGTATGACTTGTATGCAGGTGATTATTATCTGTATTACTATCCGCACAAGGATGCGACTACTGGTAAGACATCTTATTATTATCGTGATGTAACGTTGGTTCCAAATGAAGACAAAACGGGTTATATCATGGAAGGACTCAATGAGAACGTGAAACCTGTATTGAAGTTCAATAAGAGTAAGGGTAACCTTGAGTGGAATTCTCAGGTTGTAGGTTCTTATGGTGGCAATAACGTTTGGTTATGCGCTTGGGGAATTGCTGCCGGTGGTAGTTTGACATGGGCTACTGAAGCAGGTATGGAAACCCAGTGGAATATGGATGCAGAGAAACCCGTTTACAGGTTCAAGTCCAATTCTTATTCTGGATTGGTTACTGACTCTTTTATCTTGTGGGCTGTGACAACTTCAGGTTCTTCTGCGGGTCAGTTCAGTAATTCAGACTGGAATATAACGAGCGACAATCGTATCCGATATGTTTATGGATTGGTAAAAAAATAAATGGAGCTTATAAGTATGAAAAAGATATTTAGTTTGGTATGTATGGCAACTCTTGCCTTGTCATTCGTCGCTTGTAGCGACGATGACGAGGTCGGTGCAGAGTATAACCGTGCATCCACCATTTCGGTGGTGAAGTCTGATGTCCTGTTCTCTGCTAGCGCAGGGGTAGGCACGGTGGTGGTAAAGGCACAAGGTCCGATTACTTTTGCCAGTGCTAGTGAATGGTGCAAAGCTACCGCCTTGAATGATTCTACTGTTCAGGTGGCTGTTGACAATAATGAAGACAACAATGGGCGTTCTAGTTTGCTTACGATCAAGTCGGGAGTTGACTCTGTAAATGTCGCAGTGCATCAACAAGGTTTTTATCTCCAGAGTGACATGGGTACTGCTGTTTCTTTTGGAGATGAGGCTTCTCGTGAGTCTTATGCTTTTAATACCAGTGGCACTCCGATAGTTTCTTCAACAGCCAATTGGCTTTCTGCCTCTATCGAGGGAGATAGCTTGGTTGTTTCTGCTATGGCGAATGAAACGGGGCATCTTCGTCAGGGATATGTGAAATATACCTTTGGTGAGTTTCAGGACTCGGTATTGGTATCTCAATATGATTTTGCTCAGGATATTGCAGGCTTATATTATCTCGCCTATACCCAGGCCTCTGGAACGCAAGCGGCAACTTATGCGCAGATTGGTTTGGCAGAAGATGGTAGTATTGCCATGACCCTTCCTCAGTTGGATTTTACAATTCCTCTGACATTCAATAAGGCGACGTGCCAGCTGTCCGTGGCGGGAGGTTCTTATATAGGTGACTATCAGGCTGATGAAGCGACAACTTATTATATAGGTACTGTGCTAGGTTGTTCTTCGACTGGCCATTATACATGGTCTAAATCTGTTACTTATTCTGCTGCATTCCAGTATGGTGATGAAAATGGAACTTATGCGATGTTTGAAGACGATGGTTCTTGGAGTTATCCTGTGGATTATTTGTGGTTGTATGCATTTAATTCCACAACATTCTCTTCGGCAAGTCGTGTAGGAAGTTTGGTGAGGATGTATGACCCTTATCTGCTGAAGGTGGAAGAAAATGGGGCAAAGAAGCCACACATAAAATAACGTGCCTCGCTTTGGGGTATAAAAGAATTGGCGGCAATCTGTTTCACACAGGTTGCCGCCTTTTTCATTTCTAACTAAATTGTCAACTATTCAAAAAAAAAGTTCTTTCATTTCAGTCTAAATATGTTGAGCGAGTTGGCAGGGATTTCCACCTCGGCTCCGTTCTTGCCGGTGGTGATGTAACTCTCCACGGGATAGATGTTGGTGGGGTTGTCGATGGTGTTCTCCTCCAGACCGTTCTTGGCGGAGAGGCGGATGAGCTTGCCCTCTGATATGCTCTTGCCCTGGAGATTCACCTTGGCAGTGGTGTTCTCGGTGCTGGTATTGGCAATCTTCAGGATTATCTCGCCCGTCTTCTCGTCGAGTGTGGCGGTGGAGAAGATGCCGGGCTGGGTGTTTGCCTTCAACTTAGTGGCGAAGATTTCCTTGCCATCCAGTTTGGCAAAGATACTGTCGCCCACAATCTTCAGTTCGATGTCGTACCACTTGCCGGTCTCTATCTTTCCGGCGCAGGTGGCTACCTGGGCTTTGGAACCGTTCACGATGCTCTCGATGCCGTGCTGGGTGTTGTTCCAACCACCGAGGTTCAGCCAACAGTAGTTGTTCTTGTCCACATAGTTGAAGATGACGAGGAAGCCCTCGTTGCCGGCATCCTTCTTTGCGCGTACCTTATATATATAGCCGTCGCTGGTAATCTCGCCGGGGTTGAGGCGGATGCAAGACTCCTCGTTAGAGGTCTGCTTGATGATGCCGTCGGCGCTGGCCTGCCATTTTCCTTTGATGTCGGTAGGCAATTCCTGCAGCGTCATGGGCAGGGCGTTGCCCTTGTCATCACTGTAGCCTTTGTCTTCAAATGAAACCTGGGTGTTCCAAGTGCCCATGCCCACTCGGCATATCGCAGGTTTCACCTGGGGGTGTTCATATTTGTAAGGAGACTCTTGGCTTACCTTCAGCACCCGGGTCCCAACGTTGTTTGCCATCATGTTCTGTACATAGTAAGATGGTGTGCCAAACACTTTGTCGGAGGTGTACTGTATCATGTCGGGAGCCCACATTCTGTTGTTGAGGTTGGCAAAGATGGGGGCATAGGAAGCCATCGTCACGATGTCGGAGTTGTTTTCGATACCCATCATATAGACAGCCTCACCGAGGGCTGCGTCAAGTGAACCCATGTTGCCGAAGCCTTGGGTCACGGCGTATTCACCCACATAAATCTCGCTGCCCTTGCGGTCGTAGTTGTCATACTTGTTGAAGTTGTTGGCAAACCATGCAGGGTTGCGGTAGTAGTGCTCGTCAAGCAGCTCTACGCTCTCATTGCTGTTCCACTTGGGGTTGTCGTCTCCCCATGCCACCACGTTGCCAATCAAGTGCATCTTCGGATATTTCGCCAAAACGGCATCCTTGAATTTCTTGAAGCGATCGTAGTAATGGTCGCTCTGTTGGGCGGCAACAGGCTGGTTGTTTTCGTTGCCTATCTCCAGATACTCGATGTTGTAAGGCTCTGGGTGTCCGTTCTTGGCACGCAGCGCACCATACTTGGAGGTAACAGGGCCATTGGCGTACTCCAAGGCGTTCATACACTCGTCTATCCAAGGCTGGATGCTATCCACAGGGGTCAAGCCGCCGTGCCAAAGGCCTACGTTCACCACGTAAAGAGGCTTGGCGTTCAAGTCTTCTGCCAACTGAAGATACTCGTCGAAGCCCATGCCATCACTGGTGCGATAACGCCAGTTCACGTTCTTGTGACCGGGACGCTCCTCGATAGGACCGATGGTCTTCTCCCAGTGGTAGGCATTCTCGGGAGACTCCTGCCCCTCCACATAACAACCTCCGGGGAAGCGGACGAACTTAGGGTGGATATTGTATAAGAGCTGTGCCAAGTCTGGGCGCAAGCCATTCTCACGATTCTTGAAAGTAGGAGGGAAGAGGCTCACCACGTCGAGTACGATAGTACCCTTGCCGTCGGCAACAAGGGCAAACTGCGCCTTGGCATCGTTGGCATTGGCTGTGAACTCGGTTGTGTATTTAGTCCACTTCTTGCCAATCTTTCCGTTGATGGTAGCCTCGGCATATACCTTGTCACCCTTCTCGTTGATGAGCTGCACCTTCAGGTTGCCTTTGTAACTACCCTTTGCCCAGAAAGAGAGCTTATAGGTTCTGCCCTGTACGCTGTTGATGCCCCAGAAACCCTCGTTGATTAGAGAGGCTGTAGCCTTAGGGGTGGCTGCAATGTTGAGCTGAAGCGCCTTGCCCTGTGCCTTGTTGAGCAGGTTCTTGTCGATAAGTTGTGTGTTGATTTTTGCACCGTCTTGAGCAGAGGTTTTCCAAGTAGGAGTCTCCTTGTCAGCATCCTCGAAGGAACGGTTGCTAATCAGCTCGGCATAGAGACCGCCGTCGGCAGCATGATTAATGTCCTCGAAGAAGATGCCATATAAATTAGGTGAAACCTTGATGCCAGGGTTGGATGCATCTACATTGATGGTTACTTGTGCATTGGCTGCCATGGTAGAGGCTAGCAATGCAGAAAGCAAAAACTGTCTTTTCTTAATCATTGTTTATTCTTAGGTTTGTTTTGTTACTGTATTATGCGATTTTTATGTTTGCAAAAGTACAAAAAAAAAACTATGTAAAGGTGGACAAAAAGGAAAATAAAGTGTAAAAGGTGGATTTCCTTTCAAAATCCACCTTGCAGCATGATATTAGCTGGAGCACCGCCTGCCAGATATTCGTTTTTCATCCATTCCATATAGGGAGCGGTATGCTCAAAGAAATGACGATAACCTGGACAGAGGTAGTTGAGACCCATATTTCCATAGCAGTCTTTGGCAAAACGGTTCTTGGGGCATTCACCGTGACAGGCGAAGAGAAAGCCACACTCTTGGCATTGTCGGGGTAAGCTGCGCGACTTCAACAGTGCGAATTCTTGTTGCTTTTTGCCATAGAACATGGAGACCAATGAGTCTTCTTTGATGTTCCCTAGCTTAAACTCAGGGAAAACGAAATGGTCGCATGAATAGAGGTCGCCATTCTTCTCCAATATGCCGACATTGCCGCATTCCTTTCCGAAGATACAGATGCCTGGTGCTTCTCCTACCCAGTTGGCTAGGATGCAGTCAAAGGTTTCCACGAAATATTCTCCCACGTCGTGGCGTACCCATTCGTCGAAAATGGTACAGAGGAATTTGCCCCAGTCCTCGGGCGTGATGCTCTCCTCTGTCAGTAAGGACTGGTGTGCATCCAACAAGTGAGAGAGGTGATTCTGATGCTTCCGTTCCACGATGGGCGCAAACTGGATGTATTTGCAACCAATCTCCTTGAAGAAATGATAGAACTCCAAGGGATGTTTTACGTTGTAGGCGTTTACTGTAGCCATGCCGTTCCATTCCACACCGTGCTTGTTGAGCAGGTGGATGCCCTCCATCACCTTTTGCCATGATGGCAAGCCTTGCTTGTTTTGGCGATAGTGGTCATGATATTCTTGTGGACCGTCGATAGAGATGCCCACAAGAAAATGGTTCTTCTTCAGAAACTCGCACCATTCGTCGGTGAGCAGGGTGCCATTGGTCTGGATGACATTGTCTATTTGTCTTCCTCTACCATATTTTCGCTGAAAATCCAGCGCCTTCTCGTAATAGGAGATGGGCAAAAGAAGTGGCTCACCTCCATGCCAGGTGAAGAGCACCTGCGGCATGGTTTGCATCTCAATATATTCCTTGGTGAAATGCTCCAATAGCTTTTCACCAAGGAATCCTTTGGTGTATAAATCAGCCTTCTCCAGATAGTAGCAGTACTTGCAGGCAAGGTTGCAGCTGGCTCCTGCTGGTTTCAGCATTACGTAGATTGGTCTGGAGAAGGGGCGTGCGAAGTCTTGGTTGGGCATATATCTTCTTTACTTGTTGTCATCGGAGAGAGGCCAGTTGGGCGACGGCTTGCGGGCCGCTCTCATCTCCTTGTCGAATTGTTCCACCATCTCGGGATGCTCCTTGGCGAGGTTGTGACTCTCGGTGGGGTCTTCCTTCAGGTTGTAGAGCTCGAGTGGAGCATTCTTCTTGATGGTTACGCATTTCCAGTTACCCTTTCTGGCCGCACGCTGCTTGCCGGGAAATTCCCAGTAGAGGAGACGGTTGTCGGTGTTTATCGGCTTGCCGTCCTGATAGGTCTGCTTGCCATAGAAGAGGGGCAGGATGTTGATGCCGCTGATGCCTTGCGGTAAGGCTTTCTCCGAGCCGGTGAGGGCGGCGAAGGTGGGCATCACGTCGGGGAAGTAGATGATGTTGTCGAGAGTCTGTGCCGGCACTTTGTGGGGCTGGTTTACGATGAAGGGCACGCGTATGCCTCCTTCGTAGAGTTGTGCCTTGCGACCCCGGAAGCCGGCGTTGCAGTTGAAAAGTTTCAGGGGAGCTTGTACGGCGGCCCCGTTGTCGGAGGCGAAGATGACGAGTGTGTTCTCGCGGAGCTTCAATTTGTCGAGTGTCTTCAGGAGCCTGCCGATGGCGGTGTCCATGTGGGTGACGAGCGAGGCGTATCGTTTGTCGTTCATGTCCCACGACTCATCGTCGTACCAAGAGGTGTTGTCGATGATGTATGGCTCGTGGGGTGCATCGAAGGCGAGGTAGAGGAAGAACGGATTGTTTTTGTTGCGCTTGATGAAGTCGATGGCATCGTCGGTAGAGATGTCGGTATTGTGCTTCACGTGTTTGTCGTGCTCGTTGGCCTTGATGTGGATGAGCTTGTCGTTGTCGAACCTGTTGTAAGGGTAATAGTATGGCGAGTTCGACTCCACAGTGCTGATGAGCCAGCCATGAAACTCGTCGAAGCCGCGGTGGATGGGCGATGCCTTGGGGTCGTAGCCGTCGAGGTGCCACTTGTTCACAAGACAGGTCTTGTAGCCCGCCGTCTTGAGAACGGTGGCGATGGTGGTGTCGGAGGGTAAAATGTTGGCTCTTCTCACGATGGTAGTGTCGCCATTGGGATTGATCTTGTAGCCAGTAAGTCCTCCGGCCGTGCAGGTGTTGTCGCGGATGGTGGTGTTGCCCGTGTTCTTTCCGGTGATAAGGGAGCAGCGGGAGGGGGAGCTGATGCCCGATCCGGCGTAGCTATTGGTAAAACGGGTGCCTGTCTCGGCGAGCTTGTCGATGTTGGGAGTCTTGATGCACTGGCTGCCGTAGCATGACAGGTCGCCCAAACCAAGGTCATCAGCCAGGATGAAGATGATGTTCGGGCGTTCGGGTGTCGCCTTGTTGTTCTTAGTCCCATTGTGCCCTTGAGCGGCGAGTGTCAATGGGGTTGGCAATGTGGCAGCCAACAAACTGGTGGAGTAGAGTAGTTTCTTGTTCATTGTATTCTCGCAATTTTGCTGCAAATGTACGACAAATCTTGCATATAGCAAAGGAAATTCGCATTTATTTCGCAACAAATACCTGGATAAAGTTACTCTCTGCTGACTTGTGGATAATTAAACAAATAGAAGACATATTCCTTAATGAGAACGATCAAAAGCCAGCTGGCTTTTGACCGTTCTTTAGGTTTGACTATCATGTGTGTTGCGCAAAGATTTGGCTCTCATCAGAGCCTCCAAGTAATAGTAGTCAGCATAGATGATACTGGCATCAATCTCGCTGCCAGCAGGAAGATGTCCCGTGCTGTGCATAAGGAAGGCAACATTCTTCTTGCCACTCTGATACTTGTCTGTACTTAGTTGCGCCAACGACTGCAAAGCAAACTGCTTATATTCCTCCCCTTTCTCTCCTCCCACATACTGTTGCAACTCTAGCAAGGCGTCGGCCACCACGCAAGCAGAACTTGCATCCTTTGGAGCCTTCACGCCTCGTGGGTCATCCATATCCCAGAGAGGGATGAGGTCATCGCTCGTTTCTTTCAAACGCTTGATATAGATGTCTGTCACCTTTTGGGCAAAATCCAAGAACATCTTGTTGTGCGTATAACGATAAACCATCGTATAGCCATAGATAGCCCAGCTCTGTCCTCTGGCCCACATCGAATTGTCAGCATATCCCTGGTGGGTTACTCCTTTAATCAGGTTGCCATTGATGGTGTCATATACAGCCACATGATAACAACTGCCATCTGGACGGAAATGATTCTTCATTGTGGTTTTGGCATGGGTCACGGCCAAATCATACAAGAGCTTGTTGCCACCATTCTTTGCCGCCCAGAACATCATGTCGAGATTCATCATATTGTCCATGATGGTATTGTGAGGCCAATTGCGCGGCTTTACCTCTCGTGGCCAACTCAATATCGTACCCACAACAGGATTGAAGAGCGTGGCGATCGAGTCGGCTGAAGCCAAAATGACGTTCTTATATTCTTGCGAATGGTTCACCTCGTAGCCTTTGCCGTATGAACAGAACACCAAGAAACCGATGTCGTGGTCGTAGCAAGGACGATAGGCAATGCCCTCCAAAGACTCTGTATATCCCTCAGCCGCCTTACGTACAACCGCATCCTTAGTGTTCTGATAGTCCATCCAGAGGATGCCTGGCCAAAAACCATCGCACCACTCTTCGGCAGTAGCCTTGCGGCAATTCCATCCTTTCTGCTTATCCCCCTTGAGGATATTGCGAGGTTCCATCGTATAGTCGAAGGAGCCATCCTTCTTTTTCAACTCAGCCAAGGCTCGACTCACTTGCCCATGACAGTATTGCAACTGTTTATCGACATCTAGTTTCTGAGCCATTCCCGTCTGCGAAAGGGCAAGGGCAGACACAAAAAAAAGTATTCTTCCTATTTTCATCGTTATTATTTTATTAGTAATACGAACCAAATAAGCAGAATACTTATTCTATCTCTATAAAAAGGTGTTCATGGAGGCACGATACTCTGTGAAAGGGAAATGGGAGAAGACGGTTGTGGTAAACTATCAAACGAACCCGATTTGCCGATTCAGATTAACTTTGTAACCGATTAGTGAACAAAGATAAATACTGTCAATACAACAACACCAACCCTGCTAAAGCAGAGTAGAATATCATCCTTATTGGATTGATTTTCACTACCTTCACGCCGATGAAAGTGGCAAAGAAAAGAAAGATGGAGATATAGAATCGCCAGGGATTCTCGGGGGTGGAGAAGTTCTCGCCGTTCATCATCAAGAGGGCAGCGGCTCCCACCACGCCTACGATGCAGGGGCGAAGGCCGAGGAAGATGCTGCGCATCGTCGCCGTGTTCATGTACTTATAGAGCAACTTGCTAACGAGAATCATCAAGACCAAGG
Source organism: Bacteroidaceae bacterium (assembly GCA_963594995.1). Lineage (GTDB taxonomy): Bacteria > Bacteroidota > Bacteroidia > Bacteroidales > Bacteroidaceae > Prevotella. Next base: position 16,036 of record CAVBGK010000043.1, read on the forward strand.
ACGGGAGTACTAAGGCGAAGGTGGCCATGGCACTGCCAAACACTGCCATCATGCCGCTCATGCCGGCATTGTGTACAGCGGTGTACCCGCAATAGGTGGCACAATTGATACCGATGGGTCCGGGAGTCATCTGCGAGATGGCGATGACATCGGTAAACTCCCGCATGGTCATCCAATGATACTGCGTCACCACCTGCCCCTGAATCAATGACACCATTGAGTAGCCACCCCCGAATCCGAAAAGACCTATTTGTATGAAGACGATGAAAAGTTGAAGAAAAATCATAGTTCTAATTCTCTTTTCGCTGCAAAAACACAGCATTTCTTTATTACCACCAAATTATTTTGTCAAATCTTGCATACTGACTATGCAATCACCATACATTGTATGAAACAGAATTTTCTTTATAATATGATTGATGTAGCAACCTGTTTCATTATTCCGTTGGCTGTATGAATTGTCCGTAGATATATCCACCCACGGCTGCTGCGATAATCACCCATATCGGGTTGGTGCCCATTTGCCATATCAGTAGGGCGGAAAGGATAGGAATCCAGCAGTTGGCGAGCGAAATGTGGGCACGCTTCGCCAATGAGAATGTAGGAACAGCTATCAATGCCACCACTGCAGGACGAATGCCCGCAAAGATGGCTGCCACCACCTTGTTGTCCTCAAACTGATGGAAGAACATGGCGATCGCTAATATAATAAGGAAGGAGGGCAACGAGGCTCCGAGGGTACAGACGATAGCTCCCGGTACCTTTGCCAACTTATAACCGAGCAGGGAACTCATGTTAATCGCCAACGCTCCCGGACAGGTCTGGGCCACAGCGATGGCATCCGCAAATTCGTTCCTCGTCATCCACTTGTGCTTGGTGACGACTTCGCTCTCTATAATAGGAATCATGGCATAGCCACCACCAAAGGTGACTATGCCAATCTTCATAAAGGTCTTAAATAAATCTGTATATTTCATGGATTTATTTTACTCTTTCTTCAATCCACTGGCGTGCATTGACAAATGCCTCGATCCA
>CAVBGK010000044.1:0-26528 GCA_963594995.1 Bacteroidaceae bacterium
TTTTAGCCCTCCCTTGAATACGTGTATCCCTTTTTCTAGATGACTGAGTAGTTACCTTGTTTCTTATCATAATGCTTAGAAATTAAATGAAACACCGAGGTTGACGTTGCGAGTGAAAGGATAGGAGGTACCTCTTTCCTGCTTCACGGATGAAAGGGTGGCGAGGTCGTTGAGATACGCCTGTACCAAGAGAGAAGTGAAACCGATGCTCTTCATGAATTTCCAGTCACGGAAGTTGTAACCCACGTTGATGCTGGAGATGATGAGCTGGTTGTTCTTCATGATGAAGCGGGATGTCGGCTTGGTGTATTCTGAGTTGGCGATGTCCTTGAAGTAAGATACGTCGCCAGGCTTCTGCCATCTGTCGTAGAGGTAACGTCTATCCACATTATTATATATGTTGGCGTTCTCTACCTTATCTACCAAGGTGGTGTTGTAGTAGTCGCCACCGAGCAGATAGCTGAATACGGCGTTGAGCATGAAACCATGATACTGGAAGTTGAAGCCGAAAGTTCCGTGCAAGTCTGGACGTGAGTCACCGATAACTTGTTGGTCGGCAGCATTCCACTCCAAGGTCTTCTCTCCGTTTGGACGGATATAGACTTCCTGACCTGTCAATGGGTCGATACCTGCTGACTTTACTCCCCAGATAGCTGTCATAGAACGACCTTCTTCGTAGCGAGCGGCTGGACGGGTGTATTGGTTACGTACACTAGCGGAGCTACCCACAGTGGCAGTTCCCTTTTTCTGTGCATCCAAGGTCTCGTTGTATTTCTTCATGGCATCCGAAATCTTCTTGATGACGTTCTTGTTGTGCGCCATGGAGAAATTGAATGTCAGGTAAGAACGAGTGGATGGTTGATTGAACACGGTGTAGCTGGCACTGAGGTCGAATCCCTTGTTCTCGATGTCGCCGATGTTCTCAACGTATGAGGTGAAACCGATGGAAGGGGCTATGGTCAACTGTCCGATGGAGTTCTTGGTGGTAGCCTTGTAGTAGTTGAAGGTGATGTTCAACTTCTTCCAGAGGGTCATGTCGATACCGAGGTTGGCATCCAACTTCTCCTGCCATTGCAACTTGGTGTTAGGGAAGGCTTGCAAGTAAGCTCCGATGGCACCATTGTAATAGTAACGAGAATAATACTGGTAGGTAGGGATGGCTTGGTAAGAACTGAAGTTCTGTGAACCAGTGTAACCATAGCTACCACGAATCTTCAAGAGATTGATGATGTTGGATATCTTGTGGTTGGCGATGAATGGCTCGTTGTGTACGTTCCATCCCAAACCTGCTGACCAGAAGTTACCCCAACGCTTGTCACGACCAAACTGTGAGGAACCTGTGGTACGGATAGAGGCATCCACGAGATAACGGTCCATGAAAGAGTAGTTGAAGATACCCAAGAAACTCATCTCTCTCTCCTTGCCCTCAGAAGCTGATGGCTTGTCATCGGTCTTGTAGCCTTTGGCAAAATAGAGGAAGTCTGTCTCGTCAGGGAATCCGTAGGCAGAGAATGCGTAGCTGTCGTAGTTGCTCATCTGCATGGATGTACCGATGTTATAGAAGAAGATATGCTTGTCGGCGATGGCATGGGAGTAACTCAAGTTGAGGTCGCCACCCATCGTGAAGCTCTTGTCCTGTCCCTTGGTATAGCTACCTTTCTCATCCTTGTCGGAATTGTTGAACTCCGTGAGGTATGGAGAGAGGAAGTTGTCTGAGTTGGATGTGTTCTTGGTGAAGTTGAAACGACCTACCAGGCGCATACCATGCAAGATGGTCCAGTCGATGTCGAAGTTGTCAGTTATCTCCGTATAGTTGCTCTTGTCGTAAGCCTTCCATTGGTCATCCCAAAGAGGGTTGTAGATACCTGAGCGCACGCTCTTGAACTCCTTGACAGGATTTCCGTCTGTGTCATACTTGCGCCAATATGGGTTCATGTTGGCATAGCTGGAGAAATCGTGATAAGAATTGTTCTGCTTGTTGTAATTGACGCTGATTTGGTTTCTCACGCTGAGATTCTTCAAGCGATATTCGATGGACATCCTACCGTTCAAAGTCTCACGGTCGGAGTTCTTCATCGCACCTATAATCTTGTTGTAAGACAAGTCCAAACCATAGATGTAGTTCTCTGTACCACCGTCGATGGAAAGGGTGTGCTTGTTGCCGACACCTGTACGCAATGGGGCAGAGAGCCAGTAAGTATCCACGCCACGCAATACCTCTTTGTAGAGTTCATTGTAAATGGTGTTGTCGGTAACTTGTGCGTCTGGTTGGTAAGCATTGTTATATACCTGTCCTGAGGCAACCTCAGCTTGCAATTTCTCACGAGCGTTGCAAAGGTTGTAACTCGTCAAGTCTGGCACTTCCAAGGAAACGGCACCGCTGTAATAAACCTGCAACTTACCAGCCTCAGGACGTTTGGTCTCTACGATGACAACGCCATTAGAAGCCTTGGAACCATAGATAGCCTTGGCAGAGGCATCCTTCAAGACTGTGACACTTTTCACCAAGTTCATGTCCAAGTCGTTGATGGTCTGGAGGTCGCTCTCAAAACCATTCAAGATAAACAAAGGTTGGTTAGGGTTGCCTGTGTATTGACCAGTAACATCAGGAAAACTGGATGTACCGTTCAATTCCAACGATGGCAAACAGTTAGGGTCAGAACCTGCGCCCAGGTTGGTTACTTTCAACATGGAAGGTTCCAGCACCTCCAAGCTCTTGATGACGTTCTGGCTACCCACTTGCTTCAACTTCTCGTTGTCGAAAGAAGAGATGGAACCTGTAAAGCTACTTGCCTTACGATTGACGATACCTGTCACCACCACCTCGTCGATAGCCTTGGAATCAGCTTCGAGTGGGATGCGCATGAATCTGTCTGTGGCTGCAACCTCCCTGTTCTTCATGCCGATGTAAGAAATCACCAGTCGAGCACCCTCGGCGCAATCGTCCAGTGTGAACATACCGTCGGCATCCGTCACAGCCATCGTCTTCGTACCTTTTATCTTGATGGTGGCACCTATGATAGGATAGCCCGTACCCATCTCAATAACCTCTCCACGAAAGGAACGCTTGTGCTCCGAACTTTTCCTGGGCTGGATATTGCTTTTGACTACGTTGACAATTTTACCCTTGGTGTGGTAAGTCAATGGCTTACCCTCCAAGACATAGTTCATCGCCTCATTGAAAGAAGCGTTTTTTACTTGTCCGTTTACCCGATATGCCTCCACATCGTTGTAAGTGAACAAGATTTTGTACCCTGAAGCCTTCTCTAACTTGCTGAATACGGATGGCAAGGTTTCGTTGGCAAACTTCATGGAGATGTTGCCTTGTGCCATCACGCTTGGTAGAAGCAAGAAGAGCATCAATACTAACATGTAAAGTCTCTCTCTTTTCATACAACTACATTTAATTAAACTTATATGACCTTATAAACTGTCATCAAACTTATAATATCTTTTTTGAAATTTTATCCTAAAACGAATGAACGCCCTCGAAGGGTACGAATTTATCAGAAAATATGCTTTTTTCTTAAAAAATCCTCTGAAAATAGTAAAAATGACTTGCTTTTGATGGAAAAGTAAGCATCTTGTCCGTAAAATCAAAAGATTTTTGTACTTTTGCAAACAATCACATATATATGAACGATGGAAGAGACAAAAGACTTTGACGCCATATTCCGCAAGTATTACGATGCGTTGTACATCTTTGCACGGCAATTCCTTGACGAGGACGAGAGCCACGACGTGGTGACTGCCGCTTTTGAAGATGTATGGGTCAACTTTGCGCTCATCAAGAAAGAGACCGCTCGAAGTTATCTTTACAAGGATGTGCGCAACAAATGTCTTGATATCCTTCGACATAGCAAATACGAACAAGCATACGTTTCTTACTTAGACAATCTGAGTAAAGAATATAATAATGTGGAGGAACATATCGACGAGTTGGAGCGTGCCAAGGCAATACAGGAGGCTATCGCTTTGCTGAAATCTCCTACCTTTGAAATCTTCACGGCTTGCTATGTGGATAATCTCTCGTATAAGGAGACGGCTGAACAGATGGGCATCTCCATCAACACGGTGAAGAAGCATATCAAGATAGCCTTAAAGTTCTTCAGGGAACGGAGAAATGGCAAGGAATTAAAGGAATGAGGGAATCGAATGGCTAAAGAATATTAAATGCGTACCCTTCGATAGGTTGTGGTTCGTTTTATTCGAAACTAACAAGAGTGATTCGTTTTATCTAATGATCGAAACAATGAGCAAGGAAGATATTCTTATAGATATGATGGAAAGGGGCAGGGAAGGTGAACTCTCTGCCACGGACTGTCAAACCATAGAGGATGATGAGGATATGCGCCAGATGGCAAAGGATATCCTTACAGCCTCTGCTGCCATCCATCGCCAACGAGAAAAGGTGAATGTGGAGGATAGGTTGGCTAAATTCAAGGCTTCGCATCGGAAAAATGATGTGGAGCATGAAATGCGAGTGATACAGCAGGAAGAAGAGAAAAGTAAGGTTGAGACAACTGAGGGGGAGAAGGCTAAAATGATAATTCTGAAACCTTGGTTGTTGATAGCTGCCGCTATGATAGTTTGTGTCTTCTTCCTCTTTTATCCTTATGAAAAAAAGAAAAAGCAAACGGATTATACAGCGGAGAATATTCAGATGGAGTCAGAGAATGGCGAGACCTACACTTTGCCTATGGCAAACCAAGGTGATGAGGCGTTGAGCCGTACTACCGTTGTGGATGCGAACAAGATGCCTGAGGCTGTGACCATGACGATACCATACGGACAGGAAGCGGTCGTCAACCTAGCTGATGGTAGCAAGGTGCATCTTCATCCTGGTAGCAAACTCCATTTCCCTAATAAGTTTGTGGGTAAGGAGCGTGTCGTTACCTTGGAGGGAGAGGCTTATTTCGAAGTGGCTCACAATCCTCAACAGCCTTTTATCGTAAAGACGGACATGGGACAAACCAAGGTTCTCGGTACTGAGTTTGATGTGGCGGCATACGCTGGAAAGCCTGCAAGTGTTACTTTGGTAAAGGGTAAGGTGGAAGTGCAGAACGCTTCACATGCTACGGTCTTGTCTCCAGGCAAGAAGGCGGTATGGGATGAGAAAGGCGAGATTGCCACGTCTGACGTGGATACGGAACCTTACACGCTTTGGCGAGATGGCTACCTCTATTATGACAATACGCCATTGGATGACATCCTTGATGATATATCCCGATATTATAAGGTCAACATCAAGTACCAAGCCCATGAGGTTCATCAATATCGTATGCGCTTCATGGTCAATCGCTCGGAATCACTGGAGGAGGTTGTCAATGCCATCAATATGATGCAAAAGGTACAGGCTCGACTCGTTGATTCGAACACGATAGTGGTGAAGTAAAAAGTGAGTGTGAAAAGTAACTTTACATATAAAACTATGTGTAGTTTCAATTATTTTTTGTATTTTTACACTCAATAAGGGATGCCGTGGCTCTGCCACTGCCCTCATCATAACATAAGTATAACAATTAAAATTAAGAAAAGAAGAAACAGAAAGAATAAACACTAGGGGTTTGCGAGGTGAAGGGTTGTCTAACACCCTTCACCAGCTTTCACCACCCTTCACCTGTCTTCACAAATGTCCACAAACCTTAATCAACCTTCACCAACCTTCACCAAAAATCGGCAAGGCACCAATGTGGAGCCGCCCCACTTTTTGTGGGTGAAGAGTGGTGAAGAGTAGTGAAGGGTACGTCGGAACTCTTCACCTCGCAAACCCCTAGTGTTTATCGACATTCCAAGCGATTTGGTGAAGGGTGAAGAGTGTTTTTGAGTATGGCATCAGAAAAGATATTATCATTTTATTTTGCCGTTTCATGGAAAAGTAGTAATTTTGCACCCGGTTAGCAGAGTGCTAACTAAGGGGTGCTACCGCCTTTGCGGATGCTGAGAACATACCCATCGAACCTGGACCAGATAATGCTGGCGTAGGGAACTTCGGAACATTCCCCCTTGTAATGATTGTAATTTAGGTAATAAAGCAATGAAAAGATTTCATGGAATTGCGCTGAGCGTAGCTATATGCTCCCTGGCATCTCAGGCCGCCTTGGCACAAACCAGACTTGACACCACCAAGGTGCAAAATCTAAATGAAGTAGTAGTAAAGGCTGTACGTGCCACTAAGGATGCGCCTTATGCCGTAGCCAACATTAAGAAAGCTGAACTGCAGCAATTCTCCCGTACCGGGCGAGAACTTCCCTTCCTTCTTTCCCGCACTCCCGGCATCCTGGCTTGGGGCGAGAACGGCCTCGGCACCGGCACTTCCTATATGCGTATTCGTGGCGCAGCGGGAAGCCGCATCAACATCACCCTCGACGGTGTGGCTCTCAACTCACCAGAAGACCAGACCGTATTTTGGGCCAACATGAACAGCTATGCCTCTCTCCTAGGCTCCATCCAGGTGCAACGCGGCGTGGGTTCTTCCACCAACGGCGACGGTGCCTTCGGCGGTTCCATCTCCATGGCGACTGCCGCTCCGTCCCAGACTCCTACCGCAGAACTGACAGGGTCATACGGATCATACAACACTTACAACACAGGACTCAGCTTCTCAACAGGCTTGATGGGCAAGCACCTCATCCTGGACGGAGCTTACCATGAGACAGCCACAGACGGCTACATCAGCGGCACATCAGGTCGCTCGGGTTCTTACTATGGTGGCCTTACCTGGCTCAATGACAACTTCAAGGTCAGCTACAAAAACATAGGAAACTTCGAGAAGACCGGACAGGCGTGGAACGGTGTGTTGGGCAGCGACTACGACACCAACTTCACACTGATGGACGATGGCATCCGCACCTATAAAGATATGTACGAGGCAGGACTTGGCAAGTTTAACGTCTTGACCGCAGCCTTGAGCCGCAATGGCAAGGGCGACTATACCATCACTCCTTACACCCTGCGTGACGGAAACCATTGGGACAAGACTACCGACAACTTCTACCAGAACCACAACATCCTCTCCGCCGCATGGACTCCGTCCGCCCACTGGAGCCACAACTTCGTCCTCCACTACACATACGGCTATGGCTACTACAAGGAGTTCAAGAACCAATCCAAGTTCTCAAAGTTCGGCCTGACCTACTATGACACAGCAGGCAAGCTCGTGAAGCGTTCCGACTTCATCCGCAAAAAGGGATTGACCCAGCATACCTACGGCATAGTCTATAACACCAACTACAAGGATGACCACTGGGATGTCATCGGTGGCCTGAACCTGCAGCAGTTCCGTGGCAACCACTGGGGCTACCTCACTTATATTGCCAACCAGGAAGCAGAGAGCAAGTATCTAGGCAAAGACGGAAAGTACAAGTACTATGACTCAGATGCCCACAAGTATGACTACAGTGCCTTCATCAAGGCAAACTATCATTTCGCAGATTACTGGAACGTGTTCGCCGACCTGCAATACCGACGCGTGGAATACAAGACAGACGGATTCAACGACAAGTTTGTAGAACAAGAAGACGGCACCTACAAGAACCAGGCATTGAACATCAATGACAAGTTCAACTTCTTCAACCCCAAGGTGGGCATCAGCTACACCCAAAACGGGCACAAGGCATACGCTTCCGCCGCCTACAGCAACCGCGAGCCAGAGCGCAACAACTACACCGACAACGGCAGCTATCCTTACCCTAAACAGGAGAAGCTGCTCGACATAGAATTCGGCTATCAATATACAGGCAGCAACTGGCACGCAGGCGCCAACTTCTACTACATGGGGTACGACAACCAACTCGTACAAACTGGCGAGACCAGTGACATCGGCGAGGCTTTGACCACCAACGTGAAGGACTCTTACCGCATGGGCGTGGAGCTGACCGCAGGTTGGGCACCCCTGCCATGGCTGTCGATTGAAGGAAACGCAGCCTTGAGCAAGAACAAAATCAAGGACTTCGACGAGTACGTAGATGACTGGGACAACGGAACCACCAAGATACACTACGACAACTCTACCCTGTCGTACTCACCTTCAGCCATTCTAAACGGCTTCGTAGATTTGCACTACGCCGGGTTCTCTGCCACATGGCACACCAACTTCGTCAGCAGCCAGTATCTCGACAACACCGAAAACAAGGATCGTTCACTCCCCTGCTATTCACAGAGCGACCTCAGTCTAAACTATACCAGCAAAGTAAAGAAAGTCTTGGGACTCAGGCAGATAACACTAGGGCTGGACTTCAACAACATGTTCAACCGCCACTATGCACCTAGCGGTTTCGTATGGTACAACGCCATCAGCGAAAGCTCAGGCTACACCCGAGACCATCGCTTGAGCGCCATCAGCTACATCCCGATGGCAGGCTTCACTTGCATGGCTCATTTAACATTGAAATTCTAATGGCATTAGATATCATCACCACGGTACTCGGACTGGTCTATATCCTGTTGGAGTACCGTGCCAGCATCTGGCTCTGGATAGTGGGCATCGTCATGCCCGCCTTGGACATCTGGCTTTACTGGAGTCACGGTCTCTACGGAGATGCCGGCATGGCAGTGTACTACACCTTCGCCGCCATCTATGGTTATGCCGTATGGAAATGGGGAAAGAAGCGTCAACAAAAGGAAGAAGAGGAACTTCCCATTACACGGATGCGGAAGTCGCTCTACCTGCCTACCTTACTTTTCTTCGTGGCAGCCTGGGGCATCACCTATTATATATTGGTGACGTTCACCAACTCCACCGTACCCTTACAGGACAGTTTCACCAATGCACTGAGTTTCGTGGGACTTTGGGCTTTGGCACGCAAATACATCGAACAGTGGTTCTTCTGGATCATCGTGGATGCCGTTTGCTGCTACCTATATATCATCAAAGGCATCCCCTTCAAGGCTGGGCTTTATGGACTCTATGTCATTATCGCCATCGCCGGTTACTTCAAGTGGAAACGAATGATGAAACTATAAATTACGCTTTCAATTTGAAAGAGTTCTCTATACTCATAATCTCATCACTGAAAGTAGCATCTACCTTCAACCGTTCCTCTACCTTCGAGCAACTGTGGATAACCGTGCTGTGGTCACGGTTGCCCACAAGTTTGCCGATGCGTGACGCAGGCATCTTGGTGAATTTCTGCGCCAAGTACATCGTCACTTGTCTTGCCACCACATACTCACGTTTCCGGCTCTTGCTGTTCACCGCAGCAGTTGTCACATTATAATGTGTACATACCTTCTCGACAATGTCATCTATAGTAAGCGGCTTATCATCTATCTTGACGGCACGCTTGATAACACGCTCCGCCAAACGGATGTCAATGTTGCTGTTATACACAATGCTATAAGCCAGGAGACCATTGATGGCACCTTGCAGGTCACGAACGCTTCCATTGCAAGTCTGGGCAATGAAAGTAACCACCTCCTTGGTAATCTTCAAGCCATCCCTGCGAATCTTGTTGCTCAAGATATCCACACAGAGCTGAACGTTCGGCTTTTCCAACTCGCACACCAACCCACAAGAGAAACGGGTCAACAGGCGGTCTGGCACGTCCTTCAAATCGACCGGAGGACGGTCGCTAGCCAAGATGATACGCTTTCCGTTGCGGAAGAGATGGTTGAATATGTGGAAAAAAGTATTCAGCGTCTTTGCCTTTCCAGCCCAGTCCTGAATGTCATCCACAATCAGCATATCTATAGACTGGTAGAAGTTGATGAAGTCATTGCTGGAATTATGCAGGATGGCATCCGTGTATTGCGTCTGAAAGAGACGGGCACTCACATAGAGCACCCTCTTCTGCGGGTACATCTGCTTTGCCTTCACGCCGATGGCATTCACCAGATGGGTCTTGCCGCTTCCGGAAGGTCCATAGATGAACATCGGGTTAAACTGGGTCGTGTTGGGATGCTCGGCAATGGACAATCCCACAGAACGCGGAAGTTTGTTGCTCTCGCCCTCCATATAGTTGTTGAAAGTCAACTTGGGATCCAACTGAGTATCAATATCCTCTTGTGCAGCCGCATTGCCACTCTGGTCGGCATTCGCCTCCTTATGTGCAGGAGAAATGGAAGGAGCAGAATCAGCGGCCTCCGTGATGGTTCCACCGGGCGCATCCTTGACCACCACCACCCGATAGGCCAACCTAATGCCGTCACCAAAATTTTGACGCAACACTTTGCTCAACAAGTCCACAAAGTTTGCCTCCAAGTACTCATAAAAGAAAGTGCTTGGGACTCTCACCAACAAAGTCTTCGTGGCAGGCTTATAAGATTCGAAGACAATGGGTTTAAACCACGTATTGAAATGTTGCTCAGAGACATTCTCGCGAATCAACGCAAGGCAATTATCCCAAAGCACCTTTGGACTTGCTAACATTATATTAAATCAGTATTATCAGTTTGTAATTGCTCAAATTAGTAAAATGACACGACAAAGTGCCAAATTCGGTGCAAAATTATAAAATAAAACGGAAAACACCAAATCTCAGTTTTTAATTTATTTTAATACAAGCCAAGAACTCCCTAATATACAAGCATTTAGTTAAGTTATCCACACTTTTTACATAGTTCACGCAGAAGCATGGCTAACCAACTGAAATATAGCGACATACTTCTCTTTCTTTCCGAATGTAGAAAGAATAGTGAAACAATTATGAAACACCCTCGAAACAACTAACAAACAAAGAGTTTGAAACTTGCTACGAGGGCGTGAAACATTTTCGACCTTATTTAGACTATTTTTAATTTAAGCCAATCGTCACTCTTACCATCACTAGAGAAACCTTTAGTTGTCCTTTCTGCCGAAGAGAGAGAAATGAACATAACGCTTGGGATGCTGCTTGAGGTTGACCACCAAAGAATCCGCATCTCGCATAGTGGCATTTAGATTGTTATACAACTGCGCATCGTTCATCAGTAATCCCAAGGTTCCCTTATTGTCATTCAACTTGTCAGTGAAAGCCTGGGCATTATCCAAGGTGCGGTTTACCTTGTCCAAAGTAGCCTGGACATCCAAAGAAGCCAAATTGGAAGTAAGTTGCTGTGTGTTGTCAAGCACCCCATTGGCACGGTTCACAATCCCTGGCACCTGCTTGTTAAGACCAGCCATCAAGGCATTCAGCTCTTGAGTGGAAACCGTCAGGTTGTTGGTGATGGTCTGGGCATTGTGCAAGGTAGCCGCCAAAGCGGGGTCAGCGAGCAACGCATTCACGCTAGCCAAGATGGAATCCAACTTAGGCAGCATCTTCTGTATCGTGGGAATCATCTCGGCAGCCTTCCCCAAGGCTCCGGCGTTGACAACACCTGGAATCACGTCGCCCATCTCTATTCGTTCCCTTGGATTGGTGGCAAGCAAGAGGTTCACCTGCAGGTTACCCATCAAGTCCTTCACGATTTCAGCCTGGCTTCCTTTTGGAATGCGGAGATTTTTGTCAATGTCAACCTTCACCTTGATCGGTCCCGACTGAGCATAGTCGAAATCCACAGCATCCACCGTTCCCACCTTGTAACCATCTGCATAAATCGGCGTCGAAGCACCAAGACCCTGGATGTCATCAAACGTCATATAGTAATAGTTGTTGGAAGAAAACAGATTGATGCCCTTCAGAAAGTTGACTCCAAAGTACATGATCAAAATGCCAACAATAGCTACCAACGCTATCTTAATTTCCTTGGTTATTTTCATTGTTATTATTGTTTATTCTGTTTGCATTCTCTTATCGCCTGGTTCACATCATACTTCTGCCCTGCCTTAAAGGCGATGACAAACGCCTCCGGGAACTTCTCCAGCAAAACCTTTCGAAGCTGGTATATCTCACTATAGTCGGAAGAAGACCCAATGGTATATTTTACCAGGCCACCCTCTTGGTAAGAGTCGTAGTTTTCCTCCCCCTTGAAATGGGCATCACCTTTGCTCAACACACGGTTGCTCGCCAGAATTTGGACTTTGAACACAGGAGCCGCATTCGTAGCCTCTTGCTGCCTTGGCTCAGGCTTGCGTATGGTATCACGCTGCACCTTATTCTCTTTTCCTTTGTCCCCGACAGTCGTTTTATCCGCAGTGCGTGTAGTTTCTTTCACCGCCCCCTCTTTATTATCCGTGCGCTTGTAAGTATCAGGCACGATGGTCGGAATTGGCTTCTTCTCTGACACAGAAGAGCGATAAGGCACAGCCACCATCTTGTCATACTTGTTCCTATAGTTTGCAAAACCTTGGTATATCGCCTTGGCAATGTCATCCACACGACTCTCCGTATTGAGAAGTTCCTCCTCATCGGGAGTAGTGATGAACCCCAACTCTATCAAGCAACTCGGCATCGAAGTCTCGCGAAGCACCAGGAAGCCAGCTTGGTGTACCCCCTTGTCTGGTCGATTGGCATTGTTGCAGACACTTGTTTGAATCGACCTTGCCAACTCCACACTCCGTTCCATGTTCTTGCCTTGGATGAACTCAAAGATGATATAGCTCTCTGAAGACTTCGGGTCGAACCCCTGGTAAGTCTGCTGATAACCTTTCTCCATGGAGATGACAGAGTTCTCACGCATGGCCACGTCCAGATTATCCTTGGCACGGTGCATACCGAGCGAATATGTCTCGAAGCCACGGGCTATCTTGCCCCCCGGCAAGGCATTGGTATGAACGGAGATAAACAAGTCTGCCCCAGCCTTATTGGCAATATTGGCTCGGTCCATCAACGGAATGAACACATCCGTAGTCCGGGTATAAATCACCTTTACCTCGGGCATGTTTCGTTCCACATATCGTCCGAAAGCCAAAGCCACCTTCAAGTTGATATCCTTTTCTTTCGACTTAGCTCCCAAGGCACCGGTATCATGGCCACCATGACCGGCATCAATGACAAGCGTAAAACGACTGTTGACGGCAAACGCCTCGCCCACCAGCCACAAGAACGTAACCAACAAAAGAGTTATCTTCTTCAACATATTTTTAAGATTGTGCAAAATTAATCATTTTCAAGCAGAAAACCTAAAAACACTAAAAAGTTTTATCATTTATTAAGTGAACGCATCACAACAAACTTCTCATCTGACAAAATGAACCTCAACACCAGCCCCCTCACCATCTGAACACATTGGCGGATTCAGCTTGATGATTTTCAAATCAACACCTTCTATCGCAGGAAAGCGACGGAAGAGACGGTCAGAGATTCTACCTGCCACCCTCTCGACCAAGTCGCTGGGTACAGCCATCTCCTGTGACACCAACTGGAACACCTCCGCATAGTTGAGCGTGTCATGGACATCATCGCTTGTCAAGGCTTCAGAGACATCATACTTGATTTTCAGATCAACCGTATAATCGTTGCCAACCCGTCGCTCTTGTGGCAGAACTCCGTGATAAGCATGGAAATGCAGCTTTTCCAGAAGAACATAGCTAGTGGTCAGTTTCATCGTGCTCTCCCTTTTCTTGGTTTATATCTTCACCGACATACTTCTTCAAAGCCTTCTCCACACCTTTTTTCCATGTATTGATGTTGTCGGAGGTCAACTGAAGTTGGTTAACCAACTTGATGACGTGCTCTATCGGCATACGATAACGTAACACTCCTGAAATCAACTTGGCATAGTTCCAATACTCTGGATTGAACTTCTCGCTCAATCCCTCGACTGTAATCTTGTATCCGCGCTTGTTGACAAACTGGAAGTCATATCTCTTCTGTCCTTCCCCAAGGACGGTCTTGACTATCTTGCCCTTTGTAACAGACTTTGGAAGCATAATTCCTTCATCCTCATCCTGAAGTCCGGTAAATATTTCATAAGGATGTCCGTTGTAAAGACCGACCAACGCCACCCATTTCTCTTTGTTGTTCTGGAATCTGACCACATCACATTCCAACTCACGAGGACGAACCTCTATCACTTCCGGCAAGAAAAACGGTTCTTTAGCATCCATAGACACAGCACTTGTCAACTGGTCGTAAAGGCGATGCCAATCAGCACATGGCTGCTCCCCAAAATGGTGATGAAGAGTAGCCAAGTGTAACTTTAGCTCTTCCACCAAAGCATGACTCGCCTCCTCGAAGGTCATATTTTCAGTATATTCCATATCAAACGTTTCGTAATTTAGTGCAAAATTAAACTTTTATTTTCAAATGGTGAAAAGATTTGCTAATTATTTCACAAAAGAAGGCAAGAAGCGACACTTTTCGGAAAACTTTGCTTACCTTTGCAACAAATAGGGCAGTTGCTCCCTATCAAACAATACTGCCCATACAGCATCTATATGATAAGGTGGGCATCAAAAATAAAAATAAAAAATAAGCAATATGAAATCAATACAAGAAAGAAGATCCATTCGCAAGTATTCCGTCAAGGAAGTTTCAGACGAGCTTCTCAATCGTCTTATCGAGGAGGCCGAGCGCACCCCGACCATGGGAAACCTCCAACTTTACAGCGTGGTTGTCACCAAAAGCGAGGAAGGCAAAAAAGCCTTGGCACCTGCCCACTTCAGCCAACCAATGGTAACAGGTGCTCCTGTAGTCCTCACTATTTGCGCCGACTATCGCCGCACAACCATCTGGGCAGAAAATCGTAAAGCAACCCCAGGTTATGACAACATCCTCTCTTTTATGAATGCAACAACAGATGCCCTGTTGTTCACTCAGACTTTCTGCAACCTTGCCGAAGAAGAAGGATTAGGTACTTGTTTCTTGGGAACAACCGTGTATATGCCTAAGTTGATTATCGAGACCTTGAAATTGCCAAAGTTGGTTATGCCTGTGGCAACAATTACCTTGGGCTGGCCCGACGAGCATCCTGCCAAGAGTGACCGTCTGCCACTGCGAAGCATCATCCACCAAGAGGCTTTCTCTGATTATTCACCAGAGAAGATAGATGACTTCTATGCAGAGAAAGAGGCTTTGGAAGAGAACAAGGAGTTTGTAAGAATCAACAACAAAGAAACCCTCGCCCAGGTCTTCACAGACATCCGATATACCAAGAAAGACTGTGAGGCGATGAGCGAAGGATTCATGGAAGCGTTGAAAATGCAAGGGTTTATAAGCTAGCACATTTGTCTTAGATCAAATACTTATATCCATGGTAAAATTGACGTTTCACCATGGATACAAGCATTTCACTTATAAAACCCATAGGGAATTGAAGTTGCAGAAGTCCTTAGGAAGCCTGTGGTATGCTTATCCGATTCATCAAATTCTATACAGTCATTAGCCAAACTATCAATCTCCCATTTTTTATTTTCATTCAACTGCATCAATAAAGACAAAGCATTATTAGATGATTTTCCCAAATCATAATGACGCACTAAGATTTCATTGTCCAAATATAAATTCAAAGCAATAACTGTCTGATTTTGTATTTCTAAAGAATAATTTCCCTTGAAACTTGGATATGGATAAAACTTACCCTCTAAATTACCATAGGGTAATATAAAACATGTCTTTTGTTCATCACCCATAAGAAATAGACCAGAAGGGGCATTAGAAAAGAACGAGTCACTAGATTCACCAAAATTTACAAAAGCAAGCAAAGCTTTCGGAAGAATACGAATTCTAGTATATGCAGTTTGATTTTTCACTTTATCTAAAACGCTTAAAAAATAATCGCCAGGTTTTAGTCCGATAAGTTTAAAAGCACCATGTTCTTTTGACGCTATTTCCATACCTGAAGCATCAGATAAAGATATTGTATAATCTCCACTGCTATTTTCTACGAAACACCACATTTCACAGTATTGGGAGACTTCATAATACGTTTTATCCAACATTAAATCCTTGTCATCTGCATTATTTCCACAACTAACAAGCAACAAAAAAATTGCTATATACAAATATTTCACCATAACACACCAACTATGAAAAAGATATTTAGAGCACCCGCAAAAATTGTCATAAACAATTCATGCAGAATGCTCCCAAAATAGTAACTACAATTATTGCTTTCTAACATTAGGATAGATTAGCAAGTCAACGGACAAATCATAATCATTTTGGAATGTTAGATTTGTCGTATTCCTATCAACCAAATAATATCCATCACAGGTGCCATCCCAACCAAAATTTGCATGAATATAGGTATCATTTTCTCGTACTTGCATTCTTGTATCAGAACTTCTTTTTACGAATTGATAACCATCAAGGACCCAGCAATGTCCACCAGCACCTCCTGCATCTTTTCCCGTTATCAAAACTGGGTAACCATTATCCAATGAAGATATTATTCTAGCTGCGTTCATTGAATAGCCCTTATGATTACTTCGTACATCAAAAGTCAACCCTATTGTTTTCAAATAATTATAAGCACTCCAAGTTGAAGCTTCTCCATCATCACTAGTATCGCTCCATGTCGTATTTATTCCTTTAGCAACTACCTTCATCAAATGAGAAACTTGATTGACAACATTCGCTTCAGATTTCTCAGTTAATATAGGATTAGCATATATTAAATTCCAATTTAAAGTTACATTATCTGCGGTATTTATAGCCTTATAGAAAGCTACTATTTGCGCAACAGCTACCCCTACACACCCTACAGCATTATAACCGTTATTCTCTTTACGTGTTTGAACTTTAGATTTATCCAATTCCTTATTATATGGATAGCACTGATTCCAGGTAGTTTTCAGCATAGGGTTGACCATCTTCCAAGCTTCACCTTCATCTGGGGTTTCTTCAAAAGAGCGGGTTTTTACACAACTCAAAAGAACATGACATCTCTTCAAATCCTCCAAACCAATACTATCTACGCCTATTTTTTGAGAGATTTTCTGCAAAGTTTTTGTTTGCAATGAATCCTTCATTTTTTCATACCAACCGACTTGAGATAAAACTATCTTTTTGCTAACATCTAGCATCTTTGCTGCCCCTTTATTAACTAAGGTATCTGCTAAATTTCCTTTATCAGCATAAGCTACAACCATAGGACATCTTGAATCAGCAGCAACTACTGCAAAACCATTTCCATCAAAGGTAAATTCATAACATGGAACATTTATTGACCGTTTAGCGTTGGCTAAAGTTTGCACCAAGCCAGTAATTACATTCTTTCTCACAGTTGCAGTATTACGAGAACTTCTAGTAGAGATAGAAGATTTCAAATTGGCAACCAATGCCCAAGCTTCATTCTCAGAAATAGTACTAGTAGAATCATAAGCCACACTTGCATACTCCTCTGGAGTTAACAGAATTGCACTTTCTTGCGCTTGATTATTTTCCATTCTGTCTTCTACACAAGATGTAAAAGATAAAAGAGCGAAAATCATCGCTAAATTCAAATTAATTACTTTTTTCATATCCCTTTTTATTAATTAAAAATCTGAAGTACTCTATCATAAAAATAATAGCTAAAAGTATCCCTCATACTTTCTTTCAGAATAGGACACAACAACCTTACAGGCATTATCCATGGCCTCCTGATCAATCAAGACTTCAACACCAAAACGAAAATTGACAGTCGTGCTATAAAGAAGTTCAGATGAGACATCATACAACTCTATATTAACAAGAGTATTTACATCAAGATCACCTCCTAAGACAAGACTACTTCCATCCTTGAACAAAGTCAATGTTTTGATCCTTGCAGGTGCCTTGTTTGGATAATGCTCGATATGCTTATCCGAAGCTAATCCAACAGGCTGCAATCCAACATACTCTTTTGCCTCAACATAAATTGGAGCAAAAATCAAACTGATAATTAACAATAAATGTTTCATACTTTTTAATTTTTATACTTTACTTTTTATTTTTTCGGCAAAATTACTTCTTTTATTCTACACTAAAAGAAGTTTTATATTGACAAGTTATTGACAAAAGGCCATTTCATACAAAAAGGCCGTAATTTAACATGTAAATTTGAAAATATATTAGTATTTTTGCAACATGAAATTAAAAATTATAACATTAGTACTTATTATCTTATCCTTTTCTGCATGCCACAAAAAGGATACTGATAGCTTTTTTTGTCAATATTTTAACAAGATGGAAAGTCAACCAGATTCGGCATTTTCTATCTTGGATAGTATTTCCAACTCAAATATTAACTTTAAAAAAGGAAGTTGGGAATATGAATTATTAGAACTTAGAGCAAAAGATTTACACGACAAAGACATCAAAGATGACTTTGCACTTGCAACAAAAGCAGAACATCATCTTAAAGGTAGCAGTTATAGACATATGCTACGATTTACATATTATTATCAAGGAAGAATAAAGGCTGAATCTGGCGAAGCACCTAACGCTCTCAAGTATTTCAATGAAGCTTTAAAAGTTAAGTGTCACACCAACTTCCTTGAAAATAAAATTTATAGCCAAATGGGAAGATTATATTATTTTCAAAGCTTATATTCTGCAGCAGACAGCATGTACACACAAGCTTACCATATAGCTACAGAAGATAAAGATACTATAAAAATGGCGATGGCATTAAGAGATTTGGGACTAATAAACTTAGACATTAGAAAATACAAGCATGCTATTATTTTACTCACCAAAGCCTCAGCACTTAGCAGAAGTTATTCTGATGTTCGTTTGAAAAATAGTATAAACAGCTATTTGGCTATGGCATATATACATTGTGAAAACTATAGTTTAGCACACAAGTATCTAGAAAAAATTTTGCAAGATATTAACACAGCAGACTCTAGCGCTGTATTTTCCATAGCGGCAGAATACTTTACTAACACCAATAAAGAGGATTCTGCCTATTATTATAACACCATACTTTCAGATAATGGAACTATTTATGCTAGGTCTAATGCCTATTATTTCCTTGCCAAATATCTTCTTAAGAAGAACAAAATACAAGAAGCCCGAACCTATCTAGAAAGATATAAAGCTTCTATAGACACTATTAATTTACAGACAAACTCTGAGATGCTAGCGAAAGTAAAAGGACTTTATGATTATAGGCAGCATGAAGAAGAAGTAAATTCTATCAAGAACAAGAATGCTGAACTAAAAAGTTTTATCATTACATTCATCATGGCAACTATTATTGTCATCTTACTTTTATATGTTTACATACAGAGAGTAAGAAATAAAAAACTAGAAGCACAAAAACGAATCGTTCAACTGAAGAAAATCCAAAATGAAATACTACAACGTACAGATAATCAAATCTTGCAAAATGAAAAAAGAATCAGAGAACTAGAAGAACGCTTAGAAAATTCCAAAAAGGAAGAAGCAGAAGAGCTCAAAAAAATTAAAGAAGAATACGAACAACTAAAATCTGTAAATGCAATAAAGAAAATTGAAAAGAGAAAAAACGACCTCGTTTTTGACAGTTTAAAGAAAACAGCGATTTTCAAACGAGTTGTAGAAATTGAACGAATGGATTCTAAAGTTCACTTAAATTCAGAAGAAAGGAAAGAACTTATCAAGACATTTGACAATCTTGAGCCAAACTTCAAAGATAGGCTTCTCTCGTTATGCGAATTAAATACAAGAGAATTATTAGTCTGTCTTCTTATAAAAATAGGCAAAAAGCCTACACTTATTTCGGTGTTACTAGATTGTACCCCATCTGCTATTTCACAAATAAGAAAGAGGTTATATAATAAAGTTTTTAATAAGAAAGGAACTGCAGAAGACTGGGACTCTTTCATTTTATCCATGTAAAAGAGAAAGCTACATTCTTGAAGTAAGCACACGAGAAAACACATTCATAACGTAAAAATATTTTCCAAAGCAAGTGGGAAAGCCCAGAATGGGCAAATCCCACAAGTCCTACCCCACTTTCATTTTTTCCTCGGGAGGTAAAAATTCAAAGTACCCCATATTTTAAAAAATCCCTGCCGTAGAAAAGAAATTTTCCACGGCAGGGATTTTTATATTTTAGAACATTTGTAAAGTTTCATAACCATCAAACCACTTTACAATATTCCTTGAAATTCATCTTATTCCACAACGATTGGCTTGTACTTAGGTACCAATGCCTTCATGATGCACCAACCTACGAGGTAAGCAACGGCACAGATGCAGAAGATAATCATGTAACCTGCTGGCTTGCCATCGAAGCCCATGAAGGTGAAGGCTGAGCCTTGACCCTCAGCGTAGGTGAAGAGCATACCAGAGCCCTTGTTTATCAAGAAAGAACCGATACCACCTGCCATTGCACCAATACCAGTGATGGTCGCTACAGTTGACTTAGGGAACATATCACCGATGGTAGAATACAAGTTGGCTGACCAAGCTTGGTGTCCTGCGCCCAAGAGACCGATGATGATAGCTGGCCACCAAGGGCTCAACTCACCCATAGGCTGTGCTACCAAGCCCAACAATGGGAAGCAAGCAAAAATCAACATCGCACGCATACGACCGATATAAGGATTCATTCCCTTCTTATCCACAAAGTAGGTTGGCAAATACCCACCACCGATACTCAATACAGTAACAATCGCATAGAGCGTGAAGATGAGAGCGATACCCATGCCTGAGTCCGAAGAGTAACCATACTGGTCAGAGAAGTAAGCCGGTGCCCAGAAGAGGAAGAACCACCATACACCATCGGTCAACAACTTGCCGGTGATGAATGACCAAGTCTGACGGAAAGTGAAGCACTTCAAGAAGCCGATAGTCTTCTCCTCAACCTCTTCGCCGTTCTTCTCAGCCTCGATTTCTGCAACATCCTCATCCTGGTTGATGTAAGTAAGCTCGGCATTGTTCACGTACTTGCTCTTAGCTGGTTTCTCATATAACCACAACCAAAGTCCCATCCAAACATAACCCAACACACCAATGATGATGAATGCCATCTCCCAGCCCATGGCACGAGCCAGCAATGGGATGGTAGCAGGAGCAGCCAATGCACCAACAGAGGCACCACTGTTGAAGATGGCGGTAGAGAATGCACGGTCTTTCTTGGGGAAATATTCTGCTGTCACCTTGATGGCTGCAGGGAAGTTACCAGCCTCACCGACTGCAAGTATCAAACGGCAAGAAAGGAACAACCATACACTGATGGTCGCAATGGCAACGGCGGCATCACTACCTGCCTGTACCAAACGAAGTGCCTCAATAGAGTCGTAGCCCTCAATTTGCATAGCTACCCATCCGCAACCTGCGTGCAGCACGGCACCTGTTGACCATACGAAGATGGCAATGAGATAACCCTTCTTGGTTCCCATCCAGTCAACAAACTTTCCTGCGAAAAGGTTGGCGATGGCATAGAAGATGGAGAAGAGTCCCGTAATCGTACCATAGTCATCATCCGTCCAATGGAACTCTGGAGCGATGAAATCCTTCCATGTCAACGAAAGGACTTGCCGATCCATGTAGTTCACAGTGGTCGCCAGGAAAAGCAATCCACAAATCACCCAACGGAAGTTGGACATTTTACTTGTTTTAATAGCATTCATAAGTAGTATTTGTTTTTAGTTTATTCCAAATCGGGAATCTTGATAACCTGCATATCGCTATAAATCAGGTTTTCGCCTGCCATACCCCAGATGAAGGTATAGTTGCTAGTACCAGCAGCGCAGTGGATTGACCATTCTGGAGCGATGACAGCTTGTTCGTTGTTGAGCCAAATAGGACGTGTTTCCTGTGGCTCACCCATCACATGAAGGATTTTCTGACCTTCTGGCACATTATAATATAGGTATGTCTCCATACGGCGAAGATGGGTGTGGGCCGGCATGGTGTTCCAAACAGACCCCTCCTTCAACTCGGTGACACCCATCTGCAACTGGCATGTGCGGACACCTGCCACACCATCGATAATCAATTGGTGGATAACACGGTCGTTGCTCTCCTTCAAGCTACCGGCCTTGATGTTGTTCGCATCCTTCAACGTCACCTTCTTGGTAGGGAAAGTCTGGTGAGCACAAGCACTGTTCATATAGAACTTAGCTGGCTTGGTTGCATCCTTGCTGCTCATCTCGATGTTCTTGGCACCACGACCTACGTAAAGAGCCTCCTGGAAACCGAGCACATACTTCTTGCCATCTACGGTCACAGTACCCTCGCCACCGATGTTGATGATACCCAACTCACGGTTGTCGAGCAGGTTCTTTTGGTCGTTGGGCTTGTCTGTATAAAGAGGGGCGATGGAAGTCAGCTTCAACGGAGTAGTTGTCGGCTCAGCACCACCGATGAGGAAACGGTCGAACATCGTGTAAGTCCAGTTCACCTCGCCAGGAGCGAACACCTTCTCGATAGCGTACTCGCTGCGAAGGCGGTCGGTCGTATAGTGCTTGGCATCGTTTGGATTGCTTGCATAACGCACATTGTAATTGGTGTAGGCGTTCTCTGCCTTCACTTCATAACCTGTCTTATGGCACTGGCCAAAAGACTGACTTGCTGTTAGAACCATTGCTGCTAATATTAATGTTAATTTCTTCATTATATAATTGTTTTATTTGTCTGTATGAATATTTTTTGTCCTTTTATTTTTCCTTAGCTGCCTTTTCCTCTTTCACGATTCGTTGGCGGTTAAACACCATCAGGGCAATGGTAATGATGGACAGGATGCCCATGCCGACGTATGAGAGTTTCACGCCACGATAGATTAACCAGCCGAAGAGAGAGGAAGCGAAGTCGAGCGCACCGCCCGAGAACCCCTCTGGGATATGGGCTGCGTTGTCGCCCGTAGCAGCAAACACCTGATTGGCAGCCATCGTAAAGTCGGGTGCCATGTCCGTCACAAAATAGAGTCCAATAATCAACGCCACAAGACCGATAACCAATGTCTTCACCACGTTTCCCTTGGTGAAAGGAAGTATCATCGGGAAGAGATAGAACATACCAGCCAAGGATGCCAAGGGCAAAAACTGGTTGCCTGGCAAGAAGACTGCTATCGCCAGAATGACAGGTATCAGGATGACGGAAGCCACCAAGGTGGTAGGATGACCTATCACCAAGGCAGGACTCATGCCAATATGCACTTTCTTGCCGTTGAACTTGGTCTTCACCAACTCCTGGGTCTTTTCCGAAATCGGTTTCAAACCATCTATAAACAAAGAGGTGATACGTGGAATCAACTCCATCACGGCTCCCATAGTGACGCCCAGGAAGAGGACTTTCTTGATGTCAAGCTGAGCCGCCCAACCTATCAGTGCTCCCACGATGACGCCGAGCACCAGCGGTTCGCCGAGCACACCAAACTTCTTTTTCAAGCCCTCCGCATCCACATCGAGCTTGGAAAAGCCAGGAATCATATCCAGCAGTTTGTTGAATCCGATGGCAATCGGCATAAAGCTCTGGCAGAAAGGCTGTGGGATGGAGATGCCCTCCAAGTCGTAATACTTTTGGAATTTCTCGGCGGTCAAGTCGGCGCAGACCAATGTGATGATGTAGCAAACGATGGCGGCAAAATACCCCCAAAGCAAGCTCTCGCCCATCACGAAGTAAGCCACGGCACCGATGAAGGCAAAGTGCCAGTAATTCCAAAGGTCGATGTTGACCGTACGAGTTGTCTTGGTTATCAACATCAGGAAGTTGACACCCAGACAGATGGGGATAATCAAAGCGCCGACGGCGGTATTATAAGCCACGGCGGCGGCAGCAGGCCATCCCATATCGAAGACATTCAACTGAAGGTGATACAAGTCAGAGATGGTCTTCAAGGGGTCGTTGAAGTTAGTTGTCAACAAAGCGGTCACGACACCCAATCCTACGAAACCCACACCTACGAAGAGTCCCGACTTAAGAGCCTTGCCGAATTTCATGCCAATGCATAAGCCGATGACCGTGAAGATGATTGGCATCATCACGCTGGCACCCAGGCTTATGATATAGCTAAACACTTGTTCCATATACGTTTAGTAATTTGATAAATAGTTAATAAATACGCTCCGGAAAGCGCACCTTTGATTTGTTTTTAGTCCATTTTGCTGCAAAGATACACTTTTTTATTTAAATTCAGTAGGTTTTATTGGCAAATATTACTTAAAAAAGAATCCCACCCGAGAAATCGGATGGGATTTATCATTTTTTGTACATTTTTTATCAATCTGTTACCAAGTGGAGAGTCCTCATCTTGCCTCTTCACTTCCAACTTATTCTTCACTCTTCGTGCTTCACATCCTAGTCCTGGTAATATACCCTCTTCACGCGGTTGCTGATGGTAGTCAGCACCTCGTAAGGAATGGTGCCGAGGATGTCGCTCAACGTCTGCACAGGCAAGTTCTCGCCAAAGATTTCCACGGAGTCACCCTCCTGGCAGGTGATGTCGGTCACATCAATCATGGCGACATCCATGCAAATGTTGCCCACATACTCTGCCTTATGGCTGTTCACCAGGCAATAGGCATGGCGGTTGCCCAAATGGCGGTTCAGCCCATCGGCATAACCGATAGGGATGGCTGCGATGACACTGTCACGGTCCAGAATGGTCTTACGCGAATAGCCCACACTCTCCCCAGCCTTGACATGGTGCATTTGTAGGATGGTAGTCTTCAGGGTGCTCACGACATTGATGGTCTCATTGTTGCGCGAGTTGATGCCATAGAGACCAAGACCGAGGCGGCACATGTCCAACTGCCTGTCGGGGAAATGTGCGATGCCTGCCGAATTGCAAATATGTCGCAATATCTTATGGTCGAAGGCTGCCTGCAACTGTCGGCTGCCCCTGTCGAAGAGTTCAAACTGGCGTGCCGAAAAGGCATCTAAGTCATCGCTATCGCTCCCCACAAAGTGAGAGAACACACTGCGTGGAATGATGGCGTTCTGGTGCTTCAAACGAGCCACCAGTTCCTCCATGTCGTTCTCTGGGTCAAAGCCCAGACGGCGCATACCTGTATCCAACTTGATATGCACTGGAAAACCGGTGATACCCTCTTTCTCCGCCGCTCTAATCAAGGCATCAAGGATGCGGAAAGAATAGACCTCCGGTTCCAGGTCGTAATCAAACATGGTCTTGAAGGCCGACATCTCCGGGTTCATGATCATTATGTTGCTGGTGATACCGTTCTTGCGCAGGGTCACGCCTTCGTCGGCCACTGCCACTGCCAGATAATCGACACGGTGGTCCTGCAGGGTCTTGGCGATTTCCACTGCACCCGCTCCGTAGCCATCGGCCTTGATCATGCACACCAGCTTGGTGTCGGCCTTCATGAACGAACGGTAGTAGTTCAGGTTGGCTACCACCGCATTCAAGTTGACCTCCAAGGTTGTCTCATGCACCTTTCTGACGAGCAGTTCCGTAAGCTGGTCGAAACCAAACTGGCGTGCGCCCTTCAGCAAGATGACCTCGTCGCGCAACGAACGGAACACTTCGCTCGCAATGAAATCATCTACGTTTCGGAAGAAGAATTTTTCGGAGATTTGTATCTCGTCGCTCTGGTTGCAAAGCTGCGGACCTACACCGATAAACTTGACCACGCCTCGCTTGCGGCAGAGGTCGGACACCTCCTTATACAATTCCCTTGGCGACTCTCCGCTCTGGAAGATGTCGCTCAATATCAAGGTATGGCGGCGACCCTTGTGGTCGGGGCGGCGACTCATGAAGTCGAGAGCGATGTCGAGAGAGTTGATGTCTGAGTTGTAGCTGTCATTGATCAAGGTACATCCATGTTGCCCCTCCTTCACCTCCAGTCGCATGGCTACCGGCTCAAGCAACGACATTCGCTTATCGACATCCTCTGCGGAAAGGCCCAACTTGCGCGAAATGATGGCACAGACAAAGGAATTGGTCACTGAGGCTTCATCGATGAAAGGAAGCGAGTAACTGTCCTCCTCCCCTTGGTATCTATAGGTAACGATGGAAAGATTCCGCTTCTTCTCCACGCTCTTCACAAAGAAGGGAGCGTTCTCGTCCTTCAAGGACCAGTACAATTTCTCACCCTTGTAATCTTGGAATTCGCCCACCAACTTAGCCACAACCTCGTCATCGCCCGGAAAGACGATGGTCTCTGCGTCGTGGAAAAGAATCATCTTCTCACGGCACTTCGCCTCGAGGGTCTCGAAGTTCTCCTGGTGTGCGGCACCCAGATAGGTGAGCACGGCTATCGTGGGTTGGATGATGTCGCGAAGGGCAAGCATCTCCCCCGGTTGGCTGATGCCAGCCTCAAAGACACCCACCTCGGTTTGCTCGTTCATCAGCCACACTGACAGCGGAACACCTATCTGGGAGTTATAACTGCGGGGACTGCGTGTTACGAACAGGCTGGGCGACAGCAACTGGTGCAGCCATTCCTTGACCATGGTCTTGCCATTGGACCCCGTGATGCCAACGATTGGGATGTTGAATTCGTCACGGTGACGCTCAGCCAAGCGCTGCAAAGCCTCAAGGGTATTGACCACCTTGAGGAAGTTAGCCTCCGGATAATCCGAGGCATAGCCCTTGGGGACTTGTGTTACTACGAAATTTCTTACCCCACGGCGATATAGCTCCGGTATGTAATTGTGACCGTCATTGCGCTCTGACTTGAGAGCGAAGAACAGAGTTTCCTCGGGAAAACAGAGCGAACGGCTATCGGTCAGTATGAAGCCGATATTCGTATCCTTGTCTCCATAGCGACGCGCACCTATCAGTGTGGTTACCTTTTCAATAGTATATGTCATATCTTCTATGTTGCTTTCCAAATAATTGGAAAATATTTATTATTTATTAACTAATTT
>CAVBGK010000045.1:0-13335 GCA_963594995.1 Bacteroidaceae bacterium
TTTTAGCCCTCCCTTGAATACGTGTATCCCTTTTTCTAGATGACTGAGTAGTTACTAACATATGTTGCCAGCAAGTTATTTTTATACCCGTACCTTTGCACCAACAAAACAAGAAATAGATAAGTATATGAAAAAGATAGAGCCAATGGTGCGTACCATCATCAATGACTTCCGTACAGGCAAACGCGATAAAGTGTCTGTCTGGATGGAAAAGAACGGCAGAACAGCAATTCAAGATGATTATTACCATGATCAGAGGATAATGTACTAAAAGAAAACGACCAGGGTAAATGGTTTGCACCGAATATCTCTTTCAACTTCAATGCCATCACGTCCACACCGTATTTGCCGGTTTCAAGAACAGTAGCAAGGAGAGTCTCCAGGTCAGCATCAGGATTGCTGATTGCAGCAAGAGCCTTACACCATCCTCGTCCAAGAGCAATTTTTCTTATCCCGAACTGAGGTGTGAACTTGTCATGGGAAGAGAAGGCGAAGACGATGGTGGAATGGTACAAGAGAAAGGTAGAAGGGTAAAATAGCAAAATCCGACCCCTTCAAGAAAGGAATCGGACTTGTTCATTTGAGTTATTTTGGGAAATGTGGGTGGTGATGGATTCGAACCACCGAAGGCATAGCCAGCAGATTTACAGTCTGCCCCATTTGGCCACTCTGGTAACCACCCTATAGCTATTGTTTTTCAAAAGCGATTGCAAAGGTAATGCTTTTATTTCATTCCACCAAATTATTTCACAACTTTTTTCAAAAAACTTTATTATCTTATTGTTTTAGGTTGCAGAAATGATACCAATAGGCATTTTATTGATGGGTGTTTTATTTTTTGACTTTCTTTTTTATCCATAGGCTAAAAGCCTCGTATGCACTGATTTCTTCCTGGTGTTGAGGCTCGGCGAAGGTCAGAGTCTCTCCCGAGGTGTCGCCGTATTGGTCGGGGAAGATGATCATCAAGTTGGTTCCCGAGAAGAATTTTGTGATTTCCTCAGGCAAACGTTCCAAGGCGGTTTTGAATGAAACTGTACCCTTGCGTGCCGTAATGACAACAAACATGTGGTCGGAGGAAATCTGTGAGGCGAGCCGGGGCATTTCGCTCCAATGATTCATCTCTGCATAGTCGGCACGAACGTCGTGATGACGGTTTTGGATAAATTCTTTGATGAGTGAAAGGGTCTCGTTGCGGCCATGGAACTGTATGCGGCAGTCTAGGTTTCCTGCCATGCGTGCCATGCGCTCAAGCCAACGGTAGAAACCAGGCTCGAACTCTGCACGTGAAGGCACTGCGACTTGTATCCGTCGGATGGTATTCAAGGGTTGCTTGATGCGTGCCATGATGATTTGGCGGCTCAGACCGTTGAAGAGACTTTGGTGGAACTCGCCCCAGAACTTGGGGGACACCTCGGGGTGCATGTGCATGCCGATGATGATTTCGGAACACTGGAATTCGTTGAACGCATGCTTGATGCCATTGGCGATGTTGGCGGCGATGCGAACCTGTGTCTGAGTCATCACGTCGGTAGCGGCGGCTACTTGGCTGCAATGCTCCAACAATCGTTTGCCTTGTTCTTGGTTGTATCTCATGTCTTTGTCATCATATACCACGTTCAGGCAAACCAAGCCGCGGTTCAGCTTTGGCTTCCTTACCAAGAGGGCGAGGCTCATCAAGTTGTCGGCATATTCCGGGTATTTTACAGGTATGAGTATTTTCTCATCGTTCGATTTGCTGTCATCTTCGGCCTCGGGCAATTCTTTGTCACGGAGGATAATCTTGCGGGAGCTCCAGTCGGTGAGCACGGATGAGATGATGCAGGTGAGGAGTATCATGATGACCACTCCGTTGAGCATGTCGTCGTTGACAAGATAGGTGTTTTTTCCGATGAGAATGTGTATGCCTACCATCACCATGGCGATGCTGCCGGCTGCGTGGGCAGATGTCAGTCCGAACATCATGTGCCCTGATGACAAGGGAAGGCGAAATCCGAAGCAGGCTGCGTATGCGGCAATGGCCTTTCCCAATGTTCCGAAGAAGACGATGCAGAATACCACCCATAAGATATGGCCGCCCTGAAAGAGAAGGTTGATATTGATGAGCATGCCCACACCTATCAGAAAATAAGGGATGAAGAGGGCGTTGCCGATAAACTCCAGGCGATTCATCAAGGGAGATACGTGCGGAATATACCTGTTTAATATGAGTCCGGCGAAGAAAGCTCCAAACACCCCCTCGATGCCAACAATCTGCGAGAGAGCCGCGCTCATGAAGAGCATCGCCAAAACAAAGATGAATTGCATCACGGCATCGCTGTATCTGCGCAAGAACCATCGGGTGAGGCGAGGGATGAGCATGATCATCACTCCACAATAAACGGCAAATTTGGCGATAAAGAAAACCCAGAAGAGCACGCCGTCGTGCTTGCCGAACGAGGCTACCAAGCCAGCCAGCATCACCAAGGCAATCAAGAGCGAAATCATGCTGGACCCCACGCTCAATGTAACGCTCGGCTTCTGTTGCAAACCGTATCTGGAAACGATGGGGTAGGCTATCAACGTATTGGAGGCCATGATGCAGCTGAGCAGGAAAGAGGCTTGCGTCGAGTAGTGCAGCAAACTGGTGCTCATGGCGAAGGTCAGTCCGAAGGGGATAAAGCAAGTGAGTAAACCGTAGATGATCAGTCTGCCCTTGTTCTTCTTCATGCCCTCCATGTCCATCTCCAGGGCGGCGAGGAACATGATATAATAAAGTCCTACCTTGCCGAAAAGTTCGAAGGACGAATCTCGCTCCAAGATGTTCAGGCCGTACTTGCCGACGAGCACACCTGCCAGCACCATGCCGATGATGTGGGGGATGCGGAGCTTGCCCATGATGATGGGGGCAAAGAGGATGATGAGCAGCACTACGAAGAATATCAGCGTAGGGTCGGTTATCGGGAAGTATTGGGCGATGTCTAACATAGGCTTCTGAGTTTTTGTTGTATCTTGGGTGCAAAAGTACGAATAATAATTGAATGGGCAAAGTTTTTGTGTTCTTATCCTTTGTCGGTATCGGTATTTTTTGTAATTTTGCAGCCCGATAGTTTGAATAAGATAAAAAGAAATAAGGATAATACGCAGATGAAAAAAGGATTGTTTGCTCTCGCCTTAGGTACGTTTACCCTGGGTATGGCTGAGTTTATTATTGAGGGGATTCTTACTGATGTGGCTCACGACATGAATGTCTCTATTCCACAGGCAGGTCATCTTATCTCCATTTATGCCTTGGGTGTTTGTGCCGGTGCTTTTTCCCTGATACTGATGCACAAGTATCGTCCCAAGAAAATCTTGTTGTTTCTTACCTCTATGGTAGTCTTTGGGTCCATTATTGCTACGATAGCCCCAAGTTACTGGCTCTTGCTTTGTGCCCGGTTCATCCAAGGTTTGCCGCATGGTGCCTATTTCGGGACAGGAACAATCGTGGCTGTGAAGATGGCTAGAGAGGGAAAGGGAACCAAGGCGGTGGCGATGATGTGTGCCGGAATGCCTTTTGCCAACTTGATGGGCGTGCCGCTTGGCACCTTCCTCAGTCATACGATTTCTTGGCGAGCACCTTTCTTGATGTCGGTGTTCTTGGGAATAATGACAGTGTTCATGATATATAAGTGGGTGCCTGACGTGGAGGCTTTGCCCAACAAGGGTATGAAGGCACAATTTCGTTTTATGCGCCATTTGGCACCTTGGCTTATCATTGCTGCCACCTTCTTGGGCAATGGTGGAATCCTTTGTTGGTTCAGTTATATCTCCCCACTCTTGCAGATGAATGGAGGGTTTAGTGCCGCCAGCATCTCTGTGCTGATGATTTTGGCAGGATTGGGAATGGTGGTAGGTAATCAGGTGAGTGCCTTGCTTGCCGACCGTTTTAAGCCAGGTCGCTTTACCTGTTATCTCCAGTTCTTGGCAGCAGCTGCACTCTTGGCAACTTTCTTCTTGTCGAATCATGGTTGGGTATCGGCAGTGATGATGTTCACCTGTTGTGCCTGTCTCTTTGGCATCGGTTCACCTGAGCAATATCTCATCGTGAAACACAGCGAAGGCGGCGAGATGTTGGGTGGTTGTTGCATCCAGGCTGCCTTCAACCTCGGCAATGCCCTTGGGGCATTCTTTGGTGGTATTCCTGTGGCAATGGGGTTGGGATACAACTATCCTGCGCTCATCGGTGTGCCAATGGCTTTGGCTGGTGCTATCTGTCTGTTGGTATTTCACAGGAAATATGAGTAGAATAATTATCTTAAACTGCCAAGCCTTTGGACAACTTTATTCTTCTAAAGTCTAATAGGTTTATGCTAAAATGTAAGCTAAAATAAGAAAAATGCAGCAAAAAGCAATAATATTTGGAAAAATATGCTTGGATTTGTAGAAAAAGCCTTAACTTTGCAGCGTAATATTTTACTTATAACAACTTTTAAATTAAAAAGATTCGATTATGAAAGTAGCAATTGTTGGTGCAAGCGGCGCAGTAGGACAGGAGTTCCTGCGCATCCTTGCTGAGAGAAATTTCCCGATGGATGATTTGGTGTTGTTTGGTTCTGAGCGTTCCGCTGGACGAAAATACAACTTCAAGGGAAAGGACTATGAGGTCAAACTTTTGCAGCATAACGATGACTTTAAAGATGTCGATATTGCTTTCACATCTGCTGGTGGTGGCACCTCTGAGGAATTTGCCGAGACCATCACTAAGTATGGTGCCGTAATGATAGATAATTCCAGTGCATTCCGTATGTGCGACGATGTGCCTTTGGTAGTGCCTGAGGTGAATGCTGAGGATGCCCTCAACCGCCCTCGCAACATCATCGCCAACCCCAACTGCACCACCATCATGATGGTAGTGGTGCTGAAGCCTATCGACGATATGAGCCACATCAAGAAGATTCACATCTCCTCTTACCAGAGTGCCTCGGGTGCCGGTGCAGCAGCCATGGCTGAGCTTCAGCAGCAGTACAAGGACTTGCTGGAGACGGGCAAGACCGACCATATCGACAAGTTCCCTCATCAGTTGGCCTACAATGTCATCCCTCAGATTGACAAGATGACTCCTAACGACTATACCAAGGAGGAGATGAAGATGTTTAACGAGACTCGCAAGATTATGCACTCTGATGTGCGCACCAGTGCTACTTGTGTACGTGTATCTTCACTTCGTTCTCACTCTGAGAGCGTATGGTTTGAGACAGAGAAGCCATTGACAGTAGAAGAAATCCGCAAGGCTTTGGAGGCTGCTCCTGGCGTAACTGTCAAGGACGATGCTCAGAACTACGTTTACCCAATGCCATTGGAGAGCGCCGGCAAGGACGATGTCTATGTAGGTCGTATCCGCAAGGACTTGGCTGATGACAACGGCAATACCTTGTGGCTCACTGGCGACCAGATTCGCAAGGGTGCCGCACTGAACGCCGTTCAGATTGCGGAGTACCTCATCAAGGTAGGAAATGTAAAGTAATTGCATGAAAGAAAGGTTCGAACAACAGCTCCGGGAGATGAATCGGGGCATTTATGAGAAGGAAACAGAAATATCGCTCTCGCTCCTTGCCGCTCTGGCAGGCGAGAGCGTTATTCTTTTGGGTCCTTCGGGAGTGGCGAAGAGTATGGTGGCTCGTCAGTTGAAGACCGCCTTTAGGGATGTTCGCAGTTTTGAGTATCTGATGTCGCGCTTCTCTACGCCCGACGAGATTTTCGGCCCTGTGAGTATTCAGAAGCTCAAGACTTCGGATACTTACGAGCGTGCGGTGGACGGTTATCTGCCCACTGCCGATGTCGTGTTCCTCGATGAAATCTGGAAGGCAGGCCCTGCCATCCAGAATACGCTCCTCACCGTCATCAACGAAAAAAACTTCCGCAACGGAAACAAGGAGATGCATCTTCCCCTGAAACTCCTCGTGGCGGCAAGCAATGAGCTGCCAGCCAAGGGCGAGGGGCTGGAGGCTCTGTGGGACCGCTTCGTTATCCGCATAGAGAGCAGACCCATCAGGCAGGAGAAAAACTTCCGGGCAATGCTGCTGGAAGGGAAGAGGGAAGAGGAAAGGGTGAAGAACCCCAATGCCATTTCTTCTGAGGAGTATGCCGAATGGGCTGCACGCATCAATGGGGTGGGGGTGAGCGAGGAAGTGCTTGGTGCCATATCTTCCATCCGTAAAGCTCTGAGGTCGGTAAACGTGGATGAGGCTGCCGAGCGCAGGAACATCTATGTGAGCGACCGCCGTTGGAAGAACATCGTGCGCTTGCTCCGTACCTCCGCCTTCATGCAAGACCGTGGGGAGGTGGCGGTTTGCGACCTGCTTCCCATTTACCATTGTCTTTGGCAGGAGCCAGAGGAGCGGGATGCCATTCGCAGCATCGTGATCCGTTCCCTCTTTGCCCCCTTTGCCGATCAAATGGTGGAGATGAAGAACGCCCTTGCCGAGGACATCAAATACCACCGCATCAGAAAGAATCCCGATGACGGTAGGGATTATGAGGGAGAGATAGAATCGTTGTCGGATGGCTTGACCTCGCTTGAACGCCAGTTGGGTGACAATCTTTTTGTCTCTTCTGAAGACAAGGCCGAGGTTAACGCCTATCTCCGGGACTTCTATAAGGAATTGGCGTTTACACGCCAAGACACGATGAAACTTTATGCCGACTGAACTATGCGGAAGTTTGGTCTTAAGTGGGATTGAACAATAGAACAATGAAGAAGTAAATGAAACAGAAGAAATGGAAGATGCTCATGGCCTTGATGTTGTTGGCCGTGGGCTATCATGGGGCAAATGCCCAGAATGAGAGCCAACAGGTGGTTTCTTCACCCTTGTATGGTAAGTCTATCAATGTGATAGGAGACAGCTATGTGAAGAATCACCGCCGTCCATATCAGGAGACTTGGCACTCCCTCGTGGCGGAGAAGTACAAGATGACCTATCGCAATTATGGGCGCAATGGCCGTTGTCTGGTATTCGACCGCAGGGCGGAGAAATGGGGAGAGCCCATGCTGGAGTATTACAAGGAAATGAATGATACAGCCGACTATGTGCTGGTGATTGGCGGTCACAACGATGCCGATTACATCGGTCGTGGCAAAGGTACTATCCAACAGTTTGAGGTGGGGTTGGATAGCCTTTGCCGTGGCTTGATAGCCAAGTATCCCTGCGCCAAGTTGGCTTTCGTCACTCCATGGCGCGTGCCGAGACCGTCGTTCGAGGAAGTTGTCTCCACAATGGTAAAGGTATGCGGCAAATATTCCATCCCGGTATTCAATGCCGCGGAGCGTTCGGGCATTTATGTTTGGGACGCAGTTTTTCGCAAGGTATATTTCCAAGGCCCTGACGATACAGCCCATCTCAATGCGAAGGGGCATCGGTTGTTCTTCCGCAAGGGCGAGACGTTCCTTTTGGGATTATAGGAAGCGTCGGGACTGATATTCTTTGATGGAAAAACAAGGAAAGATATGGAAAATAAGATGGAACTTTCTTCCGATTTGGAGGAGCGAGTGCACCGGGCGGTGGAGAACTTCATGCAGGGCTATGGCTGTTGCCAGGCCGTGGTGGCTGCCTTCGCCGACCTGTATGGTATGAGTGATGATATGGCGAAGCGCGTGGGCGCTGGCTTCGGCGGTGGAGTGGGGCGGATGCGCATGATGTGCGGTGCCGTCTCGGGCATCGTAGTGCTCGTGGGCTTGGACTGTGGACAGACCGAGGGCGACAACCGCGAGGGCAAGTCGGCTTGCTACAAGGTGGTGCAGGAGTTGCTAGCCAAGTCGAAGGAACAGAACGGCAGCATCATCTGTGCAGAGATCCTGGGACTGAAGGGGCACGAGAAGGCTCAGTCTAGTTATGTTGCCTCTGCCCGTACGGCGGAATACTACAAGTCGCGTCCTTGTGCCGCCAAGGTGGAGTGTGCGGCGAGGATTTTCGCGGAATACCTGATGGAAAAAGGTAAATGAGGTAAAAAGATAAAAAATGTTCTGAACATCTGAAAGTAAGAAGGTGAAGTATCAAAACAACAAGGACTTGGCGGAGGCGCAGTATTACCTGAATATGCTGGGCGACTTCTGCAAGACGGGACAGGTAGTGATTCCTGACTCGCCGGGGAATGTCATTCCTTGGAATACCCAGGAAGACCCGCTGAAGGATTATCTCATCCATCTCTTTGGATCGGAGTTCAATACGACGGAAAAGCCCTGCTCGGGGAAAGATGTCTCTAAGTTTTCCTTACAGGTGGTGAACAGCAAGTTGAGAGCCAAGGTGTTCTATGACACGGTGGGCAAGTTTGTCGTGGAGTGCGTACACCACATTCGTTTCCAGCGACAGCGTGCCTGGACGGAGATCCATCGGGCAGAAAATGTGCTTGACTGGACTCCTTTCAAGCGAATGGACGAGGAACAGTGGCGACCTTTGCTCGACCAGCTGGAGGAGGAACATGGAAAAGATGGTTTCGACAAGTCGTTCTTCCTACGTCTCTTTCAGGGCGACGGGGCTTCCAAGCCGGAGAACTGGGAACGGTTGGTGAGGGATTGGAAAGTGTGCATCGATCGACAGGCATTAGCCAAACTCAAGGACTTTATCGCCATTCGCCAGACCAACTTCGAAACAGGACTGGTGAGGATGATGGACCAAGTGACCCGAAACATCAAGTTGCGAGGAGTCTCGGAGCAACGTGCAGTGCAAGCATGGGAAATGATGAAAGGAGCCTGGACGGAGACCGAGTTTGAGCGTCGGCTCAACGAGATGAAGATACAAGACCGCTACCCCGAGATACAGGAGATAGTGGCTAAGATGGGCAGGGTGGCGGATGCCAACGGCAAGGACAGGCTTACTATCGCTTCGGGCATCGACATGAAGATGGAGCATTCCTCGGGGAGCGACATCGAGGGCATCACCGTGGGCGATGACCTCAACTCGCTCCTCCCCCTGGAGCTTGCCCAGTACAGTGACGAGGACATGGAGGGTCTCTTCATATATAAGTATCGCACGCGGAGGCTCCAGACTTTCCGTTACAAGAGTGAGATGGCGAAGCCTTCCCGGAAGCTCGGCTTTACCCACGCCTTGCGCAAGGGACCGATGATCGTCTGCATCGACACCTCGGCAAGCATGTACGGCACACCGGAGCGAATCTCCTCCACCCTCGTCTCCCTGCTTGAGCAGACGGCGGAGGACTTGGCCCGTGACTGCTACCTCATCGACTTCTCGGTGAGCACGCGTGCCATTGACCTCATGGAGAGGCGCAAGGCGAACCGCTTGAGAAAGATAGGCATTGCCGTCGTGGATGATTTCGGGACGGAGACCACCCAAGATGCTTCTCCCGACGGGGCGGCTACCACGGGGCAATCGGCCCGTAGACGGCCTTCCACGACCCATCTGCCCTTCATCGGCGGCGGTACTTCTGCGAAGAAAATGATGGCGCAGATGTTCGACCTCCTCGACAACGACGGCCTGCACTATGTGAACGCTGACGTGCTGTGGGTCACCGACTTCCTCATCCCCAACCCACCGCAGGCGATGCTCGACCGTTTCCGGGAATACCGCGACACGGGCACCCGCTTCTATGGCATCCGCATCATCCGCGATGACGACAGGCAGGAGAATGTGTGGAAGGATTACTTCAACCAGATATACACCGTGAGGTATCGTCCCCTGCGGCGTTATTAGTGGGCGGATGCAGGTGGAATCGCTGTGCCCCGGAAGATGAAAAATGGGCAGATATTTGCATATCTGCTCTTTTTTTTGTACCTTTGCAGTCGGATTAGGGGGGGATGCCTTTCATTCTTTCTAAGACAAGTCGCCTTAATCCAATGGGATAAAAAGATGTATTTTATGACAAGAAAAGAACAGATTGTATCATTTTTGTGGCAGCACGTCTTGCTGCTCGTATCGTTGTGTGTGATGACCCTTGGTGTGGCAGTGTGTGTGAGAAGTATGTTGGGGTC
This sequence comes from Bacteroidaceae bacterium, assembly GCA_963594995.1. Taxonomy (GTDB): domain Bacteria; phylum Bacteroidota; class Bacteroidia; order Bacteroidales; family Bacteroidaceae; genus Prevotella. The sequence continues at coordinate 9,941 of CAVBGK010000045.1, forward strand.
GAGTGTGATTTCTACGTTGCCGTATGTGTTTGAGACGGCGGGCAAGCAGGGCTTGGGCGTTCCCAGGCTGACCATCGGGCAATACACTTACATCATGAACGGTGTCTTGGTGTTGGGGCAGATTCTGGTGCTCCGCAAGCGTTTTGAGCCTGTGCAGTTGTTCCAGCTCCTGGTGGGCTTTGTCTTCGGGTCACTCATCGACGTGAACATGATGCTCACCACTTGGCTCGAACCTGCCGGCTTGTGGCAGAAGGTTGTCTCGCAGGTGCTGGGCTGCACGGTCCTGGGCCTGGGTATCGCCCTGGAGGTGCGCTGTGGTTCCGTCACGATGCCGGGTGAGGGCTTCCCGGTGGCAGTGAGCCAGGTCACGGGCATGGAGTTTCCGAAGGTCAAGATTTGTGTGGACTGCAGCCTGGTCATCCTTGCCGTCATCTTCAGCTTTGTCTTTTTCGGCGCATGGCAGTGGTACATCGTGGGCATCGGCACGCTCTTTGCCATGGTGTATGTCGGCATGGTGGTGCGGCTGGTGGGCAAGCACCTCGGATGGTTCGACCGCATCTTGGCTTATCAGCCGGGCTTCCGCCGGTATGTGTATGGTTTGGCCAGATACTTGTTCAAGCAGAAGTAGCCTGCCTTTTTTTGCCGTCGAGGCATAGGGATATGCGAAGGGCATCCTCGTGCGACCAGTGGTCTCGTGGGGATGCCCTTCTTCAGTCTTATTTGTGCGCCATGTAGTACTTCACGCCTCGTTTCACGTTCTCTTTCACCGCCTTGCTCGAGAATGTGGCGCCTGTCACGCCGTCCACGTTGGCGGTGGAAGCCTTGGCGGTCTTCATGCCCTTCCATTTGTCGAACAGACCCTGCTTCACCTTGCCGAAGAAGTTGGGCGTCTCCTGGTTGGCGAGAGCCTCCACCTTCACCACCTTGTTGTTCTTGATGTAGATGCAGAGGGGGGTGGCGCCCTTGAACCCCTTGACATCCTTGGCGAGGGTGGTGGTGTTGACTACGTAGGTGCCGTCGGCCTGTTTGTCCATCACCTCGTTGTTGTTCTGTTTGCTCTTGGCAATTGTGTCGGCTGCGATTCCCACGGTCAGTATCGCAGCCAATATCCATGCTTTTTTCTTCATTTTCTGTATAATGTCTTTTTTAAAACTTTCAGAAGAAAGTTTTTCTGTCGTTTGTAAAACCTCTACATCTTATTCATTCCCGATGGGGAACGCCTTGAGCAGACGCTTGTATTCCTTGGCCGTGATCTGTATCGTGGTGCCGTGGCGCGGGGTGAACTTGCCCTTGGTCTGCGTGTCCTGCACATAGGTGAAGGTGCTGAGGTCGTCGGTACTCTTCACAAACTGGTAGTGCCCGCTCATGTAGCAGTCGTACATCAGGCACCATCCGCCCGAGATGAGGGGGAACACGCCGGCTCCCTCCACGGCATCCTTGGTCTGCTCGCAGTAGCCGGGGCGCAGCGTCCAGGTGTCGGGCTTGTGCAGGTCGGTGAAGGTGTATTGCTTGATGCCCTTGTGTTGGCCTCCCTCGGTCTTGAAGAAGAGATGGTAGGTGCCCTTGCTGTCCTGCACGATGTCGGTGTCGATGGCGGGTTGCTTGTAGTCGAAGAGCACCTGTGGCTCGCCCTCCAGGTCGGTGAAGTCGGCGTTGGCGTAGCAGTAATACACCCTATCGTAGGGGATGGTGCCGTCGTTGGTGAGCAGCGAGAAATACACCATGTACTTGCCCGTGCCCTTGTCGTAGATGGTCTGCGGCGCCCATACGCGGGTCACGTTGGCGAAATGGGTGCCTTGGTACTTCTCGGGGAAGTGTACCGTGTGGTGGGTCCAGTGTACGAGGTCCTTGGAGCGGAGCAGCACGATGCCCCGGTTGCTCGTCCATCCGAGGGAGCAGCGCATATCGGTCACCACCATGTAGAAGGTGCCGTCCTCGCCGCGCAGGATGTGGGGGTCGCGCACAGCCTTGGCCAGGGCGATGGTGTCGCTTGCGATGATCGGGTTGCCGCCGTTGATCGGTGTGTAGTTGAACCCGTCGTCGCTCACGGCGAAGTGGATCTGCTCTTCCTGTGGGGCGTTGCCGGTGAAGTAGGCGAAGAGGTAGTTGGTCATCTTGGGGCTTTTCTTGGCTTCTGCCTGGGTGGCGGCGCCGAGGGCTGCCGCCATGCCGATGCCGAGGAGAATGTGTTTCTTTGTCATCATGTTTTGTTTGTTTGGTTTATATTGTTATGTTCTGTTTTCGGGGGATGTCCTAGTGCTTGGATCTCGTCAGGATGTTGTCGTGGATATGCTGTGTGTAGAACAGTAGGTCCCAGTGGTGCAGGCAGTCGAGGCTTACGTGTGCGCCCTGGAACACGGGGTTGTCGGTCCAGCTGCGGTATTCATCGGCCTTGTCGGTCTCCACGATGAGGAGATGGGACGATGGGTCGAGGTGTACGGTGTGGCTACTGCCCTCGTAGGTGAAGGCGGCTGGCGTGGAGTCGGTCTTCCAGTTCACGGGGTTGATGGAGGCGGTGGCGTCGCCTGCCACGAACGGCCAGATGCCGTCGTCGCTGAGCGCGGAGTTGAAGGAGACGGTGACTCCCGCCGTGGTCTCATCGGTTGCCGGGACGATGCGTGGGCATTTCTCGTCTTCAGCCGATATGCGGTAGCCCATGGCGTAGGCAGCCACCATTTGGCGGTACTGGTCATCGGTCATGTGCCTCAGCAGGTCGAGCACGAGCATTCCGCCCTGCGAGAAGCCCACGAGGGCGAACCTCCTGCCCTGGTTCTTGTGTGCCATGTAGTAGTCGAACGCCTCGCATACCTCTTTCGACACGCTTTGGTATTCTGTGGCAAACTGGGCGGCGGGCAGGTTGATGGCGCTGAAGGTGAACTGGTGATAGTAGGGCGCCACATAGTTGAAGTCGTGCTGCCCGATGTTCGCCTCCACATATGCCAACTCGGCGTCGATGGCTTGTTTGTCGGAGGCAGTCAGCAGGGAACGGTATGCCTCGGTCCCGTCGCTATTTTTCGCCGACACCACCTCGGTCGATACGAGGTAGAGGAGGTCTATCTTGTCGGGGCAGACGGTGTCCTTGCCCTGGTACCATGTGCTGTCATCCGCCCAGCAGACCTTGGTCTCGGGGGCGGATGCCTGCGAGTCGCACGCCGTGAACAGTTGGAATGCGGCCAGCACAAGCAGGATAACGAGTCTTGGTAATCTTCTCATCTTGTTGCTTGTTTTTGGAATCCAAGTGCAAAGATAATGTATTTTTTTGAAACTTTGGGTCTTTGGCCGTCAAAAAAATAAAAGGCAACCCGTCGTCGCGACCAGTTGCCTTTACGTATTAAATTCAAAAAACTTGTTGCCACGTTTTCCCAAACCAGCAGTGCCTGGACAGGCACACCAAG
>CAVBGK010000046.1:0-13398 GCA_963594995.1 Bacteroidaceae bacterium
CTTTATAATTTCTTAACGATAAGTTGGTGGTGAACTGACGAATATCTAAAGGTTTGCATTTCAGGTAAAAAGAAGACTGAGTAGTTACCGTAACAGATGTGAATACGCCTCCACTGCCTGGCAGACTATACGCTCAGCCTCCTCCATCGAAGCGAGAATCTTGCCACCGGAAGCATTACGGTGACCGCCACCGTCAAAAAATTCGGCAGCCAACTTGTTGCAAGGGAAGTCATCCACAGACCGAAGGCTCACCCAGACACGATCCTTGACCTCCGTGTCTTCACGCAAAGAGATGGACAACTTCATGCCCCTGACACGCAAGGGTTCGTTGACCAACCCCTCCAAGTCACCCTTGATGAAATGATAATGCAACATCTCCTGATGGGTCACACAGTAATAAGAGGCATGCAATCCGTCAAAGACGTGCAATTTCTTGTCCATCAAATACCCCCGGAAGCGAATGGCATCCGCACTGAAGCAGTTGAACACCTTGCGGTATATTTTGTCCTTGTCAATACCCTTGGTCAGCAATTCTCCGATAATCACATATATCGCAGGGTCGTTGGAAGCATAGGTAAAGCTGCCTGTATCGGTCATCATGCCGCAATACACGCAAGTGGCCCACTTCTTGTCCAGCGCATCGAATCCGCCCAACTGCCACACGAGCCGGAACACAAGTTCACAGGTACTGCTGGCATGAGGAAAAGAAACCAACAGATCGACAGGCAAGCAAGGATTCAAATGGTGGTCGATCATCACTTTCTTAGCCGTACAGGATGTCAAGACCGTCTCCATCTCGTCCAGCCGGCCAGCCCCGTTGAAGTCAAGGCAGAACACAAGGTCAGCCTCCTCGAAAGTCTTCTTCACCATCTCGGGCTGCTTGTCATAGCGCACAATAGACTCTGAGCCGGGCAACCACCGAAGGGCGTCGGGAATCATGTCGGGAATACAGACAGCAGGTTCCTTACCCAGTGACTGCAAATAATAAGCCCAACCGAGGGACGAGCCAATGGCATCCCCGTCGGGCTGCTTATGGCAGCAAATCACAATACGTCGAGAAGCCGCTATCATCTCTCGAAGGGTAGCGGCTTCTTGTTCTTTCAAAATATTTATCTCCATCAAAGAGAGTTTTTGTATTTTTTAGCCAATTAGAAGAGTTTGTTAGGATATACACCTTCGTCGATAAGGCTCTGGATCTTGTCCACCACGCTCTGACGGTCGGCAGCGTAAGTCACGCCAAACCACTTGCTGGTGGTGTCAAGTACCTTCACGGTGGCAGTACCCTCGTTGATGAGCTTGTTGACCATCAATGGGATGAAGAACTCAGCCTTCTTGTTCTCCATATTCTTAGGGTCGCTCAAGAACTCCTTGAAGTAAGCCTCGCTGTGATCGAAGTAGTCAGGAGTGAAGCCCCATACGTTCATTGACACCGGTGTGTTGTCCTCTACGGCAACCCACTTGCCTTCCTCGTCCTTGTAAGACACCTTGCCTTCGATGCGCATGATCTCAGTGCGCTCCACGCAAGTGGTCAAGTTTTCGTCTGCGTCCTTGGAGCAGATGCCGCGTGCCACAGTACCATTGTCGCTCAAGGTATTGCCCACACGGAAACCTACCATTGCATAACGGTTCTTGCTGCCCTCAGGAAGATCGGAGAGGAACTTGCCGACCACCATGAAGCAGTCACGGTTGTAGAAGTCATCACAGTTGATGACGCAGAAAGGTTCCTTGATGATGTCCTTGGCCATCAACACAGCGTGGTTGGTTCCCCATGGCTTCTCACGTCCCTCGGGTACAGAGAAACCCTCCGGGAGATCGTCCAAGGCCTGGAAACAAAGTTCTGCCGGGATGTGTCCCTCGTATTTGGAAAGGATTTTCTCACGGAACTGCTCCTCGAAGTCCTTGCGGATAACGAAGACTATCTTGCCGAAACCTGCCTGGATAGCATCGTAGATACTGTAATCCATGATAGTTTCTCCATTAGGACCTAGGCCATCGAGCTGTTTCAAGCCTCCGTAGCGGCTTCCCATGCCAGCCGCCAAAAGCAATAGTGTTGGTTTCATATTCTTTTGAATTAATAGTTGATAGTTCTATTCTGTTTGCAAAAGTACTAAAAAAATCGTGAGTTAAGCCATTTTTAGATGTCTTTTTTTGATTTACATCAAAAAAAAACTTAGAATGGATAGCCCACGGCCAAGTGCAAGCTGTGCGAATCCTTGAACTTAGGTATATTGTAGAATCCACCCTTTCCTGTATCGTATGGCACATGAAGTCCCACACCCCAATCCAAACGAATCACAAACATACCCATGTCATACCTCACGCCAGCACCAGTTCCCACCGCCATCTGCCTGAGGAATTCCTTGGCCTTGAACTTTCCGTTCTGGCTATAGTCCTCCTCGTGGAAGTTCCACACGTTACCCATGTCAAGGAACACGGCTCCATAAAGGTCGCCCCATATCTTGGGACGATATTCCAGGTTGGCTACCAGCTTCATGTCACCCGTCTGGTCTATGTAAGAATACTTGCTGCCGGTGGGCAAGAACTTTCCCGGACCGACACTTCTTACATTGAAGGCACGGATGCTATTGGCGCCGCCTACATAGAACTGCTCGTAATAGGGAGCTTTCTCCGTATTGCCATAGCTCCATATCACGCCAGCGTTGACGTGTCCCACCAAGACGGATGTCTCCGTCAATCGCCAGTACTTCACAAAGTCTGTCTCAAACTTCAAGAACTGGGCGAAAGGATTCTTGAACATCTGCTTGTCCTTGTCATTCCACCTGTTGCCTGCCGCCAAGTATCCCAATGCCAAGACATTGCCTGCCTCACTGACAGTCGTTGACCACGTTATCGGGTTACGATAACTGACCGGACTGTTGTAAACATAGGTATAGCTCATCTTGGGCACAAACTGGTCGCGCATCGAAATCTGGAGATAGGGATGCTGGGCAATCACGCTGTCAAAGGCTGCGGTACGAGAGTTCATATACTCGTAGGACAACACCAACGGACTGAACGAATGGTGGTGTTGGGCGGAGGTCGCCCAGTCGTAGGTCAACTCCCCCGAAACGACATGACGGCGGAAGTAGCCGGCACGGTTCAGCACGTTCATGGATGCCTTCAGGGTAGTGGAGGGTGTTCCATAATATCTCCTAGGATAGCGCCCCGCACGGAAACGGCGTTCGTTCTGTTCCATGGTACGGAAGACATTCCAAGGGGTTATGATGCGTGGGAACGCCAAAGAGACATCCGAACCATATTCATACGAATTGATTCGGGTTGACTTCGCTCCCGCCTGGTTGATGGTCTGCCATTCATAGGAGCCATGCAAGTTGATGTCCAGCTTCTCACCCCCCCTGAAGGCATTTAACTTGGCGAGACCTACCACAAGTTCGGGACCGACCCGCCCAGTTGTCTTTCCCCGGGCATTGGTCTCAATATAAAAATCGCAAGGCTTGTCGAACACCAAATCGATGTTGGCATCCAAAGTATCTCTATACACCGTACATCCATCGTCAAGATGACGCTCCATGGCAGGCTCGTTTCTTGGCGTAAACCGTATGCTGGAATAGCTGAACAGCCCCATGGACTGAAGGTGACGCTTAGCAGCCTCCTCATTTTCGACCTTGTACAGGCGATGCGGGAAGAGTTTCAGGTCTTTCAGCACCACGCCAGCGCGTATCGGCATCTTACGCCCATTGTAACGAAAGCTCAAGTCTCCCCTCACGAAAGAATCCGCCAACACCTCCATAAACTGCTTGCGGAAATTGAAATTCACCTTGCCAACATAATAACGGCAATGCGCCATGGAGTCGATGCTGTCTGCCATCACCAACTTGACCTGCACCTTGCCTGGAGAAGCAAGGGTATCCGCCAAGTATGACGCATAGCCATTCTTGTAATAATAGTAGCCATTGTTGCGAAAGAGACGGGTCAACCGTTGGCGTTCCTGCTCCAACTTTGACACGTTGAAAGGACTTCCCTTCCGAATCAAAGCCTGGTCCTTTGTCGAGTCTATCAGATGCTGCCCTACCTCGGGGAATCCCAGATACCTCACGGAATCCAGTGTCCAAAGATGCCCCAAGTCAACCTGGTAAGCGACCTTGGCCTTCTTGGGATTCTTCTCAGAGAGCACCTGATAAGAAACCTTCCCGTCAAAATATCCATACTTGTCCAACTGGTTCTCCGCCACTTGCGCCCGAAGCACAGGATTGACGTTAGACATCAACTTGGGCTTGGAGCCAAAAGCCTTGACAATCCACCTGGAAAAAGGGCTTTCCGATGTAGAAAAAGCATTCCATATCCATAAGCGCACCGGGAAAGGCGTGCGGTGATAGCTGCTTCCGAAAAGAGCGCCATTGGGGGCCGAAGCCAACACATTCTCCATTTCCAAGATGGTGGAATCGGCGTATGGCATCTTATCGTAATGGGTATATTCTATCGGTTTCAAACCCGTAAAAAGCTGCTCGCCCTCTTTCAGGGCACTCGTGGAAGAGCATGCCATGACCATGGGCATTATCATCACCAACACCCATATATATATAATAAGGTACAGTCTGTTCTTTCTCATCTTCTTTTCACTTTCTGTCTATTAGTTCTTGAGTGGGTCAAAATATCTGGTCTGCACAGAAACCGTATCCACCGACTTGCCTCGGGCCACCGAGTCCTTTCCCTGCGAGTCACCTTGCGGAGAGGCCTCCACAGGAGGTGCCTGCTGCTTGTCGGTCTTGAAACGGAAGATGTCACCGAAGCTGTCCAACTTCCTTCGCCACATGAAACCGACACCATACTCACCGATCAAACCTTCCAACCAGTCGTAGGTATTGTTATTATAGTAAGCGCGAATATACTGAGAAGCCCCTTCGTTGAGCCGATACTGCAACTCCACATTGTTGAAGAACGAGTCGTTATTGCGGGCATTCTCCAGTTCGGCGCCGGTAGAGACCTGGCCACCGATACTGAAACTCAACCTATTGTTGAAGAACCGCTTGGCGAACTTGAAGTTATAATCCGTATGCAAAGCTCCAGCCGCATTCATGGAGTTGTCCACCGTCATGCCCACGTCCAATCCCAAGGAGCGCATGGCAGACCCGGCAATATTGTTGATTTCCGAGTTCAAGAAACTGCTCAAGGCACTGTTCATGGAGAACGAGCTGGTATTGCCACCTGCCAGATACATACCGGAAGCCAGCATGGTGACGGCAATCTTACCCCGTTCTTCCACACTCATCGTATTCAGCTCATCCTGCATGGTCATGTCGTTGGGAGCTGATATGATAAACTGGATACCAGGCTTGTTCAATGTCTGGGTCAACTGTACGCCACAGACGAAATCCACAGACCGTCCCGTGCCCTGTCCCTCGTTGACGACCGCCTTCATGTTCTCGGTCGCTGTAATGCTCAAGGCCGGATTGAAAGGATCGCCCGTAAACTCGATGTAACTGCCATCCTGTATCGTAAACGTCTTAAGGGGGATAATGGGCAGAGAATACTTCATCTCACCATTGCTCAAAGTATATTTACCCGTCAACTGGATGTTATCGGTAGGATTGTAGATCATCTGCAAATCCCCACCGCCCATCAGGTCGATATAGTTGGTCTTGTCCGCATTCAAGGCACACAAGATGCGAGCCGACTCATCTATCGACAGGGTGAGCGACATATCAAAGCCTTCCAAAGCCGGGCGCACAATGGTTTCTTCCTGAACACTGCCAAAGTCTGTAAACTGGACCAGTTCGTCCAACTGATTGTCAGTAGCCAGCTCCGACTCCTTCAGGATATACGTCATGTCCGTATTGCCCAGCACATCAATCTTTCCCCGCATCTCCAAGCTCGACAGCGGTCCCCTCATCATGCCAAAGAAGTTGACGTATGCCTTGCCGAAAGCCTCAGACCGCAAGTTTTCCTTTGCATCCACCAAGAGGAAGTTTTGCGCTCTCATCCTGATGTCAAGCATCATACGGTCCAGGTTGGAGAAGTCCAAGGACCCCTGAATGGTAAGCGGACTCTCATTGTTGGCATACATCATAAAATTCTCGAACAGCAACTTGCTGTCCGTGATACGCACCGGGTCATCGTCGAAACGCATCGACACCCCATAAGGTACACTCACCAAATAAGCCGAGTCGAGATACATCTCGCCATCTACGTGTGGTTGAGAGAGCGTACCTCTCACAGTGAGCTCTCCCTCTCCATATCCCTTCAAGCCAATGAGCTGGTCGGGCACAAAACCATTCACGAAATGAAGCGGCAGTTTATCCAATCCGACCTTGGCATCCAAGTAGCCTGCACCTTCCGAACGATAGGTACCTTTCATGGTGGCCACATCCTCACCATTGTATATCAGGATGCCATCGACATAGTGAGAGCCATCGCTTTTAGGCATATACACGAACTCAGAACCAACATTACCCATCGGGCATTTCTCATACACGAGATTGTCTATCGACAAGTTGGAAGACACAGAAAGTTCTTCTTTAGTTTGGATAACATGAAAGTCTCCGTCCATGATACCCGAAACATCAGGCATATACGGAATGACACTCAAGACCTTGTCAAGATTGAAATTGCTCATGCTGACGGTGATGTCTTGCAGAGCATCCTCGTTCTCGTCGTTTGAATAAACACGCACGCCCATGCCCCCAGACGCCGTCAAGACCAGATTGGCAGAAACCCTCTGGTCATCCCGCAGCATCAAGTAGTTGTCGTCATTGGCATTGAACCTCTTGTAACCCAAGACGGGATGCGTATCTATCAGCGTAACCTTGATTCCGTCATCCTGCATCAAGGCGGCCAGTCCGACATCGACACCCAACTTGTCGTTGGCATCATAAATCTTGGCAGCGACATTGGAGCCCCGTTCCTGCAATTCTCCCTCCACCAAGGCACGGAACGTATATTGCGGATTATTCTTATTGTTTTCAATACGAGCAGAATACCGGATGGTATCGCCCTGCGTTCGAACCAAGGCGCGGATAGTGTCAAGCTGCACACCTTGCGCCACCAAGGAATCTATGTTTACGTAGCCGTTCAGTCCCGTTGTCGGCGAGGCGTTCAAATCCATCTCCACCGACTTAAACTGATAGCCGCAGTATTCTATAAACCGGGAAATAAAGTTGTTTTTACCTGTCGATAAGTATATATGTCCCAAAGGGAACTTGCGGCGAACACTCACTTGGTCGATACGGCGGTTCTTCATCTGGGCCACCACCTCTTGCCGTAAACCTTCCACACCATTCAACAAGGCCTTGTACCCTCCATGGGCATCCATGTCCAACTGGAAGTCACCGCACATGGCAATCGCATGGGTCGTGTCCCGGCGAGTATTCAGATCCACCCATACATCCACCGGTCGATATACTTTCTCAGCAGTACGCAAAGTGATGTCGCCAAGAGAAGCCTGCACCTGATAGTTGTCTTTCAAGTCAGTGTCCACATCCACATGCCCACAAAGAGCCGCCAGCATCGGCGACTTGGTCAGTTGCAAGCGATAGAGGTCTATCAGACGGGCATCTGCCGTCACGGTCGCCTGAATATGTTTTGTATTCGTAAGTGCATCCAGAGTCACCAGGCCATTGAGATACTGGTTCTCACTATTGACATCAGCATGCACCTTTCCGTCAGCAATGTCGGCCGTAGCAAGCACATTACCCACCCGATATTTTCCATAATGCACTGTAGCCACCTTTGCCTTGGCCTTCAATCGGGTACGAGGCGACAAAAAGTCTGTGCCGACACCCGAAACCTCTACGTCACCCGTAAAAGCATACAAATCCTGCCTGGGCAAGAAGTGCTTGGCTTGTATATTCCTAGCCTGCAACTTCGCCCGATAGGCCAAACGCCCCATGTCAATGTCACCATCCACTTTTTTACGGACATCCACAGAGGCATCCGCCTTCAAGAATCCTTTCCCCTCCGTGACAGTCAGTCTCGTAGCATACTTGCTGCCATTGGCCTGTATATGACCACGCACACCAATACCATAAGGTAAACGGATTTCGTTCATCAACGCCGGGTCTAGCATACAAGTGAGAAAATCCAAACGATAGGTGTGGGCATCCAAGTCTATATCCGCCTTCAGCCTATCCATGTCGGTCAAATTGGCTACCTTGCCGTCAGCCTTGACACCAAAAGCCGTCGGCAAAGCTATCTGCATACCGGAGAAAGAAAGGGATTGCAAGTTTCCCTTGACAGACCCTTTCAAACTAAGAGGATAGTAAGGCCATGCCTGACGCAGCTTCTTGGGCAAGGCATCCCCGGCAAAGAGCAACAAGTCAGACTTCCCCAGTGCACCATCGAAAAGCGCGGTCAATTTGCCTGGATTCTTATCAGCAAATGCATCCAAATCCATATCGACCGTGGCCTTCAAATGAGAACCGGAGGTACGAAGATAAAAGTCCGGGAGCTGCAATTTGGTGGAATCCATCACAAAACGTCCATTCAGTTGCTCAATTTGCAAACCACTCTTTTCCTTCAGTTTCGCCTCGCGTATCTTGACATCTATCTTGGAGTCACAATAATAGAACGAATCAACTCGCATTGTTATCCCTGACAATGCGACATGATTGAAGTCCAAACCCGAGACAGGACGTTCGAAATGGTTGTCATAACACACACACCCATTCCGCCAAACCAACCTACCCACTTGATACAAGCCCTTGTAAAAGTCGAGGTAAGCATTTTCAGCCAAGGCGTTTCCAAGATAAGCACCAACCTGAAGCGTATCCCCAGGCATATGTAATACGAAATCTGTGTTCTTTAGTTCTAGTTTCTGTATGTTGACTTTCCAAAAGTTTTCGCTAGGAGTCGTGTCAGGCGGCACGGTATCACTCAGCTCCACCGACAAACGGGCATCCGACAAGAAAGCATCATCCACAGAGACCTTTTCTTTTCCCAAGTCAATGCCATGAGCTTTCACGCTCATCTTCCCGACATTTCCCTTGATACGCGCCTCGTGGATAAAGTTGGTGGTGTTCACCTTCATCTGAGTGAAGCTCAACTCATCCACCATTACCTGACTGCGCAAAAGAGGCATCAACTGCACATCGGCAATCAACTGCCGGATGTCAGCCACCGTGTCCTTCCTTCCACGCAAAGCCAAATGGGGACTGTTTTTCAGAGAATCCGCCGGCTGCAAGACACGTACCCCCTCAATTCCCAACCGGAGGGGGAAAACAAGTTTTACGTGATTGACCGTCACGTCCATGCCTGTGGCCTCAGAAGCATACGCAGCCACCCGCTTGACTGCCCAGTTCTGAACCGGTGGCAAATAAAGAGCCACGGTGAGCAACAGAACGATAAGCATCGGAGTGAAAATGATGGCACAACCCCATTTAGTAAACTTCTTCATAGGCACAAGGATTAAAGAATGGCTTTCCACAAGTTGTCTTCAGGCACAGAGGCTTCCACGACGATTTTCTCCTTGGAGACAGGATGCACAAACTCCATCCTCCGCGAAAGCAGGCAAATGCTACCATCCGGATTACTTCGAGGTGCCCCATACTTCAAGTCTCCCTTGATAGGACATCCTATCTTCGACAATTGACACCGTATCTGATGATGTCGCCCTGTCATCAAATTCACCTCAAGGAGAGAATAATGATCAGTATGACCGATGACTTGATATTTCAACATCGCCTTCTTCGAGTTCTTCACCTCATGGTCATAGGCATAACTCTTGTTCTGCTTCTCGTTTCTCACTATCCAATGAGTCAAGGTAGCTTCCGACTCCAAAGGAGTATTCTTGGTGATGGCCCAATAAGTCTTGTGCACCTCACCGTCACGAAACATATTGTTCAGACGGCTCAAGGCCTTGGAGGTCTTGGCAAAAACCACCAATCCAGAAACAGGACGATCAAGGCGATGCACCACTCCCAGAAAGACATTCCCCGGCTTTTGGTACTTCTCCTTGATATATTGCTTCACAGTCTCCGAGAGAGGCTCGTCGCCGGTCTTGTCGCCCTGCACGATTTCACCGCTTCTCTTGGAAACTATGATTATATGGTTGTCTTCGTAAACTATCTGCATTTGTTGTCAATAACCCAAAACAGCATAAGATTACATATTCATGCCACCATCAATCTGGATAACCTGACCACTCACGTAGCTGGACATGTCAGAAGCGAGGAAGAGGCAAACGTTCGCGATGTCCTCTGTCTGACCACCACGGCGCAAAGGAATCTTCTTCATCCAGTCCTTACGGATTTCCTCTGGCAACTGAGCAGTCATAGCTGTCTCGATGAAACCTGGAGCTACGGCGTTGGCACGAACCCCCTTAGGTCCCAACTCCTGGGCGATAGACTTGGCAAGCGCAATCATACCTGCCTTGGAAGCCGCATAGTTGCACTGACCAGCGTTACCATGTACACCAACCACAGAAGCCATATTGATGATAGAGCCACTACGCTGACGGAGCATAATAGGCGAGCAAGCGTGGATGAAGTTGAAGGCAGACTTCAAGTTAACATTCAAAACTGCATCCCACTGAGCCTCACTCATACGAAGCATCAAGCCGTCTTTGGTGATACCAGCGTTGTTGACAAGAATATCAATAGATCCGAAGTCTGCATGAATTTGCTTAACTGTCTTCTCTGTCTCCTCGAAATCAGCAGCGTTCCCCGCATAGGCACGACATGTTACACCAAGTGCCTCAATCTCCTTACGAGTAGCTTCCAAACCAGCAGCCATATCGTCGTTGAGTACGAGGTCAGTGAATGCGATGTTAGCACCTTCCGATGCGAATTTCATTGCGACAGCCTTACCGATGCCGCGTGCAGCACCTGTGACAAGGGCTGTCTTACCTGTTAATAATCCCATTTTTATCTAATGTTTAAATATTGAAATTTACTTTATTGCTTGACTTTCCCAAAGCACCATATACGACCTTAGCAACGAGAGGCTTGCTAGCCTCCACATTCATTCCATGCCCTAGGCGACCGTAAATGAACGGCACTTCCAGCCCCTTGATGCAATAATGAGTAATGTCTGCGACCAAATCCACATTGTCGATATCAAATTCACCATCAGCCTTGCCTTCCGAATAAACCCTTCTCAGCAACTCAATCTCATCCTCATCAAAGTTCTTGCGAGCTTTCTCTACCATCCAAATATTTCTAAAGAACTCTGCCCGTAAATTTCCATTTCTCACCACGGTCTCTTTGATCATGCTCAAATGAGTATAAATAAGTTCTATGATTTTATCTTGGGGTCGAATCTTGCTGGCTGCCACCTCATCCAACTTGTCGGAAAGGCGCTCCAACTCAGACTCAATGACTGCATAATAAACATCCTCCTTTCTACTGAAATAAGTATAAAGCGTGCGACGCCCCTTGCCAGATGCCACGGCAATGTCATTCATCGTCGTGTTGGCAATTCCATTCTTGGCAAAGAGTTGTCTTGCAACATCCACTAATTTCTGTCTCGTTTTTGATATTGACATAATGAAATACCCCCGGAGTTATTTTTGGTTGCACAATTAATTATCTGTGTGCAAAATTAGTACTTTTATTCTAGATAAGCAAATAATTTGTGTTAAATAATTGAATACTAACGATTCCTAAAGGCATAAAGAGACAAGCCAAGAGATATAAAACAAAACATCTCACGCGAACTCAAAAAATCAATTTCTGATGAAGTCATTTTTTTCATTGCCCGTTTTACTGACCAATGACATTCAAACAAATCCGTCTATTTTCCGTCCCTCCGTGAAACGATAAATCGGATAAGATACTGTTGAACAGCTTCTTACCCGATATTGGTTGCGGCGGCAGGACTCGAACGTGCGACCTCCAGGTTATGAGCCTGGCGAGCTACCAACTGCTCCACACCGCGATATAATCAACTCATTTCTGAATTGCGAGTGCAAAGTTACTACTTTTTTCTGATTCCACCAAATATTTCTTCTAAAAAGTCATACTTTTAACAGTATTTTTACAAAAAGTATCCAAATCATAGACAAAACAGATGGAAGCCAACAAAAAAGAATAACAAAAAATAATAAATCCAACCCATCCGCAAGGGACAGATTGGATTATCTCAAAATCAATTACTTTTTCAAAAGATTCATGACTTTCTCAAAATAGCGTTGGGTTCTTTTCACACTATAATGATTTCCACCATTCCAAGCACGAATCGCATGCTCTATACTATTAAGAGGATTATAGACAGACTGCATCAGCAAGAACATCTCCTTAGATTTGGAAATACTGAATCTATCAGCCAACTTATAACGCTTCTTGCTTTTTCTCTTTTTCAGAATATCATTGCATTCCGCTACCAACACAGGAGTAATTTGCATCACACCCACCGAGTTACCACTTTTTGCACGTGGATTTCCCTCACTCTCCACCTGAATTATCGCCTCCATCACTGGATTCCAATCAAATTCACTAGAGGATTCATTTAAATTAGCTACAGCCGACGCTGCATTCACCTTAATTGTCAGCATGAGAATGCCAACCAATAACATTGTTATTCTCTTCATATTTATTGTTTTATGGAACCTGAAAAGCTGAACTACAACATCAGAGATTTCGAGATGACAACTTTTGAGAAAAAGAACGGTTGTCCATCACAGTTCCGTTAGATACCTTAACGGATACCAACAAATTTAAATCCAAATGGATTGATATCCTTATTCTTATCGCTTGCAAAGGTACAAAAAAAAAACCGAATATACAAGTAATCGACTGATTATCAGCGATTTTTTATTTAATTAAACACTTTATAACAAGCTATTTTAAAGTATGTCAATGCAGCCATAGTTAGATAAGAGAATAAAAGGGGAAGGAGGAATTGCCTCAATAAGAACTAAACCACAAACACGAAAAAGCCTCAGGAATCTCTCGAAACCTGAGGCTCTTCTCCTTGAAAGGAGGCGGCTACCTACTCTCCCGCATTGCATTGCAGTACCATCGGCGCAAGTGGGCTTAACTTCTCTGTTCGGAATGGGAAGAGGTGGAACCCCACCGCAATAACCACCTGATAATGGGTTATGACGTATTTGCACACAAGCAAACGTAAGATAATGAATCATGTAAATTCTACATTCATTCAGACTTAACTACAGTTGAAACTATGAACTTCACATAGAAAAGTGTTCGGGCAATTAGTAACGCTCGGCTTTGACGTCGCCGTCTTTACACCTGCGTCCTATCAACGTCATCGTCTATGACGACCCTCAATGGAGCTCTCATCTCGCGGCTGGCTTCGCACTTAGATGCTTTCAGCGCTTATCCAATCCAGACTCAGATACCCAGCGGTGCGCCTGGCGGCACAACTGGCAAACCGGAGGTCTGTCCATCACGGTCCTCTCGTACTAGTGACGGCACCACTCAAAACTCCAACGCCCACGATAGATAGAGACCGAACTGTCTCACGACGTTCTGAACCCAGCTCGCG